>CACOAO010000001.1 GCA_902625215.1 uncultured SAR116 cluster alpha proteobacterium
ATGTTGATGATCAAACCAATAAAAATACTTGTCCTCATACTTTTTCTATTTTCATCAAATTTTGCTGCTTCCCAATCAATTGACGGTCTTCAAGAAATTGTAAAAATTCAACAGGATAAAATTTCAAATTTAGAGGATAATCTAAAAAGGTTAATTGGCTCCATAGAAGAGCAATCAAATATTAATAAATCTAGCAATACTTCTAAATTAGTTGAAAGTCAGATTAATGACATTAATCAGAAATTATTATTACTAGAGAATAATTTAAAAAATATAACAAACTTAGCATATAACTTAGAGTTTTCACTTAAAAGAATTGAACGTCATTTAGAGTTATCCTCAATTCAAGAAAAGGCTAGTCCTTCAAATGTTACAAATTCTAGTAAAAATAAATATGAGGTAGTAAAGAAGCCTCAAATAAAACAGAAAAGCTTAGACGCAAAAACTGAAGGTGTATTAGGCTTTATAAAGGAATCAGATAATAAAAATGAGGTAGCTAAAGACCAAGTTGTTAACAATCAAAATAATAAAATTAAAAACAAATCTTTGTTACCAGACGGAACAGCTGAAGAAAATTTTAATTACGCCTTAGACCTCGCGAGTCAACTTGACTTTGAAAGTGCTGAAAAAGCATTTAAAGAATTCTTAAAGACACATAAAGATAGTAAGAAAGTTGCTGATGCACAATATTGGTTGGGTAGAGTATATTTCGCACAAAAAAAATTTGAGGAAGCTGCCATTGCTTTAGCTGAGTTTAATAGTGTTTTTCCAAATGATCCAAGGTTTCAGGAAACTACATTATTAATTGCAGAATCTGCTGTTAACTTTGCTCCAAAGGATCAGTTATGCGATATTTTAAATCAATCGCTTGAATTTATGGTTAATCCATCCGACAAATTTGTAAAAAGGATTAATATTCTTAAAAACAAAAATCAGTGCACTACTGGATGATCCCAAGCTTTAATAATCACTTTAATAAATTATTAAAAAGACTCAACAGTAATAATAATTTTATTCTGGGTTTATCTGGTGGCAAAGATTCAATGTCTTTATTACATTTAATAAAAAATTTTATAGATGATGAAAGAAATGTCTCAATAAAATGTATGCCTATTATCATTGATCATAACATCAGAAATGTATCTGAAAAAGAAGCGAAAGAAGTTAAGAAAATTTCTCAAAGTCTTGGTTTTGATACCAAAATAAAAAAAATAAATATGAATAAGCCTAATGGTAATATTCAAAATTGGGCAAGAAAGCAAAGAAGATTTATACTGCATCAAAAATGCTTAGAATTATCTGCAAATTTAATATTGGGGCATCACTTTGACGATCAAGCAGAGACGTTGTTTATGCGCATGACAAAAAATTCTGGTTTAGCTGGTCTCTCAGGAATGAGTGATATTAGTTCATGGAATGGTGTATTTATTCTAAGACCTCTTCTTTTTTGTAAAAAAAAACAGATTGAAAATTTCGTTAGAGATAAAGAAATTCCTTATTTCGAAGATATCTCAAATAACAATCATAAATTTGAAAGAGTAAGGACTAGATTTTATTTAAATTGCATTAACAAACATATATGGCCCAATATTTCAGGAGATCTTAATCACTTCGGCAATTTAAATTCCGATTTATTAAAAAAAACTAATTATCATTTTAATAGTTGGGCAAAAAAAAATATTATTATACATGAAGCTGGAGCTGTAAGAGTTGATTATGATAATTTAAAGACTATTTTTAAAAAATCTTATTTATTTGCCGTTGGAATAGTTGGAAAAATTATTCAAACTGTTGGGGGTAAAGAATATTCTCCAAAAAGAAAAAAAACACATGATCTACTATCCTCAATATTTACAAAAAAAATCAAAAAGAAAACTCTTGGAAATGTGAATGTCTCTTTTAGTCAAAGTTATCTCTTTTTTGTTAGAGAAAATAGAAACTTAAATTTTGATATTAAAATAGAAAAAAATAAATACTATATATTTGATGGAAGGTTTTTAATTAAAAGTTCACTCTCCGGAAAGCTTGTCAAGAATGAAAATAGCGATTTGATAGTTCCGGATTATAAAAATCCTTTTCATGAATATAGTTATTGGATAAATAATTCAATTCCTTACCTAGAAACTCTTGAAGGAAAGACTATTAAACCCCACATATATAAAATAAATGAAAATTCTAATTTAAGTAAAGGTATAGAAAATTGTTTCAATCTTTATCTGATCAATAGATTTTCTATGTAAACATCTTTTATTAAAAAGGACAATAATGAATAATTTTGGAAAAAATATAGCTGTTTGGATAATAATATCACTAGTTTTAGTTGCAATATTTAATGTTTTTCAAGGTGGATCTTCTCAAAATCAAGGAAATGTAATTGCATATTCTGATTTTTTAACAAGAGTTAATTCAGGAGATGTTAGAGAAGTTAGTATTAAAGGAGATAAAATATTTGGCACATCAAGTAGTGGAGTACCTTTTTATTCATTTATTCCCAAAGAAGAAGAATTAGCAAATAAGCTTTCTGAAAAAGGTATTAAAGTTACCTCAGAACCTGATGAAAGTAGTATGCCAGGAATTTTGTCAGTTTTAATCTCTTGGTTTCCAATGCTTTTATTTATAGGTGTTTGGATATTCTTTATGAAACAAATGCAAGGTGGTGCCAAAGGAGCTATGGGTTTTGGCAAATCTAAAGCTAAACTTCTTACAGAACACAGAGACAAAGTTACATTTAAAGATGTTGCTGGTATTGACGAAGCTAAAGCTGAATTGGAAGAAGTTGTAGAATTTTTAAAAGATCCAAGTAGATTTCAAAAGCTTGGTGGAAAAATACCAAAAGGTGTTTTGCTTGTTGGTCCTCCAGGTACGGGTAAAACATTACTTGCAAAAGCTGTTGCTGGAGAGGCAGGTGTCCCGTTTTTCACTATTTCAGGTTCAGATTTTGTTGAAATGTTTGTTGGCGTGGGTGCTTCAAGAGTAAGAGATATGTTTGAGCAAGGAAAGAAAAACTCTCCTTGCATCATATTTATTGATGAAATAGATGCGATGGGAAGACATAGAGGTGCTGGATTAGGTGGTGGTAATGACGAAAGAGAGCAGACACTTAATCAACTTTTGGTAGAAATGGATGGTTTCGAAACTAATGAAGGTGTAATTTTAGTTGCTGCAACTAATCGTCCAGATGTTTTAGACCCTGCTTTATTAAGGCCCGGTAGATTTGATCGTCAAGTTGTAGTACCAAACCCTGATATGATTGGTAGAGAAAAAATTCTCAAGGTTCATATGAAAAAAGTTCCACTTTCTTCAGATGTCATCCCAAAAACACTAGCGCGAGGTACACCAGGTTTTTCTGGTGCCGATTTAGCAAACTTAGTCAATGAAGCAGCATTGTTGTCGGCTAGAAAGGGTAGAAATAATGTTAGTATGGTTGAATTTGAAGAAGCTAAGGATAAAGTAATGATGGGGTCCGAAAGAAGATCGATGGTAATGACTGAGGAAGAAAGAAAACTTACGGCTTATCATGAAGCAGGTCATGCTGTTGTTGCAGCTTATTCACCGGCTAGCGATCCAATACATAAGGCAACAATTATACCTAGAGGCAGAGCTCTTGGAATGGTTATGAGATTGCCTGAAGGTGATAGAGTTTCAATGGCTAAAGATAAACTTTATGCAGATCTTAGGGTAGCTTGTGGGGGTAGAATAGCAGAAGAAATGATCTTTGGTAAAGATAAAGTTACCACAGGCGCAAGTTCAGACATTAGAATGGTTACCGACATTGCTAGAAGAATGGTAACAGAATGGGGTCTTTCAGATAAGCTTGGTTTTTTAGCTTACGAAGCAAATGAACAGGAAGTCTTTCTTGGTAGATCAGTATCTCAGCAAAAAAACGTATCGGACAACACTGCTTCTATTGTTGATGAAGAAATCAGAAGAATTGCAGATTCTGTTTATTTAGATGCCCAAAAAATGCTTAAAAAATATTCCAAGCAACTAAAAAGAGTAGCTGAAGCATTACTTGAGTATGAAACATTAGATGGAAAACAAATAAAAGATATATGTAAGGGTCTAAACATTTCTATTTCAATAACGAAGTCTGACGAAAAAGACGACGCTCCAAAGGCAAAAAAACCAAAGAAAAGAGCTGGTATTCCTTCTACAACTGCTAAGCATACAATTGTTACTAACGAAATAGATAATTAACAATATTTAAAAATTTCATAGGTTAATGTATGGCCTTTGTAAAAAAAACAAGATATTTGCTAGCACCGCCATATTGCAAATCAGTTGAAACTTTTATTATCCCTATAACTGGCTCACCTTCTGAAGCTTTAGGTGGCTTAAATTTAGCTGGCGGCTGGAGGTATTTCAAAAACTTAAGAATTATCCAAAAAAGAAATAACTCTTTTGTAGAAGTTATTATGAGCATTAATGAATTTATAAAAGTTGCTAAAAATTTCAGTAAAACTTCCTTAACCGAAGCCGAATTTCAAATAGAAAATTTAGTAATCAATAGAGTGCCTTTTGCAAGCCTTAATATGTCAAAACCACACATAATGGGTGTAATTAATATAACACCAGATAGTTTTTATAAAAACAGCCAAGTTAAAAATTTAAAACGACTTACTAAAATCTTTTATGAAATGGTTAACAATGGCGCTTCGATTATAGATATTGGAGGTGAGTCAAGCAGACCTGGTGCAGAAAAAATTTCTGTAGTGGAAGAAAAACAAAGAGTTGTAAGACCAATAGAACAGCTTAAAAATTGTAAAATAAATTCTTTAATTTCTTTAGATTCTCGAAATTTGTCTACAATGAAAGTTTGTCACAAAGTTGGTGTTGATATATTCAATGATATCACTGCATTTAAGGAAAAAAACAAAATTAACTTTATTACGAAAACATTCTCTCCAATAATAATTATGCATATGCAAAAAGAACCTATTAATATGCAAATAAACCCTAAATATAATTTTGCTCCTATTGATATTTATAAATTTTTTTCAAAAAAAATTACTGATTTGATTCAAGCTGGTGTAAAAAAATCAAATATAGCTATAGATCCAGGAATTGGATTTGGTAAAAGTTTATCTGATAACTTGAATATTCTAAAATATTTACCAATTTTTCATGGTTTAGGTGTCCCTATCTTGATTGGAGCTAGTAGAAAATCACTTATTGATGAGATTACAAATGATGATTATAAGTTCCGTGGAAAAAATAAAAAGAATATAAAACCAAGTAAAAGGTTGAGTGGCTCTTTAGCTTTTGCTATTCATGCTAATAAGAGTGGTGTCCAAATATTAAGAACTCATGATGTATTTGAAACAAACCAGGCTTTGATTTGTCACAATTCAGTTAATTTATAGGTAATACATGATACAAACAACATTTAGTAGTAATCAACGTTTATTTGGCACTGATGGTATAAGAGGTACTGTTAATAAAGACAAAGTTACTGCTTTAATGGCTGTAAATTTAGCTATGGCTGCTGGTGAATATTTTTATGGAAAAGCTGGAACCAAGAGATCAAGAGTATTAATTGGCAAAGATACTAGGTTATCTGGATACATGCTTGAACCAGCACTTGTTGCTGGATTTACTTCCGTAGGTCTGGATTCTATTACTACTGGTCCACTTCCTACGCCAGCTATAGCTCATTTAACTAGAGTCCTAAGGTGTGATTTAGGAGTAATGATTTCAGCATCACACAATCCTTACCAAGATAACGGCTTAAAATTATTTGGCGCAGACGGATTTAAATTAAATGATAAGGTTGAAAATGAAATTCAATCAAGAATGATCAGTGGTCCTACCCTCGCAAAGTCAGAAAATTTAGGTAAAGCAAGACGAATGGAAGATGCAATTGGTAGGTACTCTGAATTTGTAAAACAAATATTACCTAAACACGAAGATTTAACCTCTCTGAAGGTGGTTTTAGATTGTTCCAACGGTGCATCATACAAGGTTGGTCCTGAGGTGTTATTTGAACTTGGAGCTGATTCTGTTGTGATTGGAGCAGAACCCAATGGTAAAAATATAAATTTAGATTGCGGTGCGATGTATCCAGGAAAGATGGCCAAAATTACAAAACTAGAGAGCGCAGATTTAGGTATAGCACTTGATGGAGATGCAGATAGAGTAATTTTTTCTGATGAAAATGGTGAAATAATTAATGGTGATCAAATCATTGCAGTTTTAGCTAGAGAGATGCAAAACAATAATGAATTAATTGATAATCAAGTTGTTGGTACTTTAATGTCTAATTTAGGATTGGAAAATTATTTAAATAATTTAAATATAAAATTCCACAGAACAAATGTAGGTGATCGTTATATCTTGGATAAAATGATCAAATCTAATTCTAAACTTGGAGGTGAGCCATCTGGGCACATATTACTTTATGATTTTGCTAAAACAGGTGATGGGTTGCTAACAGCAATTAAAATATTATCTCTCCTTAAAAAATCAGGTTTAAAAGCTTCTGAATTTTTAAGACCATTCAACCCAATACCTCAATCGTTAAAAAATTTAAAAAATATAGATAAAAGTGTTCTATCAAATAAAAATATTATTAGTTTAGTTGAAAAACAGCAGAAAGAATTAGGAAAAGAAGGCAGAATTTTGTTGCGACCGTCTGGAACAGAAGATTTAATTAGAATTATGGTTGAGTGTACTGACTTAAACCTTATAAATGCCACTATTGAAACTATTTCCAAAGCTATAATAAAAGAAAATGATGACAAGAAGAGTTAGTAATTTATCTAAATCTGTTTTAATCATTGCAGGTTCTGATCCCAGTGGAGGAGCTGGAATTCAAGCTGATTTAAAAACTCTTACATCTCTTGGTGTCTACGGTATGACAGCGATAACTGCACTTACAGAACAAAACACCAGAGGTGTATCAGGAATATTTGAGATTCCTCTAGATTTTGTTGTAAAGCAGATTAATTGTTGTTTGTCTGATATTGGGGCAAATGCAATAAAAATTGGAATGATGCATAATGCAGGTTTGATAGATGGGGTATATAAAGCACTCAAAAATAATGAGATAATAGGTAATGATAAAATAAAAATAGTTCTTGATCCAGTAATGGTTGCTAAAGGAGGACACAGATTACTCCAGGAAGAGGCTATATATTCATTAAAAAATTTTATAAAAATGACTAATCCTGTGTTAACACCAAATATTCCTGAGGCTGAAATATTGACAGGAATAAAAATTAATAATTTGTCCGATATGAAAACTGCTGGAGAAAAAATGATTGATTTGGGTGCTAATTTTGTTGTTTTAAAGGGTGGACATATGAATAAACCAACCATGTCGGATTTATTAATTGGTAAAGAAATTTTTTACCAAATAGACACAAAAAAAATAGAAACTAATAACACTCATGGTACAGGTTGTACAATGGCTTCAGCACTGGCAGCTGGACTAGCTAAATCTCTTAATATTAAAGTAGCTTTCCAAAAAGCACATTTTTATGTAAATCAAGCTATAATAACATCACCAAAATTTGGTAATGGACACGGTCCAATAAATCATTCCTTTAATATTAATTAATTTGTTTATTAGCTATTTTAAGAAGATTTTTATACCACTTATATACAGGGTCTTCATTATCTAATAAATTGCACGAACTACAAACATTTACCCATTTAAAATTTCCAAAAAAAATACAATCCTCTATTCCAGGTTTCTTACCAGATATAAAACCATTATTAATTATTATTTTTCTAATTGGATCAATTGATTTTCTAAACTCTTTAATAGAGGATGAAATAAACGGTTGAAATTTAGTAATTGGCCCATTTATTCTTTCTTCTCTTGTCTTTAAATAATATTCAATATCATTTCCTTCTAAAACATTTGGTATTTCATGAGCAATAATCTTAAATAAGATTGGTAACAATTGTTTGGAAGTCCATAAATATAAAAAATATGAAAAATTTTTTGATGAATTATTTATAAAAATTTTTTTCTCAGGATAGTTATGGTCTAACCAATTAATTATATTCCATGAATCAGTCACAAATCTATCTTTGTACTTTAATATAGGAACTAATGTTTGTTTAGAAAAAGCAATCTTATCTTTGTCAATAAATCTTATAGGAATGGTTGTAAATTTTATATTGTTTTGAATAAGACACAACTTTATATTCCAACATGGAGGACTAAATCTTAGATCATTTTTTCCAGATAAATCGTATAGCTCAAGCATTTGCTTTAAGGATCCTTTTATTATATTGACTTTTGAAAAATAACCTTTATTTAAATCGTGGGTTATTGCTTCCCAACAAGCAATAAAATTATTATGAGGTTAATATGATAAGACCGTTAGTCAAGCCAATTCGTCCAGAATTCTCTTCAGGACCTTGCGCAAAAAGACCTGGTTGGTCTTTAAAAGTATTAAAAAAAAGTTCGCTTGGTAGATCACATAGACACAAAATTTGTAAAAATAAATTAAAAGAAGTAATTGAGCTATCTAAATCTATATTAAATATTCCAAATGATTATATAGTAGGTATAGTTCCTGGATCTGATACTGGTGCCATAGAGATAGCTATGTGGAATCTTTTAGGTCCAAAACGAGTCACAATCTTAGTATGGGATAGTTTTGGAGCAGACTGGGCTAAAGATATTAAATTACAATTAAATCTTAAAGATCTTGATATTATAAAAGAAGATTATGGAAAATTACCAAATCTAAATAGTTTGGATTTCAAAAGTGACATAATATTTAATTGGAATGGTACTACAGCAGGTGTTTGTGTTCCTAATGGAAACTGGATTAAAAATTCACATGATAGTTTAACAATATGTGATGCAACTTCAGCAGCTTTTGCAATGGATATTGATTGGTCTAAATTAGATGTAGGTACATTTTCATGGCAAAAATCACTCGGAAGTGAAGCTGCTCATGGTATGATTGTTCTTTCTCCCAAAGCTGTTCATAGAATAAACACACATAATCCTAATTGGCCAATACCAAAATTATTTCAATTAAAAAAAAATAATGAAATAAATTTAGATATTTTCTCAGGTTCAACAATAAATACACCATCAATGATTTGTGTTGAAGATTTTTTAGATGTACTTAATTGGTCAAAAGGAATAGGCGGTTTAGATGAATTAATTAAAAGGTCAAAGGATAATTTAAATATAATTAAAGATTGGGTTTCTTCATCTACCTGGGTAGATTTTTTGTGTGAAGACCTAAAAAATTTATCAAACACATCAATATGTTTGAAACTAATAGACCCTAAACTAATAAACCAATCACTTGAAACAAAAAATATAATAGAAAAAAACATAATTAATTTGTTAGAAGAAAACAATGTAGCATTCGATATAGGGAGTTACAGATCTGCGCCTCCTGGATTAAGAATTTGGGGTGGACCTACAGTTGATAATGAGGACATAAAAAAACTATTACCTTGGTTAGACTGGGCCTATTATAAATCATTAAGTGATCTAAATATTTAACTATTAATTGAGGATTTGGAAATGCCAAAAGTTTTAATTAGTGATAAATTAAGTGAATCTGCTGTAGATATTTTAAAAAAAAATAAAATTGAGGTATCTTATTGTCCAGGTTTGAGTCATGAAGAGTTATTAAAAAAAATTGATAACTATGATGGATTAGCTATTAGATCTGCTACAAAGGTCACTGAAGAAGTTTTAAAAATTGGCAAAAAATTAAAGATTGTAGGTCGTGCTGGTATCGGAACAGATAATATCGATAAAATTGCAGCTACAAAAAATGGTGTAATTGTAATGAACACACCATACGGAAATGCTGTAACTACAGCTGAACATGCTATAGCTCTCATGATGTCACTTGTTCGAATGATACCTCAGGCTGATAACTCTACTAAACAAGGGAAATGGGAAAAATCTAAATTTAACGGAACTGAAATAAATGGTAAATATTTAGGATTAATTGGTTGTGGAAATATTGGATCCATTGTAGCTAGTAGAGCTATAGGGTTAAAAATGAAAGTTCTAGCATATGATCCATTCCTTACACAAGAAAAAGCCTTTGAAGTAGGTGTTGAAAAAGTTGATTTGGAATATTTATTAAAGAATTCTGACATTATATCTTTACACACACCTCTTACTGATGACACTAAGAATATAATCTCATCTGAAGCAATAAGTATAATGAAAAAAGGATCAAGGATAATAAACTGTGCTAGAGGAGGTTTGGTTGACGAAGTAGCCTGCAGAGCAGCTTTAGAAACGGGACATATAGCTGGCGCAGCTTTTGATGTTTTCACTGAAGAACCTGCTAAAGAAAATATTTTATTTGACGCTCCTAATCTAATAGCTACACCACATTTAGGTGCAGCAACAATAGAAGCACAAGAGAATGTTGCTATCCAAATAGCTCAGCAAATGTCTGATTATTTAAATACAGGAGCTGTGGTAAATGCTCTAAACTATCCAAGTGTATCAGCTGAGGAGGCACCAATTTTGAAACCTTATGTTAAGTTAGCCTATTTAATGGGATCTTTCTTAGGACAGGTTACACAAGAAGGTATATTGAGTGTTAAATTAGAGTTGGAAGGTAAAGCGTCAAATATTCAGGATGTTCCCCTAATGGCTAGTTCTCTAGTAGGTATTTTGGAACCCACATCTGCTGCGGTAAATAATATTAGCTCAGCATCAATAGCCTCCAGTAGGGGTATAAACTTATCAACGATTAAGCATGAAAGACGGTGTGATTATGAAACTTTGCTTAAAATTTCCATTCAACATGATAAAGGTCAAAGAACAATTTCAGGCACTTTAATTGCCGGCAACAAACCAAGAATTGTAAATATTCAAGGTATTTCAATTGAATCAGAATTCCCAAAGAATGCTCTATATTTAAGAAATTATGATAAACCAGGTTTCATAGGAGATTTAGGTAATAAACTAGGAAATAATAATATTAACATCGCATCATTTTATTTAGGACGTCGAAATGTAGGAGGAGAAGCTATTGCATTGGTAGAGATAGACGGAAAAATTGACGAAAAAATAATATCCGAAATAAGAAATTTACCACAAGTTGCAAGAGTAAATTCAATCAATTTTGAAGGTAAATAAATAAAAATTCTTTTTAAGATTAATTAGATACATTTAAAACTTTAGTATATAAAAAGATATTTCATAATTTAGGTGATAGCATGACAGGTTCACAAATTCAAAAAGGATTATTACCTGCAGGATTAAGTGATATTCTTTATCCTAAAGCCCAGATTCAAGCAAAAAAAATTGAAAATTTGTTAGATGTATTTTCTAATTATGGATACTTAAGAGTTAAGCCTCCCTTGGTTGAATACGAAGAAACTTTATTATCTGATGGACCGGGCAATGTATTGAAGGATTCTACTTTTAGAATAATGGACCCTTTGTCACAAAAAATGATGGCATTGAGATCAGATGTAACAGCTCAAATATCTCGAATAGCCTCCACAAGATTATCTCACATATCTCGTCCACTCAGATTATCTTATTCTGGAGATGTTTTAAGAGTAAAAGGAGACAGTTTTAATACTGAGCGTCAAAAAACACAAGTTGGTGCAGAATTAATTGGACTAGAGAATGAATTTTGTGATGCTGAAATTATTCTCATTTGTTTAAAAGCACTTAAATCTATTGATATTCAAAATATAACAATTGACATAAATTTACCTTTTTTAAGAGAGTATTTTCTTAAAGATCTATCATCCTCTTTAAAAGAAGAAATTAACCAGGCAATAGATTTGAGAGACAAAAAAGCTTTAAAAAAGTTAAAGTTTAAATCTTCTAAAATTGTGCTAAATCTTATGGAATCTGCTGGTGATTATGCACTTGCTTCTAAATTATTAAGTAAATTAAGCCTAGAAGGTTATTTTAATGAGGTAAGAGATTATTATTTAAGAGTAATTGGTATAGTCAATAAAAATATTTCATCTGTCAAAATTTCGATTGATCCACTTGAGAATAGAGGATTTAATTATCACACTGGCCTTTCCTTTACAGTTTTTTCTGAAAATTTAAAAGGTGAAATCGCTAAAGGTGGTAGATACAAAACTTTAAATGGCGAGACAGCAACTGGATGTACAATTTATACCGAAAAAATTTATTCTAATTCAAAATCTAGTTTAGATAAAAGTTTAGTGTATGTCCCATATCTTAATATAAATGAAGCAGATCAAATTATTAACAAAGGTTATAGAGTTGTTTTTGGAAACAACTTAAATACTGATATAAAACAAGATGCTCTTAATCTAAAATGTGAATTTATTTGGGAAAATAAAAAAATTGTCAAATTAGAAACTTAGCTAACAAATTAAATACTTAAGGAATGTTTTATGAGTAATGTAGTTGTTATAGGAACGCAATGGGGTGACGAAGGTAAAGGTAAAATTGTTGATTGGCTATCAGAAAAAGCTGATCTTGTCGTACGGTTTCAAGGTGGTCATAATGCGGGACATACTCTAGTTGTTGATAAAAAAATTTTTAAATTGTCTTTGTTACCTAGTGGAATTGTTAGAGAAAATACAATTGTTCTAATTGGTAATGGGGTCGTAATAGATCCTTTTCATTTAAAAAAAGAAATTGATGAATTAAAAAATCAAAATATTACAATATCGCCTGAAAATCTAATTATTTCAGACACAGCTTTTTTAATTCTACCTATACATCAAGTCATAGATCAATTAAGAGAAAATATAAAAAATACCGAAAAGATTGGGACTACAGGAAGAGGTATTGGTCCTTCTTATGAAGATAAAGTTGGTAGAAGAGGTTTAAGAATATGTGATCTTTTTGATGAAGATGAATTATCGTCTAAACTTTCAAAATTATATGATTTTCATAATATATGGTTAAGAGCAATGGGTAAAAAAAACCTTGATCCAAAAGATGTTTATGAAATTCTTTGGGATTTGGGACAGACTATAAAATCTTATGTTCAACCTTCTTGGCTTTCAATTAATAAATATATTCAACAGGCATCTAATATCCTATTTGAAGGAGCACAAGGCACCTTTTTAGATGTAGATCATGGCACTTACCCTTTTGTGACTAGCAGCAATACTATTGCTTCACAGGCAGGTATTGGTGCAGGATTAGGGCCAACAGATATAAATTATACTTTAGGAATAACAAAAGCTTATACAACAAGAGTTGGATCAGGTCCTTTTCCTACAGAAGATAATGGTGAAGATGGAATATTATTGGGTAAAAAAGGGCATGAATTTGGAACTGTAACTGGTAGACAAAGGCGATGTGGTTGGTTTGACGCGGTTTTAGTTAGACAAGCCGTGTCTTTATCAAGCATTAAAGGGATTGCTCTAACAAAATTAGACATTTTGGATGGGTTTGAAGAAATTAAAATTTGTACTGGATATTCTCTTAATGGTAAAACTATAAATTATTTACCTTCAGCAGAAAAAGAACAAAAAAGTTTAAAACCAATTTATGAAACTCTCAAAGGGTGGGAAGGAAGTATTGCTGGAATAAAGAAACTAAATGAGCTTCCAAAATCAGCTTTAATTTATGTTAAAAGACTAGAAGAACTTATTGGTTGTCCCATTATATTAATTTCGACAAGCCCAGAAAGATCAGATACTATTTATATAAAAGATCCTTTCAATCCTAACTAATTTTCAGTTAATTCAATTAGATTCAACTCTTTTGCCTTTGATTTTACAATTATTTGCAACTTTTCAAATGCTCTAGTTTCAATTTGCCTTATTCTTTCTCTACTTACTTTGTACTCTTTTGACAAATCTTCCAATGTCTTAGGTTCATCCATTAATCTTCTCTTGATTATAATATCTTTTTCTCTAGGCTTTAAGTGATCCAATGCATCTAGCATCATTTTATTTCTAATATTTTTCTCTTGAAAATCAGCATATTTAGTTTCTTGATTATCCCTCTCATCGGTCAGCATATCTTGCCATTCAGCTTCCTCACCTTCTTGGCGATTTATTTGTGAATTGAGAGAATGATCTCCTCCTAACATTCTTCTATTCATTGAAACTACGTCATCCTCAGATACATCGAGTGTTTTTGCAATATAATTTACTTGATTAGGTGACAAATCACCATCTTCTAATGCATTAATCTTACCTTTTATTTTTCTTAGGTTAAAAAATAATTTTTTTTGACTAGCCGTTGTACCAATTTTAACCTGAGACCAACTTTTGAGTACAAACTCTTGTATAGCTGCTTTTATCCACCACATCGCATATGTAGCCAATCTAAAACCTTTTTCTGGATCAAACTTTTTTACAGCATGCATCATACCAATATTTCCCTCAGCAATAAGATCAGCAATTGGAAGACCATAGCCTCTATAACCCATGGCTATTTTAGCAACAAGTCTAAGATGGCTTGTAACTAATTTATGTGCAGCCTTAGTATCTTGTTTTTCTAACCAATCCTTAGCAAGTATGTATTCTTCACCAGCTTCTAGCATTGGGAATTTTTTTATGTGATCTAAATATCTACCTAAATTATTATCAGGTGATACAAGAGATAAATTCATATTATCTAGATTACTCAAATTGATACTCCATTCATTTGATATAATATTTTTTTACTTTATTTAAAGGTTTTATACAAATTTTTATGATTTATAACTGTAAATTTTCAATAAGTACAGAAATGTCTTTTGGAAGTTTGCTTTGAAACTCAATATATTTGTTACTAATTGGGTGGTTGAAGGATAATTTTGTGGCATGAAGAGCTTGTCTCCTAAAAGACTTAATTAACTTATTTTTTTCTTTAAGGATTTTATTCTTAAAGTTTTTTTGTGAAGGTGAATTTCCATACAAATCATCTCCAACAATACCATAACCTAAATCTGACATATGAACGCGAATTTGATGTGTCCTACCTGTTTCCAGTTTACATTCAATTAAACTTGCAAAAGGTGGATAGACATTTAAAATCTTCCATTTTGTAATAGCGGATTTTCCTTTTTGAGTAATGGCCATTTTTTTTCTATTTAAAGAGGATCTTCCAATAGGTTTGTCAATTATACCTTCATGAACTGGATGCCCCCACACAACAGCATTATATCGTCGATCTAAATCATGATTAAAAAAAGTTTTAGATAGTTTTGTATGGGCAACTTCTGTCTTTGCGACTACCATTAAACCGCTTGTATTTTTATCTAATCTATGAACTATACCCGGTCTTTTAACACCGCCAATTCCGTGGAGACTTTTTCCACAATGATAAAGAAGAGCATTAACAAGCGTGCCATTGGGAGATCCAGGTGCTGGATGTACAACCATACCTGCCTTTTTATTTATAACTACTATCGAATCATCTTCATAAACAATATCCAATTTTATATTTTCCGGTAAAGGAATGGGATCTTTTGGGGTAGGCAATACAAATTGTATTTTATCGCAATTGCGAACTTTAAATGAAGGATTATCTACTATTTTACCATCAACTTTAAGAAATCTACTTTCTATTATACTTTTTACTCTACTTCTCGAAAATGAAAAATTATTTAAATTTAGTTGTTGTTTTGTTGGCTCACATACTTTAATAGCTTCAGTTATCCACGTATCAAGACGTTCATGAGGTAAGTTAAAGTTTTTCACTAGAAATGAAATTTTTATAGGAATTGTCATGCCAAATTTATTTAACTCCAAAACTGATAAAACATCTTATATTCAGTCTAATATAAAGGTTATAAAAATTATTGCTATCATTTTAGGTTTGTTAATAATTATTGGTTTAGTTATTCTTTTTTGGGGATTAGCTAACAGTTTTAGTAAACAAAAAAATGATAAAAAAACAAGTAGTAAAATTATTAAAATAAACCAAGATTTTACAAATAAATTTGATTTCCATGAACCTGCTGATGCACAACTTATTTCATCTTCTTTGGGGCCTGATAATCAAGTTTTGTTAAGATATCTTTATAAAGGAAAAAATACATTAATAATTTTAGACGTTAATACAAAACAAGTTAGGTCAATAATAACTTTAAAAAAAGGCAATGATAATTTTAACTTTAAAAAGTGATTAATTTAGATAGTATACGAAATGTCAAAAAGTAAAATTCTCATAGGTACTGATACAATA
The DNA here is from genome assembly GCA_902625215.1 of uncultured SAR116 cluster alpha proteobacterium. Lineage (GTDB taxonomy): Bacteria > Pseudomonadota > Alphaproteobacteria > Puniceispirillales > Marisalimonadaceae > Marisalimonas. Next base: position 16,082 of record CACOAO010000001.1, read on the forward strand.
TCAGGAGTTGCTCCTCAGCTGTTAGAGGCAATTTCAAAAGCTTCTAAAATTAAAACATTACCTTATGGAAATGATGTTTTTACTAAAGATTGCGAAGAAACAGTAAAAAATATCTTCGAAAAAAATGACTTAGAAATAGTACCAATGATGTCTGGAACAGGCTCAAACTCTCTTGCACTTTCATCTTTTCTACGTTCCTACGGAAGTGTAATTTGTCACATAGACTCTCACATAAATAAAGATGAAGGAGGGGCTCCGGAGTTTTTTTCAGGAGGAGGTAAATTAATTAATATATCAAACTCTCTTGGGCGACTTAAAGCTAAGGATATAGTAACAAAGATTGAAGAAATAAATTTTAAAGGTAGATTAAATCCTGTCTTATCTGGTGTTTCCATAACACAATTAGCTGAAAATGGAACTCTATACACCACAAACGAAATAAGTAAAATTAGTGAAATTTGTAAAAAAAATAATCTTTATCTTCATATGGATGGAGCAAGATTTGCAAATGCATTAATATCGCAGAAATCTATTACTCCTGCTCAAGCCACATGGAAACTTGGAGTAGATTGTTTGTCCCTAGGTGCAACAAAAAATGGTGCTTTAGCAGCAGAGCTCATAATATTTTTTAATAAAGCGTTGGCTAGTGAAGCAAAATATATTATTAAACAAACTGGACACGTAATTTCTAAAACTAGATTTGTTTCTGCTCAGTTAAATGAATGGTTTAAAGATGGATTATGGCTAAAATTAGCAAAAACAGCTAATGAAAATGCTATTTATTTAAGTAATAAATTATGCAAATTTAGTGAATTTAAACTTGTTTATCCAACTCAAGGTAATGAAATTTTTTTAGAGATGACTAAAGTATCTTATGATAAAATACTTGAAATGAACATTTTCCCCAACTTATGGAGCAAGGTTGGTAATGATCGTACAATAGTTAGATTTGTCACTTCATTTGAAACAACAACGAGTGAAATGGATGAAATTATTCGTAGATTAAAAACTTTTTTTTAATTTCTTAAATACCATAATTTAAATTTATAGCGATGTTTAAAAACATTGATTTTATTTCTGTGAATAAATCTTTTTCAAAAGTAAAAGCAAATTTTCCAATGTATAAGTATCCTATAGATAATGGTAAAATATATAACCTAATCATAAAAATTAGCCAAGCTAGGTAAAGCGGTATTATTGGTTGTACAATAAAACCAGGTGTAATTCTGATTGTGATATTTATAATTGGTTGGACAATCCTATTGATAAGTCGAAAAAAAATAAAATTATTATTTTCGCTTAAAAATAAATTAAATATAAACTTCATTAACAAAATAAACATTAAACATGCTAAAAGATAGTCAACTCCTAAAAGCCATATGGGAAAGGTATTCGTCATATTTTCATAATACAAATAATATACAAATTGAAAATTATAATTTTAAATATTTTACTAATTAATTTATAATTAAATATAATCATTTTAATAATATAATTTTGAGAGAAATATGAATAATCCACAATATATCTTCTCGATGTATAAATTAAGTAAGGTCTACTCTGGGGGAAAACAAGTAATTAAAGATATGAGTTTGTCTTTTTTGCCTGGAGCTAAAATAGGTGTACTTGGAGGCAATGGAGCAGGTAAATCAACTTTATTAAAGATTATGGCAGGTATTGAGAGTGAATATAATGGTGAAGCAAAATTAGCTGATGGAGTTAAAGTAGGCTATCTTGCTCAAGAACCGGAACTAAATAATAGCTTGAATGTTTTTGAAAATATAATGGAAGGAATGACTGAAGCAAAACAACTTGTTGATGACTTTAATGCTATTTCTCTAAAATTCTCAGAGGATTTAAGTGATGATGAGATGGATCAAGTCATTGCAAAGCAAGGTGAGTTGCAAGAACAAATTGACAATATGGATGCATGGGATTTAGATAGAAAAGTAGAGATAGCTATGGATGCATTGAGTCTTCCTCCAGCAGAAGCAAAAATAAATCATTTATCTGGTGGAGAAAAAAGAAGAGTTGCTTTAGCTCAACTACTTTTATCAAATCCTGATTTTCTGTTGTTGGATGAGCCAACTAATCATTTAGATGCACTGTCTGTGGCGTGGTTGCAAAGATTTCTTCATGATTTTCCAGGTACTGTTGTAACCATAACACATGATAGATATTTTTTAGATGAAGTTGCTGGTTGGATTTTAGAATTAGACCGTGGTGAAGGTATTCCTTATAAAGGAAACTATTCTGGTTGGCTTGAACAAAAACAAAAGCGACTTGAACTTGAAGGTAAGGCTGAAGAAGCTAGAAAAAGAAAGCTTAATGAAGAATTAGAATGGATTAAGGCATCACCTAGAGCAAGACAAGCAAAATCAAAAGCTAGAATTACTTCTTATGAAGAATTGGTCTCGAAAGAACAGAAAAAAGAAATTAATACTGGGAACCTTGTATTACCACCTGCACCTAGACTTGGTAATGAGGTAATTACTTTCAAAAACGTTAGCAAGTCCTTTGATGACAAATTATTAATAGATAATCTTAGTTTTAAACTTCCCCCAGGAGGAATTATAGGTGTAATTGGAGCAAATGGTGCAGGCAAGACTACACTATTTAGATTAATAACTAAAGAAGAAGAACCTAATAATGGAGAAATTATAATTGGCGAAACTGTAAGTTTAAATTATGTTGATCAATCAAGAGATGATTTAAAGCCAGACCAGAACGTATGGCAATCTATTTGTGATGGATTAGATCAAATACAGATTGGTAAAAAAACTTTACAAAGTAGAGCCTATGTTAGTCAATTTAATTTCAAAGGATCTGATCAACAAAAAATTGTAAGTCAGTTGTCTGGTGGAGAAAGAAATAGAGTGCATCTTGCAAAGATGTTAAAAGATCCGGGTAACGTTTTACTTTTGGATGAGCCGACTAATGACCTTGATGTAGATACATTAAGAGCATTAGAAGAAGCAATTCTTGATTTTTCAGGATGTGTAGTTGTTATTTCACATGATAGATGGTTTCTGAATAAACTTGCCACACATATTCTTGCTTTTGAAGGTGGAAGTCATGTAGAATGGTTCGAAGGTAACTATCAAGATTATGAGTTAGACAAAAAAAGAAGATTAGGTGAAGAAGCACTTAATCCAAAACGATTAAAATATAAACCAATATTAAGGTGATTTATTCTTATTCATCTTTTGTAACAAAATGTCGAAGCTACCTCTGTTTTTTCTTAAAATAGATACAGCTTCGTCTTTTTGAGAACTTATTAATGATATGCCTTCTATTTCTAAATCAAGAATAAGAAATGATCCATTTTTGTTTGCTGCTAATTTCCACAAAAGATTTACATCAGGCTTTTTTTTGTTTGGGTCTTGAATTAATCCTCTAACATAAACTAGTTTCTTACCCCTTCTTTCAGATTTTGATGGCTTATAAGATAATGTTGCAAGAGTATTTAAATGTTCTTCTGTTGTTAGAACTATTTGTTTTAACAAGGCAGCTTTATACATTTCTTTTTGTTTTTTAGATGCCTTTTTCCAAAAAGTCCCAGTTGTGGCTTTGCTCATAAAATCAAGATTAATATATTTTTTTATTAATAATTCAATTTTTAAAGATCTCTCAATGGGTGCTAGTTTTATAGTATTTATAGCATGCGCTTGAGCTTCTTTAATCATTTGTTGAATAGTAGCTTCACCCATTTCAACATTATCTGAAAAAGATTTAGAAATATTAACATTAAAAATTAAAAAAATTAAAAATGTATAATTTAAAAACTTACTTATTTTTTTACTAATCCAAAAGTTTTTCAAACTCTTCATCCAAGTTATTATTTTTATTCTCAATATATTTTTTACTGTAAATTTCATTTCGTCTATTTTGCAGATAAAAAGATCTAATTTTGATATAGGGATCAGCTGAAAGATAAATGTTGTCGAGTGTTTTAGACATATTACTTCTCTTGTCAATTATATTAATAGGAATTTCAGCTAAGCTCAAATCATCAAGTGAATTGGAAGATAAAGTTGCCATATTTTGTCTGTCTAGTATAGTTCCAGTTAAATCCCTAGTCGTTTTTGGTCCAATTAAGGGCACCATCAAAAAGGGTCCTTCTGAAACATTTAACCTAGCAAGGGTTGATCCAAAATCTCTCTTTTTAATAACAGTTTCGCCTTTGTCTAGATCATAAAAACCTAAGGTAAGCCCATTTAATAGAAACTTAGCTGATGCTAAAATCGTATTTTCCATATCTGTTTGTAGAGCGCTATTAATTATAGTATTAGGCGTATCTATCCATTCAAGATGATTACTAACACCTGATCTGATTTTTGCAGGAACTTTTTTGACATAAGTTTTGCTTATTGGTGATATTATTTCCTGATCTACATATTTATTAAATTGAAATACATTTCTATTTATTTTTTCGAATGGATCTTTATTTTCAGATGCAAACTTAGTAGAATTTGAGCACCCATTTAAAATAAATAAAGCTGTTATGAATTTTACAAATATAAATTTATTTTTTTTAGTCATGAAATGAATACGCGTTAATCAATTAAATCATAATTTTATTATTATTAATTTATTAAATTTGTACAAGTTAAACCACTAATATGTTAAAAATATGTTAATATAGTTCTTAAATTCTTTATAATTAAATATAAAAAAATTATGACCCAATTCTATAATCATCAAGCATATATAGACCTTAATGATTCCCAAAAAGAGGCTGTGAAAAATCTTGATGGCCCTTTATTAGTGCTTTCTGGCGCAGGAACAGGAAAAACCAGAGTTCTTACTGCAAGACTAGCAAACTTATTATATAGTAATAAGACTAAGCCATGGAATATTCTTGCAGTAACTTTCACTAATAAAGCTGCAAAAGAAATGAGAATCAGACTTGAAAGTTTAATTGGGCCATCAGCAAACTCGGTGTGGTTAGGTACCTTCCATTCAATAGCTGCTAGAATATTACGAGAAAATGCAGAAGTTGTAGGTTTAAATTCAAATTATACAATTATAACTCCAGATGATCAGACTAGGCTTCTAAAACAAATAATGATTGATCAAGAAATTGACATTAAAAAGTTTACTCCAAAAGCAATGTCTAATTTAATTAGTTCTTGGAAAGATAAAGGTTATAAACCAGATGACATAAATCAATCAGATAATGATTTCTTTGCTAATGGTAAAGCAATAAATATATATAAAACTTACCAGTCAAGATTAGTAACTTTAAATTCTGCTGATTTTGGTGATTTACTGTTATATAATTTAACTATATTTACTGAAAATTTAGATATATTAGAAAAATATCAATCTAAAATTTTATATTTTCTAGTTGATGAATATCAAGATACTAATACTATTCAATATTTATGGCTTAAATTATTTGCAAACAAGTCTCAAAATATTTGTTGTGTAGGGGATGATGATCAATCTATTTATGGTTGGCGTGGTGCACAAGTTGGAAATATTTTAAAATTTGAAAAGGATTATACTTCAGCAAAGGTAATAAAATTAGAAGAAAATTACAGATCAACTGGCCGAATACTAGAGGCTGCTAACAGTATAATTGCCAATAATAAAGAAAGGTTAAGTAAAAAACTTAAAACTTCTTCTGGAGATGGAGACAAAATTGATTTAATTTCTGTCTGGGATGGCGTTGAAGAAGCTAAAATAACTAGTTTAGAAATTGAAAATTTATACTCATGTGGTTTTAGATATGACCAGATAGCTGTTTTAGTTAGAGCAGGGCACCAAACCAGATATTTTGAAGAAAGATTTGTAGATATCGGTATTCCGTATAAAGTAATTGGAGCAAAATTCTACGAACGTTTAGAAATTAGGGACGCTTTAGCTTATTTGAGAGTTGTTCAGCAACCTAACGATGATTTAGCTCTAGAAAGAATAATAAATGTTCCAAAAAGAGGATTAGGTACAAGTACAACCAGTTTAATACACTCATACGCAAAAAAAAATAATATTTCTTTTTTTTCAGCTTCTCAAGAATTGTTAATGACTGATGAGTTAAGACCCAATGTAAAAAGAACATTACAAAATTTAATAAATCAATTTATTGACTGGAATAATCATAATAAGGAAATTTCTCATACTGACTTGGCTTTAAAAGTTCTTGAAGAATCTGGGTATATAGACCACTGGCAAAATGAAAATTCGATTGAAAGTGAAGGTAGATTAGAAAATTTAAAAGAGTTGATCAATGCTATGAGTGGTTTTGATAATTTATCAGGATTTTTAGAGCATATATCATTAGTTATGGATGGAGATAATGAAGCTGAAGCAGGTGAAGTTTCTTTAATGACTTTACATGCTGCAAAGGGACTTGAATTTGAGGCTGTTTTTCTTCCTGGATGGGAAGAAGGTATGTTCCCAAGCCAGAGATCAATTGATGAATTAGGCTTATCAGGCCTGGAAGAAGAAAGAAGGTTAGCTTATGTAGGAATTACGCGAGCAAAAAAAAGACTTTTTATAACCTTTGCGGCAAATAGACAAATTCATGGCTTATGGCAAGGGTCAATACCATCAAGATTTATAAGTGAATTACCAAAAAAAATTATTAATGAAAATATTGAGGGAAATCTTGGAGCAGATGTGTCGAGCTATAATCAAATTGATTTTGATTTATCATCAAACAATTCTTCATATGGACCAGGATTTCTGAGAGCAAAACAGAACGGCATTAGAGGTCTTAATGTTTACAAAAATTCTCAATTTGAGAAGAATGTATCTAGCGTCAATTTAAATCTTAGTGTTGGCCAAAGAGTCTTTCATCAAAAATTTGGCATGGGTTTTATTATTTCTTCAGATGGAGATAAACTAAATATAAATTTTGATAAAGCAGGTGAAAAGAAAGTAGTATCTAGTTTTATTAAAATAATAGAATAATACACATAGTTATGGATTTATGGTCAGTCAGAATTATTGTAAAGGATAAGTTCAAAGAATTATTTTCTGAATATTTTGAAAATTTTGATGGATATATGTCATCTAGTTTATTTCAGGATAATGATTTGAATTGTAAATATGATATAGATAAGCCTTATAATTTATCAACAAACAAATTAGGTGAGTTTCATCTAAATAAATACTGGATATTAGAAATTATTCTTAATATTAAACCTGACAAAAAATTTATAAAAACCAAACTTAATTTCCTTGCTAAACAATTTAAACTAAATGAATTTTATGTTTATAAAAAAAAAAATAATGATAAAAATTTTTTAAATAAAATTTACATATCCAAAATTATTAATAAAGATTGGCTTAAAGAAAATAGATCATCATTTCCGTCTATAATTATTGATAACTTTTATATTTATGGTTCTCATATTAAAAAAGAATGCTCTGAAAATAAGATACCAATTAAAATAGATGCGTCCTTTGCATTTGGAACTGGATCTCATGAAACTACAAGGAGTTGCTTAAATTCTTTAACTTATCTATCAAAAATTTATAATCCAAAGTCAGTATTAGATTACGGTTGTGGAACTGGAATTCTTGGAATAGCGTCAAAAAAAATTTTTAAAAATAATAAAATTACCTTTGTTGATATAGATATAAATGCATTAAAATTAACAAAACAAAATCTTAGATTAAATAACATTATTAGCAGAGAAATCTTACTTTCTAAATCAAACACAATGAAAAATTTCAACAAAAAAAAATATTATGATTTAATTTTTGCTAATATTCTTTTTGGTCCTTTAACAAGTTTAGCACCTAGACTTAAATTTATCTCAAAACCAAATTCATTTATAGTTTTATCAGGGCTTTTGAGTAATCAAATCACAAATATTGTTAATAGATATAAAATGTTTGGGTTTAAATTGAAAAAAAAAATTATTATAAATGGGTGGGGAACAGTAATAATGAGACGTCAATTTTGATTAGAGAGTAAAGTTTGAGTACAAATTTAAAATTACTAATAAAGAATATGAAATTAAAAAAACTAGATACACTACTAGTTCCTAGAGCTGATATGTATTCTGGTGAAGAAGTTCCAGAAGATGAAGAGCGTTTAAAATATATTACAAATTTCTCTGGTTCTGCAGGTTATGCAATAATATTCGCTAATTCAGAAGTAAAATCAGTTTTATTTAGTGACGGTCGTTATGAACTCCAATTAAAAAAAGAAGTTGATCCAAAATATTTTGATTTTTTGATAGGTGGTTTTAAAGATACTTGTTTATTTTTAAAGAAAAATGAAAAAAAAATAAAAAATATTGCAATTGATCCTTGGCTGTTAACACTAAAGCAATATGAATTATTAAAAAGTTTACTTAAGGGTTCAAAAATAAGATTTGAACTTGTTGATAAAAACTTAATTGATGAAATATGGGTAAAAAAAAAATTTATTGTTAAAAATAAAATCTTTGAAATTTCTAATCAAATTAATGGTGAACCTGCTTCTTCAAAAATTAATCGTCTTAAAAAAATAATAAAAAAGAATAATTGTGATTTTTATATATTATTTAATCCTGCTGGTCTCTCATGGTTGCTCAATATTAGAGGTACAGATTTAAAGTATAGTCCAGTCATAAGGTCTTTTTGTATTATTTCAAAAACAGGAGAAGTTTTTATTTTTACAAAAAATCATATGCTTAAGAAATATTTTTGTAAAAATAAGCAAATAAAAATTTTTAATTTAGATGATTTTTCTAATTTGTTATTAAATTTAAAAAATAAAAAATTTCTTATTGATCCAAATTTTTTACCTTTAAAAATTTATCATATTTTAAAGGAAAATTATTTACTATACCAATTTATCAATTGCCCAGTAGATAAGTTTAAAGCCATAAAAAATCCTTTAGAATTAAATGGATTTAAAAATGCTCATTTAAAAGACGGTTTAGCTATATTGAAATTCTTATTTTGGTTTGAAAAAAATGTTAATTCAAACAAACTTACTGAGATCTGCTTGTCTCAGAAACTTTTTGATATTCGTTCTCTAGATAAAACATTCATTTGTGAGAGCTTTGCTACAATTTCAGCATTTGAAGAGAATGGTGCAATTATTCACTATAAGGCAAGTAATTCTTCTAATAAAAAAATTGATAAAAGTAGTCTGTATTTAATTGATACAGGTGCTCATTATTTAGATGGAACTACTGATACAACTCGTACTCTTCTAGTTGGTAAAGCTAAATCGCAAATGCTAGACGATTATACTTTAGTTTTAAAAGGGCACATTGCAATTGCTTCAGCTTCCTTCCCTGTAGGTACTAAAGGAAGGGAATTAGATACTCTAGGTAGGGTAGCACTATGGTCTGAAGGTAAAAATTATGCTCATGGAACAGGACATGGGGTAGGTCATATTTTAAGTGTGCATGAAGGACCAATTTCAATTTCTAAAACATCAGAATGTTATATTGAATCGGGCATGGTGATTTCTAATGAACCAGGATATTACAAAAAAGGTGTGTACGGTATTAGGATTGAAAACTTAGAATTTGTAAAAGAAAAGGCTAATAAAAATTTTTTATGTTTTGAAAATTTAACTAGAGTTCCTTTAGAATTAAATCTAATTAATAAGCGTATGTTATCATCGTTTGAGATAAATTGGATTAATAATTATCATAAGAAAGTATATCAAGATTTATCAAAATTAATTGACAAAGATGATAAAGAATTACTTTTATTCTTGAAAAGAAAAACTACGACAATTTAAATGTCAATTGTTTTTATTATTTCAACCCACTCAATTTCATTTATTATTGGAATGTTTAATTCTTTAGCTTTTTTTGCCTTGGATCCAGGTTGTTCACCAACAACTACATAATCTGTATTTTTAGAAACAGAGCTACTTACTTTTGCTCCTAAGTTATTTAGTTTTTGCTTTGCCTCATCACGACTCATTGTATTTAACGTGCCTGTTAATACTACTATTTTGTCCTTATAGGGTGAATCAATAAATTTTTTTTCAACATTTTCAATTTTAATATAATTCAAGAGTTTTTTTAACATTATAACATTAGAGGATGTGCTAAAAAATAAGATTATATCCTCAGCAATATTCTCTCCAATTTGATCAATTGAGATAAGCTTTTGGAATGAATCAGATAATTTATCACTAGCTTTATCCATTTCACTACAAAAATTTTCAAAAGAATTATAATTTAAAGCCAATAATTTAGCATTGTTTTCACCAATTTGTTTGATCCCAAGAGCATAAATGAATTTATCTAGTGGAATTCTTTTCTTTGATTCAATGGAGTTTAAAAGATTAGAAACAGATAATTTTCCGAAGCCTTCACGTTTTTCTAATAATTCTTTATATTTATAAACTTTAAAAATATCACTAAAATCATTTACGATTTTTTCTTTGAAGAGCATGACTATTAATTTGTCCCCTAAACCTTCAATATTAAAAGCATTTTTGGAAACAAAATGCTTTAATTTTTCGACTGTTTGAGAAGGGCAATTGACCCCAGAAAGACATCTTCTAATTGCTTCACTTTTTGATTTATATGTTTTACCTCTACATGATGGACAAAAATAAGGTGGAACGTAAACTTTAGAATTATTTTGTCTTTTTTCTTTTACTACTTCAGTAACCTGTGGAATAACATCTCCAGCACGTTGAATTTTTACAATGTCTCCTACTCTGATATCTTTTCTTGAAATTTCGTCTTCGTTATGGAGTGTCACATTTGAAACTAGCACACCCCCAACTTTTACAGGTTTTAATTTACCAACTGGTGTAAGGGCTCCAGTTCTGCCAACTTGTGTTTCTATATTTAAAAGTCTAGTTTCTACTATTTCAGGAGGAAGTTTGTGAGCAATCGCCCATCTTGGCGATCTAGACAAATTTCCTAACCTTTCTTGTAAGATTCTATCATTCACCTTGTATACAAGACCATCAATTTCATAATCTAACTCATTTCTTTTAGATATCATCAAAGAGTAGAATTTTTTTATATCTTCAATTTTACTTGCTCTAAGGTTTTCTTGGTTTGTGTTGATACCCATTTGTTTAAACTTTTCTAAAAGATCAAACTGAGTTTTAATATCAAAGTCATTTGTATATTCACCTATAGAGAAAGCATAAAAATTTAACTTACGTTCTTTCAAAATATTTATGTCTTTTTGTCGTATAGATCCTGCAGCAGCATTTCTTGAATTTGCAAAAACTTTCCCATTTTTTTCTATTTGTGACTTGTTAAGTTCTTCAAAATTAGTCTTTTTCATAAAGATTTCACCTCTTATTTCTATGAGGTCTGGATAATTACCTTTTAATTTATGTGGAATATCTTTAATAGTCTTGACATTATCAGTTACTATTTCGCCTACTTTACCATCTCCTCTAGTGACAGCATTAAATAAATTTCCGTTTACATAAAGAAGTGATATTGACAGACCATCAATTTTTGGTTCACACATAAAATCTATATGAAAATTTTTTTTTAAATTCAAAAATTTTAGAGTTCTCTCAATGAAATCCTTCACGTCCTCGAAAGAAAACGCATTAGTAAGTGAAGTCATTGGTTTTCGATGATTATATTTTTGGAATTGATTAGAGGTTTGAGACCCTACAGTTTTGCGTTCTAAAAACTTAAATTCTGGATTTTCAGTAATTAGAGTATCATATTCTCGACAAAGCTTATCATATTCAAAATCGGAAATGTCTGGATTATCTTCAGAATGGTATTTATTATCGTGATAATCAATTGCATTTTTTAATTGATTTAATTTATTGAAAATTTTTGTGTCCATTAGCCTAATTATCTAATAGTTTCTGAGCTGCTTCTCTAGCTTCATTTGTTATGGTCTGTCCAGAAACCATTCTTGCAATTTCTTCAACCCTTTCATTTATGTTCAATTCAGTAACATTAGAAATTGTTTTATTTTGAATATCTTGTTTTTTTATAAGGTAATGATTATGTCCTCGAGAAGTGACTTGTGGTGAATGAGTTACCACCATTGTTTGATATGTTTTTCCTAATTTAGCCAATCTAATACCGACAGCATTTGCAGCTGAACCACCGATGCCAGAGTCAATCTCATCAAAAATAAGTGTTCTATTTTGCATTTCAGTTTCAAGTACAACCTTAATAGCAAGTAAAAATCTTGATAGTTCGCCGCCAGATGCAATTTTATTAATTGGTTTTTTATCTATTCCAGTATTAGTTGAGGCAAAGAATATAACTTTGTCAATTCCATCAATAGAACAACTCTCAAAATCAATTTCTTCAAATTTAATTTCAAAATTTGCATTTTCTAATTTTAAGTAAGGGAGTTCTTCATTGATTTTCTCGGATAATCTAATTGCAGCTTTTTTTCTACTCTCTGATAATATTTTACTATTAAGCTTAAAACTTTCTTTAGCTTTAATAAAATTATCTCTAAGGTTGTTCAAGTTTGAGTCGTTTTTATTCAGTTCTTCTAACTTTTCCTCTAATTCTATTTTTATTTTTATTAGGTCATCAACTTCACACTTGTGCTTTCTTGCTTGTGAACGCAATTCGTATAGTCGATCATTAATCGTTTCTAAGTCATCCGTTTTTTCATTTAAGTCTGTACTTTTTCTATTTACAAAAGTCTTCAACTCTTCAATTTCTGCTTTAGTCCTATAAATTGAATCTATAGCTTCAACAAAATTAGGTTGTTCATAAGATTTGAGGTCATCAAATTCCTTTAATAATTTATTTATTAAATCTTCCAATCCGTCCTCATCTTCTATAATAGATTTGGCTTTAATTATAGTATTATAAATTTTTTCACGATTACTTAATAATTGTTTCGCCTGATTTAATTCTGTTTCTTCTCCATTTTTAGGGTCTAAAATTACTAGTTGATCAAGAGAATCTTTTATCCATTCACTATCTTCATTTAATCTTTGTTCTTTCATTTCAATCTCTTTTATAAATTTTTTTAATTTTTTCATTTCAGTAAAAGAAATTTTAGTATCGTCAATTAATTTATCATGATTGGAATAATCGTCTAACAACGATAAATGTGTTTTTATATCTAAAAGACCTCTATCATCAAATTGACCTTGAATTTCGATTAAATGGTCAGTTATTTCTATGAGCGCATTTCTTGTTACAGTGGTGTCATTAACCAAGCATCTTGATTTACCATCTATTTTAATCAAACGTCTAATAATGAGTTCGTCTTCAAAATTTATATCATATTTTTGTATTACTTTAATTACTGGATGTTTTTCATGAATTTGAAATATTGCAGTGACAGATGCATCAGTTTTTCCATGTCTAATTAAATTAAAATCAACTCTATTTCCGACAATCAAACCCAAGCTATCAAGTAAGATTGATTTACCAGTACCTGTCTCACCTGTTAATACTGATAACCCTTTTTTAAATTCTATTTTTACGGTTTCTATAAGAACAATGTTTTTTACTATTAACTCTTTAAGCATTATATTATTCAAAAATGTTTTTTATATAACTTATAATTGATGATTCAGAACTTTTTGTGTGATTAAGTCTAGATTTATTTTCAAATAAATTTTTACTTTTTTTCGTCCAAGTATTATTAGGAAAATTATAATTAAGTAATGCACTACTCTTAATTGCTTCTTCCTTTAGACCAATTAGTAAAAGTGCTTCACTTAATCTATAAAGAGTTTCAGGAATAACATAACTATTTTGGTAATTCTTTAATATAGATTTAAATCTTCTTATTGAACTCGCTGGGGCACCTTTTTTTAAATAAAATTTTCCAATAACCAACTCATTCTTAGCAAGGGAATTTTGTAAATATTGAATTTTCAAATTTGAATCTTTTGCATATCTAGTATTTGGGTATTTTGTAACAATCAATTTAAAATAGTTAAGAGCTTTAATTGATAAACTAGGATCTCTACTTTCACTAGAAACTTGAGAATAATAACACATAGCTAATAAATAATGTGCATATTGTGTAAGTTCACCTCTAGGGTTCATTTCTATATAGGAAACTAATTTTTTTGTTGCTTTTTCTATTTCATTATTTTGAAAATTTGAGTAGGCAGACATTATCTCTGATTTTGATGATAAATTAGAAAAAGGATGATTAAGTAATAAATTATCAAATTCTGACGTTGCTCTATTAAAATTCCCTTCTCGAAGGGATGTTAAACCTTTTGAGTATATTTCAACATCAGATAGATTGGGTGTTTTTACATTTTCTTTAATGTAGCCACAACTTGAAAATAAAAGCAAAATTGAAAATATTTGTAATTTTATCAAATATTTTTTTGCAAAACACATCATAATTATTTTTTCTAATAAATAAACTGTAACTTAATTTTATTATGAATAATCTTGTTTGTATATCAAAAAACACGATATCATTTATACATCGTTAAGCTACATACGAGATATTTTGTAATGAATTATTACTTTTAACAAAACCTAGAAAATTATTATTTGAAGCAGTTTCTTCAATGATATAATTTTCTTTGTTTTTTATAATTTCTTTAATGAGTTTCTGATTTAAGTTATGACCAGGTGCGTGACAATCAATTCGCCCAACTAGAGGCATGCCCAACAAATATAAATCACCAATACAGTCTAAAGTTTTATGTTTAATAAATTCTTTTTCCATTCTTAGACCATCTGGATTTAAAATTTTATATTTATCAACTACTATAGCGTTATTTAAAGTGCCGCCTATAGCAAGTCCTGCAGTTCTCATTTTTTCAATGTCTTCATGAAGCGTGTAAGTTCTGGCCATAGATAAATTTTTAATGAAATTGTTTATTGTATGACTATAAAAATATTCAGAATATCCAATAACAGTATCAGGGTAATTAATAGAAATATTTATAGATAAACTATCTGAGGGAGTAACTGAAATAAATCTGTCTCCACTTTTTACTTCAACTCTTTTTAGAATTTTGAAAAATTTCTTTTTATTATTAAGAATTTTAATACCTGCATTAGTAATTTTTTTAACATATTCATGTGAGCTACCATCTAATGCTGGTAATTCAGAAGAATTAATTTTTACAACAACATTATCTATGTCTAATGCATTTAAAGCCGCCATTAGATGCTCTATAGTTGATACAGAAACACCTCTTGAATTTTTGATTTTAGTACACAATCTAGTATCAACTACATTGTCAATGATAGCCTTAATAGTATTATCATCTTTTAGGTCTGTTCTTTTGAATATTATTCCAGTATTAACCTCAGCTGGTTCTATAGTCATGGATACAGCTCTACCATTATGGACACCAACGCCAGAAAAATGAATTTTCTTTTTTATTGTTTTTTGTAAACTAATATGTGTAATTTGGTTGTTAATATAATTCATACTTAATACCTCAAGAGTATATTTATAACTCTTTTACATTAAATACAAATCACATATAATTACCAAATATTTCAATTTACATTAATTTGCCTGTCTTCTCAAAAAAGCAGGTATTTCTAAAACTTTTTCGTCAATCTCTTTATCTTCTTGTTCTATTTCCGTTAGATCAATTTGATGATTTTTTACTATGCTTTTCCTCTCAGAGTTAAATAGATCTAAGTTATTGGAGCTATTTTCTGATGTTTCTAAATTTTTATCTTGATTAAATAGCATTTCATTTGTTTCATTGTTTTGAGACTTTTGAACGCTAATATCAAAGGACGAATCTTCACCTTTCTCGTTAAAATCTTCTTCTTTAATTAAATCATTTGTTAATTTTAAATTAGGGTCTAATTTAAGATCGTTTGTTTTATCTTTCACAAAAAAAGAAGACATGCGATTGAATATAGATTGAGTTTTAGATTGTGTATATTGATTATCAGGTTTATTTTCAAAAATTGACTTCAACTCGTCATTTTTAATTTCAGAATCTGAATATCCTACATTTTTAATATTCATATCTACATTATTAGTTTCTAACTTATTTATCTCAGTTTCTAAATCGGTTTGATCAATGCTACAATTTTCCAAATCTTCTATGTGATTGTCCAAAATTTCCTCTTCCATTACACCATTAAGCTCATCTTTATCTAAATTTGGATCTTGATTTACATTTTCTAATATATTTTGATCTTTATTTATTCCAGTAGCTACAATAGAAACTTTAATTATACCCTCTAAATTATTATCAATAGATGAACCAAATATTATATTTGCATTCTCATCTACTTCATTTCTAATTTTACTTGCTGCTTCATCTACTTCAAATAAAGACATATCTGGCCCTCCTTGAATGTTTATTAAAATAGATTTTGCTCCTTTAATGTTTGTATCATCTAAAAGAGGATTATTTAGGGCTGCCTGTGCTGCGTCTTTAGCCCTATGTTCTCCTGAGCTTTCCCCTGTTCCCATCATTGCATTACCCATATTACCCATTACGGTTTTGATGTCAGCAAAATCTAAATTTATCATTCCGGGATTTGTGATTAAATTTGTTATACCGCAAATGCCTTGATATAGGACGTCATCAGCCATTTTAAAGGCTTCGGCAAAAGTAGTTTTTTCATTTGCAATCCTGAATAAATTTTGATTTGGAATTACTATAAGAGTATCAACATTTTCTTTTAATTCAGATAGACTTTTTTCTGCTACATCCATTCGCTTTTTCCCCTCAAAATCAAAAGGTTTAGTTACTACTGCAACCGTTAATATACCTTTTTCTCTAGCTGCTTCTGCAATAACGGGAGCGGCTCCAGAACCTGTTCCTCCGCCCATACCAGTAGCTATAAATAACATATTAACATCACTTAATTCTGCTATTATCTCCTCTTTTGATTCGTCTGCTGCTTTTCTTCCAGTTTCCGCATCAGATCCAGCTCCAAGTCCTGATGTTATGTTTTTACCAAGTTGTATTTGCCTGGTCGTAAGACTTCTAGACAATGCTTGTCCATCAGTATTAGCTACAATGAAATCGATATTTTCTATTTTTTCATTGATCATTGTATTTACTGCATTACCTCCAGCACCTCCAATTCCAATTACAGATATTTTAGGTTTTGAGTTGTTTATATTTTCTGGTATTGAAATATTAAGAGTCATTTTTCTCTCCTTTACTAAGTTTATTAAGTTAAAATTAAAGTTAATTTATAAATTCTGATCAAACCAATTACCTAACTTTCCAAAATATTTTAATATTCCTCCCTCCATTTTTTGTAAGTTGAAATTTTTTTCTTTTTCTAGACTTTTAATAAGTAACCCTGTCAAACAAGCAAAAGAGGGTGTTTGAACAATTTCTGGCAAGTCAATTAAACCAATAGGTCTTCCAATTCTTACGTTGGTTTTAAAGTAATTCGAGGCAAATTCACGAATATTGCCTAAATTGGCCCCACCACCACATAAAATTACCTTATTAATATAATTTGAATTAGGTTTTAGTTTACTTAATCTTTCTTGAACAAGCTCAAATATTTCTTCAATTCTAGGTTTGATTATTGCAGTTAGCATGGCTTTTGGTATCTTTTGCGTAACTAAGTCTCCTTGTTCAGATATAATTGGTATGTCAAGGTTTATATATTCGTCAGTTTCATGGGAAAGAGTAGAGCCGTGTAAAATTTTTACTTTTTCTGCATCTTCTGATTTTGTTCCCAAGCCTCTAACTATGTCACTAGTAATATGTAAACCTCCAAGTGGTATACAGTCTGAAAAAATTATTTTATTATTTAAGAATACTCCAACACTTGTTATGTTTGCCCCAAGATCTATTATCACAGCACCATTATTTCGTTCATCTTGTAGTAATGTTGATGTGCCTGATGCTTCAGCACTAATAAAGAATTTTTCAACAGATAAGTGACATAAATTTACAGCACTAGAGAGATTTTTAATTACTGATTTTTGACCGTAAGTATAGTTCATCTCGGCAGTAAGAGTGTTTGTAAATATTCCAATAGGGTTATCTACACTAGTACTATTATCAACATAATATTTTATTACTGATGAAGATAATATTTCGTAGTCATCAATTTGATAATTGTTTTTAAATTTAAGTATTTTTAATATATCATTCTTCTCAATTCTTCCATTTTCTATTTTTAAATTATTTCTGAAAATTTTTGTAATTGGTCTACCACCTGAAAGATTGCATATAACTTTATTGATATTAAAACCTGCCATGGTTTCAGCACTTTCAACGGCTCTAGCAATTGAATTTGCAATTTCTTTCATATCAGTTACTTGGCCATTTGAAATTCCAAGAGAAGCATGTTGTCCAAAGCCAAGAGCTTTTATCTGAACATTATTACTCTTTACAGGGGTCCCAATCAAACATGATACTTTACTATTACCAATGTCTATCACAGTTAATACATTTTTAGATTTATTTATAGTATTCATAACTGTCATGGGTTTATCTTTTTAAAAATTAGATTTTTATCTAAGTTAATTTTACCAAGAATTTGATTAGAGTTTCTGAGATCTATTTCTGTTAGGTAAAGGCTTAGTATGTTGAATTTTTTATGAAGGTATACAACCTTTTGCCATGCGTTTTCTACGTTTTTGCTTGGCAATTTAATAGTAAGACCCTGATTAAAATGTAAATCCCATCGTCTTTCATTTACAAATGTTAGAGACCAGATATTTTTAATAAAATTTCTCTTAGAACTTAATATATTTAAAATTGAGTGAACATTTTTATGTGCATTTTGTCCAATAATGATAGGTAGATTATTCTTGAATTTCTCTAAATTCTTTTCAAAAATTATATCACCGGATTTAGTAATTAAACTATTCCCATATCTATTTTGCCATATAGCAATTGGTTTTTTTTCAGTTAAAAATACTTTAATAGTGTTTGGATAAATTATTTTTATAGATGCTTTTTTAATCCAAGTATTATCCATGATATTTCTATAAATATTTTTAATATTTACGTTAAAAATATTTATATTATTGTTGGTGCTAATAATTTTAATAATGTCATTTTTATCAAGATGATTTACACCTAAAACTTCAATATTTTTAATTATAAAACCATTATTTATTAAAATTTTATTTAAAAAGTTAAACGTTGTTTCCGTGAATGTGTTGTTAATTTTAGGTAACAAATAAAAGCTTGTAATTAATATAAATAAAATTAGAAAAAGCAACTTTTTGTGAACATTTTCTAATATGGTCATCTTGTTCTTAAAGCTTACAAAGTTGATTTTATCTAATTTTAATATCAGCATTCGTAGTTAGCCTCCTCTAAGAGGATCTTAATCATATCATTCATATTAATGCCGCAATAAGCAGCTTGTTCAGGACTCAAAGATGTCTTTGTCATTCCTGGCTGAGTGTTAAGTTCAAGCATATACAATTTTTCACTATTAACATCATATCTAAAATCTGTACGTGAAATTCCTCGACAACCAATAATCTGATGTGCCTTTAAAGCCCATGAGAGAGCTTTTTTATAAATAACTTTTGGTATGTCTGCAGGAATTTTATGACTTGAACCATTTTTATCATATTTTGCTTTGTAATTATAGAATTCTTTATCGTTTAAAGTCGTGATTTCAGTAACACATAATGGATTTTCTTTTAAAACTGTGACGGATAATTCTTTAGAACCTACAAATATCTCTGCCATTAATTGTTTTTTATTTAATTCATTAATATAAGGAATTTTATTTCCTTTCTTAATAATATTAACTCCAACTGAACTACCTCCTTTAATTGGTTTAACTACAAATCTACCATTATAATCTACTTCAAAAAATTCCCCGTTATTTTTAATTTGTAATGTTTTTGGAAAGTAAATTGGATCATTAGAAAACTTTGTTGCATCAGTTATAATTCTTTTAAAGTTTACCTTATTCATTGCAATAGATGAGGTTGCAACACCAGAATGTGTATATGGCATTTCTAGTAAATTCAGTAATCCTTGTATTGAACCGTCTTCTCCATAATCTCCATGCAATGCATTAAAACATATGTCTGCATTAACTTTGGTTAAACTAGAAATGTTAGTTTCGGCGATATCTACTTCTGTAATCTTGCAACCTATTTGTTTTATTGCTTTTGCACATTCTGTTGCAGTGTATAGAGACACTTCTCTTTCAGAGCCATTTCCACCTTTCAATAGTAAAACATGCATGTTTTCGTAGGGTTTCATTTTTTGCCCACTCTTTCTATTTCCCATTTGAGTTTAATACCAGTGTCTTCATAAACTTTTTGTTTTACTTTTTTTCCTAATTGTTCAATTTGACGAGCTTTTGCATCTTTAAGATTAACTATAAAGTTACAGTGTTTTTCTGAGATCATTGCATCTCCATTTTTCAAACCTCTACATCCAGCTTGATCTATTAGTTTCCAAGCTTTTTGACCAATTGGGTTTTTAAAAGTGCTTCCTCCTGTCTTGACCCCAACTGGTTGTGCACTTTTCCTAGAAAGGATAATTTTTTTCATTTTGTCTCGTATATTTTTGTCAGTGTCAGTTGACGTTTTGAACCTAGCAGACAAAAATATCCACTCGTCTTTAAGTCCAATTTTTCTATACTTCATGTCTAAATCTTCATTGGTAAATGTTTTATATTCCCCATTATGATTGACGGCTTTCACATCTATCAATACATCTTTAAATTCAGAACCAAACGCCCCTGAATTCATTTTAATTCCACCACCAATTGTACCAGGAATTCCAATTAAAAACTCAAGTCCACTTCTACTATGATCTCTGGCAAAGCGAGCTACTTCAGCGTCAAAAGCACCACAATTAGCTGTGATCAAACCGTTTTTATCAATGCTAATTTTATTAAGCTTACTAGTAATTAGAGTTACACCATCAATGCCATTATCCCTTACCAGCAGATTAGATCCAGCGCCCATAGTGAATAATTTATAATCACTTGGTTTTACTTTCAAAAATTTTTCTAGAGATTTTTCTTCCTCGGGAATATAAAGAATTTCTGCATTCCCCCCGACGCCAAACCACGTATATTTAGCTAGCTTCTGATCAGCATATATATTTTCTAAAAAATTATTTCTAAATATATCTATCTTCATTTTTTAATACTTCTTCTAAACTATTAGCGATTTTTGTTATAGATCCAGCTCCAAGACAAATTATTAAATCGTTAGGTTTTATTATGTTTAGTAATTTTTTTGCTAAAAGATTTAGATCTTCTATGTACAAAACATTTTTATGTCCATAATTGGTCAATCCTTTTTCTAAATTGCTACTCTCATAATTTTTTATAGGGGTTTCTCCAGCCGCATAAACATCGAGAAGTAAAACAGTATCAGCATTGTTAAACGAGCTACAAAATTCATCAAATAGATCTCTAAGTCTGCTATATCGATGGGGTTGAAAAATTGCTATTATTTTGGTTTCAGGTGCTAATAATCTCGCAGCAGATAATGCTGAATTTATTTCTACAGGATGATGGCCGTAATCATCTATAATTGTGATATTTTTATAATTACCAACCTTTTGAAATCTTCTTTGTACACCAGTAAAATTTTTTAAAGTATCTTTAATTTTCGATAGTGGAATTTTTAATTCTATTCCCGTGGCAATTGTTGCTAATGCATTTTGAATATTATGCATTCCAATCATAGAAAATTCTATTTCGTGAATATTTTCCTCATATTCTTTATTCTTTCTGATATGCAAAGAAAATTTCATTCTGTTATTTTCATAAGATATATTCGTTGCCCTTATATCTGCATTTGCTGCCATTCCATAAGTTATAACTTTTTTATTTTCTAATTTTGATATCAATCTTTGTGTTCGATGATTATCAATGCATAAACAAACAAAACCATAAAATGGGATTGACGATACAAAATTATAAAATGCGTTTTCTAAATTATCTTCGTTTTTATGATAATCTAAGTGCTCTAAATCAATATTAGTAATAATTGCAGCTGTTGGATTTAATTTTGCAAAACTTCCATCACTTTCATCCGCTTCTACAACCATCCATTCGCCATTACCAAGTCGTGCATTACTATCAAGTGAGGAGATAATGCCTCCATTTATGATGGTTGGATCCATTCCATTCTCTTCAACCATTTTAGCTATTAAAGAGGTTGTTGTTGTCTTACCATGAGTTCCTGCTATTGCAATTGACTGCTTTAAACGCATTAATTCACCCAACATCTCAGATCTATGAACAATTGGCAGGAACATTTTTTTTGCTGCAATATATTCTTCATTTGTTTCTGGAATTGCAGTAGAGACAACTATTATTTTAGCATCATCAACATTTATTTTTTTTTGCCCTATATAGACTTTAATACCTAACTTCTCTAGTCTATCAGTATTACTACTTTTATTGATATCACTTCCTTGAACACGATATCCAGATTGAAATAAAATCTCTGCGATTCCACTCATGCCAATTCCTCCAATACCAATGAAGTGAATTATTCCAAGATTTTCTAGTCTCTTTAACATAAAATTTTTAGTTCCTTTTTTGAATCTTGTGTCATTTCTAAAATTATCTCTGACAATGTGTCTGAAGCCGTTTTTCTTTTTCTTAAATTTGATAATCTCTTAGATAAATCTCTCAGTTTTTTTCTTGTAGAAATAAGTTTCTTTTGATTTCTGAAAATATCTATTATTAAATTTTGTAAATCGGTTTCACTATTTTTCTTTTGATCAAAAATCCAGCAGCAGTTATTTGTTTCAAAAAATTTAGCATTTTCAAATTGATGATTTTCAAATGATTTTGGTAACGGAACAAATATTGCAGGTTTACAAGAGGCTAGTATTTCAGCGACTGAAGATCCTCCCGAACGAGTAATTATTAAGTGTGAAATTTGAAACTTACGGTAAATATTTTGGAAAAAACTAGAAACTTCTGCTTCAATTTTGTGTATCTTATAATTATGTTTTACTCTCTCTAAATCTTCTATTCTTACCTGCTGTATAATCTTAATATTTTTTTTAATTTCTACTGGTAGTGTGCATATTATAGAAGTTAATTCCTTAGAAAAATATGATGCTCCAAGACTTCCACCATAGATTAAGATAGTGAAAGTTTTATTTGAAGTTAATTGATTAAAATGATTATTACCAATTTCTTCAAACTCTTTTCTCACAGGGTTCCCAGTAAATATAATATTTCTAACATTTTCAACTTTTTTGGTTTTTACAAACGATAAAGCTAACTTATTTGAGATGTAACTAAGTAATTTGTTACCTCTTCCCATAACGGCATTTTGTTCATGTATAATTGATGGAATAGCACACATTTTAGCAGCCAGCATTGGAGCTACTGTAGGATAACCCCCAAAACCCATGGCCAAATCTGGTTTTTGGATGATCACAATTAATATCGATTTTATTAGTGATACAACAAGTTGGAATAAAGAATTTATTTTATTTATTATTTTTTTATTACTTGGGCTCGTTACTTTATGACAAAAAATCTTATAATTTAGTTTCTCTTTTTCCAAAAAACTTTCGTAATATCCTTTTCCTCTTACATCAGTTATAATAAGAAAATTATAATCTTTCATTTTGCTAATGAGAGTTAATGATGGATATATGTGGCCTCCTGTCCCACCAGCAACAAACATAAGAATTTTTTTTCTTTTGCAATTTTTTATATCATTATTTGTCATATATTTCTTTTCTGAATGGATCTAAAGGGTTACTTCTTTTTGTTAAAGATAAAATTATTCCAGCTGTTATAGCAGAAGCTAGTAAAGATGAGCCACCATATGATAAAAATGGTAAAGTCATTCCTTTCGTAGGAATAAGGTCTGTATTACTAGCCATATGGATCAATGATTGAAAACCAAATTGGAAAGCAAGGCCCCCTACAGCTAAAATAAAAAAAAGATTATTATTATACATTGTATAGTAAAAGGCTCTTATAATTATTAGGCCATAAATTATAATTATAACACTGCATATTAATGCACCATATTCTTCTGCAGCGACAGCAAATACAAAATCTGAGTGGGCGTCTGGCAAAGATTTTTTATAAAAACCTTCGCCTGGACCTTTCCCCCAAAAACCTCCAGACTCAAATGATTGTAAGGATTTAGATACCTGATAGGTTTTACCTTCAAGGAAATTATTTATTCTTATTTTAACATGATCAAAATGTTGATATGAAAAAATCATAAATATTGGGAAAGCCATTATTAAGCATAAAATAACAATTAATGGTATTCCTGTAATAAATAATTGGAAACCCCATGTAAACATCATTACAATCGTCATACCTAAGTCAGGCTGTAACAATAATAATGTTGAAATTAAAATTATTGATGCAATTGACCACATCCAACCAGGAAATCTTGTTTTTTCAATCCATAAAGATAATAGCCAAGCATTAAAAACCACATATAATGGTTTGCCTATTTCACTTGGTTGAAAACTGAAGTCTCCTATGAAAAACCATCTTTGCGCTCCTTTTATTTTCTCTCCGTCAAATAAAATTATAAAGAGAAGTAAAGTAATAATTATAATACCTAAAATACAAATTATTTTAGTTTGTCTTTCATTTAATATTGAAAAGAAAATTATTATCGGAATACTAAAAGCTCCGTAAAGTATGTGCCTAATAGTGAAATAATGTGAAGGAATATTTAAATTTTCTGCTAGATGTTGGCTTGATGCCATTACTAAAAATATACCAAACATTATTAATATAAAAAATGAAGTTAAAAAATATCTATCTATTGTCCACCACCAAAGTGCAAGGTGAGATCTGTCTGAACGTGTGATGTTCATTTTATTAAACTTTCACTCAATTGTTGATTAACTATTTCTTTAAATCTATTTCCTCTATCTTCAAAGTTTCTATATTGGTCAAAACTAGCTGCAGATGGAGATAATAAAATTACATAATTTTTTAGATTGGAAATTGATGCATTTTTTAGAGCAAGTTTAGTTGCTTTTTCTAATGATAAACAATTATGTATCTGCAAATCTTTTTTAAACTTTGAAATTTCTTTACAGAAAAAGTCTGTTGATTTTCCTATTAAAAAGACTTCTATAACTCTATCTAAAAATTTTTTAGCCTCACCAATACCACCTGATTTGGGTTGACCTCCTGCAATCCAAAAAATATTTTCAAACGATTTTAGAGCAGCAGCAGTAGATTCGCCATTAGTAGATTTACTATCATTAATAATTTTAATTCTATCAGTAACATACAAAGGTTCCATTCTATGGGGCAACCCTTTAAAATTTTTTATAGCAAAACTAATCTTTTTAAGATTTACATTTAGATGTTTAGCTATTGAGACTGCTATAGATCCATTAGATGCGTTGTGAGCCCCTTTAAGATAGTCATTATCATTAACAAAATTGAAAGTTTCATCTTCTTTTACTTTTATTATATTTTTGTTTTTAAACTTCTTCTCACTTAATATCTCATTCAGATGCTTGTTATCGGCGTTTAAAATAAATGTTCCATTTCCTTTTAAAAAATTTATAATTTTGAGTTTAGAAAGTTTATAATTTTCAAAAGTTTCATGATAGTCTAAATGATCTTGAGTAATATTTGTTATTGTAGCCAGATCTAGATTTAATTTTTTTGCACCATCTAATTGATAGCTTGATAATTCCAGAATTATAATACCATGCTTTCCAGGGTCTTTAATTTCACAGGCAGGAAAGCCATAATTTCCACCTATTACACACTTAATTTTATTATATTTTAATATATGAAATAATAATGCAACTGTTGTAGATTTACCATTAGTGCCAGTTATTCCAACTATTTTAGCTTCTGGTTTGGTTTCGAAAAATAAATCAAGTTCGTTAATAATTTTAACTTTGTTTTTAATTGCAAGCTGAATGGCTAGGTGTTTATTTTTTGCATTTATTGGTATACCGGGACTAACAACTAATGTAGTTAAGGTTTTCCACGGCCAATATATATAATTTTTCCAACTATTTTTTTTAATAAAATTTGGCTTGTCCTTTTTGTCATCGAAGATGAATATATTTGCTCTTGAACTTACTAGAATTTTAGCTGCAGCCATACCTGATAATCCTGCTCCTAAAATTCCAACATTTTTATTTTTATAAGAACTAATACTAATCAATTTATTACCTTAGTTTAAGTGAAGAAATGCCTATTAAAGCCAAAATTACAGCAATGATCCAAAATCGTATTACTATTGTAGATTCTGCCCATCCTTTTTGTTCAAAATGATGGTGTAAAGGTGCCATTCTAAATATTCTTTTACCTGTAAGTTTAAATGACAAAATTTGTACTATTACAGACACTGTTTCTAATACAAACAGACCTCCAATTATAACTAATACTAATTCATGCCTTGATGCTGACGCAGTTACCCCAATTACTCCGCCTAGAGATAATGAACCAGTATCTCCCATAAAAACCATAGCTGGTGGTGCATTAAACCATAAGAAGCCTAGCCCTGATCCTATAATAGCACCTAATAAAACTGTTATTTCACCAACGCCTGGAATATAATTTAATTGCAAATAATTGGAGAAATTTATATTTCCAACTACATAAGCTATTACCGCTAGTGAACCTGCAGCGATCATTACTGGCACTATTGCCAAACCGTCAAGACCATCAGTTAAATTTACAGCATTAGATGAACCTACAATGACTAAGATTGTAAAAGGGATATAATAAATACCTAAAAATAAAATACTGTCTTTTAAAAAAGGAATTGATAATGTGTTTTGTAAATGTTCTGGTGTATTACCTGAAAGCATCCAGGCTGCAAGAAAAGCTATAAAAAGCTGAGGAATAATTTTTTGATAACTTCTTAAGCCACTACTATTCATCCTTGATACTTTCAACCAGTCATCGAGAAGACCAATAACACCAAAAAGTATAGCCACACCCAGCACAACCCATATATATAAATTATCTAACCTAGCCCACAAAATTGTTGAAATTGAAAAGGCTAAAAGTATTAATAAACCTCCCATAGTAGGTGTGCCAGATTTGAAAATAATGTGATTTTTGGGACCATCTTTCCGAATTGGTTGCCCTTTTTTTTGTGATTTTTTCAAAAGAGATATAATACTTGGACCAAAAATAAAGCTAATTAGTAATGAGGTCAAAAGAGCACCGATCGTTCTAAAAGATATGTAATTAAACAAATTAAGGGGTTGAAAGTGGATAGTATAATTTAATAAAAGATCAGGCAGCATTGGAATTCTCCTGAATAATATTTTTAAAAATTGGTATAAGTTTCCAGAGGCCAGTGCCATTTGAGCCTTTTAAAAGAATTATTTGATTTGGTTTAATAAATTGTCTTATGTCTGTGGTTAATTGATCGATTTCAAAGTATGAACGACAATTTATTGATAAATTTAATTTGTCATTTATTTTATTTGTGTATTTCCCCACCGTTAACAACAAATTTGGATTTATGCTTTTTATTATTGGAACAAGATCTAAATGTATTTTTGTTGAACTTTTACCTAACTCAAGCATATCGCCAATTATTACTACAGCTTCTAATTCATGATGTTTTATTCTTAAATTTTTAAAATTGTAGAGAGCAGCTTTCATTGAAGAAGGATTAGCGTTATAACTATCGTCAATTATAATTGTTTTTTGTTTACTATTAAAATTAATTATAAGCTTTTCACCTCTTCCAGATAGAGGCTTTAGCTGACTTATGAGTTTTGTAATTTTTTTAGTTGGGAGTTTTAATTCTTTGATGACAGAAATAGAAGCAATTACATTCTCAGCTTGTGTCGTATTTAAATATTTCAAATGCCAATTCTGTATTTTATCATAACAAATTGTTGATCCTTCTTTTTCGTTAATTAAAGTTATGATTTGTGTGTTTGAAATTTTAGCATGCCCAAATAGATGAATTTTAGCGTTAACTTTTTTTGCTTCAGTTATTAAAAAATTTTTCCAAATATTATCTGAGTTTATAATGGCAATACCATTCTTTTCTAAACCTAAGAAAATTTCACTTTTTGCTCTGGCAATCTCTTTTTCATTTTTAAAATTTTGTATATGAGAATTTGACACATTAGTGATTAGTGCAATATTAGGTTTTGCAATTTTAGTTAATTCTCTAATTTCACCAATATTATTCATTCCTAATTCTAGAACACAAAAATTAAAATTATGAGGTAATCTTGACAATGTTAGAGAAAGTCCAATTATATTATTATTATTTCCAAATGTTTTATGAGTTTTACCAAATTGATTTAATGCATTTGATAAAATGTAGTTAGTACTAGTTTTGCCGGCACTACCGGTAATTCCAATAGTAATTCCTCTAAATCTATTTCTTGCATATTTACCAATATTTATTAAAGCTTGTTTTGTGTTATTTACAAACAAACCGTTAAACTTTTTAGCTATTTTAATATTTGAAACTAATACCCCACATGCACCTTTTGATATCGCAGATTCTATGAAATTGTGACCATCAAAGTTTTCTCCAATAAGGGCTATAAATAGTTCACCTTTTTTAATGGTTCTGTCGTCTATGCTTATCCCATGAATATTTTCAAAATTATCTAAAAAATTTGAAGTTGGATCTTTTCCTTTGCAAGCCATCATTAAATCATGTTTTGTCCATAATGGCATTATTCAGCTACCCACGATTTTTCAATATTCTTGATAGTCTCCTTTGCTACCGTATAGTCATCAAAAGGAAGTGTTTCCATACCAACTGTTTGAGAGGTTTCATGACCTTTACCAGCAATAAGTAAAAAATCATTTTTCTGTAATTTAGAGATAGCATAATTAATAGCTTTATTTCTGTTTGGTATTTCCTCTGCATTTGGGCAGCCCTCTAAAATATCTTTTCTAATATTAGATGGAGACTCAGATCTAGGATTGTCATCAGTAACTATTACTAAAGAAGAAAATTCTTTTGCAATCTCTCCCATGGATTTTCTTTTCTCTTTATCCCGATCACCACCACAACCAAATAATGTAATAATTTTTTGTTTAGCTATTTTTTTAATTGAATTTAAAACATACCTCAAAGCCTCTGGGGTGTGTGCGTAATCAATTATAATCATTGAGTTATTGTATGTGGCTGAAATTAATTCCATTCTCCCACGAGCAGGCTTTAGGTAGCTAATTGACTTGAATATTAGATTTGCATCAATTCCTAATGCTATACATATAGAAGCGGCGGCAACTACGTTATATGATTGGAACACACCTATCATGCCAATTGTAGAATAGTAAGTTTGATTATTGTACTCTAAAACTAAATCAATATTCTGATTATTTTGTTTTATAGAATTTATTTTAACATCTGCGTCTGAACTTTTTCCAAATGTAACGATAATATGCCTGCTGTTTTTGATTTCATTAAGAAGTCTTTTACCAAATTCATCGTCAATATTAATAGCTACAGCAGAATTATTTTGAAGTATCTTAGTAAAAAGTCTTTTTTTACAGTGAAAATAATTTTCAATATTTTTATGATAATCTAGATGATCATGTGATAAGTTTGTAAATATTGCACCTGTAAATTTTACACTATCAAGTCTAAATTGATCAAGGCCATGGGACGATGCTTCTAGAGCTAAGTGTGAAATTTCCTGATTTTCTAGAGAATATAGTTCTTTGTATAATTCATCGGGGTCAAAGGTAGTAAGGTTTTGTCTTGAAGATTTAAGAAAACCTTTATTTAGAGTATTCTCAATTTTTGTTCCAAGGGTGCCCATAGATGCGGCTTTCCATCCTGCTTGAACCCATAACTGTCTACAAAATTCAACAGTCGAAGTTTTACCATTAGTACCTGTCACTCCAATAATTTCTTTAGGTTGTTTATAATAAAATGAGGCAAGAAGTTTTGTGTAAACAAGTCTTGTTGATACTTTATTTGTAGAAATCACACTTTTATCTTCAGATTTTTCGGCAATTATGAGGAAAGCACCATTTTGTTTTGCTTCATTGATATAATCTGATCCATCAAAATGAGAACCTTTGATGGCAACAAAAATATAGTCATTTTTAATATTTTTGCTATTTCCTGAGATTCCATTTACGTTGTGATTAAGTATTTTATCTGGAACATTTTTAAGCAAATCAGATAAAATTTTATTATTAGATATAAGATCTTTTAACAACATTTTATAAGTTTGCTCCGTGATTTTTACCCCTTATCTCAAAATCTAAAAGATTATTAAAAAATTTCGATGAACTTTCTAATTGAGGTCTTACTCCTAATATTGGAGCGACTCTTGTTACTAATTTTTTTACAATAGGTGCTGCAACCCATCCAGCAGTTCTATACCCCAAGGAAAATTTTTGACCTTTTGGATTGTCAATCATAACAGTTATAATAAATTCTGGGTTATTCATTGGAAATGCACCTGTGAATGCTACAATATTCTCTTTTTTAGAATATCCTCCAGATGGATTAATTTTTTCTGCTGTACCTGTTTTCCCTCCAATTAGATATCCAGGAGCTTCTGCTTTTTTTGCGGTGCCATTTTTATTGCTAACTACTAATCTCATTATACTTCTCATTTTTATCGAAGTTTCTTCTGAAATTATCAGCTCATTTTTTTTCTCAGTTTTTCCTCTTATTAATGTTGGATCAACTTTAAATCCACTATTAACAATAGTTGCAGTTGCAGATGCAAGGTGCATAGGTGTGATTGAAATTCCATGACCGTACGAAATGGTCATTGTACTTAAAACTTTTTTATCCATTATGACTTGAGGTTTGCCTAACTCAGGTATTTCAAGTGAAAGCATATTCAACAAGCCAAGCGATCTTAGGTATTTTAATTGAGTTGATGAACCAAACTTTTCAGCAATTTTTGCCGACCCAATGTTACTTGAGTGAACAATTACTTCTGGTATATTGATAGCGTAATTAAGAGGATGAAAATCATTTATAATTCTAGAAGAAACTTTAAGGGGCTTTGAAACG
The DNA here is from genome assembly GCA_902625215.1 of uncultured SAR116 cluster alpha proteobacterium. GTDB lineage: Bacteria > Pseudomonadota > Alphaproteobacteria > Puniceispirillales > Marisalimonadaceae > Marisalimonas. The sequence goes on from CACOAO010000001.1 coordinate 46,838, forward strand.
TCAAAAACATCGTTTTCATTTATTAAGTTACTTTCAAAAGCAATAGCAGCGGTAATTAACTTTAAAGTTGAGCCAAGTTCATAAATGCCTTTAGTAGCTTTATTGAAAAGATTTTCATTTAATATTGAATTGTAATTATTAGCGTTATAATCAGGGAGTGAAACTACAGAAATCAACTCACCATTTTTTGCATTCATTATAATTCCTGCACCACCTTCGGCTTCAAATTTTTTTATTTGATCTAATAATAATGTTCTAGTTATATGTTGAATACCAGCATGAATAGAAAGTGTTAAGTCTCTGCCGCTTTGAAGTTGACTATCAAATTTTTTTTCCACGCCGGCAATACCTTTACCATCAATATCTGTAGCACCAAGGATATGAGAAGCCAGACTATTATTGGGATAGATTCTCTTATTTATAGTTTTAATATTAAGTCCCTCTATTCCTGCACTCAATAGACTTGCATACTCTCTTGGAGATATTTCTCTTAGCAAATTAATATGTTTTTTATTACTACTTAATTTTTTAGATAAATCTTCTTTTTTTAAGTTAGGAAATATTTTAATTAGTTTGGTAATTGTTTGATTTTTATTTAAAATTTCCTGTGGATTTGCATATAGGCTTAATGTGCTAATTGATGTAGCTAGAATTTTTTTATTTCTATCGTAAATATTACCTCTTAAATTTTTTTGAAAAGAATTATTTTCTATCTTTGTGTAGGCAGTATTTGAAATATTCTTTTTGTTTATGCTAGCGAGTGATATTGTTCTGTAACCAATAATTGTAAAAGACATTATTAACAACAGAGTACAAACGAGCAATTTGATTTTACGAAATTCTGATTGATTTTGTTTTCTTATATCCAGATCAAAAAAATCAAATATTTTCATTTTTTTTCACCATTATTTAATATATCTGTTGCGTCTACAAGATCTGTTAAATTCCAAATATCTGTTGGTAAAATTTCTCTTAATCCTAATTTATTTATCGCAATTTTTTCTATTCTGTCAGGACGTTTCAGATAGCTAAGTTCAGCGTTTAAAATATTTATATCTGTTTGAACAGTTTTTATATTTTTCTTAATATGACTAAGTTCTATCTCTTTTTTTGTAATGAAATGTTTAATTTGATAAAGAGAGATTCCTACAAAAAGTATTACAAAAAAAATCAAAAAAGATGGATACCTAATCATGCAAATTCTCCAAATGAAGACGAAAAGCGTGTTCGTTTTGCAATACGTAATTTTGCAGATCTAGATCTTTTATTAATGTAAATTTCTTTTGCACACGGGAGAATAGGCTTTTTCGTTAATATTTCTAAACTTGGTTTTTTTTCTGGAAGCTCAGGTAAATGTCTAGATAAGGATGTGTTTCGTAAACATTTATAGAAGAAATTTTTAACAATTTTATCTTCAATTGAATGAAACGAAACTACAACTAATCTACCTTCTGGTTTTAATGCTTTTTCTGCAGCTATTAATCCTTCTTCTAATTCTTTGATTTCGTCATTTAAATATATGCGAATTGCTTGGAAAGTTTTTGTTGCTGGATCTATTCTACTTTTCTTTTTTGGAATTGCACTTCTGACTATATCAGCTAATTGGCCTGTAGTTTTAATTTTATTAAATGATCTTTGATTTACAATATTTTTTGCTATTCTTCTTGAATAAACTTCATCCCCAAGTTCATAAATTATATTGGCAAGTGTATTCTCTTCAACTTGATCTAAAAAATCTTCTGCTGTTGGACCTTCTGATGACATTCTCATATCAAGGGGACCATTTAATTTAAAAGAAAAACCTCTATCTTTGATATCTAATTGTGGACTAGATACTCCAAGATCAAAAACAACACCTGCAACTTTGTAAATTTTAAGTTCATTTAAGAATTTACCTAACTCAGAAAATCTACCTTTCTTAAAGTAAAATCTATCTGCATGACTTTTTTTCAAACTATCTGCGAAAACTTTAGCAAGAGGATCTCTATCAATTGCAATAACTTTACAATTTTGATTGTTTAAAATGGATTTGGAATAACCTCCTAAACCAAATGTTGCATCAACATATACCTCGTCTTTAGTTAGAGATAATCCAGTAATGACCTCATCAAGTAGAACCGGTATATGTACAACTTTATCAATCATTTAAATATTGCTTACTCAATTCTTTTTTAAAATTAATTTAGGCGGACCTTTTTCTTTTAGGATTTCTTGAGATTTCATATATTGATTTTCATACTCAGTAGGGGACCAAATATAAAATGATCCTCCTATGCCCATGAAAACAGCTTTATCTGAAAGACCAGCAAAGTTCATGAGAGGGTCTGGAATAACTACTCTACCATTTATATCAAATTTGATTTCAAAAGAATCTGCCATCATCATTCTTAAAAGAAACGCTTCATCAGATAAAGCGTCTAACTCATCTATAGCATCTATATATGTTTTCATTCGCGTCGAGGTGGTGCCTTCTATACATTTAAATTGTAGACTTTTAAATAAAATTAGGGTTTCATTTAATTTTTCTAAATTAACTCTAAATGACGCTGGAATAGATACTCTACATTTTAAATCAATCTTATTATGTGAGGTTGATAAAAACATTGATTTTAATATCCTAAATTAAAAATAGTAAAACTGCATGAGGTCCAAACTTTAATTGCATCTAACATTGCCTAAGCTTAAAATCTTTAACTTTATGGGATAACATGGGTTTTTATGGTAGTCAATGGGAAAATAAACCATCGTATGGTATAGTTATAATAAATTCATTTGTTTTTAATTGTGTCAGAGAGCTATAAGCCGGGTTTTGTATCAAAAATTTTGATTGTAGTTATTAATCTTGAAAATTTGTTACCAAATTTTTCTAGCGACCTACCCAAGAAACTATGTAGAAATTCAAAATATGTTTCTTCTATTTGGTCTTGCTCTAGGTGGGGTTTGCCATGCCATTTTTATCGCTAAAAATGCGGTGCGCTCTTACCTCACCATTTCACCCTTACCTTAAAGGCGGTATTTTTTCTGTGGCACTTTCCCTAGGGTCACCCCTGCTGGATGTTATCCAGCACCTTATTTCTATAGAGCCCGGACTTTCCTCTTTAAAAAGCAACTACATAGCACTCTGACGAATATAAGATATAAATTATAAATTATTGGTCAATTAAAAGTTTACTAGATTGACACATTTTAAAGTTTTGCAAAGTGATCAGAGTTTTAAGCATCATAATAACATTTTTTATTTTTAATTAAATCCCATGCATTATTTATTTCTTTAAGTATGTAAGTGTTAGTTTCTATTATATCTTTAGGAATGCCTTGAGCAATTAATCTGTCAGGATGGTGTTTTATTGCAAGTGCTTTCCATTTGTCTTTAATTTCTTCTAATGGAGTATCTATTGAAACTCCAAGTGTTTTGTATGGATTTATATTCTCATTAAGTTTTGAAGAACAGATTCTTTCAAAATCCTGGTCTGAAAAACCAAAAATATTACTAACCTCTTTCAAATATATTTTTTCTCGGTTTGTTATTTTCCCATCTGCTTCAGCAATAATAACGAGTAAATTTAAAAGTTCTTCTAATACAGATGAGTTTTTTTCTAATATATAAGATATTTGTTTCGCGTAAACTTCAAAACCATCGGTTGTTTTTTTTGCTTGATCCCAAAGTCTTGCAACATTTTTAATTTCATTATCTGGAACATTAATTTTTTCTTTGAAGGCTTGTATTTCGCTCTTAGTGACTTTGCCGTCAGCTTTAGCCATTTTAGCAGAAAGAACAATAACTCCAATTGTAAATCCAATTTGTTTTAATGCAAGTTCTTCTGGGAGTTTTTGTTTTGTTTTAAATTTATCAAGAGCATGTCCCGCAACTCCCCCGAGTAGTGCTCCTATCGGTCCACCAAGTGCAAATCCTGTTGCGCTGCCAATAATTTTACCCCAAATGGTCATGATTTATCTATTACAATTAAGATTCACTTCATTCAAGAAAATAAAATTGGATTAGGTGCACAAATATGTATAATTTATTTTTGAATCAGTAATTTCAAGGAGCTTTTTTTGTTAGAAGAACATGATTTTACCGGATTGAAATGTCCTCTTCCTGTTTTAAAGGCAAAAAGAGTATTGAAGAATTTAGCTAAAGGAAAAAAAGTAGTATTTATATCAGATGATCCTGCTAGCCCTATAGACTTTATTCATTTTTCAAAAAACCAAGGTTATGAAATTTCAATCACAAGCACAACAATGGGTGTGCATTATTTTACAATGTTTAAGAATGAAACTTAGAGCACTAGGATAATACGGGATGATATTTTTAAGATCTCTATTGTTTAATATACAGTTCTATTTAGGTACGAGTATTTTAGTAACCATTTGCCTTCCATGTCTCTTATTTCCTAGAGAAGTGGTAATCTTAGTAAATAAAATTTGGTGTTCTATAATGACTAAAGGAATGAAATGGTGGTTAAATACCGAAATAAAAGTTATTGGACAAATCCCTTCAAAAAACAGGGTTGTAATTTATGCAATTAAACATCAATCAGCCTGGGAAACTGTTTACTGTACTGATTTATTTTCAATGCCGTCAATTGTTTTAAAAAAAGCTTTAATTTTTTTACCAGTCATTGGATTATATTTTTTAAGAGCAGGGGCCATTCCTATAGCAAGAGACCAAGGTCTAAATGCACTCAGGAAAATGGGTAAAAATGCACAAAAAGCAGTAAAAGAAAATAGATCGATGATGATATTTCCTCAGGGTACTAGAGTAAATCCAGGCATCTCTTCAAAAGAAAAACCATATCTACCAGGAGTTTTTTTCTTGTATTCACAATCTAAAGTGCCTGTAATCCCTGTAGCTCATAATGCAGGATTACTGTGGCCCAAAAATAGTTTTTTTAAATATCCTAATAGACTTAGATCAAAATCTGTTACTATCAAAATTCTTCCAGAAATTCAGCCAGGATTGTCAAAACAAGAGTTTTTGACAAAATTAGAAAATATTATAGAAACTGCTTCAAACAAACTCATAAAATTGGAGAAATAGATGGATGGATCATATAAAAAAAGAGGTGAAAATCATAAACAACTAAATGTTCTTGGTGGTGACCTTGAACCATGTAGATCTCTCAAAGATAAAAATGAAATTGTGACTGGATTTTATAGAGATAATTGTTGTAATACTGGCTCAGATGATTTCGGTTTACATACTGTTTGTTGTATAATGACAAAATCTTTTTTGACATTTTCAAAATCAGTAGGAAATGATTTATGCACCCCTATTCCTGAATATAATTTTAAAGGTTTAAAAGAAGGAGATCATTGGTGCCTTTGTGCTTCAAGATGGCAAGAAGCGTTTGAAGCTGGTAAAGCTCCCAAAGTAGTTTTAAGATCAACTAACATAGCAACTATTTCAGTAGTAAAATTGGAGGATTTAAAAAAATATTCTTCATAATTTTAGGAGAGAAACAATGTATTTAGATCAAAAAGTTACAGTAATTTGTACAGATAAGGATACAAAAACCAATGGTAGAATTATTAGGATTTTACCAAGTGGAATAGACATAGAAGTTTCAGGTGCGATAATTAAGCTTAAAAAAACAAAGCCTAATTTATATGTGGGATCCATGGCTGGATTAGAATTTATTGTGAAAACTTAATTATTATTCAGCAACTTTAGGTAGTATATCCACAACTTTATCTACCTTGTTTTCAATTTGTTTCATGCCTGCAACATTGATGATACCACCTTCAAACACGGCAATTTGTTTATAAAGAATATCACCAGATATAATCCCATTTTCCATAATTACGATGCTATCAGAATTTATTTTGCCACTAACATTTCCGCTGACAATCAACTCAGATGACTTAAGTGTACCTTCAACTATACCTTTTTCGTCAACTATTATTTGGTCAGCAGAAAGTTCACCAATGAATTTATTTCTTATTAAGATAGAACCTGAAGTTTTGTATTTACCTTCAAAAACGCCATCTCCATCTAATTGAGAGCAAGTTTCTAAATTTTTTACTTTATCTTTTAAAGGCGAAGAAATTCTACTAATCTTAATCATAATATACCTTACTTTTTGAATTATAATCCCCTTTACTTAAAAAATCAGCAATAGAAAAATATAACTAATTGAAAAATATATATTTTTAGAATAGATTTTTAGAATTAATAAACAAATCTTTTTTTAGATGAGAATCAGTTTCTATAAAAAAAAACCCCGAGGCAAAAATCATGATCCAACCCTTTTATGCTAGCTCTGCAATAAATCGTCACGGTGATTACAGAAGTAATGATAAATTACTAAATACCATGATTACTAAAGAAGATACTAAATTCATCCCATTCTATAATGGAAAAAATTTATTTATGGAGATTAATGAAAACATAAAGCCTGTTATTTTTAATAAATTCCAACTTAATGATTTTTTGCCCAACGGAATAAGAGATACAATTTTTTTAGGTGTTGCGAATGCCTTAAATTATATTGGTATAGATTTAAGTTCTCCTAATCCAAAATTTGATTTTTGGTTAAAAGAAAATAATGTCATTATTGATGATTTAAGAAAATACGGCCCTATTCTAGATGATATAGATGCATCATTCTTAGCTCTTTCTAACGGGATGTTTTTTTGGCACAATACGCACAAATTCTGTGGCTCATGTGGGTTTCAAAACTTTTCAACAGAGGGAGGTTTTGTAATGAAATGTTCTAATAATAAATGTGGTAAAAGTCATTTTCCAAGAACTGATCCTGCCATTATTACACTTATTTCTTTTCAAGATAAAGTTCTATTAGGAAGGTCTTCTAGATTCCCTGATGCTATGTATAGTACATTAGCTGGGTTTGTAGAACCTGGAGAAAGTCTTGAGCAAGCACTTGAAAGAGAGGTTTTTGAAGAGGTTGGGATAAAAGTAAAGAATATTAAATACTTCAACTCACAACCTTGGCCTTTTCCTGCATCTTTAATGCTTGGTTTTTTTGCAGAGGCGATTAACGATTATATGAAAATTGACTATGACGAAATTGAAGATGCCCATTGGTTTTCAATTAATGAATTAAAGTCTTTGGAACATCCATCCATTAGCGGAGGTTTTAAATTACCAAGAGTGGACTCAATCGCACGCAGATTAGTCGATACATGGATCAACAGATTTAATTAAAAATAGTTATAAGACAAGCATGATTTTTTCTCCAATCAAAATAGGAAGTCTAGAAATTTCAAATAGAATTGTTGTTGCGCCCATGTGTCAATATTCTGCTATAAATGGAGTAATGACCGATTGGCACACTCAGCACCTTATGCAATTAGGTTATTCAGCAGCAGGTTTAATAATGATTGAAGCAACCGCGGTTGAGAAGATTGGGAGAATTACACATAACTGTGTTGGAATATATGATGATAAATGCACGGATTCACTAAAAAAAAATCTTCAATTAGCAAAAACAGTTGCCCCCAACAAGTCATGTTTTGGAATTCAATTAGCACATGCTGGTAGAAAAGCCTCTACTCAAAGGCCTTGGGAGGGAAGAAGTACTCTTACAAAAGAAGAAAATCCCTGGAAAACTATATGTCCATCAGCAATACCTTTTCAAGAAACTTGGCATGTTCCAAAAGAAATGAAAATATCTGATATAGAAAGGGTTAAAAAACAATTTATTTCTGCTTCACAAAAAGCAATTGAAATTGGATTTGATTTAATAGAAATTCATGCAACACACGGTTACTTACTTCATCAGTTTTTATCTCCACTTTCCAATAAACGTAAAGATAAATATGGTGGCAATTTAGAAAATAGAATGAGATTTCCATTAGAAATTTTAGATTCAGTCAAATCTGAACTTTCTAGAGAATTCCCAATTGGTGTAAGAATTACTGGTACAGAATGGGAAAATAATGGAATTGATGAAAATGAAGCTGTGATCTTCGCAAAAGAACTAGAAAAAATTGGATGTCATTATGTTTGTGTATCTAGTGGAGGAAATACACCAAATCCTAAAATACCAATAGGACCACATTATCAAGTTCATCTTGCAAAGAAGATTAAAAAAGACACTAAAATGGTTGTTAGAACTGTAGGAATGATAAAAGACCCAATTAAAGCAAATAATATTATTATTAATCAAGAAGCGGATATGATAGCAATGGCTAGGGCTTTTTTATCTAATCCAAGGTGGGTATGGGATGCAGCTAAGGTTTTTAATCATGATATCGAAGTTCCTCCCCAATACGCCAGGAGAATATAACTAATATTATTTTTTTTTATCAGTTAGAATATCAACAAGCGATTTTGAATGTTCTGGAGAAAGGTTAAGTTCTTTTCTTAACTTTTCAATTTTCTTAGCTTCATCATCACTAATAACCCCATCACTTAGGGCCTCATTTATTTCAGCTTCTAAAATAGCGGCTCTTTGAGCCCTCTGATTTGCAAAAGCAGAGGCAACTATACCTGTTAAAAGTGCAACCGTGCATACACCCATCAAAGCTGTAAAAGCACCAATAACTTTGCCCAGAGGTGTAACAGGTGATACATCACCATACCCAACTGTTGTAAGAGTAATTAAACCCCACCACATTGTTTCTGGTATTGAACTAAATTTGTCTGGTTGACTTTCATGTTCAGCTATATACATCAAAGAACTAGATAAAAATAAGGCGATAAGCATTAGATACAATGCTGCACTAAAGGATCTCCAGTCAGCTTTAATAGCCGAAAAAAAATCTTCTAAAGCAGAGCTGTAATTTGATATTTTTAATAATCTTAGTAATCTCAAAACTCTAAGCCATCTTAAATCCAAGCCACCAAAAAAATAAGGAAGAATTGATGGAATAATTGCTAGCAAGTCAACAAGACCTGTAAAACTAAAAACATATTTTAATCTTTTTACGAAACCTGAAGAATTACCAAGGTCTTCTCGTGCTGGAGCAGACCAAATTCTTAAAAGGTATTCGATACTAAAAATAACGATTGAGAAAATCTCAAATGAATAAAAAATATCTTTGTAAGCTTCACCAATATCTTTTACAGACTCTAGACAAACAGCGGTAACATTCATAAGTATTAATATGAATAAAATCGTGTCAACATACTGACTTGGCTTATCAGAAACATTACCTTTAGATAAGAGTTCACTAGTTCTCTTTTGAATTCTTAAATACATAATTACGCCTAGCAATTTATAATAATAATCAAAACTTAACTTATATTTATATCTAATTCAGCAATTTATTTATGGAGTTGCTGCAGTGAGACCGCCATCAACTATTATTTCTGTTCCAGTAACATATTTAGCTTCGTCAGAGCATAAAAATAATACAGCATTGGCTACATCCCAAGATTCTCCCATTTTACCCATTGGCACTTGCTCATGTCTTCGTTTCACAAATCCAGCATAATCACCATCAGCATATTTGTTTGCTAACCTTTCTACTAGAGGTGTATGCATTAAACCTGGAACCACACAATTTAGCCGAATATTTTTTTTTGCTTCAATTACAGCCGTTGTTTTAGTCATTTGTATAAGAGCGGCTTTTGAAGCACTATAACCTACTTGAGCTTTGCCTACATACCTTAATCCTGCAACTGATGATATATTTACAATGGATCCACCTAAATTTTTTTCCATAATTGGGATTACAAATTTAATACAAAAAAAAGCAGTATCTAAATTCAAAGTAAATTGTTTTTGCCATGTAAGGCTATCGATCTCTACTGGTCCTCCTGGCTCAGATTGACCAACAACATTAACTAGAATATCAATTTTTTGATGTTTTTTCTCGATTTTCTCAAAAAATTCTTTTACTTCATCTTCATTCGACATATTTACCTTGTGAAAGGTAAAATCGTTACCTTCTTCTCTAATAAAATTAGCAGTGTTTTGCCCTGCTTCTTCATTTATATCAGTACCAAAAACTTTTGCACCTTGACGCGCTAGAAGTGTTGAAATTGCGCGGCCATTGCCAAAACCACTCCCAATGGAGCCACATCCAGAAACTATTGCAATTTTATTTTTTAGATTAAGCATTAGATAAACCTTTAGCAGTTTTATATGATAGTATTAACATAAGGTATTTAATTTACAAGAAGGTATAAATCGTAATGAAATTTTCAAAATTAGTTGCAGATAGATATGCTGAGGAAATTGATCTAGATTTTTCAAAAATCCAGGAAACAGAAACTCTTAAATCTATTTTATCAAGAAGAAGTATAAGAAAATTTTTAAACAAGCCAATATCAAAAGAACTTTTATCTTTAATTTTAGCTGCTGCACAATCTGCTCCGTCAAAATCAAACCTTCAACAATATTCAATTTTAATAATTCAAGATCAAAATATTAAAAATGATATATCTAACTTAATAGGAAACACCAAGTGGGCATTAACGGCGCCAATATTTTTTTTATACCTTGCAGACATAAGAAGAAATATAAAAATAACAAATGATAGAGGCTATGAGCATAAAAATAACAATGTTGACACCTTCATGAATGGTGTAATTGACGCTGCTTTATCTATGCAATCAACTATATGCGCATCAGAGTCTATAGGTTTAGGTGTATGCCCAATTAGTATGATCAGAAATATCATTGAAGAGGTAAAAGTTATTTGTAAATTGCCTAAAGGGGTTTTCCCTATTGCAGGTCTGGCTTTAGGTTGGCCTGATCAAAAATCAAATGTGTCTATAAGATTGCCTCAAGATATTGTAATACACTTTGATAAATATGATGAAAAAGATTTAATTCAAAAAATAAATAAGTATGATGAACGGGTATTTAAAAAAGACCCAATTCCAGAAAATAAGCAACGTCATGTTAATCTTTATGGAGTTGCAAAAAAGGGGACTTGGTCTGAAAATATTAGCAGACAATTATCAGTACCAGAAAGAAGTAATTTCAAAAATTGGCTAAATAAAAATGGATTTAATCTTGAATAATATTATTTAATATCTTGTTAAATAGTGTCTCGTTTTCATACATTATCCAGTGACCTAAGTTGAATTCCACATGAAATCTCACCTCAGGATTAATAGATCTAAGTATTGTCATCCTATCCTCTAGATAAACTCCTACACTGGCATCTTTTTCTCCCCAGATTAAGTATAAAGGTACTTCTTGCTTTTTTAAAATTTGAGCTAAAGTATTAGTTGCTGAAATTGGTCGGCTTTTAATTCGGTGATCATCAGTATTTTGTTTTTGAATATGGACCGCTATGTCATCAACTTTCAATGGGTTATGAAACATTAGTATTTCAAGATTTGTTTTATGAGCACTATAAACTTCTTGTTCAGTCATCTTTGAGTGTCTAGGGATCATAGTCCTCATTTCGCCTCTTTTGGCTCCCAAACCTCCAGGTCCTACCAAAATTAATTTTTTGGGTGATAATTTTCTTTTAATCAATTCGTAAGATAAGTGTCCAGCAATTAAACCACCGAACGAAAAACCGCATACCAAAGGATTATCATTTGCTGAGATTATTGTAGATAAGGTATCCGCTAAATTAGATGCAATTTTTTCTGGTGTATGAGGGAGTGTCAAATCATCTGATTCTCCAAACCCTGGCATATCAGGGATTAAAACATTAAAATTTTTAGAAAATGGTATTGCTTGTTTTATCCAATGTCTCCAACTTCCATAACCACCATGCAAAAGAACTAAAGGTTTTCCCTTACCCCAAGATCTCCAACACACTTTACCACCGTCAGAAACTAATAATTTTTTTTGGGAGTTTTTTTCAATTTCAGATAAATATTTATTATATTTCTTAAAATTAAAATTATAATTTTTCATTAATTGCCTCAACGTTATACTCAAAGACTAATAATTTTTTTTTTGTATATTAACAAGCATTTTATTGATCTATTAACAGTTAATAATATAAGATGAGAAAATTAAAAAAATACTTGGTAATGGAGAACACCTAATGCCACATTTACCCGCATCTGATGCATTGTCACATATTAGAGTTATTGATCTTACTAGAGTAAGATCTGGTCCGACAGCGGTAAGACAACTTGCTGATTGGGGAGCAGACGTTATAAAAGTAGAAGCTCCAGAAAGTGTTGAACCAGATGGGGCTTTAGGCGCATCAAGACACACTTCTGATTTTCAAAATTTACATCGTAACAAAAGAAGCATTACTCTTAACTTAAAAAAATCTGAGGCTATAGAAATTCTTATGAAATTAGTAGAAAAGTCTGATGTGGTAGTTGAGAACTTTCGACCAGATGTAAAGGAAAGACTTGGTATTGATTACAAGATCTTAAAAAAAAGAAATCCAAGAATTATTCTTGCTAGCATATCAGGATTTGGTCAGGATGGTCCATATGCAAAGAGACCAGGCTTTGATCAAATTGCTCAAGGTATGGGTGGATTGATGAGTATAACTGGAGAGCCAGGCAAAGGACCAATGAGGGTAGGTATTCCAGTAGCTGATTTAACAGCAGGATTATTCTGTGCAATGGGAATTCAAACTGCTCTTATTGAAAGAGAAAAATCTGGTCTAGGTCAATGGGTTAACACATCTTTATTGCAAGCTCAAATCTTTATGTTAGATTTTCAAGCCTCCCGGTGGCTTTGTGATAATAATGTAGCAGGACAGGCCGGTAATAATCATCCGACCAGTGTTCCCACTGGAGTTTTTAAAACTTCAGATGGTTCAATTAACTTGGCAGTTGCAGGGGAAACAATTTGGAGACGTTTTGCTGAAGCAGTTAACAAAAGAGATTGGCTGGAAATGGAAGAATTTAAAGATGCCAAAAATCGATTAAAAAACAGAGATTATCTAAATAGCTTAATTGAAGAACTAACCGTTACTAAATCTTCGAATGAGTGGGTTGAAAAATTAGAAAAGGTTGGTGTTCCCTGTGGCCCAATCAATTCTATAGATAAGGTTTTTGATGATCCCCAGGTAAAACATCTTGGCATAGCTCAATCTGTTGATACAATTCCTTATGGTGAAACTGAATTAGTGGGACAACCATTTGATTTATCTCGTACTCCTAGTAGTTTAAAGCAACGTCCACCAGAAAAAGGTGAACAAAATAGTGATGTCCTCAACGAACTGGGTTTTAGTGATAAAGAACTTAATGATTTAAAAAATCAAAATATTATTTAATTTATAGGAAAAATCATGACTGAAGAAAAAATGTTATCTCGCACACAAGATAGTGTTGGATATATTATTTTTAATAATCCTGAAAAACATAATGCTGTATCTATTGAAATGTGGGATGCCCTTGAAAAATTTCTTAATCAATTCAGAGAGGATAAAAATATCAGAGTTGTTGTCCTTGAAGGTGCTGGGGGTAAATCATTTGTTTCTGGAGCTGACATTTCAAAATTTGATAAAGAAAGGAGCTCAAAAGAGGCTGTATTAAGCTATAATAAGCGAACACATAAAGTTTATGAACTTCTTGAGACATTTCCTAAACCAACAATAGCCAAAATTAATGGTTACTGTATTGGTGGTGGACTAAACTTAGCTGTGTGTTGTGACATAAGAATTTGCTCTGAAAAGTCAAAATTCGCAATGCCTGCAGCTAAATTATCTCTTGGTTATCCCTTTTCATCAATAAAAAGGTTGTTTGATATAATGGGACCTGGAATGGCTAAGCACTTTATGTTTACTGCTGAAAAAATCTCTGCAAACGAGGCCGTTTCTTGTGGTTTAGTTCAAAAGCTTGTAACTGAAGAAAATTTAGAAACCTTTGTTAATGATTATGCTTTTACAATTTCCAAAAATGCTCCTTTAACTATTAAGGCAATGAAACAAATCGGTATTGAGATTTTAAAAAATCCTTTAGAAAGGGATTTGTCTTTATGTGACCAATTAGCATCCGCATGTTTTGACAGCGAAGATTATAAGGAGGGAAGAAAAGCATTTATGGAAAAAAGGAAGCCAAATTTCAAAGGGTTCTAGTCTTTATATAGGATTATAATATTTGACAGCATTGTCGTGAAATAAACATTCAATTTCATTTTGTGACATCTCTGCTGTGATTTTTTTAAATCCATCATAAATTTCATCAAAACTAGCCCAGAGACTATCAACAGGGAAATTAGATGCAAACATGCATCTTTCATATCCAAAAATATTGATGGTATCTGATATTATATTTTTATTTAATTTAACAGTCCATTTTTCACCAGGAACACAAATACCGGAAATTTTAATAGCTGTATTTGGTTGGTCGGCAAATTCCTCCAAATTTGCCTTCCATTGATTTAATGCATTAAAAGATCTATCAGAAGGCAGTCCTGTATGATTTAATATAATAATTGTGTCTGGAAAATCTTTTGCTAGTTGTGTTGCTTCATCAAGATGCCACCATGGAGTTTGAAGATCAAAATGTAGTTTGTATTTTTTTAACAAAGAATATCCTTTTCTAAAAACAGGATCGTTGAGTGATCCTTTTATATTATCAAGTTTAGTGTTTGGATATTTACTTGATTTGGGCTTATGCCTAATACTTCTTGTAAGATCAAACTTGGACTGATTTTCTAGTACTTTTTCAATATCGTTTCTATCAAACCATGCTTGTGCAACTAAAGCATTTGGAAAACCAGTCTTTTCAAACAATTTGTGAAGCCATTTAGTTTCACCAATAGGGTCGTTTGGTTCCCACTCTGTTTCCACGTGGATTGTCTTTACGATATTATGATTTTTACTAACTTCAAAATAATCTGATATTAAAAAATTTTTACAAATAGATTTATAATCACCGTATCTAAATGGTATTTGCTTATTCGGATTCAACCAAGGGTTCTTCTTTAAACTTAAATCCCAGAAGTGATGATGAGCGTCTATAATTGGTATATCTTTCATCATAAATTTCTTAAATTATTTTTGAATCATATAATTTTATTATAGATGTTCCATCTAAGTTTTCTTTTTCGCTGTTTGTCAAAATTGTAAATAATTTTTTGGTAAGTAAAGACATAGGTATTGGTGTGTTTTTAGTTTCAGCTAATTTTGACACCATTTGTAAATCTTTTAAAATCTGTGAAGCATATCCTTTAGGTACAAAGTTTTTGTTTACCATTCTAGGAAATAAATTATTTAACAAATAAGAACCTGCATGACCGTCAGAAAGAGCTTCTGGAATCTTACTTGCATCAATATTCCAAGCCTCAGCAAATGACACCGCTTCTGCTAATATTGCATAATTATTTAAAACTATTATTTGATTAATCATTTTTACTATTTGTCCACATCCAGATGCCCCAAAATAAGTATATTTTGAAGATATCGCTTCTAAAATAGGTTTAACATTTTTTACAACTTTTTCATCACCACCTACCATGATAGCAAGGTTGCCATTTAATGCTTTATCTGGGCCACCTGATACGGGTGCATCAATCCATGATGCTCCTGTTTGTTTATTTAGCTGATTAGCAAAATTAATTGTTTCATTTGCTAAGGTAGTAGATAAATCCAAAATAATTGTATTTTCATTAGCATTATTAACTATGCCATTTTTTCCAAAAACTACTTCTCTTACACTCTGTGTTTTATCAACACATAAAATTATTATATCATTATATTTGGATATTACAGAAGCATTTTGGATTAATTTGATATTTGACATTTTTTTTAAAGGTTCAAGATTTTCTAAATTTTTATCATATGCTTCAATTTTATAATCTAAGTAAGATAGTCTTTTAACTAGAGATAGTCCCATTAATCCTATACCTATAAATCCTAAATTTAGATTATTCATTTTAAACTCGTAAAAAATTGTAATTTATTTTTACATATTAACCTTAAACAGGCATGTTAGTAGCATCAATTTTTAATATTTATTTTAAAATTATAAATTTTTAAACTATAAGGCAAATTTTCCTGTAACAAAGACTGCCATGATAAATAATGTTAAACTAGGTATCTTAATTATAATTCTTTCAACACTATTTTTTGCTTCTATGGATGGTGTCTCAAGATATTTAGCTGATACTTATAATGTTTTTGTCATTAACATGATTAGAAGTTGGGTTCTAGCGTTGTTAGTGGTTTCTATTAGTCTTAGAAATAAAAATGGCATTGCAAAAGTTTTAAGAACAAAACAACCTTATATTCAGTTCATTAGAGGATTGTTACTAACAAGTGCTATTCTTATAGGAGTTTATTCATTTACTAAGCTTGGCTTAGTACAAACACATTCGATACTTTCCTCTTTCCCATTGATTGTTGTTGCTTTCTCGGGACCAATATTAAAAGAAAAGATTGGTATTCAGCGATGTTTAGCAGTTATTTTTGGTTTTACTGGTGTTATAATTATATTGGATCCTACAAATTATATTCTCAGCTTTGATGCAATTTTACCTGTAGTTGGTGCTTTCGTTCTAGGCTTTTATTCTATTTTAACAAGAAAAGTTTCAGAAACAGACACATCAGAAACAAGTTTTTTTTGGGTTGCCATTGTCGGTTTCGTTGTTATGACAATTGTTGGCCCATTTTACTGGGAGCCAATCTTATTTAATGACTGGGGTTGGATGGCATTGTTATGTGTTTTGAGTACTGCTGGTCATTTTCTTTTGATCAAGGCTTACGAAAACGCAGAAGCTAGTGTCCTACAGCCTTTTACATATTTCCAGTTGTTTTTTGCATCTATTATTGGAATATTAATATTTGATGATGAAATAACTATCTCAATTCTTTTTGGAGGTAGTATAGTTGTTGCAAGTGGCATATTTGCAGCATGGAGAACACACATAAAAAGCAAAAATAATTAGAATTAAATTTTTATTAAATGATTAGTCAATACAGGAGGTTTAATTGAATAAAACTATTTTAATTACTGGTGCCAATAGAGGTATTGGTTTGGCGCTAACAAAGCTCTGTCTTAGTAAAAATTTCTTTGTTGAAGCATGTTGTAGAAATCCTGATAATTCTGATGAACTAAATAGTTTATCAAATAATAATTCTAATCTTAATATAAATGAAATGGATGTTACTAGTACAAAAAGTATTTTGAGTGCATCAGAAAATTTAAAAAATGAAATTGACATTATGGTCTGTAATGCAGGTGTTAATAATGGTAAAGGCGATATATTTAGTGATGAGCACAATGAAAATGCTATTAGAGAAGTAATGATGGTAAATGTTGGTGGGCCATTCTTAACAATTCAAAATCTTTATAAAAACCTCAATAAAAAATCTACATCTAAAATTGTTATTATTTCTTCTCTTATGGGAACCCAAACTCATCTCTCAAAAAATGCTCCTATATACAGAGCTTCTAAAGCAGCCGCCAATAATTTAATGAAAACAATATCAAATCATTTCTTAAATGATAACATTATTGTATCATCTTATCATCCTGGGTGGGTAAGGACTGATATGGGTGGAGTTAATGCTGATATATCAACAAAAGAAAGTGCAACTGGGTTAGTAAATCACTTTTTAAATTTAAAAAAATCAGATTCTGGAAAATTTTTCAACTATGATGGAAGGCCACTTCCATTATAGAAGTTTGTTTTACATTTTAATTTTTGGTTAATAAAAGAACATGCATAATTTTATTTTTAAGGAAGTAAGTTCAAAAGAAGAAATGGATAAATCTTATTTAATTAGAACAAGAGTTTTCTGTGAAGAACAAAAAATATCTAAGGAAATAGAGTTTGATAATTTAGATCACCTTTGTGGTCATTTTTTAATTTTTGACGGTGTAAAAGCAATTGGAACAGCAAGAGTTCGTCAAAAAGAAAAGGATCTTCTTAAAATTGAGAGGGTGGCGGTATTAAAAGAATTTAGAAGATTAAAGGTTGGATCAATTCTAATTAAAAATGTTATTAAACATTATTTGAACTTAGATTATAATAAATCTATCATTTTACATAGCCAGGTTGCTGTTGCAGATTTTTATAAAAGTTTAAATTTTATTTTGTATGGAAATGAGTTTTATGAAGATGGAATCCCACACATTGCAATGAAATATTTAAAAAAAAAATAATATAATTTTTTATGGAATTTTTATGAAAAATAAAATTCGGATTGCAATTGTTGGAACTGGATATTTTAGTCAATTTCATTTTGATGCATGGATAAGGCTTGAAGTTAAAGTTGTTGCTATATGCTCATTATATGAAAACGATGCTATTTATTACTCTAAAAAATTCAATAATTGTCCTATTTATTCTAACTTTAAAAAAATGATAGATGAAATAGATTTAGATTTTGTAGATATTGTCGTTCCACCAAAAGATCATCTAAAGTTAATTAAAATTGCAGCTAATAAGAATGTAAATATCATTTGTCAAAAACCTTTTACAAACTCTTATTCTGAAGCAGTGAAAGCAGTAAATATTTCAAATACAAATAATGTTCTTTTAATCGTTCACGAAAACTTTAGATTTCAACCATGGTATCAAAAAATTAAAACAATTTTAGACAACAATACATTAGGTGAATTATATCAAGTAAGTTTTCGGATGCGACCTGGTGATGGTCAGGGGAAAGATGCATATTTAGATAGACAACCATATTTTCAAAAAATGGAAAGATTTTTAATACATGAAACAGCTATTCATATTATAGATGTTTTTAGGTTTCTATTTGGTGAGATTGACTCAGTTTTTGCAAATTTATCAAAGCTTAATAAATTCATTAATGGGGAAGATGCAGGCTTCGTAATTTTTAAATTTAAAAATGGTGTGAGAGGAACTTTTGACGGTAATAGATTGTCTGACCATATAGCCAAAGATAGAAGGTTAACAATTGGTGAAATGTTAATTGAAGGATCTAATGGTTCATTAAGGTTGAATGGTGATGGAGAATTATTTAAAAGAAAATTTGGTAGTAACAAAGAATCAAAAATAAGTTACAATTGGGACAATAAGGGATTCGCTGGAGATTGCGTTTTTAAATGTATAAATCATATTTTGGAGCATTATACTCAAGGAAAAGTTTTATTTAATAGCGCTAGTGATTATTTAGAGAATTTAAAAATAGAAGATTATATATATAAGTCTAATTCTGAAGGAAAAATTTTAAAAATAAAATAAAATAGTGGTGCCGGCTGGGGGACTCGAACTCCCGACCTGATGATTACAAATCAACTGCTCTACCAACTGAGCTAAGCCGGCACTGTCGAAAAAAATAATAGAAATTTACTTTATTAACAAGAAATTATTTATTTTTTATAATATTTTTTTGTAATTGAAACATGGCTACTGATGCAGCATTTGAAACGTTTAATGAATTTGCTTCTTCATTAATCGGTATTTTAATTAAACAATCTACATTCTTTCTTGTTAATCTTCGAAGACCTCTTCCTTCAGAGCCTAATATCAAAGCAACATTACCAGTTTCATTTTCAAGTTCATTAATATTCTTTTCACCTTCGCCAGCAAGTCCATATATACTAAAGTTGTAGCTTTGAAGCTTTTTAATTTCTCTAGTCATATTAGATAATTCAATGATACATAGTTTTTCAATTGCACCAGATGATGCTTTTGCTAATGCAGACGTTTCCTGAGGACTATTTCTTTGAGACAATGCTACACCATCTATCCCGAATGCTAATGCGGATCTAAATATAGCCCCAACATTTTGAGGATCAGTTACTTCATCAAGTACAATGAGTCTAATTGGGTTACTATTATTAAACTTGTCATTAGATAAAAATTCACCCATTGACAATCTTTTAAGAGGTTCTGTTACCAAAACTGCATTTTGATGAGGCTTGTAATTATTAATTTTGTCTATCTCTTCCTTAGATCTAAGTAAAATGTCTAATTTTAATTTTAATTTGCTTACTTCTTCTGACCATTTTGAAAAGTTTTCTTTTGTTGTAATAAGATAATAAAGCTTTCTATTTTTATTTTTAAGGGCTGATAAAATAGAATGTTTCCCTGCTATAGGTATTTGATTGATTTTTAAAAATATACTATTCAATTGAAAATTTATTTTAACTTTAGATTTTTGGTTTGTTTCAAAATTAAAATTATGTTTGTTGTGTTTTTTGGAATTTTGTCTCATGTAATTATAAAATATAAATTGTTAAATTTTTTTGATTTACTTTTAATAAAAGCTTTCATATTTAGAAAGCCTTGTGTATATAACATAAAAAAATTGTAAATTATAGTAAGGTGAAATTTTAAAAGCATTATTTCAACGTTGGTGGGGTGGCCGAGTGGTTAAAGGCAGCAGACTGTAAATCTGCCCGCATAGCGTACGTAGGTTCGAATCCTACCCCCACCACCACAACATTAATTAGTGAAAATTAAAATTAAAGAAAGGTCATAAAATATGTCTAAAGAAAAATTTGATCGTAGTAAACCTCATGTAAATATTGGTACAATAGGTCACGTTGACCATGGTAAGACCACGCTAACTGCAGCAATTACAAAAGTCATGGCTGATGCTGGTCGAGCTGACTTTTCTGCTTATGACCAAATTGATAAAGCTCCTGAAGAAAGAGAAAGAGGTATAACAATTTCTACTGCGCATGTTGAGTATGAAACCGAGAATCGTCATTATGCTCATGTTGATTGTCCAGGTCACGCAGACTATGTAAAAAATATGATTACTGGTGCGGCTCAGATGGATGGTGCTATATTAGTTGTGAACGCTGCTGATGGTCCTATGCCACAAACTAAAGAACATATTCTATTAGCACGTCAAGTTGGTGTTCCTTCTTTAGTTGTTTATATGAATAAAGTTGACCAAGTTGACGATGAAGAATTGTTGGAATTAGTTGAGTTAGAAATTCGTGAACTATTAAGTAGTTACGAGTTTCCTGGTGATGATATTCCGATTATTAAAGGTAGTGCGTTAGCTGCACTTGAAGGTCGTGACGAAGCTATTGGGATAAACTCAATTACAGAATTAATGGCTGCTGTAGACTCTTATATTCCTCAGCCTGAGCGTGACAAAGACAAGCCTTTCTTAATGCCTATTGAAGATGTTTTTTCTATATCAGGAAGAGGTACAGTTGTCACAGGCCGTGTTGAGCGAGGTGTTATAAAAGTTGGTGAAGAAATAGAGATAGTTGGTATCAAAGAAACAGCTAAAACAACATGTACGGGAGTTGAAATGTTCCGTAAATTACTTGATTCTGGTGAAGCTGGTGACAATGTTGGAGTACTGCTAAGGGGAACAAAAAGAGAGGAAGTTGAACGTGGTCAAGTCTTATCTGCGCCTGGTTCAATTAAGCCTTATTCTAAATTTAAAGGTGAGGCATATATTTTAACTAAAGATGAAGGTGGAAGACACACACCATTTTTTAGTAATTATCGTCCACAATTTTATTTTAGAACAACTGATGTGACTGGAGCTGTTGAGTTACCTTCTGGAACAGAAATGGTAATGCCGGGAGATAATATTGCAATATCTGTAGAATTAATAACTCCAATTGCAATGGATGAAGGACTAAGGTTTGCAATAAGAGAGGGAGGAAGAACTGTAGGTGCTGGAGTAGTTTCGAGTATAGAAGCTTAATGAAAGTAAATTAATTTGAGATAATGAGCTGTTAACTAGGAGTGTAGCTCAACTGGTAGAGCACCGGTCTCCAAAACCGGGGGCTGGGGGTTCGAGTCCCTCCACTCCTGCCAATAAAATTTTTAAATAAACAATTATTAGCTTTGACTTATAAAAAAAAAAAATGTAAATAATCATTTTTCTTCTTGCATGAAAGGCTTCTCATGGCTAAAACAAATCCCGCACAATTTGTAAGACAAGTGAGACAAGAAATAAATAGAATAACTTGGGCGACAAAACGTGAGACAATGTTCGCATCTTTAAGCGTGCTTGTTATGGCATTAATAGCGTCATTGTTCTTTTTATTAGTTGACCTGTTACTTTCTAGTATTGTTCAATTCTTATTAAATCTTGGTGGTTAATAATTTGTTATATTTAAATTCTAATTCATCTTTTATTATTGGGATTCTATAATGGCCAAAAAGTGGTATGTTGTTCATGTTTTTTCCGGCTCGGAAAAAAAAGTTTGTCAGAGTATTGAAGAAAAAATCATCTCTAAAGATATGGGATCATTAATAGAAGAAGTTTTAGTTCCTACTGAAGAGGTAATTGAAATAAGAAGAGGGGCAAAAGTTCAAACTGAAAAAAAGTTTTTCCCAGGATATATTTTGATTAAAATGGAAATGACTGATGAAACCTGGCATTTAATAAAGGCACAGCCAAAGGTTACTGGTTTTCTTGGAGCGAAAGGTAAACCGGTCGCGATTAGTGAAGCTGAGGCTAATAGATTGATTGATCAAATTAGTGAAGGAATTGATCGCCCAAGATCAAGCGTAATCTATGAAGTGGGTGAGGAAGTGAGAGTATCTGATGGCCCGTTTCAGAGCTTTAATGGCCTAGTCGAAGAAATTGATGAAGATAAATCCAGGTTAAAAGTTGCTGTATCAATTTTTGGAAGATCAACACCGGTCGACCTCGAATACAGTCAAGTTGAGAAAATATAGATAGCATAATGCAACTTTAGTTTGTTGCGGAGGATAAAATGGCAAAGAAAATTGAAGGTTATATTAAATTAAACATTCCAGCAGGTGCTGCTAACCCTTCTCCGCCTGTGGGTCCAGCTTTAGGACAACGTGGAGTGAATATTATGGAGTTTTGTAAGGCTTTTAATGCTTCAACTGAATCATTAGAAAAAAATATGCCAATACCAGTTGTAATAACTGTTTTTTCTGATAAAAGTTTTAGTTTTATTACAAAAACACCACCTGTTTCGTTCTATCTAAAGAAGGCGATTGGGAAAGACAAAGGTTCCAGTGAACCAGGTAGAATTTCTGGCGGTACAATAAAAATTGAACAAATAAAAGAAATTGCTGAAAATAAAATGAGCGATTTAAATGCTTCAAATCTTGATGGAGCGATTGAGATGGTAAAAGGTTCAGCTAGATCTATGGGATTAGAAGTTTTGGAGTAGAATTATGAAAAAAGGTAAATATCTTTCTGATTTATATAAAAATATTGAAAACAAATCTCTTGATATTAGTGATGCTGTAAAGTTTATCGTGGAAAAGAAAAGAGATAAGTTTGACGAGACACTAGAGATTTCTATGAATTTAGGAATTGACCCCAGGCATGCAGATCAAATGATTAGAGGTGTTGTTTCTTTACCTAATGGTAATGGGAAGGCTATGAAAGTTGCAGTTTTTGCAAAAGACTCAAAAGCTGAGGAAGCAAAGAAAGCAGGTGCAGACGTAGTAGGTGCAGAAGATTTGGCAGAAAATATGGAAAATGGTAACCTAGATTATGATAGAGTTATATCCACACCAGATTTGATGGGTGTAGTTGGTAGAATTGGAAAAACACTTGGTCCCAAAGGTTTAATGCCAAACCCAAAACTTGGGACTGTTACTGCAGATATTAAAACAGCAGTAGAAGCTGCTAAATCTGGTCAAGTTCAGTATCGTGCTGAAAAAACTGGAATAGTTCAAGCTGGAATTGGAAAACTAAGCTTTGGAACTGAAAAGTTAATTGAAAATGTTAATTCTTTTATTGAAACTATTCAAAAGTCTAGGCCATCTGGAGCTAAAGGGACTTTTATAAAAAAAATTTCTATCAGCTCAACAATGGGAGTTGGTATTAATATAAATATATAATCTAAATTATATATTTATTAGAGGGTAATTTTTTTATTATTCTCAATCAGTCTTATTAGACTGAACCTGTCCAAGACTGTAGGTGATTTATCTTAAATATCCTACATAGACAAGCTGAGGCATTTATGTGCCTAATATTGGTAGGGCGGGCCGTGGGTAATTTATTACCTAAAATGCAACTTAAGTTTAGAATTTTTAATCTAAACAAACATGTGGAGGCATATCGGTGGATAGAAATCAAAAATCCGATTTAGTCAAAACTTTGCGTGGTACATTTGAGGAGTCGACATCAGTCGTAGTCGTTCATTGTATTGGTCTAACTGTCGCGGAGAGTAATGATCTTCGAAATAAAATGCGAAACGATGACTGTTTTTTTAAAGTTACAAAAAATAAAATTACACGTTTAGCACTGAAAGACACCAAGTACCAACATATGACAGATATGTTTAGTGGGCCAACCGCTATAGGCTCGTCTAAAGATCCTGTAATGGCTGCAAAAGTACTAGTAAATTTTGCTAAAGAAAATGAAAAAATAGTTATAATTGGAGGAGGTTTAGAAGATAAACCACTTTCAAAGAATGATGTAGTGGCTTTGGCAAAGTTGCCTAGTTTGGATGATCTTAGGGGCAAAATTGTTGGTCTTCTTCAAGCACCAGCTTCAAAAATAGTAAGGTTAACCAAAGAACCAGCTTCCAAGGTTTTAAGAACTATTTCACAAAAATCAATACAACAATAATAATTTAGGAGAGAAACATGGCAAATTTAGAAAAAATGGCAGAGGACTTGAGCTCTTTAACAGTTTTAGAAGCAGCTGATTTAGCTAAGATACTGGAAGAAAAATGGGGCGTATCAGCAGCTGCACCAGTTGCTGTTGCAGCTGCTACTGGTGGAGGTGAAGCTCCAGCTTCTGCTGAAGCTAAAACAGAATTTTCTGTTTCTTTAGCATCAGTTGGTGACAAAAAAATCAATGTTATTAAAGAGGTAAGAGCAGTTACTGGTTTAGGGCTAAAAGAAGCTAAAGATTTAGTTGAAGCTGCCCCATCTTTAGTTAAAGAGGGAATACCAGAAGCAGAAGCTAACGAAATAAAAGCTAAACTTGAAGAAGCTGGTGCTTCAGTCGAGATTAAATAAATTTTATTTCCTTTGAAATAGATTCAAACAAGCTTAATTTATTAGGCTTGTTCTTGATTTTTTACGGTTGTTTAACTTTCTTATAATTAAAAGGAATCATAAATGTCAGTCCCGCAAAGTACTTTATTGAATAGAAGAAGAATTAGAAGAACATTTGGTAAAATTAGCGAAGTTGCGCAAATGCCTAATTTAATTGAAGTTCAAAGAAATTCTTATGAACAATTCCTTCAAATGTATATACCAGTTGATGAAAGAATTGATGTAGGTCTTCAGGCTGTATTCAATTCTGTTTTCCCAATTAAGGATTTTGTTGGTAGATCAATGGTTGAGTTTGTTTCCTACACCCTTGAAGAACCTAAATATGATGTGGATGAGTGTCACCAACGTGGATTAACTTATGCTTCTCCATTGAGATTAACATTAAGGTTAATTGTGTGGGACATAGATGCTGATACCGGTGCCAAGTCTATAAGAGATATGAAAGAGCAAGATGTTTATATGGGTGATATGCCACTTATGACACCTAACGGCACCTTTGTTGTAAATGGCACTGAAAGAGTTATTGTTTCTCAGATGCATAGATCTCCTGGAGTTTTCTTTGACCATGATAAAGGAAAAACTCATGCCTCAGGTAAATTTCTTTTTGCTGCAAGAGTTATTCCATACAGAGGATCATGGCTTGACTTTGAATTTGATCCAAAAGACGTTTTAAATGTTAGAATTGACAGAAAAAGAAAATTACCATGCACTACATTTTTGATGGCTTTGTTGGAAGACGATGCTGAAAAATACCTTAAAGAATGTATAAAAAATAATGAAGAGCCCGACAGATCTAGGCTTTCAGGTATGTCTAGAGAAGATATATTAACTTATTTCTACGATTATCAGATTTTTGAATTTAATTCTGACAAGTGGATCACTGACTTTGTTGCTGAAAACTATAAAGGTCAAAGATTGGATTATGATTTAGTTGATTCCAAAAAAAGGAAGGTCGTTGCAAAGTCTGGTGATAAATTAACACAACGAAGCATAAAATTACTTATTGACAATGGTCTTAAATCTATTGAGATCAAAGAAGATGAGTTGTTAGGTAAATTTTTGGCTGAAGATATTATTAACGAAAAGACTGGTGAAGTTTTTGCTGAAGCTGGTGATGAGATTACGAATGAATTCTTAAAATTATTTAGGCTTAATAATCTAAGTGTACTTAAAGTTTTATCTATAGATAATTCTTCTGTTGGACCATGGATGAGAAATACACTTGCTCTTGATAAAAACACTTCGAGAGAAGAGGCTTTAGTTGATATATACAGAGTTATGCGTCCTGGAGAGCCTCCTGCTCACGAAACAGCAGCAATTTTATTTAATAGTCTTTTTTTTGATGAAGAGCGCTATGACCTATCAGCTGTTGGTAGAGTAAAAATGTCTGCTCGTTTGGATCTTGAGGTTGATGACTCAATCAGAGTATTAAGAAAAGTTGATATTCTTGCTATCATTAAAGAGCTAATTTCATTAAAAGATGGTCATGGAGAAATAGATGATATTGATCATTTAGGTAACAGACGAGTCAGATCAGTTGGAGAATTGCTAGAAAACCAATATAGAGTCGGTCTTTCAAGAATGGAAAGAGCAATAAAAGAGAGAATGAGTTCAGCTAACGAAATCGAAAACTTAATGCCGCAAGACCTGATTAATGCAAAGCCAGCTGCAGCCTCCCTTCGAGAGTTTTTTGGATCAAGTCAATTGTCTCAATTTATGGACCAAACTAATCCATTATCTGAAATTACACATAAAAGAAGAGTTTCAGCACTTGGTCCAGGTGGATTAACTCGTGAGAGAGCAGGGTTTGAAGTTAGAGATGTACACCCAACCCATTATGGTAGGATATGTCCAATTGAAACACCAGAGGGACCCAACATTGGTTTAATAAATTCTTTAGCAACATTTGCTCAAATTAATCAATACGGTTTCATAGAGACACCTTATAGAAAAGTTGAAGATGGTAAAGTTACTAATGATGTTGTCTATATTTCTGCAATCGAAGAGGGTAAGTATACTATTGCACAAGCTAATGCAGAATTAGATAGCTCTAACAATTTTACTGGTGAATTATTGCCTGTAAGAAAAGCTGGAGACATTGGTTTAGCTAACCCGTATGATATTAATCTTATGGATGTTTCTCCAAAACAATTAGTTTCTGTTGCATCAGCTTTAATCCCATTTTTAGAAAATGATGATGCTAACAGAGCCTTAATGGGTTCTAATATGATGAGACAAGCTGTTCCTTTAGTTAAATCAGAAAGTCCACTTGTTGGAACAGGAATTGAGGCGACGGTTGCTCAAGACTCTGGTGTAACAGTAGTTGCAAGAAGATCAGGAATTGTAGATCAAGTTGATGCAACTAGAATTGTTATTAGAGCTAACTCTGTTGATGAGGCTGATGTTAGTCCTGTAGATATATATTCATTATTAAAGTTTCAAAGAAGTAACCAAAATACTTGTATTAATCAAAGGCCTTTAGTTCAGGTAGGTGATTTAATTAATAATGGTGACATAATCGCTGATGGTCCTGCTACAGAAGATGGCGAACTTGCTCTTGGTAGAAATGTGCTTGTAGCATTTATGCCTTGGAATGGATATAATTTTGAAGATTCAATTCTTATATCTGAACGCATTGTAAAAGAAGATATATTTTCATCAATTCATATTGAAGAATTTGAGGTTATGGCTAGAGATACTAAATTAGGACAAGAGGAAATAACGCGTGATATTCCAAATATTGGCGAAGAAGCTCTAAGAAATCTAGATGAAGCAGGAATGGTATATATTGGAGCCGAAGTTAAGCCGGGAGATATAATGGTTGGTAAAGTAACTCCAAAGGGTGAAAGTCCTATGACACCAGAAGAGAAATTGCTTAGAGCAATTTTTGGAGAAAAAGCTTCAGATGTCAGAGACACTTCACTGAAAGTTCCACCTGGTGTATCAGGTACAATAGTAGATGTAAGAGTATTTTCTAGAAGAGGAGTTGAAAAAGATGAGAGGGCTAGAGCTATTGAAAGAGCTGAAGTAGATAGATTTGCAAAGGACAGAGATGACGAAAAATTAATACTTGAGAAAGGTTACTATGGACGTCTAAAAGAGTTTCTCGTTGGGCAAAAATTAGATAGTATATCGGATAAAAAAATAAAGAAGGGTGAAGTTTTATCTGAAGAAACACTTAATGAATTATCACGTTTAGAACTAAGGTCGATTTCAGTTAATAACGAAAAAGTTCAAAAAAAACTTGAAAAATTATCCAATCATTTTGATGGGGTTATAAAAACATTGGAAAATAGATTCAATGACAGAGTTGATAAATTACAAAGAGGAGATGAGTTGCTTCCAGGTGTAATGAAAATGGTGAAAGTCTTTGTTGCTGTTAAACGAAAGTTACAATCTGGAGATAAAATGGCAGGGAGGCATGGAAATAAAGGCGTGATTTCTAAAATTATACCTGCCGAAGATATGCCTTACTTAGATGACGGAACACCAGTTGATGTTGTATTAAATCCATTAGGCGTACCATCAAGAATGAATGTAGGACAAATTTTAGAAACGCATCTGGGTTGGGCTGCTTCTGGTTTAGGTAATAAAATTGGAAAAATGTTGTTAGATGATAATGACACTAGTGGGAGAATAAGAGAGTTTCTTTCACAAATTTATGGTGAAAAACAGTCAAATTCAGATTTTTCAAAATTAGATAACAAAGATATCATTCAACAAGCCACTAACTTACGCAGAGGTGTTCCAATGGCAACGCCCGTCTTTGATGGTGCTAGTGAACAAGATGTTAGACATATACTTAAATTAGCAGACTTAGATGAAACCGGTCAAGTATGGTTGACAGATGGAAGAACGGGTGAAGTATTTGACAGAAAAGTTACTGTTGGATACATTTACATGTTAAAACTCCACCATTTGGTTGATGATAAAATCCATGCGAGGTCAATTGGTCCATATTCTCTTGTTACACAGCAGCCTTTAGGTGGTAAAGCTCAATTTGGAGGCCAAAGATTTGGTGAAATGGAAGTTTGGGCTCTTGAAGCATACGGTGCAGCTTATACCCTTCAAGAAATGTTGACTGTAAAATCTGATGATGTTTCAGGTAGGACAAAAGTTTATGAATCTATTATCAGGGGTGACGACGACTTTGAAGCAGGAATTCCAGAGTCATTTAACGTTTTAATAAAAGAATTAAAATCACTAGGACTAAATGTTAATATGGACTTAGTTGATTAATGTATAATATTATTAACCATGATTGGAAATGCAGATGAATGAACTTATTAATACATTTGGGCAAACAGGTACAACTCAAAGTTTTGATCAAATTAGTATTTCTATAGCCTCTCCAGAAGCTATAAAGAGCTGGTCTTTTGGTGAAATAAGAAAACCAGAAACGATAAATTATAGAACTTTTAAACCTGAACGGGACGGGTTGTTTTGTGCTAAGATTTTTGGTCCAGTAAGAGATTACGAATGTTTATGCGGCAAGTACAAAAGAATGAAATACAGGGGAATTATTTGTGAAAAGTGTGGTGTTGAAGTTACACTTTCCAAAGTAAGAAGAGAAAGGATGGGTCATATTGATTTAGCTGCACCAGTCGCGCACATTTGGTTCCTTAAGTCTTTGCCGTCAAGAATAGGGTTGCTTATTGATATGACATTAAAAGATCTTGAGAGGGTTCTTTATTTTGAGCATTTCTTAGTTACTGAACCTGGACTGACTTCTTTGAACAAAGGTCAATTGCTTAGTGAAGAAGATTACGAAAACGCTCTCGATGAATTTGGTGATGAAAGTTTTGAAGTTTCAATTGGTGCTGAAGCAATAAAGAAAATTCTAGTTGATATGGATCTAGATGAAGAAGTAGTTAAAATTCGAGAAGAATTAACAAAAACTGGCTCAGAAATAAAAAGAAAAAAATTAGTTAAGAGACTAAAACTTGTAGAATCTTTTTTACAATCTGGAGCAAAGCCAGAATGGATGATACTTGACGTTGTCCCTGTAATTCCACCCGAGCTTAGGCCATTGGTACCACTTGATGGAGGTAGGTTTGCTACCTCAGACTTGAATGATTTATATAGAAGAGTTATTAACCGTAATAACCGTCTTAAAAGACTTTTAGAGTTAAGGGCACCTGATATAATTATTCGCAACGAAAAAAGAATGCTTCAAGAATCTGTTGATGCATTGTTTGACAATGGAAGAAGAGGGCGAGTAATAACTGGTGTCAATAAAAGACCGCTCAAATCTCTCTCAGACATGCTAAAAGGTAAACAAGGTAGGTTTAGACAAAACCTTCTTGGTAAAAGAGTTGATTACTCTGGAAGATCAGTCATTGTTGTTGGCCCTGATTTAAAATTGCACCAATGTGGACTTCCAAAGAAAATGGCTTTGGAGTTATTCAAACCATTTATATATTCCAAATTGGAACTATATGGTTTAGCTAGCACAGTGAAGGCAGCAAAAAGAATGGTCGAGAAGGAAAGGCCTGAAGTTTGGGATATATTGGAAGAAGTTATCAGAGAACATCCAGTTATGTTAAACAGAGCACCAACTTTGCATAGATTAGGTATTCAAGCTTTCGAACCAGTATTGATTGAAGGTAAGGCAATTAATTTACATCCTCTTGTTTGTACAGCTTTTAATGCCGACTTTGATGGTGATCAAATGGCTGTCCACGTACCTCTTTCTCTTGAAGCACAACTAGAAGCAAGAGTGCTTATGATGTCTACTAATAATATACTCTCCCCCTCAAGTGGTAAGCCTATAATTGTACCATCTCAAGATATTATTTTGGGATTATATTACTTGTCTATGATAAGTGATGCTCAAAAAGGTGAAGGCATGATTTTTTCTTCACCTGAGGAAGCTTTAATGGCCCTAGACAACCATCAAGTTGATTTGCAAGCTAAAGTAAAAATAAGAGTTGTGACCTTTGACAATCAAGGTAATAAGAATGTTCAATTGGCTGAGACAACTCCTGGTAGAGCAAAGTTATCAACGTTATTGCCTTCTAATAATTCAGTCGATTATAATACAATAAATAAATTAATGACAAAAAAAGAAGTTACTAATGTAATTGACTACGTTTACAGACATTGTGGTCAAAAAGATACAGTTATTTTTTGTGATAAATTAATGGCAATGGGTTTTAAACATGCATGTACAGCAGGTATTTCATTTGGAATATCTGACCTAGAAACCCCAAAAGCAAAACATGATTTAATGATTAATGCAGAAAAACAAGTCAAAGACTTTGAGCAGCAATATCAAGATGGACTGATAACTCAAGGCGAAAAATACAATAAAGTTGTTGATGTTTGGTCTAAATGTTCTGACGACGTAGCAGCAGAAATGATGAAAAATATCTCAACAATTAGAACTGGAGAGCCAGTAAATTCTGTTTGGATGATGGCACATTCTGGAGCAAGGGGCTCCGCTGCTCAAATTAAGCAACTTGCTGGTATGCGAGGCCTTATGGCTAAGCCTTCTGGAGAAATAATTGAAACTCCTATAAAATCGTCCTTTAAAGATGGTCTTAATGTTCTTGAATACTTTAATTCAACTCATGGAGCGAGAAAAGGCTTAGCTGACACTGCTTTGAAAACTGCAAATTCTGGATACTTAACTAGAAGATTGGTTGACGTAGCTCAAGATTGCATAGTAACTGAGGATGATTGTGGAACTGAAAATGGTTTCGTTATGAGAGCTGTGATTGAAGGTGGTGACATAATTGAACCACTTGCTGAAAGAATATTAGGTAGAACTACAGCTTCAGATATTATTAATGTAAAAGATAACTCAGTATTAATAAAAAAAGGTATTATTATTACTGAAGATGATGTTGAAAAGATTGAAACAGCAGGTATTGATCAGGTAAAAGTTAGATCTGCACTTACTTGTGATACTCAACCAGGAATTTGTGCTGCATGCTATGGAAGGGATCTTGCTAGAGGCACACCTGTAAATATTGGTGAAGCAGTCGGTGTAATTGCTGCTCAATCTATTGGTGAGCCTGGTACTCAACTTACAATGAGAACTTTTCATATTGGTGGAGCAGCTCAACGTGGTGCAGAGCAATCAAAGATTGAAGCTCCTTTTGATGGAACTATTCGTTTAGATAATACTTCTTTAGTTACAACGGAAGACGGAAGTGAAATTGTGCTTTCTAGGTCATCTGAAATGATTATTTTAGATGATCAAGGACGAGAAAAGGCACGATATCGTTTGCAATATGGAGCAAAATTATTAAAGAAGGATGGATCTAAAGTTAAAGCTGGTGAAATATTGGCAGAATGGGATCCTTATACTATACCTATTATTACCGAAAAAGAAGGTACCGCACACTATGTTGATCTTGTTGATGGTGTTTCTATGAGAGAAATCATTGACGAATCGACAGGAATTGGGAGTAGAGTTGTTGTTGACTGGAAACAACAGCCTGGAGGATCAAATTTGAGACCAAGAATAACCCTGAGAGACGAAAATGGTGAAGTTATAAATTTACCAAATGGTCTTGAAGCTAGATATTTTATGTCTGTGAATGCTGTTTTAAGTGTTGAGAATAAAAGTAAGGTTAAAGCAGGGTCTGTATTAGCCCGTATTCCACGTGAAAGCTCAAAAACTAGAGATATTACAGGTGGCTTGCCAAGAGTCGCTGAACTTTTTGAGGCTAGAAAGCCAAAAGACTTTGCAATAATATCTGAAAGCGACGGCGTGGTTGAGTTTGGTGCTGATTATAAAGCTAAAAGAAGAATTAGGGTCGTTCCACAAGGTGATAAAAGTGAACCAGTAGAATATATGGTCCCAAAAGGTAAACTTTTAGCTGTTCAAGAAGGTGATTTTATTAGAAAAGGGGATATGATAATTGATGGTAGTCCTGTCCCACACGATATACTAAATATACTGGGTATTGAGGCTCTTGCTGATTATTTAGTCAAAGAAGTTCAAGATGTTTATAGATTACAAGGTGTTAAAATTAATGATAAACATATTGAGGTAATTGTAAGGCAAATGTTACAAAAAATAGAAATTACTGAACATGGGGGAACAACATTTTTAAATGGAGAGCACGTAAATAGATTAGAATTCAAACGAGCAAACGAAAAAGCAATTCTAGATGGTTTTGAGCCAGCAAAAGGCGTTTCTGTTTTACTTGGTATAACTAAAGCAAGTTTACAAACGGAAAGTTTTATTTCTGCAGCATCTTTCCAAGAAACAACTAGAGTGTTAACTGAAGCTGCCGTTTCTGGAAAATCTGATATGTTATCGGGCTTAAAAGAAAATGTTATTGTAGGTAGATTAGTTCCTGCTGGAACTGGCTCAATAGTCAATAAATTAAGAATGACTGCTCATCGAAGGGATAGAGAAATTTTAGAAAATATAAAAAAAGAAGAAGAACTTTCCTCTGAAATTAATGAAGAGAAGGTTGATTAATCTAATTTATAAATATTATAAAAACTTTATATTTTTGTTCTTGACCATTTCATCTGTTAGGAATACAATCTCGCGAAATTGAGTTCTGGTAGTAATTTTAAATTAGACGCTAGCTCAACAACGAAATTTACATCTAATGAGTATTTATATCATTAGTCTTATAAAGGAACTGTAGATGCCTACAATTAATCAGCTAATAAGGCATGGTCGTGAAAGACCAATAAATAAAACAAAGGTACCTGCAATGCAGTCATGCCCACAAAAACGTGGTGTATGTACACGTGTATATACCACAACACCAAAAAAACCTAACTCTGCCCTTAGAAAAGTTGCAAGAATTAGGCTTACTAATGGCTTCGAGGTTACCTCTTACATACCGGGAGAAGGTCATAATCTTCAGGAACACTCAGTAGTAATGATAAGGGGTGGGAGAGTTAAAGATTTACCTGGTGTTAGGTATCATGTTATACGCGGAACTTTAGATACTCAAGGTGTTGCAGATAGACGGCAAAGAAGATCTAAATATGGTGCTAAGCGGCCTAAATAATAAAGGATAAATTTATGTCAAGAAGAAGAAAAGCTATCAAAAGACAAGTGATGCCGGATCCAAAGTTTAATGATAAGGTAGTATCAAAATTTACAGCCTGTCTAATGTATGATGGAAAAAGGTCAACTGCAGAGAAAATAGTTTATGGAGCATTTGATGTAATTCAAAAAAAAGTGGGTACAGAACCAATAAAAATTTTTCATGACGCCCTAGAGAATGTCCAACCTCAATTAGAAGTGAGGTCAAGAAGGGTTGGTGGTGCCACTTACCAAGTTCCAGTTGAGGTCCGGTCTGACAGAGCTCTTGCGCTTGCAATTAGATGGTTAATAAATAGTAGTAGAAACAGATCTGAAAATTCAATGACTGAAAGACTCAGTGGAGAATTGATTGATGCCTCTTCGAATAGAGGTGCTTCAGTTAAGAAGAAAGAAGATACACACAAAATGGCAGAAGCTAATAAAGCTTTCTCTCATTACCGTTGGTAGTAATTAAATAGGTGTTAAAATGGCTCGTGGATATAGCTTAAATAGATATAGAAATTTTGGTATAATAGCGCATATTGATGCAGGTAAAACTACAACTTCAGAAAGAGTTTTATATTATACTGGTAGATCACACAAAATTGGAGAAGTTCATGATGGTAATGCAACCATGGACTGGATGGAGCAAGAACAGGAGCGTGGGATAACAATAACTTCTGCTGCAACAACCTGTTTTTGGACTAGGACAGAGGATGGTAAAAGTTTTGATAAATCTTATGGCTCTTCAGAAAATGAAGCTAAATTTCGGTTCAATATTATAGACACACCAGGTCATGTTGATTTTACAATAGAAGTCGAAAGGTCTCTAGCGGTACTTGACGGAGCTGTAGTTGTTTTAGATGCTAATGCAGGTATTGAGCCTCAAACCGAAACTGTATGGCGTCAAGCAGATAGGTATAAAGTACCTAGAATTGTTTTCGTCAATAAGATGGATAAAATTGGTGCGGATTTCTTTAAATGTGTAAGCATGGTAAAAGATCGTACTGGTGCAACACCATTGCCTATTAATTTACCAATTGGTGCTGAAAATGAATTTTTAGGACTAGTCGACTTGGTTTCTATGAAAGAGTGGGTTTGGGATTCTGAAGATTTAGGTGCTTCTTGGACAATACGCGAAATAAGAGATGACCTTATAGAAAAATCTAAAGCTATGAGAGCGGATTTAATAGAGTTAGCAGTTGAACAAGATGATGAGTGGATGGAAAAATACTTAGAAGGTGAAGAGCCTGACGAAATTTCATTAAGAAAATTAATAAGAAAAGGAACATTAGCAATGAATTTTGTTCCCATATTATGTGGCTCAGCATTTAAAAATAAGGGTGTTCAAACAATGCTAAACTCCGTAATTGACTATCTTCCTGATCCTCTTGATGTGCCTGCTTACCTCGGGTTTCTTCCTGGAGACAAATCTGAAACTCGAAATATTGAAAGAAAAGCTAGTGATATAGAGCCTTTTTCTGGTTTGGCGTTTAAGATCATGAACGATCCTTTTGTTGGCTCACTTACTTTTTTAAGAATTTATTCTGGTTCAATTAAGAAAGGTGACTCTCTGCTTAATTCTACTAAAGGCAAAAAAGAGCGTGTAGGTAGAATGATGATGATGCATTCTAATAATAGAGAGGAGATTGATGAGGCATTTGCAGGTGACATTGTTGCATTAGCTGGTATGAAAGAAACAACTACAGGTGATACTTTATGTGATCCATTAAAGTCAGTTGTTTTAGAGACAATGTCTTTCCCCAACCCAGTTATAGAAATTGCTGTTGAGCCAAAGTCAAAAAATGACCAAGAAAAAATGTCAACAGGTCTAGCAAGATTAGCTGCTGAAGATCCTTCTTTCCAGGTTTCAACGGATCTAGAATCTGGTCAAACAATTATGAAAGGTATGGGTGAGCTACATTTAGATATTTTGATTGATCGGCTCAAACGAGAATTTAAAGTTGAGGCTAATATAGGGGCCCCTCAGGTGGCTTACAGAGAGACTATTACAAAGGAAGTCGAAGTCGATTATACTCATAAAAAACAATCTGGTGGATCTGGCCAGTTTGCTAGAGTTAAAATGACATTTTCACCTAATCCAGATCAGGATTTTGAATTTGTAAATTCTATAAAAGGAGGAAATATACCTACGGAATATATTCCTGGGGTAGAGAAAGGTTTAATTCAAGCTAAAGAATCTGGTATTATCGCTGGATTTCCAGCGATAGACTTTAAGGTAAATCTTCATGATGGTGCCTTTCACGATGTTGATTCATCTGTTATGGCATTTGAAATTGCAGCTAGAGCTGCATTTAGAGAGGGAATGAATAAAGCATCTCCCGTTTTGCTTGAGCCAATTATGAAAGTTGAGTGTGTTACTCCTGAAGAATATATGGGAGACATTATTGGAGACTTAAACAGTAGGCGTGGACAGGTTAATGGCATGGATGCCAGAGGAAATGCACAAGTGATTAATGCCATGGTGCCATTAGCTAATATGTTTGGTTACGTAAATAATTTACGATCAATGAGTCAAGGTAGAGCTCAGTATACAATGATTTTTGATCATTATGATCAAGTTCCACAAGCAGTTGCCGATGAAGTAAAAGCGAAGTTGGCTTAAAATTAAAATTAAAGAAAGGTCATAAAATATGTCTAAAGAAAAATTTGATCGTAGTAAACCTCATGTAAATATTGGTACAATAGGTCACGTTGACCATGGTAAGACCACGCTAACTGCAGCAATTACAAAAGTCATGGCTGATGCTGGTCGAGCTGACTTTTCTGCTTATGACCAAATTGATAAAGCTCCTGAAGAAAGAGAAAGAGGTATAACAATTTCTACTGCGCATGTTGAGTATGAAACCGAGAATCGTCATTATGCTCATGTTGATTGTCCAGGTCACGCAGACTATGTAAAAAATATGATTACTGGTGCGGCTCAGATGGATGGTGCTATATTAGTTGTGAACGCTGCTGATGGTCCTATGCCACAAACTAAAGAACATATTCTATTAGCACGTCAAGTTGGTGTTCCTTCTTTAGTTGTTTATATGAATAAAGTTGACCAAGTTGACGATGAAGAATTGTTGGAATTAGTTGAGTTAGAAATTCGTGAACTATTAAGTAGTTACGAGTTTCCTGGTGATGATATTCCGATTATTAAAGGTAGTGCGTTAGCTGCACTTGAAGGTCGTGACGAAGCTATTGGGATAAACTCAATTACAGAATTAATGGCTGCTGTAGACTCTTATATTCCTCAGCCTGAGCGTGACAAAGACAAGCCTTTCTTAATGCCTATTGAAGATGTTTTTTCTATATCAGGAAGAGGTACAGTTGTCACAGGCCGTGTTGAGCGAGGTGTTATAAAAGTTGGTGAAGAAATAGAGATAGTTGGTATCAAAGAAACAGCTAAAACAACATGTACGGGAGTTGAAATGTTCCGTAAATTACTTGATTCTGGTGAAGCTGGTGACAATGTTGGAGTACTGCTAAGGGGAACAAAAAGAGAGGAAGTTGAACGTGGTCAAGTCTTATCTGCGCCTGGTTCAATTAAGCCTTATTCTAAATTTAAAGGTGAGGCATATATTTTAACTAAAGATGAAGGTGGAAGACACACACCATTTTTTAGTAATTATCGTCCACAATTTTATTTTAGAACAACTGATGTGACTGGAGCTGTTGAGTTACCTTCTGGAACAGAAATGGTAATGCCGGGAGATAATATTGCAATATCTGTAGAATTAATAACTCCAATTGCAATGGATGAAGGACTAAGGTTTGCAATAAGAGAGGGAGGAAGAACTGTAGGTGCTGGAGTAGTTTCGAGTATAGAAGCTTAATGAAAGTAAATTAATTTGATAAAGTAAAGAGGATTTAATGGATAGTCAAAATATTAGAATTAGGTTAAAGGCTTTTGATCATAGGATACTTGACCAATCCACTTCGGAGATAGTGAACACTGCTAGAAGAACAGGTGCTAAAATTCGTGGTCCTATACCTTTACCAACGTCATTAAATAGGTTTACGGTGCTAAGAGGTCCTCACGTTGATAAAAAAAGTCGTGAACAATTCGAGATGAGAACACACAAGCGCGTGCTCGATATTGTTGAGCCTACACCCCAAACAGTCGATGCTCTTATGAAGTTAGATTTAGCTTCAGGCGTTGATGTTGAAATAAAATTATAGGATTAAAATGATGCGTTGCGGTCTAATTGCTAGGAAGTTGGGTATGTCACGAGTATTTGATGACAATGGCGAACACATCCCGGTAACCATTTTAAGAATTGAAGATTTAGAAGTTTTATCAATTAAATCAGCTGATAAAGAAGGATATAATGCAGTTCAATTAGGATTTTGCAATAAAAAATCTAAAAATATATCTAAGCCTTTAAAAGGTCATTTTTCTAAAGCTAAATCTGAGCCAAAAGAAAAAATCGCTGAGTTTAGAGTTAGTGAAGATGCCGTTTTAGAAGTTGGGGATAAGTTAGGTGTAAATCATTTTTTTGTAGGTCAAAAAGTTGATGTAATTGGTACATCACAAGGTAAAGGGTTTTCAGGTGCTATGAAAAGACATAATTTTGGTGGAATGCAAGCATCTCATGGTGTTTCTATCAGTCATAGATCTCATGGATCAACTGGAAACAGTCAAGATCCAGGTAGAACTTGGAAGGGTAAAAAAATGGCTGGTCAATACGGCAATGTGAAAATAACAACCCAAAACTTAAAAGTAGTTAAATTACTAGAAGATGACAATTTAATATTAATTCAAGGTTCTGTTCCAGGCTCAAAAAATGGTATTGTCATTTTGAGAGATGCTATTAAGCACAAAACTCCAAATGAAGTTCCTTTCCCAGCAGGTTTGCGTAATGAAAATAAAGTTGATAATCAGAATGTTTCTGTGCCAGATGTTGAAAATGAAAAACAAAAAGAAAATTCTGCAGACGTAGATGGAGCTGAAGTTGAAAATTAAATCATTGAGTATCAATAATAAATCAGGCAAAGAAATAAACCTTAACGAGCAAGTTTTTGGAATAAAACCTAGGGTTGATATTATTGCAAGAGTAATAAGGTGGCAATTAGCAAAGAGACGATTAGGAAATCATTCTGTTCAAACTCGTAGTAACGTAAAAATGACAACAGCTAAAATGTATAAACAAAAAGGTACAGGTAAAGCTAGGCATGGTTCTGGTTCTGTTTCTCAATTTAGGGGGGGGGGAATGGCACATGGGCCAGTCATTCATTCTCATTACCATAGCTTAAACAAAAAAGTAAGAAAATTAGGTTTAAAATCTGCTTTGTCCAATAAATTTAAGTCAGGCAAATTATTTATTTTAGAAACATTTAAAAGTGATGGTAAGACTTCTTCATTAAAGAAAAAATTAAATAAAATTGGAGTGGACAACGTCCTTATAATTTCTGGAAATAATCTTGACGATAAATTTATTAAAGCTGCTGCTAATATTAGAAATTTAGATATTCTCTCACATCATGGTTTGAATGTTTATGATGTAGTTAAAAAAGACAATTTAATTATTATGGATGATGCTTTGCAACTTGTTGAGGAGCGATTGTTATGAGTGTAAGACCAAGAAAAAAAGAAAACACTAAAGTAAGTTTAAATAAGGCTTATCAAGTTATTTTAAGTCCATTAGTTACAGAAAAATCTACACAGCAATCAGAATACAACAAAATGGTTTTTTCTGTGCCAATAAATGCAACAAAGCCAGAAATTAAGTTATCTATTGAATCAATTTTTTCTGTAAAAGTCAAAGCAGTTCATACAATTTTAACTAAAGGAAAGTTAAAAAGATTTAAGGGTATTTTAGGCAAAAGACAAGACAGAAAAAAAGCAATAGTTACACTTGCTCCAGGCAATAATATTGACTTATCGGTAGGAGTTTAAAATGGCATTAAAACAGTTCAAACCGAATACGCCTGGGCAAAGAGGCTTAGTTTTAATTGATAAGTCTGATCTTTTTAAAGGTAAGCCTATAAAAAAGTTAACTGAAGGCCTAAACAAATCAGGTGGTAGGAATAATTCTGGTAAAATAACTATGTGGCAACGTGGAGGAGGTCATAAAAGGCGTTATAGAATTATAGATTTCAAAAGAACAAAAATAGATGTTGTTGGTTCAGTAGAACGTATAGAATATGATCCAAATAGATCAGCTTACATAGCTTTAATAAAATATGAAGATAATGAGTTAAGGTATATTATCGCTCCGCAAAGGTTGAAATTAGGTGATAGAGTAGTATCAGCAAAAAAAGCCGATATTAAACCCGGAAACTGTATGCCACTTTCGGCGGTACCAGTAGGTACCTTAGTTCATAATGTTGAATTAAAACCTGGAAAGGGAGGTCAAATTGCGCGATCAGCTGGTTCATATGTGCAAATAATTGGAAAAGATTTGTCATATTCAATTTTAAGATTAACTTCTGGCGAAGTACGGCTGGTTTTATCTTCTTGTTTATGTACTATTGGTGCTGTTTCAAATCAAGATAATCAAAATATAAATTTAGGAAAGGCTGGTCGAAATAGATGGTTAGGAAAAAGACCTTCAGTTAGAGGCGTTGCAATGAACCCTGTTGATCATCCACATGGTGGTGGAGAAGGTAGAACTTCAGGTGGTAGACACCCGGTCACTCCTTGGGGAAAACCAACAAAAGGTTATAGGACAAGGAATAACAAGAGAACTGACAAATTCATAATAAGAAGAAGAAAAGTATAGGGTAAACATTATGTCAAGATCTATATGGAAAGGTCCATTTGTGGATGGTTATTTGCTAAAGAAAGCAGAAGTCGCCAGAAATTCTGGTAGAAATGATGTTATAAAAACATGGTCAAGGAGATCAACTGTAATGCCACAATTTGTTGGTCTTACATTTGGTGTTTACAACGGAAAAAAATTTATACCCGTTACAATAACTGAAGCTATGGTGGGGCATAAATTAGGTGAATTTTCACCTACTAGAACATATTATGGTCATACTGCAGACAAAAAGTCTAAGCGATAGGAGTTAAAATGGGTAGAGAAAAAAATAAGCGCAGAGAATTAGACAATGAGGCAAAAGTTGTGATTAAAAATATAAGAGTGAGCCCGCAGAAACTAAATCTTGTGGCACAAATGATAAGAAAAGAATCTGCATCTAAAGCTATATCTATTTTACAATTTTCAAGAAGAAGAATTTCTGAGGTTGTTGAAAAAGCCCTGAGATCAGCAATTGCAAATGCTGAAAATAATCATTCATTGGACATAGATAAACTAGTTGTTAAAGAAGCTTATGTTGGTAAAGGTTTAGTCATGAAGCGTTTTCATGCTCGTGCTAGAGGACGTGGTGCCAAAATTATCAAACCATTTTCTCATTTAACTATTCTATTATCTGAACAGGAAGGTAGCTAAAATGGGTCAAAAAACACAACCAATAGGCTTTAGACTCGGTATCAATAGGACCTGGGATTCGAGATGGTTTGGTGGAAAATCATATGGAGATTTACTTCATCAAGATATTGAGTTAAGAAAATATTTATTTGAAAAGCTTAAGGCCGCGGCTGTTAGTAAAATCGTCATTGAGAGGCCAGCTGGTAGAGCAAGAATTTCTATTTATGCTGGAAGACCTGGCTTAGTAATAGGAAAAAAAGGTCAAGATATTGAAACCCTTAAAAATACATTAAGCAAAAGAATAAATGCTGAAGTTAGTCTTAACATTATCGAAATAAGAAAACCAGAACTTGACGCAAAGTTAGTAGCTGATGGTATTGCTCAGCAGCTTGAACGAAGAGTTGCTTTCAGAAGAGCTATGAAAAGAGCTGTGCAAGCCGCGATTAGATTAGGAGCTGAAGGTGTAAGAATTAATTGTGCAGGCAGACTCGGAGGCGCTGAGATAGCTAGAACAGAGTGGTATAGAGAAGGAAGGGTGCCACTACATACTTTAAGAGCAGATGTTGATTATGGTGAAGCAACTGCATTTACTACGTATGGTGCTACTGGAATAAAAGTATGGATTTTTAAAGGAGAAGTTATGGAGCATGATCCTATGGCACAAGATAAAAAAATGGGAAATGCTAAAGGTTCCAACATGAAAACATTGGACCAGGGGTAAATTATGTTACAGCCAAAAAGAACAAAATTTAGAAAAGCTCATAAAGGTAGGATACATGGATTAGCTAAAGGTGGAACTAAGCTTAATTTTGGTTCGTTTGGATTAAAAGCTATACAACCAGAAAGGGTTACAGCTAGACAAATTGAGGCTGCTAGAAGAGCTATAACAAGACATCTCCGTCGAGCTGGTAGAGTTTGGATTAGAGTATTTCCTGATGTTCCTGTCTCTAGTAAACCGGCGGAAGTAAGGATGGGTAAGGGTAAAGGTTCTCCTGAATATTGGATATGTAGGGTTAAACCTGGAAAAATAATGTTTGAACTTGATGGTGTTTCTGAAACAGCAGCTAATGAGGCTCTAAGCTTAGCTGCTGCTAAATTACCAATGCATACTAAAGTCGTTAAAAGATTAGGTGAATAATCGGAGATATTTAAATGGCAAAATATAAGCCCAAAGATTTGATAACAAAAACTACTGATGAGTTGAAAGATCAGTTAAAGCTCCTAAGGAAGGAACAGTTTAATCTTAGGTTTCAAATTAGTAACGGTCAAAACGAAAATCCTGCAAGATTTAAACTTATTAGAAGAGAAATAGCTTGTATTAAAACAATTTTGAACAATGTTGTTTGAAAATAAATTAAAGGAAATTAAATATTATGCCAAAAAGAATCCTAACAGGAAAAGTTACAAGTAACAAGGCTGACAAAACTATTACAGTATTAGTTGAAAGAAAAATAATGCATCCGATGTATAGAAAATTTGTGACAAAATCAAAAAAATTTGCAGCTCATGATAATGAAAACAAATTTAAGGTTGGAGATATTGTGAATATAAGAGAATGCACCCCTATTTCAAAAAATAAGCGTTTTGAAGTTATATACTAAATAATTGCTGGAGACATAATATGATACAAATGCAAAGCAATCTTGATGTGGCAGACAATTCAGGTGCTAGAAGAGTTCAATGCATCAAAGTTTTAGGTGGATCTGGTAGAAAAACTGCTGCGGTAGGTGATGTAATTGTTGTTTCTATTAAAGAGGCAATACCGAGAGGTCGAGTTAAAAAAGGTGATGTTCACAGAGCTGTAATTGTTAGAACCTCTAAAGAGGTAAGAAGAAATGACGGCACCTGTATAAGATTTGATAAAAATGCAGCTGTTTTAGTTAATAAAAGTAATGAACCTATCGGAACCCGAATATTTGGCCCAGTTACACGTGAACTTCGAAGTAGAAAATTTATGAAAATTGTATCACTTGCACCGGAGGTCTTGTAATGAATAAGAAATTTAAAATAAAAACTGGTGATACAGTAATCGTAATTGCCGGAAAAGATAAAGGTAAAACTGGTAATGTTACCTCTATAATAAAATCCAAAGATAGAGTGATAATTGATGGTATTAATATTGTTAAACGACATAAAAAAGCTACTCAAGAAAGTCCTGGTAAAATTGAAGAAAGAGAAGCATCGATTCATATTTCTAATGTTGCCCACATTGACCCTGAGAATGGAAAAGCTACTAGAGTTAAATATGAATTTAAAGACGATGTTAAAAGAAGATTATCAGTTGTATCTGGATCATTGTTAGATAAGTAATTTGGAGCTTAAAATGAAAGTAAGGTTACAGGAAAAATATAAAAATGAAATTACAGCTAAACTAAAAGATAAGTTTAAATATAAAAATGACCTTGAAGTACCTAAGCTTGAAAAGGTTATAATAAATATGGGGGTTGGTGAAGCTGTTAAAGATGGTAAAAAGATAGATATAGCTGTTAATGAATTAGCTGCAATTTCAGGTCAAAAGCCTGTTATAACAAAATCAAAGAAAGCCAATGCAAGTTTCAAACTTAGAGTAGGCATGCCAATAGGTGTAAAAGTAACCCTTAGAAAAAATAAAATGTATGAATTTGTAGATAGGTTTGTAAATATTGCTCTACCCAGAGTAAGAGATTTTAGGGGCGTGAATCCAAAAAGTTTCGATGGTAATGGTAATTACGCACTTGGATTAAAAGAGCAGTTTGTGTTTCCAGAAATTGAATATGACAATGTAGATTCAGTCAGAGGAATGGACATAATATTTGTAACTTCTGCTAAAACAGATGAAGAAGCTAAGGAGTTGTTAAACGGGTTTGATTTCCCTTTCAACAGATAATAATTTAATAAGG
Source organism: uncultured SAR116 cluster alpha proteobacterium (assembly GCA_902625215.1). GTDB lineage: Bacteria > Pseudomonadota > Alphaproteobacteria > Puniceispirillales > Marisalimonadaceae > Marisalimonas. The sequence goes on from CACOAO010000001.1 coordinate 90,849, forward strand.
AGATATAGATGGCAAAAAAAAGTGCTATCCAAAAAAACTTAAATAAAGAAAAGCAAGTTAAAAAAAATAAATTGAGAAGAGATCGTTTAAAAGCTATATGCTGTGATAGATCCCTACCTATAGAACAGCGCTTTGAAGCTCAACTAAAACTCTCTGAAATGCCACGAAATGGCGCTAAAGTTAGATTAAGAAACAGATGTTTAATTACTGGTAGACCACGTGGATATTACAGAAAAGTAAAAATGTCACGAATAGCTCTAAGAGAACTAGCTTTATCTGGTCAAATACCAGGTATGGTAAAATCAAGTTGGTAGAAAGGTATTAATTATGTCAATGAGTGATACACTTGGAGATATGTTGACGAGAATTAGAAATGGTCAGTCAGCTAATAAATCTGTTGTTGAAGCGCCTGCTTCAAGGTTTAGAGCAAATGTGTTAGACGTGCTAAAAAGGGAAGGTTATATTAGAAATTTTTCCAAATTTGAAAAGCGTCCCGGTATACATGAATTTAAAATTGAACTAAAATATTACGAAGGTAAACCAGTAATAAGTGAAATTAAAAGAGTATCGACCCCTGGAAGACGAGTATACTCTGGAATTAATAATTTACCTAGGACTTATAATGGTCTTGGTATATCAATTCTTTCAACTCCAAGAGGTGTTATGAGCGATAATGAAGCCAGGGCAGCTCATGTTGGTGGTGAAGTTCTTTTTCAAGTATTTTAGGAGTATATTAATGTCAAGAGTTGGCCAATCCGTTATTAAAATCCCTGATGGTGTTGAAGTAAAAAGAGAGGATAATAAATTCATAGTTAAAGGATCTAAGGGCGAATTAACAGCTCCACTACTAGATCATATAATAGAAGTTAAAATTGATCAAAAAGAAATCAAATTAGACCTTACAGACAAAAATTCCCGAAATAAGGCGATTTGGGGTACGACTAGAGCACTGATTAATAATGCTATCCAGGGTGTTAGTTCTGGCTTTGAAAAAGAGATGGAGATTGTTGGAGTTGGTTATAGAGGGTCTCTTCAAGGAAAGAAATTAACCCTTAACCTTGGTTTAAGTCATCCAGTCGAAATTGAGGTGCCAGATTACATTAGCATTAAGATGGATGGCAATACAAAATTTACTATATCAAGTGCGGACAAACAAAAATTAGGAGAGTTTGCTGCAATGGTTAGATCGAAGAGACCCCCAGAACCATTTAAGGGTAAAGGAATACGCTACAGTAAAGAATTTATTTTAAGAAAAGAAGGTAAAAAGAAATAGAGGTTATAATGGGCAAATTGATATCTTTACATAATAAGAGAAAGCAAAGAAATAGAAAAGCTTTGAAAAGCAAATCTAATGGTAAATTGAGATTATCAGTTTTTAGATCTAGCAAGCACATTTATGGACAGATAATAGATGATCTGAATGGAGTTACTGTAACATCTGCTTCTAGTTTGGAAACTAATATTAAAAAACAATACAAGAATTGTGGTACTAAAGAAGTTGCAACTATCGTTGGAAAGTTAATAGCAGAAAAAGCCATAAAAAAAGGTATTAAGAATGTAATTTTCGATAGAGGAGGATACATTTATCATGGAAGGATCAAGAACTTAGCCGAAGCAGCTAGAGATGGTGGCTTAATATTTTAGGGGTAAATAATGTCAAGAATTGAAAAACAGGATAAAAAAAATAACAAAGATGATACGGAATTAATTGATAAGTTAGTTGGTATCAACAGAGTTGCAAAAGTTGTAAAGGGTGGAAGACGATTCGGTTTTGCTGCACTTGTTGTTGTTGGAGACCAAAGAGGTAAAGTCGGTTTTGGAACGGGTAAAGCAAAAGAAGTACCAGAAGCTATAAAAAAAGCTACTGATGATGCAAAAAAAAACATGGTAAAAGTTCCTCTGAAAGAAGGAAGAACATTGCATCATGATATGAAAGGACATTTTGGTGCTGGTAAGGTAGTGCTTAGGACTGCTCCTTCTGGAACGGGTATTATTGCAGGTGGTCCAATGAGAGCTGTTTTTGAGACATTAGGTGTGCAAGATGTTGTAGCAAAATCTATTGGCACATCTAATCCTCATAATATGATAAAAGCAACTTTTGATGCTTTTTCGTCAATGAATTCGCCAAGAAATATAGCAAATAAGAGAGGTAGAAAAGTTGCTGAAATTTTTGGAAAAAAACTAATATCAGATACAGCTTAAAATAATAATTTAAGTTAGGAATTAAAATGTCAAATAAAAAAATAATTGTTGTAACGCAAATGAAAAGCCCAATTGGGAGACAATCATATCAGAGAAAAACATTGATTGGTCTAGGTTTAAATAAAATAGGTCGAAGTAGTAAATTAGAGGATACACCCTCGATAAGGGGTATGATAAATAAGGTTAAACATCTGGTTGAAGTAAATTATTAGATTTGTTTGCTAGGTAGGAGAATGTAATGAGACTCAATGAAATTAGAGACAATAAGGGTTCAACTAAACCTCGTAAAAGAATTGGTAGAGGTATTGGATCCGGAACTGGTAAAACCTCTGGAAAAGGTCATAAAGGTCAAAAATCAAGATCAGGTGTATCTATAAAAGGTTTTGAAGGTGGCCAAATGCCAATTCATAGACGCTTACCAAAAAGAGGCTTTACAAATATAAATCGTGTAAATTACATCGAATTAAATTTAGAAAAGATACAGAATCTAATTGATAGTAAGAAGATTGATCCCAAAAAAGCTATAAACCATAAAGTTCTACAAAGTTTAGGATTAATTAGATCTAAACAAGGAAAAATAAAACTTTTAGGAAAAGGAAGCATTAAAAGTAAAATAGACATAGAAGTTTCAGCTTCTTCTAAAACAGCAAAAGATAGTGTTGAAAAAATTGGTGGTTCAGTAGTAATTCTTGAAAAAAACAAAAGAACTACAAATCAAGATAATAAAACCGAGGTTTAACTTATGGCTAATGAAAGTATGTTTGGTGTATTGGGTCAAGCTACCGAACTACGACAAAGAATATTATTTACACTTGGTGCTTTAATTGTATACAGGTTAGGTACTTACATACCTGTACCTGGCATAAATGCAACTGCATTATCTGAAATAGTTAGTAATGCGAATAGTGGTGTTTTAGGTATGTTTAATATGTTTTCTGGGGGTGCTTTGGGCAGAATGACAATATTTGCTCTTACAATACTTCCATACATTTCAGCTGCAATTATCATGCAATTAATGACATCAATTTCTCCGCAAATGTCTCAACTTAAAAAAGAAGGTGAATCTGGAAGAAAGACTATAAACCAATACACAAGATATTTAACGGTTTTGCTTGCTACTATTCAAGCCTTTGGTTTCGCGGTTGCGTTAGAAGGAACATCAGGTCCGTCAGGGTCACTTGTAAATAATCCAGGTATATTTTTTAAAGTCACCACTGTGGTTACTTTGGTTGGTTCTGTAATGTTTTTACTGTGGTTAGGAGAACAAATTACATCTAGAGGAATAGGTAATGGAGTATCTTTAATAATTTTTGCTGGTATTGTAGCCGAATTACCAAGAGCCTTAGCACAAATTTTGGAACAAGGAAGAACAGGTTCAATATCAACATTTCTTATAATTACGATTTTATTTCTTGCTATTGCAGTTATAATTTTCATTGTATTTATTGAGCGTTCACAAAGAAAAATAATTGTACAATATCCAAAAAGACAGATGGGAAACAAGATGTTTTCTGGTGATTCTTCACATTTACCTCTGAAAATAAATGTGCCTGGAGTTATACCCCCCATATTTGCTTCCGCTTTATTATTGTTGCCTACATCATTATCGTCTTTTTCTGGTTTAGATGGGAATAGTTCTGAATGGGTTTTAACACTAAATTCATACTTTGGGAGGGGTCAACCATTATATCTTGCAATTTACATAAGTCTTATAGTATTCTTTGCTTTTTTTTATACAGCTATAGTGTTTAACCCAGATGAAACGGCAGATAACCTTAAAAAAAATGGTGGTTATGTTCCGGGTATAAGACCAGGTCCTCCAACAGCAGATTACCTTGATTTTGTTTTGACCAGACTAACGGCTATAGGCGCTACATATCTGGCTGCAGTTTGTATTTTGCCCGAGATTTTAATATCCAAATATTCTATTCCTTTTTATTTAGGTGGTACGAGTTTATTAATTGTAGTTACAGTATCTATGGATACGGTATCGCAAGCTCAATCGCATTTAATTGCTCATAGATACTCAGGTTTAATTAAAAAAACAAAATTACGGGGTGGAAGACGTTAAATGAAATTAATACTTTTCGGTCCACCAGGTGCAGGTAAGGGCACACAAGCAAAAATTATAATTAAGAAATATAATATTGTTCAAATTTCAACAGGAGATATGTTAAGGGAAGAAGTTAAATTAGAGACTGATCTTGGTTTAGCTGCGAAAGTCATTATGGACAAAGGTGATTTAGTTTCAGATGAAATTATAATGTCAATGATTGAAAAAAGAATTAAAAAACCCGATTGTAATAATGGTTTCATTCTTGATGGATTTCCAAGAACGTTAAAGCAAGCAGTTCATTTAGATGAGATATTAGATAGATTAAAAATAAAAATTGATACAGTTATCGAAATTAATGTTAATGAAGAACTTCTTTTAAAAAGAATAAAAAAAAGAGCTGCAGAGAGCGATGATTTAAGGGGTGATGACAATTCTAAAATTTTAAATAACAGAATTTCTGTATATAAAAAAGATACATTACCAGTTTTAGAATATTATAAAAATTCAAATAAATTACATACTATAGATGGGATGCAAAATATAGAGCAAGTATCGAGGGATATTTTAAAAATATTGAGTTATTATAAAAGTTGACTGTTATTCTTTTAACATTATAATTCTCGATCTGATTAAATATCAAATGGATCTAATTAAACTAAAAAAGGAGAAATAAGTGGCACGTATTGCAGGTGTTAATGTACCAACTAATAAGAGAGTGCTAGTCGCTCTGACATATGTCCATGGTATCGGTTTAACAAGTTCCAAAAGTATATGTAAAAAAGTTGGAGTTTCTGAAGATAAAAGGGTAAATAATTTGTCTGAGGATGAGCTTACAAAAATTAGAGACCTAATAGATACAGACTATATTGTAGAAGGTGATTTAAGAAGAAAAACTTCAATGGATGTAAAAAGATATTTAGATCTTGGTTGTTTGAGAGGTTTAAGACACAGAAAAAATCTTCCTGTGAGGGGTCAAAGAACACATACAAATGCAAGAACTAGGAAGGGTCCTGCAAAAGCAATTGCAGGAAAAAAGAAATAATAGTTTTTAAGGAGAGCTTTATATAATGGTTAAACAACCTAATCAAACAAGAATACGTCGCAAAGAAAAAAAGAACGTTACTAATGCAGTTGCTCATGTTAATTCATCATTTAATAATACCGTTGTAACTATAACAGATATTCAAGGTAATGCTATTTCCTGGTCATCATCAGGTACAATGGGCTTTAAAGGTTCTAGAAAATCAACCCCATATGCCGCACAACTTGCCGCTGAAGATGCAGGTAAAAAAGCTTCAGAGCATGGTGTAAAAACTGTTGATATTCAAGTTCAAGGTCCAGGTTCAGGAAGAGAGTCAGCTTTAAGAGCGTTACAAACAATTGGTTTTCAGGTTAATTCTATAAGAGACGTTACACCTATTCCTCATAATGGGTGTAGACCTAAGAAACGTCGAAGAGTTTAGTAAACTATTTAGAATTAATAACCATTTATTATTTATAGAGAGCAATCATGATTGAAAAAAATTGGAAAGAAATAATTAAACCATCTAAACTAGAAGTTAAAGATGATAACAATTCAGAAAACACCTCCATAATAATTGCAGAACCTTTAGAAAGAGGTTATGGCGTCACAATTGGCAATGCTCTGAGAAGAATTTTACTTTCATCACTTCAGGGCTCGGCAATTACTTCTTTGCAAGTTCAGGGTGTTCTTCACGAATTCTCTTCGATACCAGGTGTTAAAGAAGACCTTACAGATATTATTTTAAATGTTAAGGGTATCAAAGTAAAAATGGATTACGATGGCGTTAAAAAAGTTCAACTTAATGTTGATGGGCCAGCAACTGTAACAGCTGGGATGATAGAATGCCCAGCAGAGATAGAGATTATGAATAAAGATCACGAAATATGTTCTCTAGACAACGGAGCAAAGCTTTCTGTCGAGTTTACCATAGAAAATGGTAAAGGGTACGTATCCTCTACAAGTAATAGAAAAGAAGATTTAGCTATCGGAGTAATCCCAATAGATGCGATATATAGTCCAGTTGTGCAAGTTTCATACAATGTAGACAATGCTCGCGTTGGCCAACAAACTGACTATGATAAATTGTCATTAGTGGTTACAACGGACGGTTCAGTTTCACCAGAAGACGCAGTAGCATTTTCTGCTAGAATTATGCAAGACCAATTAAACAACTTTATAAATTTTGAAGAGCCAGAAGAGGAAGAAGTTACTGAGGTTTTAGAAGATCTTCCATTCAACAAAAATCTTCTTAGAAAAGTTGATGAATTAGAGTTGTCTGTAAGATCAGCTAATTGTTTGAAAAATGATAATATTGTATATATTGGTGATTTGGTTCAAAGATCAGAGCCAGAAATGTTACGTACACCTAATTTTGGTAGAAAAAGCTTGAATGAAATTAGAGAAGTTTTAAAAGTAATGGGTTTAGAGTTAGGGATGGACGTAGAAAACTGGCCACCAGAAAATATAGAAGAGTTAGTCAAAAGAATAGAAGAACCTTTCTAATTCAATATAAAAGATTTAGGAGTAAATAATGAAACATAGGATTAAGGGTAAAAAATTAAACAGAAGTTCTTCTCATAGAAAATCGCTGTTTAAAAATATGGCTCAGGCTTTAATAAAGCACGAGCAAATAATAACAACATTACCGAAGGCTAAAACTATGAAACCCATAATAGATAAATTAATTACCTTGGGTAAAAAAGGCAACTTGCACGCTAGAAGACAAGCGTTTTCTAAGCTTAGGGATAATAACATGGTATCAAAATTGTTTGATGTTCTTGCAAAAAGATATGCAGGAAGACAAGGAGGATATTCAAGGGTTCTAAAAGCAGGTTATAGATATGGAGACGCCGCTGCAATGGCTGTTCTTGAGTTAGTAGATAGAAATGAAGATGCAAGAGGTCAAGATAGTGGTCCAGTGCAAATAAATAACACAAGTGAAGATGAACAAAAAGAAGCTGTTTCTGGGTAACTTTCGTACTTAACGAATTTTAAAACCGTTCAAATAACGTGAACGGTTTTTTTTTGAGTGAAAAATGTATTTTGATAAATTTATAGGAATAGATTGGTCTGGTGACAAAAATACTTTTCAAAAAGGAATTAGTGTCGCAGAATGTCCTAGAGGTAATAAAGTTCCTCAAATAGTAAAACCGTCGCATAATAAATATTGGACAAGGTCATCCTTAATAGAATGGCTTTATAAAGAAATAAAATTGCAAAGAAACTTAATTGGATTTGACTTTGCATTCTCATACCCTTTTTATGATAGATGTTGTTATTTTCCAGGCATAAAAGATAGTCCCATTAATTCAGAAAAATTATGGAAGTTGATAGAAGATTCCAATATAAAAGCAAAAAATTTTTATGGTGGAGAGATATGGGTCAATAAAACGTATGGTAAATTTTTTAATTCACCAAAACTTAAAGGTTCACTTTTTTCCAGTAGAAGAAGATATACTGAGATATTAGCTAAGAAAAAAATACTTTCTCCAAGTCCAACTTTTAACTGTGTTGGACCTGGTGCTGTTGGTACAGGTACTCTAGCGGGAATGAGAATTCTTAATTCGTTAAAAAACAAAGCAAAAATTTGGCCTTTTGATAAGATTAATTTCTCGACTAAAACTGTTGTTGTTGAAATCTTTCCCTCTTATTATTTTAGACTTTCTAAAATTAAACCTGAAAAAAAAGTGGGTTATGCAATAGAAAATATTAATAAATCATTAGAATTTTATAATTCAAAACCTCTTAAAAAAAACTATATTATTGGTGGTCCAGATCAAGATGATGCTGATTCGATAATTTCATCAGCGGCATTAAGGTTTTTATCAGCTGACGAAAAAAATTGGAATGTTCCAAATTCATCCAAGAAAGAGGGTTGGATTTTTGGAGTATAGAAAAATATAACTTAAAATAGAAATTTGTGATGTTAAATATTAAAATACCTGAAAAAGAACATGGAACTAGACTTGATAAATGTGTCAGAAGATTATTAGGACAGATAAACCAATCACTTTTAGAGAAGTTTTTAAGATCTGGAATGATTATGTTAGATGCAAAAAAAGCTAAGTCATCAACTAAGGTATCTTACGGTCAAGAACTGAACTATTCACAAAAAATAAGTTTTGATGAACATTATAAATCAAAAAAAATGAATGAATATAATGAAACGTATTATAAAAAATTATTTAAGAAAATATTTATAAAAGAAACAAGTGAATATATAGCGATAAATAAACCTAGTGGTCTTGCTGTGCAGGGAGGCAGTAAGCAAAAGTACCATGTTGACGACATGCTAAAATGTATTTCAACTGACAACATCCCACTAAAACTTATCCATAGAATTGATAAAGATACATCTGGTTTATTGTTGCTAGCAAAAGAAAACAAGTCTGCAAAAAAATTCACGTCCTTTTTTAAAGATCGAAAAATTGTTAAAACATATTTGGCTATTGTTTCTCCATGTCCAAATGATGAAATAGGTACTATTGATTTGCCATTATCAAAATCTGGTACTAAAGGCTATCAAAGAATGTCAGTTGACCATGATATTGGTAAAAGAGCTATAACTGAATATAAAGTCCTAGACAAGGTTGGATTACGTGTAGCTTTAGTTGCACTTTACCCAAAAACAGGTCGCACGCATCAATTAAGAGTTCATCTAGAATATATAAATGCCCCCATAGTTGGAGATAATAAATATCAAGGGTTATCAGAAGTTTATAAGTCCTCTCACAATTTACCAAAACATAAGAAACTGTCTCAGATTAAATGGATACCAAATAATATAAAGAATTTACAATTACACGCTTATTCAATTACAATACCACAAAGTGAAACTATTACAGCAAAAGTCTCAGAAGATTTTAAGCAAAACCTAAAATTCTTAGGGTTAAAATTACCAAAAAACTTTACGTGATATTTTTATTTAATTGTTGGAGAGTATAAATTGTCAGAAGATCTAAAATTAGCTTTATTTGATTATGATGGAACAATAGTCGACTCTGCAATAATGATTGTCCAAGGTGCTATTGAAGCTTTTAGAATGTGTGGTTTGCCGGACCCTGATCCAAAAAAAGTTAGAGAAAATATTGGTAAACCACTCGCAATTGCTCTTGATGAATATATGCCCCCAGGTTTTAATGTAACACCAGAACAAATTTCAGATGCTTATAGATCATGGTATGCAGAACAAGGAAGATTAGGTTTACAAAATGAACCATTATACCCTGGATTAGTTGAATTATTGAATGAACTTAAAGAAAGTAATTGGTTAATTGGTATTGCAACTAACAAGTCAAGAATTGGATTAACAAATGGTTTGGCAAAACATAATTTATCAAAAATTTTTGATATAACAATGAGCACAGATGAAAATATACCCAAACCTAATCCAGCAATGGCAATTAAAGCAATGAATGATTTAGGTGTGCAAAAGGAACGTTGTGTAATGATTGGTGATACAATCAATGACATTGGGTTAGGAGTAAACGCAGGTATCATTAGTATAGGAGTTACATGGGGTTATAACAGTAGGGAATTGTTATCCTCAGCTGGAGCAAGCTATTTAGTAAGTGATTCCATTGAGTTGAGTAAATTAATGAAAACTATATATTCCTAAAATGAAAAAATCTTGGAAAAAAGTCAGTATAAACAAAATATCACCTAACTCTTTTCAAATTATGTTAGATGAAAGAATTCTACAAACCCCTCTTAAAAGAGAATTAGTGCTTCCAAACTTGAATTTAACACAAGAGATAGTAAAAGAATGGGATCAAGATTCAAAAAATATAAATACTGAAACAATGATTTTTTACGGTCTTATGTCAACGTCTTTAGATAAAATAATAGATAATAGAAATTTGTATATTAATGATATTCTTGATTATATTGATACAGATTTAATTTGTTATCGCGCTGAAAATCCAAAAGAATTAGTCGAACTACAAAAAAATAAATGGGATCCAATAATATTACTTATTGAAAAATATATCAGCACTAAAGTTCAAGTCTTTCAAGGTATTGTACCTAAAAAACAGCACGCTAATGTACATCGTAAATTGAATAATTTAGTTAATCAGTTCAATATTTTTGAGATTTCAGCGTTACATAGAATTACAAATATTACAGGTTCCATATTATTATCATTATGTGTTTTAAAAAAAGATATTTCAACTAATGAAGTCTTTAAGTTGTCGTTTTTAGACGAATTGTGGCAAGAAAAAAATTGGGGCTTTGATAAAGAAACTTCACAAAAAAGAAAAGAAATATCTATTGAATTAAATAAATCTGTATTTTTTTCAGATTGTCTAAAATGAAAAATGTTTTTTAATATGACAAAAAATATGAAAGAAGATTTCATAAAGCAATTAAATCCTCAAGCCAAAGTGTTATTTCAAGAGTACAATATTGCATTTGAAAATAAAATGTGGGCTTCAGTAGTGATATTATCCCTTACGATAATTGATAATATTTTGAATGACAAAGATAATTTAGATTATGTTGATGGATTAGATATAAATCATTTTAAAAGCTCAAAAGACTTTCATTGGTTAAGAATTAGACGTAATCAAATATTACATTTTGAAAAAACTATAGAAGGATTTTTTGGAAATAAAGATAGCGATAAAACTTTAAAATTAGATGCTGTTCGCGCTAACAAGACTTTAAAAGAATGTTTTTACATTCTGTTTAAGAAATAATGATTATTTTAGTTTAAATAACCCTTTATTACCAAAAACTTTGTTAAAATTTTTCTTTAAACTAATATCTAATTCTTTAAGAGATATCTTTTTACCTAACTTGTAAAAACTAGTTACACCAGAATTCGTTATCCCACACGGTACAATATTATTAAATTCATCTAGATTTGGATTAACATTTATAGATATTCCATGAAAAGTTATCCAACTTGATATTCTAATACCTAATGCAGCAATTTTATCACATCCATTATCATCTTTTACCCATACGCCAGGTTGGCCACTAATCCTTACTCCATAGATATAGAAATCTTTTAAAGTAAGAATTATTAATTCTTCTAGTGCATATACGTACGCTTTAACATCCTGTGACCTTTTTTTTAAATTTAACATTAAGTAAACAACTCTTTGACCAGGCCCATGCCAAGTCCACTGTCCACCTCTACCAGTATATTGAAAATTTATATTATTATTTTTTAAATCCTCTAGTTTTGCAGATGTTCCAGCTGTAAAAATAGAACTATGCTCTAAAAGCCAGATCATTTCGCAAGCACAATTTCTTTTAATTTTTAAAACACGTCTTTTCATTTCTGAAACTGCAAAATTATATTCTACAGGATTATTTGATGTTTTCCATTCTATTTCATTAATCAAAATAACTACTTTCGTTAAATTACACACATAATATATTATTTATCTTGCAATAATTATATCATTTTGTTATCGCAGAAGAGTATTTTTATTGCGGCTGTGGCGGAACCGGTAGACGCGCAGCGTTGAGGTCGCTGTGGGATAAAACCCGTGGAAGTTCGAGTCTTCTCAGCCGCACCATCAACTCTAAATATAAATTTTTTTAAATGAAATAACTTAATTTTAATTAGAAGTTAATCGATCTTAATTATGTAATTTCACACAACTATTCTAATTATAATAGATTATTAAGAAATAAGCTGTTTAAACAAAAAAAGTGAATAATTTAGTTCACTTTGTTTTTTGAAATTTTAGATTCTTTTTTGATCTTTTGTTCTAAGTGATCAATCATTATCCGTCTCATATACTCAGCTCTTGCTAAATTTGTAAATGAATATTCACGAATGTCATCATGGTTTATTCTTATAGAAAAATTATAGAAAGCACCACTTTTCTTAATACTAGATGCACTGCCTGCAGCGATTTTACTAGTATTCACTAATGTACCAAATTTAGTTTCGATTATGTTTGACATATTTAATCTCCATAAAATTAAGTATTTTGAATATTATGATATCAAAATTTAAAATATGTCAAAATAAAATTTTATTTTTGTTAAATTAAAATTTAGCAATATTCATACAGAAAATGTGATCTGTCATAAGTATGTTGCCTTATCTGTGTGCTCCATCTTCCTTTTTCAACAGCAATTGCCCAATCTTTACTATTAATAACTTCTGGATTATCAATTTCATACATAGCCACAAATTTCTGTTTGGGTGAATTCATTGATTTTGTTTCACCACCTATAGAAAAGTTAAAAGGTATTCCTTTGCCCCTAGTTACTTTATTAACTCCTGGAACATTAAGCAAATGTGGTACATGTTCTTCGTCATATACCTCATTAAATAAATCCTCATATTCTTTTTTTACATTCATAGAGACTATAAAAACAAATTTAGAAATACTCATTATAACTCCTTTTTTGTGTGTAATTCGACTAATAATTCTTTATTTTTTTTATCAAGTTTTTTTATTTCTATTTCTCTTTTTGTAGCTTTGTTTCTGCTTTGGCAATCCTCAGTGTAAATTAATTTAAAAGGTAATCTTGCTCTAACATATTTTGAACCATTACCTTTTTTATGAGTGTCTAATCTTTTTTTTAAATTATTTGATATTCCAGTATAAATAGAACTATCTTTACATTTCACCATATAAACAACCCAGTTCATTATATTATTTCATCTAATTATCTTTGATCAAATTAACAAAAACTTCTTCAAGGCTTACGCTTGTAGTAGATAAATCTAATATCTTTAAATCTGTTTTATAAATTATTTCTATAATTCTATCCATGGATGTATATTTGGGGTCGAAGTAAATTTCAATTTTATTTTTACAAATTTTAACATTACCAATATTTTTAATACAATCTTTATCTTTTTTAGTAATCTTGTCATCAGTCAATGTAATAAATATTACTTTTTGATTTGACTTTGAAAGTAAGGATTTTTTAGTTTCATTAGCAACAATTTTGCCCTTATTGATTATGGCAATATGATCACATAAAAATTCAGCCTCTTCCAAATAATGCGTGGTTAATATTATAGTAACACCCAATTCATTTAATTTTTTAAAATAGTTCCATAGCTTTTGTCTTAATTCAACATCCACTCCTGCCGTTGGTTCATCTAATATAACAATAGGTGGTGAATGAACCATCGCTTTCGCTACCAATAGTCTTCGTCTCATGCCGCCAGATAACTTTCGGCTATATGTTTCAGCATTGTCAGTCAAACCCATTAACTGTAAAAGCTCATCTGTTCGCCAATTTTTTTTTGGAACATTAAACATTCCAGAATGAAAATTAAGGGTTTCTTTTGGTGTGAAAAAAGCATCTATATTAAGTTCTTGTGGTACAACACCAACAGCAAGTTTAGATTGTTTTCTATATTTATCTATATCTAAACCCCATACACATACTCTTCCAGAAGTTTTTATAACTGCTCCAGAAATAATGTTGATTAAAGTTGATTTTCCGGCACCATTAGGTCCAAGTAAACCAAATATACTTCCAACAGGGACATTTAAGGAAATATCATTTAAGGCAATATTATTAACTTTACCATTATAAATTTTAGATAACTTTTCAATTTGTAATGCTAATTGATTGTGTGGAATTTCCCAATATTTCTCTGTCACTCAAGCTCTTTCTTTTTTAAAATATAATATTTTATAAAATGACTTTAATTATGATTTAATGACAACTCTCTAATAATTAATTATAGTAATACTGATAATAAATAGGTTGCAAGGTAGTTTTTCAATGCAATTACTTTTAAAACGAAAATTAATTAAAAAAATTAAATTCTGCAAATTAAATGAATAAACCGATTGAAAATAATGCAAGACCTAATCTTAAACTGAATGATCCAAACAATTTATTTTTAATTGATGGATCTGGATATATTTTTAGAGCTTTTTATGGCCTACCTTCTATGACCAATAGTAATGGAGTTCCAGTTAATGCAGTATTTGGTTACACTAAAATGCTTCTAAAGCTCATTGATGATTTTAAACCAATTTATTTAGCAGTTATTTTTGATGTTGCTAGAAAAACTTTCAGAAATGATCTATATGAATTTTATAAAGCAAATAGATCTGATCCTCCTGATGAATTAATTCCTCAATTTTCAATTATACGAGATGCTACTAACGCGATTGGATTACCTGTTGTAGAAATGGAAGGATATGAAGCTGATGACTTAATTGCTACATATTCAGATATAGCGTCAAAAATGAATAAAAATGTTATAATCGTATCTAGTGATAAAGATTTGATGCAACTAGTTGATCAAAACACAACGTTATTCGATCCTATGAAACAATTTTGGATTAATGATAATAGAGTTTTTGAAAAATTTGGAGTTTACCCTAGTAAAGTAATTGATGTTCAATCTCTTGCCGGTGATACTAGCGATAACATACCTGGCGTACCTGGAATTGGTATTAAAACAGCAGCAGAATTGATTAACCAATATGGAGACCTTGATCAATTATTAAGTAGAGCTTCTGAAATAAAACAAAATAAAAAAAGAGAAAATTTAATAGAGTTCGCAGATCAGGCAGTATTGTCTAGATCATTAGTTACTTTAAAAAAAGACGTTCCTATTAAGTCTCAGATAGAAGAATTTAAAATAAGTACTGAATTGGAGTTAAATAAATTAATTCCTTTTTTAAAGACACATGGTTTTAAAAGCTTATTAAATAAATATGAAAATAGTGGAGAACCACAAACTAATACACTTAAATCTGAGATAAACGTTAATCCTACATATGATATAAATGAACATAGTTATATTTCCAAAAAATACGAATTAATTGAAAATAAAGATCAATTAATAAAATTTTTAGAGCATTGTTATAGTAAATCAGTAATTTCATTTGATTGTGAAACTAATTCTCTAAATGCAAAAACTGCAGATTTAGTTGGGATTTCTATATCTTATGAAGAAGGTTTAGCTTGTTATATACCATTAAGACACGGATACAAACTAGTTGATGATCAATCAGACTTTAATTTTGATGACATAAAATCTTTTAATCAAGTCAACTTTGAAGATGCAATTGAACTACTTAAACCTATTTTAGAAGACAAATCCATTCTAAAAATTGGTCATAATATTAAATTTGATGCACTGGTAATTAAACAAACTCATAATGGTAATATAAATATTGATCCAATCGGAGACACTATGTGCCTTTCTTATGTTGTTGATTCAGGTAGAGTAGATAGCCACAAATTAGATTCTATAGCTTTACGTGAATTAAATCACAATACAATCAAATACGAAGACGTTTGTGGAAAAGGAAAAAATAAAATTTTATTTCATCAATTATCACCATCTGATGCACTGGATTATGCGGCTGAAGACGCAGACGTAACTTTAGCAATATATAATAGAATTTTACCGAGAATATTTAATGATAAAAAATTTTCTGTTTATAAAAGATTAGAGAATCCGCTAATTAATGTATTAAAAGAAATGGAAAATACTGGAGTAATAATAAATGCTCAAAAACTCTCAGAAATTTCAAAAAATTTATCTAATGAAATTATAAAATTAGAAAAAAAAATCTTTGATTATAGTGGTAAAACTTTCAATGTTGGTTCTCCAAAGCAATTGGGAGAAATTTTGTTTGACGAAATGAAGATTGAGGGTGGAAAACGCTCCAAAAATGGATTTTGGCAAACCAGTGTTGAGGTTCTTGAAAACCTATCAGATTCAGGACATGAAATTGCACAACTTATTTTAAATTGGAGACATTTTTCTAAGTTAAAGAGTACTTATACTGATGCACTAGTTGAACAAATAAATCCAAAAACTAATAGAGTTCATACTAATTATTCAATGGTGGGTGCTAGTACTGGCAGATTATCATCTTCAAATCCTAATTTACAGAATATACCTATAAAAACGGAAGAAGGAAGATTAATTAGGACAGCGTTTGTGTCAAAGCCAGGTTTTAAATTAGTATCTATGGACTATTCACAAATTGAATTAAGATTAATAGCGCACATAGCTGACGAGATAAAAATGTTGGATGCTTTTAATAATGATTTAGACATCCATTCTGACACTGCATCCAAAGTTTTTGGGGTTCACATAAATGAAATTACGCCAGATTTGAGAAGGAAAGCTAAAGCTATAAACTTCGGAATTATCTATGGTATTTCTGCTTACGGTCTTGCAAAACAATTGAAGTGCTCTGCAAATGAAGCTAAAGAATTTATAGATTCATATTTCAAAAGATTTCCAAGAATAAGAGATTATATGGAAGAGATTAAATCTAATTTAGAAGAAAATGGCTTCGTAGAAACTCTTTTTAAAAGACGCATTTATATAAATGATAGTAATGGTAAAAATCAAAGGTTAAGAGGATTTGCTGAAAGGCAGGCGATCAATGCTCCTATTCAAGGATCTGCTGCAGATATAATTAAACTAGCAATGGTAAAAATACACAAAAATCTTTTTAATTATAAAAATGATTTTTCAATGCTAATGCAAGTTCATGATGAGCTTATATTTGAGATAAGAGAAAATAGCATTGATAAATATTCAAAGATTGTCCAAGAAATTATGGAGCACGCTAATTTACCAAAAGTTTCGTTAAATGTTAACTTAAAAGTGGATACTGGTTTTGGAGATAATTGGGCTGAGGCTCATTAGACATTATGAACATAAATTAACTTAATTTAGCCTTGAATAAACCTAAATTTTCTTCTCAAACTATCAAATGATTAAATTTTAATAAAAACACAGGCAAAAGAATGAGCGAAAAAATAATTCTTATTGATGATGATAATAATATTTTAACATCAGTTTCGGTAGCTTTAAAAGCTGAAGGCTGGGTCATTGAAACTTTTAATGATAGTGAACAAGGTCTAATAGCGCTTCAAAGGAATACACCTGATATAGCAATACTGGATATTAAAATGCCAAAACTTGACGGCATGGAAGTTTTAAAAAAACTTAGAGAAACAAATGACGTTCCTGTTATTTTTTTAACAAGTAAAGACGATGAAATTGACGAAGCAATTGGACTTAGAATGGGAGCTGATGATTATATTACTAAGCCATTTTCCCAAAAGCTTTTGATTGAAAGAATAAGAGCTGTACTAAGAAGAAGTTCATATAAAAATAATGACGTATCAGATAGGTTGATTCAAAGAAATGATCTATCACTTGATCCTGATAGACATCTTTGTAAGTGGAAAGGTGAAGAAATAAGACTTACAGTCACTGAATTCTTAATTCTTTATTCTTTGGCTCAAAGACCTGGATTAGTTAAAAATAGAGATCAACTCATTGATACAGCATATGGTGAAACTATATATGTAGATGACAGAACAATTGACAGTCATATCAAAAGAATGAGAAGGAAGTTTAGAGTTTTTGATAGAGCTTTTGACCATATTGAGACTTTGTATGGCGTGGGTTATAGGTATAGAGATTCATAAAAATTGAAATTTGTTTTTAAAAAACTGGAAAAGCTATATTTTCCTCTAAAAATGAGAATATTATTTATAATATTATTACCAGTTATATTATACCCAATCATTTTAATTTATTTTAATAAATATCAAGATATTCTAATTAGATCAGAATTTGCTGCTATTGAAAGACAAGGTTTAACTCTGACTAAAGCGCTTGCATTGGCAGAAAATCAGTATGGCTTAATCCAGAATAATCAAATATCTAGTCCAGCTTTACAAAGTCTTATTCCAAAAGTTGAATATGGCTCTAACATACGAGCAAGATTGTTTAATGTGTATGGAAATTTAATAGCAGATACAAAAATAAGTATGAAGTATAGCCCACTTGTTGAAGTAAGCCCATTACCAGCTGTTGACAATAGTTTTTCCGTAAAAAATAATTTAACAAAATTTGTTTCTTTATTTTCAAATATAATATCAAAGCCTCTTAATTTACCTTTGTATAGAGATAATACAATCTTTTCATTCGAAGATTTCCCAGAAGTTATAATGGCTTTAAAAGGGAGAACTAAAAAAATCTTAAGACAAGATAGCAAAGGTAAACTTTATTTGTCTGTAGCTATACCAATTAAAAACATTCGTATGGTTAAGGGAGCAGTACTGCTTTCTGTATCTGGAAAAAAAATTGAACAAGAATTAGTTGACTTGGAAACTGAACTTTTTAAAGCTTTTGGTCTTATCCTATTAGCAACAGTTGCTCTTGCTATTTATTTTGGCAGATCAATTACAAATCCAATAGTGAGATTGTCTAATGAGGCAGACAAAATTGCAGAGGATAAAACACTAAAAACTTTTAACCTTGATAAATTTAGAAATAGGAAAGATGAAATAGGTAATTTAGCACAATCTTTTTTTAAAATGACTAATGAGTTGCAAAAAAGAATAGATCATATTGCAGAATTTGCTGCTGATGTAGCGCACGAGTTAAAAAATCCAATAACCTCCGTTAGGTCAGCTTCTGAAACAATTATAAAAGTTAGAAGCTTAGATGAACAAAAAAAATTGATTAAAGTAATACAAAATGACGTAGAAAGAATAGATAGATTGATTAATGATATTTCTGCCGCCTCTAGGTTAGATGCAGAGTTGTCAAGAATAGAAATTAAAAAAATTAATATTTCTAATATTCTTGAAACTTTAGTTGATATAAGATCATCAACAATAAATTCAAAAATTAATTTTTTAAAGCATACTGTAGATGTTCATATCTTAGGTGATGCAAATAAAATTGCTCAAGTTTTTGACAATTTGATCCAAAACGCCGCTTCATTTTCAAAGAAAAATAACTTTATAAGTATTAGAATAGAAAAAAATTTTCAGAATGTAACAGTTATGGTTGAAGATAATGGTCCAGGGTTTTCAAAGGGGTCGTTGAAGAAGGTTTTTGATAGATTTTATACAGACAGACCTAAAAATGAAAAGTTTGGTAATCATTCAGGTTTGGGATTGTCTATTTCTAAACAGATTGTTGAAGCGCATGGTGGATCAATAGAGGCTTTAAATCGTTTCAATCAACAGAATGAATGCCTTGGAGGTTGCGTTAAAGTCACTTTTCCAGAAATTAAAACATAATTATTTAAATATTTTAATTCGAGCTTTAAATGGGTAATTTTAAATGTTATAGAATTACAAAAACTTAAAAGGATTGTTATGAAAGATTATTCAATAACAGATATAAATCTTGCCGAATGGGGTAGGAGAGAAATCTCAATTGCTGAGACTGAAATGCCAGGATTAATGGCATGCAGAGAATTGTTTTCTAAGGATAAGCCATTAAGAGGAACAAGGATTGCAGGTTGCCTTCACATGACAATTCAAACAGCAGTTCTTATAGAAACCTTAATCAGCCTTGGAGCAAATGTGAGGTGGGCTAGCTGTAACATTTTCTCAACTCAAGATCACGCAGCAGCAGCAATTGCAAAACTAGATATTCCCGTTTTTGCAAAAAAAGGAGAAACTTTAAAAGAATACTGGAATTATGTAGATCAAATATTTACTTGGTCGGATGATACAGTTGCGAATATGATATTAGATGATGGGGGTGATGCAACTTTATATATTATACTAGGCGCTAAAGCTGAAAATGGTGAGCAAATTTTACCTAACCCTGCTAATGAAGAAGAAGAAGCTCTTAAGGCACAAATTTTATCCAGACTTCAAAGCTCTCCAGGATGGTTCACTAAAGTTAAAAATAGTATAAAAGGTGTTACTGAAGAAACAACTACAGGGGTTCTTAGATTATATCAAATGGCAGAAAAAGGTGACCTTCCTTTTCCAGCAATTAATGTGAACGATTCAGTTACAAAATCTAAATTTGATAACCTTTATGGATGTAGAGAGTCTCTTGTCGATGGCATAAGAAGAGCCACTGACGTGATGTTATCAGGTAAAGTAGCTGTTGTTGCAGGTTATGGTGACGTTGGCAAAGGATCTGCTGCTTCACTTCGTCAAGGTGGAGCTAGAGTAATTGTAACTGAAATTGACCCAATATGTGCATTGCAAGCTGCAATGGAAGGATACGAAGTATGTTCTATGGAAGAAGCATGCTCCAGAGGTGATATATTTGTAACAGCAACTGGAAATAAAGATGTTATCACTGTGGATCACATGAGGGAAATGAAAGACAGAGCAGTCGTGTGTAACATTGGTCATTTTGACTCAGAAATACAAGTTGAATCACTTCAAAATATGAAATGGTCGGAAGTTAAACCACAAGTGGATGAGGTGGAGTTTCAAGATGGTAAACGTCTAATTGTTCTAGCAAAAGGAAGATTGGTGAATTTAGGGTGTGCTACTGGACACCCTAGTTTTGTAATGAGTGCTTCTTTTACTAATCAGGTTCTTGCCCAGATAGAGCTGTGGGAAAAGCCAGATAATTATGAAAATAAGGTATATACGTTACCAAGACATTTAGATGAAAAAGTTGCTAAATTGCATCTTGATAAAGTTGGTGCTACTTTAAGTAAGCTCTCAAATGAACAAGCGGAATATATTGGTGTCCCTGTACAAGGGCCGTTTAAATCAGACAATTATAGATACTAGTTTATGAAATTGTTATTTGAAATAACGATTAAATCAAAATCTGAAATGCATGAATTTGGCATAAAATTAGCAAATTTATTTTCACCTAATGATTTGATTACATTTAATGGCGATTTAGGTGTTGGCAAAACTTTTCTATGTAAGTCGATAATTAATTATTTATCAAAAATTAACGAAATTGTAAGTCCTACATTTAATATTGTTCAAACATATCCGTTATATAAAGATAAAGAAATATGGCATTGTGATTTTTATAGGATTAACAGTTATGAAGAGGTGAGAGAGATTGGTGTTTTTGAAGAGATAAAAAAAAAATTATTCTTCTTGAATGGCCAAAGTTTGAACTTGAATTAAATCAATTTAATCCTTTAAGTGTTGATATTGCAATTCTAGAGAGTAATCACAGTAATTTATCTGAACGAAGAAAAATTTCTTTATCTGGTTCAAAAAAATGGGATAATAAAATTAAAAATTTACATAATTTTTAGCTATGTGAGGTCAAAAATTTGAATTTCGTCTTCTATGACTTAGAAACTACAGGAAAAAATTCTGCTTGGGATCAAATTATTCAAGTGGCCGCTATTCTTACAGACGATAAATTTAATATTATTGACAAATATGAAGAGAGATGTCGATTAAAAAAAGGTTTAGTACCTTACCCTGAAGCATTAATTGTAAATAAAACATCAGTTAAAATTTTAAAAAATACAAATTTGTCCCATTATGAGTTAATAAAAAAAATAGAAACAACATTTAAAAAATGGTCACCTGCATTTTTTATCGGATATAATTCAATAAACTTCGATGAAGAGTTTATTAGAAAAACTTTTTTTAAAAATCTTTTTGAACCCTATTTAACACAATTTAATGGTAACAAAAGAGCTGATGTGATTGGCATGACTAGAGCTTCTAAATTTTATTATCCTGATTTTTTAAAAGTCGGAATTAATGAAAAAGGGAATCAGATTTTTAAATTAGATGCCTTAACTGAACTTAATAATATTGCTCACAATGCTCATGATGCTATGGGCGATGTAGACGCAACGATACAAATTGCCAAAATTTTGAATAAAAGTGCTAAGGAAGTTTGGAATGCTGGGCTTCAAAATAATCATAAAATTGATGTGGATAACTTCTTAATCCAAAATAATATTGTTTGTATGGATGAATATCTTTTTGGTAAATTTAATGTTCACGCTGTTACCTATGTGTGCAAAAATCAATTTAATTATCCTCAATGTTTCGATTTAATGCATGACCCTTTGGATTATATTGATATGTCTATTAAAGATTTAAAAGTTAGAGTAAAACAAAAACCTAAGTTAATTAAAGAAATTAAAAATAATAAAAATCCCATCTTATTAGATTCAAGCTTTGTTGAAAAAATACCAATGTATGAAACGATTGGAATAGAAGTTTTAACTCGTAGAGCAGAAATTATTAAAAATAGCCCTGATTTTAAAAGTAAGATCCAATCAATTCTTTATGAAGAGTACGAAGCAAAACAGTTGTCTAATTCACAAGTTGACATATTGCCTGAAGAAAGTATTTATTCTGCTGGGTTTCCGGACAATTACGAAAAATCTAAAATGGTTGATTTTCACAATGCTGATTGGGAAGAAAGATTTTATATTGCAAATCAGTTCAAAGATGAACGATATAAATACTTTGCTTATATGTTAATTTATGAAGAGATGCCTCATGTGCTACCAAAATCTGACTATGAAAAAATTCATAAAATTATTGCGAATCAGATTTTAAGTACTGATAATGAAAAGTGGAATACAATTCCTAAGGCTTACCATGAACTAGATAATTTGCGTGAAAAATATGAAAAACAAGGTAATGACGAAAAGTTACTGTTCTTAGCAGATTGGGATCATTATCTACAAGATCTTGAAAAACAGTATCAATAAATTTTAAATTTTTTTAACTAAGGAGAGATTAAAATGGCAACAAATAAAACAAATGACCAAAACTTTAAAATAGATGTATTAGATTCTAAGGAACCTGTATTAGTAGACTTTTGGGCAGAATGGTGTGGACCTTGTAAAGCAATTGCACCTTCTTTAGAAGAATTATCTGAAGAAATGAGTAATAAATTAAAAGTTGTCAAAATTAATGTTGATGAAAATCCGTCAACATCCCAAGCTTATAGTATAAGAAGTATTCCTGCTTTAATGATATTTAAGGACGGTGAAAAAATCTCTGAGAAGATGGGAGCTCTTCCAAAATCAGCTCTTGAAACATGGATTAATGATACAATCTAATCAATAATTGTTTCGTTAAATTTTAACGCATGACCCGCTAAATATAAAGATCCAGTAATTAACAATGGAATTCTATTGTCGGCTTTTTTAAGAGCACTTTCAAAATTGTTTGAGGTTTTTGTATTAAAGCCCAAACTGTCCAATTTATTTTTTATATCCAGTACTGACAGCGAATTTGTTGCGTCTGGAACAGTTATAGCATAAATTTGATTGATGTGGTTTTTAAAGATTTTAACGAAATCTTTTACATCTCTGTTATTTAACATACCAATAATTAGGTTCCATTTACCTAATGATTGTTTACTTAAATAATGATCAAGAACAATTGCCCCATCTTGATTATGCGATCCATCAACTATGGTAATGTTGTTTCTGATATTAAAAATTTTTCCATCATTTAATATTTGGATTCTTCCTGACCAGAAAGTTCTTGCAAGTCCTTGCTTCATTTTTGGTACGGAAATTGATGGTAAAATAAATTTAGCAGCTGTAAAAGCTGTTGCTGCATTTTCGTATTGAAAGTCACCAACCAATCCTAGTTTTGTATTTTCTGAAAGATTTTCAATATTTATAATTTCACTACCTAGTTTTTTTGCAATATTAACTATAGTTTCAAGAGCTTTAATTTTATTTTGTTTTGCTATTATGACTGGAACTTTTTTTCTCAATATCCCTGCTTTTTCCTTAGCTATATTTTCAATCTTTTTTCCAAGAAATTCTTCATGATCAAAACCAATTTTAGTTATTATAGTAAGCTTTTTATTTTCTATTATATTCGTTGCATCTAATCTTCCGCCCAGCCCAGTCTCAATTATATTAACATCACTAGGAAATTGTTTAAATGCAAGAAAAGCAGCTGCTGTTGTAATTTCAAAAAATGTTATTGGTTTATAATTATTTTTAATTTCAACTTCTTCTAATATTCTTGATAAATTATCGTCTGAAATTAATTTTTTCTTAATTCTAATACGTTCATTAAAATTTATTAAATGAGGAGAAGTATATATATTTACTGACAGACCATGGGCCTCAAAAATTTCCTTAAGAAAAGCTGCAGTAGATCCTTTACCATTAGTTCCTGCAATATGAATTACGTTGTTTAATGAGTTTTGAGGATTATCTAATTTATTCATTAAGAATTTTAATCTGTTTAGATTAAAATCTATCAGTTTTGGATGTAAATCAAACAACCCTTTTAAAGTTGAAGATAATGTTTTTTTTCTTTTATCCAATTTTAATGAATAAATTTGTCATATTAATTTAAATAAAAAGTCAAAGATTTTAATAGACTAGAAATTTTTTCTCTGTGTTCAGATCGTGGAATAACTATATCTATCATACCATGAGACTTCAAATATTCAGCAGTTTGAAAGTCTTCAGGTAATTTTTCTTTAACAGTTTCTTCAATGACTCTTCTTCCAGCAAAACCGATAATTGCTCCTGGTTCTGCAATATGAATGTCGCCAAGCATACCAAAACTTGCAGTTACCCCTCCAGTTGTTGGATTAGCTAGCAAAACTATATATGGTAATTTTGCTTTTTTAACTTTATTGATTGCAATTGTTGATCTTGGCATTTGCATCAAGGAAAATATACCTTCCTGCATTCTTGCTCCCCCAGAAGATGGAACTACAATAAGTGGACATTTTCTCTTAATGGCTTGTTCAGACGCCAAAATTAATCCATCCCCTACATATCTTCCCATTGAGCCAGCCATGAACGAAAAGTCAAAACACGCCAAGATTGCAGGAATTTTATTAATAAGTCCGTAACTAACTAATAAAGCATCATCAAGTTTCGTTTTTGTTTGAGCATCTTTTATTCTATCAGTATATTTTTTCTTATCTTTAAAATTAAGTGGATCTAACTTTGGATTTGGAATTGAAATATTTTCTATAGTGTCTTTATCGAAGAGAAAATCAATTCTTTCTTTTGCAGATAGATGATCATGGAAACCGCATGTTTTGCAAACATTGTAATTAGAAGAAAATTCTTTGTGAAAAATCATTTGAGAGCAAGATTTACATTTTACCCATAATATCTCTTCCTGTTCTTTGATTTTAACAAAAGCTTTAAATTTCGGTAAAACTGTTTCTTTAATCCAATTCAATTCTTATTCCTTTTTTATAAATTATACCTAACAAATAAGGTTTAATTATGTTTTATTCTCTTTGATATTTCTTTAGTAAAATCTAAACACGAAATCAAGTCTTTACTGTTTGAATTGCCGTTATCATCTAAAGTTTTTTTAATTAAATCAACTACAGCAGATCCTATAACAATACCATCACATGTTTTTGACATTAAATCTGCTTGGGTTGGTGACCGAATGCCAAAACCAATAACAATTGGTAAGTCTGTTACCTGTCTAACCTTTTTTATATTTTTCTCTACTTTTTTAATATCAGGGGCCTGGGTGCCAGTAATACCTGTTATTGAAACATAATATACAAATCCAGTAGCATTTAATAAAATCTTTTGAAGTCTTTTTTCATCCGTAGTAGGAGTAACTAATCTTATCATTGACAGATTATTTTTTTCAGCTTCAAAATAGAACTCATCATCTTCTTCAGGCGGCAAGTCTACAATGATAAGAGCATCGACACCAAATTTTATACAATTCTTGATGAATTTTTCTTTACCAAATTTATAAATTGGGTTGTAGTACCCCATTAATATAATAGGAGTATAGTTATTTTTTTCTCTGAAAATTTTAATTAGTGATAAACATTTTTCTATGTTCATACCTGACTTGAGAGCTCTTTGGCTTGACAATTGAATAGATGGTCCATCTGCCATTGGATCTGAAAAAGGCATACCTATTTCTATAAAATCAACACCACAGTCGGGAAAGTTTATAATTAGTTCTAATGAATTTTTAAAATCAGGATCACCAGCAGTTACAAAAATTCCTAGTGCTTTTTTTTTATCTCTATCTAATTTTTCAAATGTTTTTTTTATTCGATTCATGATTATATATTAAATATCATCTTTAACTATTAAAGGTAACACTACTGACAAATCTTTGTCTCCTCTACCACACATATTCATGATTATAATTTGTCCTTTTCTTTCAGAGGCAAGCTTTCCTGTAACATGAAGAGCATGAGCTGGTTCGAGTGCTGGGATTATACCTTCTAAACTACTACATAATTTAAATGCAGCTAAACTCTGTTCATCTGTAGTTGATAAGTATTTAATTCTACCAATATCGTGAAGCCATGAATGTTCAGGTCCAATACCAGGATAATCTAAGCCTGCAGATATTGAGTGAGCGTCAATTATTTGTCCATCATTATCTTGAAGCAAGTAAGTTCGATTTCCGTGAAGCACACCTGGAGAACCAGCAGTCAATGAAGCAGCATGAAGATTGGTATTAAGTCCCTTACCTGCAGCTTCTACACCAAAAATTTCTACCTCTTTATCATCAAGAAAAGGATGAAACAGACCAAGTGCATTTGAGCCTCCACCAATGCAAGCAACTAAAGCATTTGGTAGTCTATTTTCTTTTTCTAAAATCTGTTTTTTTGCTTCTTCGCCAATAATAGATTGAAAGTCTCTCACCATTTTTGGATATGGATGCGGTCCAGCTGCTGTTCCAATAATATAAAAATGAGTATTTGCATTTGTTACCCAAAATCTTAAGGCATCATTCATTGCGTCTTTTAATGTTCCTGTACCAGAAGTAACTGGGTTGATTTTTGCTCCTAACAATTGCATTCTTTGAACATTTGGTTTTTGACGCTCAATATCTTTTGCACCCATAAAGACTTGGCACTCAAAACCAAATAAGGCACATGCAGTTGCAGTAGCAACTCCATGTTGACCCGCTCCAGTTTCAGCAATAATTTTATTTTTACCCATTTTTTTTGCCAATAATATTTGACCAATGACATTATTAATTTTATGTGCTCCAGTGTGATTGAGCTCATCTCTTTTTAAATAAATTTTAGCTCCACCAAAGTGTTCTGTCAGTCTTTCTGCCAAATATAAAGGACTAGGTCTTCCAATATAATCTCTTCTATACATATCTAATTCATCTAAAAAAGATTGGTCTTTTATTGCTTTTTCATATGCATTTTCTACGTCTAAAATTAATGGCATTAAAGTTTCAGCAACAAATCTTCCACCATGAATGCCAAATTTACCTTGTGCATCTGGAGCAGTTTTTAAGCTATTTAAATACATTTCTGTCATAAGCAATCCATTATAAATTTTTACATTTAATTATAAAATCTTCAATTAATTTAGGGTCTTTTATACCTTTTTTGATTTCTAGACCAGAGGATATGTCTATTGCAGGTGCTTTGGTGACATCAATTGCCATTTTAATGTTATTTATATTTAATCCACCTGCAAGCATCCATTTTTTCTTAAAATTAAAATCCTTCAGAATATCCCAATCAAATTTTTTACCATTTCCACCTGGCAACGTTTCAGAGGGTGCATCTAAAAGTAATATATCACAAACATCTTCAAAATGTTTAGTTGAACGGATTAGGTCAACTTTATTTTTAACATTGATACCTTTTATCAAAGGAATATTAAATTTTTGTTTAATTTCAAAACATCTGCTTGGATTTTCTTCTCCATGAAGTTGTAAATAGTCAGGATTAACAACTTTCTTTATTTCATATAAAAAATCATCCTCTGGATTTACTGTTAGTGCAACAATTTTAGAGGTTTTATTTCTTAGATTAAGTAAATTTCTACAAATATTAATTGAGACGTTTCTTGGTGAATTTTGGTAGAAAACTAATCCGATGTAATCAACTTTGCAATTAATTACTGTATTCATAGATATTTCATCATTTATTCCACAAACTTTGATTTCAAATAAATTATTCATTTTAAATAAGTATCATTTTTATGGAACAAAGGATATTTGAATAAAGTTATTTATTCAAACGGTCTTTCATACCTTTGCCCATTCTGAAATATGGAACATTTTTAGCAGGTACAGCGACTGCAGCACCATTTTTTGGGTTTCTCGCAATACGTGCCTCTCTTTTTTTAACATCAAATACTCCAAAACCACGTAGTTCAACTCTTTCATTTTTGGAAAGAGCTTTAGTTATTGTCTCAAAAAATACATTCACGATCTTAGTAGCATCTTTTTGGTAAATGCTTGGATTTAGATTAGCAATTTTTAATATTAGATCTGATTTATTCAACATATCACCTTTTTAAGAGGAATCCTCATCTTTTTTAGCAAGTGCAGCTCCCAAAATGTCACCTAAACTCGCTCCACTATCTGATGATCCGTACTCTGCCATTGCTTTCTTTTCTTCCTCAATTTCTTTAGCTTTAATAGAAAGAGAAATTTTTCTTGTTTTTTTATCAATATTTGTAACTGTAGCGTCAACTTTATCACCAACACCGTAACGATCTGTTTTTTGATCAGATCTTTCTCGTGACAAGTCATTTTTCTTAATAAATCCTTTTAAATTATCACCCACAGTAACTTCTAAACCATTATCTGTTATTTCAGCTATTGTACAAGTAACAGTGGAGCCTTTTCGTATATTGTCGATTTCAGTAGCAGTTACATCTTCTTTTAGTTGTTTAATACCAAGAGAAATTCTTTCTTTTTCAACGTCAATATCTAATATTTTAGCTTGTATTGAAGAACCTTTATTGTAATTTTTAATTAGCTCGTCTCCGTTACCATCCCAGCTTAAATCGGAAAGATGAACCAATCCATCTATATCTTCATTAAGGCCTATAAAAAGACCGAATTCTGTTATATTTCTTATTTCACCGTCTATAACGTCTCCAATATTATTAGATTTTTTGTATTTTTCCCAAGGATTCTCAATACATTGCTTTATTCCCAGTGAAATACGTCTTTTTTGAACATCGATTTCAAGAACCATCACTTCAACTTTTTCAGATGTAGATACAATTTTACCTGGATGTACATTTTTTTTTGTCCAGCTCATTTCGGAAACATGAACTAAACCTTCAATACCATCCTCTAATTCTACAAATGAACCATAGTCTGTTATGTTTGTGACGATACCTGACATTTTTGCTCCAACCGGAAATCTATCAAATACTTTTAGCCACGGATCCTCAGTAAGTTGTTTAATGCCAAGCGATATTCTTTGAGTTTCGTCATTAAACTTAATAACTTTAACTTGAACAGACTCACCAACTTGTAAAGCTTCCGATGGATGATTGATTCTTTTCCAAGAAATATCAGTCACATGCAATAAGCCATCAACACCTCCTAAATCAACAAATGCCCCATAGTCTGTAATATTTTTTATAACTCCTTGTAATACCTGTCCTTCTTGTAAATTAGCAACAAGTTCTGTTCTAGCTTCAGCTCTACTATCTTCTAAAACCGCTCTTCTTGAAACTACAATATTTCCTCTTCTTCTATCCATCTTCAATATTTGAAAAGGTTGAGGAGTTCCCATCAACACACCAAGATCTTTAATAGGCCTAATATCAACTTGACTACCTGGTAAAAAAGCTGTCGCTCCTTCTAAGTCTACAGTAAACCCCCCCTTGACTTTTCCAAAGATTATACCGTTAACTCTTTGTTGTTTTTCAAGAGCCACTTCTAAATTTACCCAAGCTTCTTCGCGCCTAGCTTTTTCTCTACTTAAAATTGCTTGACCGTTTATATCTTCCAGTCTTTCTATATATACTTCTACAATGTCACCAACGTTTATCTTTGTTTCTTCTTCACTGTTACCAAATTCTCTTAAGGGAACTCGGCCTTCACATTTCAAACCAACATCAATTAAAATCATATCTTTTTCTATTGAAATTACAGTACCAGATACTACTGAACCTTCAATGCTTGTCATTTCTTGAAAGCTTTGGTTTAATAAATCAGCGAAGCTTTCTTTTGAAGGGGTTGCAGTTGTTTGAGTTTGTGTCAATATTTTCTCCTATTTATAAATATGCAAAAGCATCTAGTTGTTGTTATAGTTATGAAGGGTCAAGAAATCAATCTATATATTTAGACTTGAATTTAAGTTCTTTCAATTATTTTTGACACCTTTTCTAATAATTCATTAGCGTTGATTTTACTTGTGTCGATTATGTAAGCTCCTTTAGCAGGAACAAGTGGTGAATCCAACCTAGTCCTATCTAGCCTGTCCCTGTCATTCATATCATTAATTAAGGATTGCAACATACACTTTTCGTCATTTTCATGCAAGAAAGTTATGTTTTTTTCTAATAATCTCCTTTTTGCTCTTATCTCAATAGATGCATTAATAAAGAACTTAAAATCAGCATTAGGAAGAATTTTTGTGCCGATATCTCTTCCATCAAGGATACAACCGCCGAATTTCTTTTTATTATTTTCAACAAATTGTTTTTGTTTAAAGTCCATAATTTCACGTAATTTATTGTTTGTAGCGATAATAGATGCTAGGTTTGAAACTTCTTCTGATCTTAAATTCTCACTCTTAAAATCAAGAAAATTTAAATTTCTTGCAATTTTGCAACTTTCATAATTAATATTTTTAATGGTATTTTTGTTTTGAATCATTATTTCATAAGCTACTTTTCTGTATAAAAGACCTGTGTCTAAATGTGCATATCCGTACTTTTCAGCTAATTTTCTAGCTAATGTACCCTTGCCAGAGGCCGCAGTTCCGTCTATTGCAATTTCTATCATTAATAAATTTCTCTAGATTCAGACAAAGATTAAATAAAGTTCATGCATATTTTAATCTAGCACCAATTTTTTTCATTATTTCAAAAAATGAAGGGAAAGAAGAATTAATAGTATCAGTATCTTCAACCTTAATACTCTCTTCAGTTATTAATCCCATACACAAAAATGACATAGCAATTCTATGATCTAATTTTGAATTAATTGTTAAATTACCTTTTATTAAACTATCAGGACCTTTCCCATGGATTACCATACTATCTTTATTTTCATCTATTTTAATACCCATTAAACTTAAGCCTTCACTCATAGCAGCAATTCTGTCGGTCTCTTTATACCTAAGCTCTTCAATTCCTTCCATAACAGTTGAACCTTTTGCTTTAACAGCAGCAATACAAAGTATTGGATACTCATCAATCATAGATGGTACCCTTGATTTAGGAATTTTTGTTCCTTTTAACAGACTATAGCTTGCAGTAATATCTGCGATTAGTTCACCATTTAATTCTCTTTTGTTGGAAAATGAGATATTAGCCCCCATATCAATCAAGCTTTTATATAGACCAATTCTTAAATCGTTTATGCACACATTCAAAACTTTAATTTTACTATTTGGAGTTATTATTGATGCAACAATAGGAAATGCTGCACTTGATGGGTCTGAGGGAATTTCAATATCAAATGCATTAAGCTTAGGCAATCCTTCAAGGGTAATCTTCCAAGTAGCATCCGACAACTGAGTTGTTAAAATCTTAGCACCAAAATATTTCAACATTCTTTCGGTATGGTCCCTCGATAATTTAGGCTCAATTATACTTGTGTTTCCAGTTGATGACAATCCAGTTAGTAGAATACAAGATTTAATTTGAGCAGATGCGACAGGACTTAAGTACTCAATAGGTAAAGGTATTTTGGTTCCTCTAATTCTTATAGGTAAGTTGTCATTATTTGGATCGTCAAAAATAGCACCAGTTTCAAGTAATGGTTTAATTATTCTTTTCATAGGTCTTTTGGATAGTGATTCATCTCCTAGTATTGTTGCTTCCACATCAGAACCACCTATCAGTCCCATAATTAATCTAGAACCTGTCCCAGAATTACCCATGTCTAACCTAAAATTTGAGCCAGTTAAATTTCCAATTCCATTCCCAAAAACTTCCCAAATATTATTTTTTTTATTTATATTTATACCTAATGATTTGAGCGCTTCTGCAGTTGCGATTACATCTTCGCTTTCAAGTAAGTTTTTTATTTTAATTTTTCCAGTTAATAATGATCCTATTATAAGTGCTCTATGTGAAATTGATTTGTCACCTGGTACAGTTATTTTACCTGATAAGTTAGAAGATTTATTTGAATACATAGAATTTGTCAAAAATCATTTCCTTCTTTATTGAAAGGCTAAATATATATTTAATTTTACAAAAGTTAACATAATTCTTAAAAAATCTTTTGACAGATTGAATATTTTAAGTCTAATCCCTTAATATAACTATTTTTTTGTGGAGATTGGTAATGGCAAAACCTGAATGGGGGATAAAAAGAACCTGCCACTTTTGTGGAAAAAAATATTATGATCTTAATAAATCCTCAATTATTTGTCCTTCCTGTGGAACTGAATTTGATCCTGACTATTATCTGAAAACAAAAAAAGGCAGGAGCGTATCTTCAAAAAATTCATCAGGAAATGATGGTTCACTAACAAATGATATTGAAAACCTAGATGATATTGAAAATATAGATAATATTGAAAATATAGATAATATAGAAATTGATTCTGACAGTGAAGTTGTAAGTGATGATGATCCATTAATGGAAATAAACAAAGAAGATCAAACTGTTATAGAGGATGATGATATCGGTATAGATGATGATATTTCTTTTATTGAAGATGATGAAGTTTCAGATGATAATAGTGTTAATATAGAAACAAACGAAGAAGATAAAAATTAATTTTATTGGGGCTATAGCTCAGCTGGGAGAGCGCTACACTGGCAGTGTAGAGGTCAGGGGTTCGAACCCCCTTAGCTCCACCATTACTAAGGAGTTTTAGAATATATACTAGTCAGTTAATCCAGATATGTGATGTTGCTTATTAACAATGCCAGTTGTAGCTTTTTATAGTAAAGATAGTAACTTTGAACTTCAGAATGAGTGGGAAAATAGATTAAAGATATATTACCCGTCTATTAATTTGGTCCCTTTATTGTCTGATCAAGCTGAGAAAGCAATCACAGCTCTACTATGGAAAGCCCCTCTGCAAAGGGTAAAAAAATTAAATAACTTGAAAGCTCTAATTTCTCTTGGTCAGGGTGTTGACCATATTTTAAGAGATAACATAATAGACGATGATATTCCTGTAGTAAAAATTGTTGATCCGTTTATGGCAAAGTCAATGAGTCATTGGGTTATTATGTCAGTCTTGAATTTTATAAGAGACACGTTTGGATACTATGATCAACAAAAAAATAAAGTATACAAGCCTAGAAAGGAAATCAACTTTACGACTTTTAAGATTGCTATTTATGGCATTGGATCAATAGGAAGTGTGGTAGCCAAGGATCTAAAGCAGTTAGGTTTCAAAGTAGAAGGATGGGCTAGGACACAAAAACAGATTTCCGGTATAAATTGTCATTACGGTAAAAATAAGTTTAAATACCTGCTAAATGCTTGTGATATTCATGTGTGCCTTTTACCGTTAACATCTGAAACAAATAATATTTTTAATAACTCTTCATTTCAAATGATGAAATATGGCTCATGTTTTATCAATGCTGGAAGAGGAGAACAAGTGGTTGAAGAGCATTTGATAAAATACTGCAAATCAGGTCATATAACTTCAGCAATATTAGATGTTTATCGAACAGAACCTTTACCTGCAAATAGTAATCTTTGGGAACAAAAAAATATCAATATTTGGCCACATGTTGCTGCTGAAACAAATCCCGAGACCGCTGCTAAACAAATTTCAAATGCTATTAAATTTATTGAAAATGGAAAAACTCCTCCAAACACAATAGAAAGAAAACTTGGTTATTAATTTTAGAGTTAAAGGAGATTTTAGTTGGATATAAAAAATAAGGTTTCATCCCAAGATAATGTGCGTGGTGCAATGATTTTTGAATTTTTTAGCCCTGGAATACCAATAATACTTAAAAACTCTGGATGCGAATTTATAATTTTTGACATGGAGCATGGAGGACTATCATTAGAGCAATTTAAAACTCTTGCTTTAATATCTAAAGCTCATCAAATAGCACCATTAATTAGAATTCCTGAAGTGAGTTACAATTATATAGCTAGAGCTTTAGATTTAGGTGCTGCTGGCATTATGACACCAATGGTAAATACACCTGACGATGTATTAAGAATTGTTCAATCATCTAAATATCCTCCACTAGGCAAACGTGGTGCAGGTTTTGGTTTTGCACATGATGATTATATCAATAAAGATCCTTTGTTATATATTAAAAAAGCAAATGAAACTCTAATTAACATAATTCAAATAGAGTCAAAAATAGCTCTTGAAAATGTCAGAGAAATAGCATCAATAGATGGTGTGGACTGTTTATGGGTTGGACATTTCGATTTGACTAATTTTCTAGGTATTCCAGGAGATTTTAATTCAAAAATCTATTTAGAAGCAATAAATGAGATTGTTGTTGCTGCAAAATCTAATAATAAAAGCCTTGGAATAATGGTTAATAATAAAGAAGAATTATTAACTTATTCAAAACTTGGTTTTAATATGATCGCAGTTGGAACAGAAATGAATATTTTATCTAGATCAATTGCTCAAATTTTAAAATAAATTTGATCATGGAAATTATGGGAGTTAAATTATGTTTAAAGTTGGTATTTCAGGAGATTTATTAAATAGTGATGATGAACCATGCTTTGGTAAAGGACCATTAAATCTTTTAAATGAAAGAAAAGATGTTGAAATAACTTGGATGGATAAATCAATACTTGAATTAAATCCTGAAATGACTTCAAAATTCGATGCAATCCTTTTAAATTTACCAAAAGCAAATGCAAATTGTGTTTCACAATCAAATTGTAGATTAAAACTGATTTCTAGATTTGGAGTAGGCTTTGATTCTGTTGATATTGAATTCATGAAAAGCAAAAATATTATAGTAACAAATACCCCAAATGCAGTTCGAAGACCTGTTGCCGTAGCCGCTCTTACAATGATATTTGCTGCTGCAGGGAAATTATTACAAAAAAATTACCTTGTAAGAAATGATATTTGGAACGAAAGAACAAATTATATGGGTATTGGTTTAGCAAAAAAAACATTAGGCGTTATAGGAGTTGGAAATATTGGTGCTGAAACAATAAAGTTGTCTAAGCCTTTTTTTAATAATATTTTAGCTTATGATCCTTATAAATCTAAAACCCAACTATCCAAAATAGGTGCGATTAAGGTTAATCTAATTGAATTAGCAAGTAAAAGTGATTTTATTGTGATTCTCTGCAATCTAGATAATGAGACCAAAGGAATGATCAATCATTATTTTTTTTTAAATATGAAAAAAAGTGCTTATATTTTTAATTTATCAAGGGGTCCTGTTATTAATGAAAGTGATTTAGAAAAAGCACTTGAAAATAAAGTTATTTCAGGGGCTGGTTTAGATGTAACAGAAAAGGAACCCCTATCGATAAATAGTAAATTATTAGATTTTGAAAATGTAATTGTTACTCCACACGCTCTTTGTTGGACAGACGAATGTTTTAACGATATTGCAGTTGAGGCTATCAATTCTATATTAAATTTTATAGACAAAAAACCTATTTTAAATCAAGTTAACAAATAACAGCTAGGCAGCTTCGTCTCTTATTGATTGTGAAATTACAGCTAAGGCACTTTCTGAGCTTTTACAACCTCTTAGCTTTGTAGTAAGGTCATTATTTCTTAATAATCGTGAGATAAGAGCTAAGGCTTGAAGGTTCTCTGCACCTTTGTTTTCAGGAGCAATCAACAAAAATATTAGATCTACAGGTTGGTCATCAGTAGAATTAAAATCTAATCCGTTCACTAATGTAGATACAAATACATAAGGCTTGTCAATGTTAGTAATACTTGCGTGAGGTATAGCAATGCCGTTTCCAACAGCTGTTGAACCCAATTTTTCCCTTTTAATTAGATTTTCTAACAAAATTCTAGAATCTATTTTGAGTTTATTTTCTGCTAGTTTTGTTAATTCTTCTAAAACTTGTTTTTTACTAGTGCCAAAAAAATTAACAAGCATGGCGTCAGAAGATAACATATCGTTGATATTCATGGTTAACCTTCATATTTTCGGAATAAATTTTAATTAGTGATAATTAATATTAACTTAATCAACAGTCAAGTTTATAATTCAAATATTTCATCTGAAATTATTCCCAAGGTATACATCTCTAACTCTTTTGTCTAATTTGATTTGATCAGGGTTACCTGACATTATTACAGTCCCATCGAAAAGTATATATGCTCTATCAACAATACTTAGGGTTTCTCTAACATTATGATCCGTTATAAGTACTCCAATATTTTTTGATTTCAACTTATTAATTAAATTTTTTACATCATTTATGGCAATTGGATCTATACCCGCAAGAGGTTCATCTAATAGAATGAAACTTGGGTTAGTTGCTAATGCACGGGCTATTTCTGTTCTTCTTCGTTCTCCTCCAGACAACGTGGCTCCATTTGAGTTTCTTATTTTGTTAAGATTAAATTCGGCTAAAAGTTCTTCTAAAATTTGTAATTTGTGATTCTTATGATATTTTTGAATTTCTAATACTGACAAAATATTTTGTTCGACTGTTAGTCCTCTGAATATAGAGGATTCTTGTGGTAAATAACCAATTCCTCCTTTTGCACGTATATGCATTGGTAAGTGATTAATACGAATTTGGTTTAATAATATATCACCTTCATCTGTGTCAATAAGCCCTGCTATCATATAAAAACACGTAGTTTTACCAGCTCCGTTTGGACCAAGAAGCCCAACTGCCTCACCTCTTCTTAAATGTAAAGATACATTATTTACAACTTTTCTGTTCTCATAAGTTTTAGAAATAGAATTTATTTTTAATTCTTCTTTTAAAACATGTTTTACAGTATTTGTAAGAGTTTTGTTTGAATTATAAAAAATTACATCGTTCTTGTTATTTTGTTGAACTGATGATGACTTTACGCGTCTTAGTTCTTCTTCTAAATTAGTCAGTTTCATCTCCTTTATTTTGTTTTTTTATTGGAGCGAAAATACCTTTAACACGTTTTTTATTTTTTAGGTCACCAATAATATTACTTATACCAGTTTTCAGATTAGTAACACCTTTAGAGCCATAGAGTTTTGATTTCTGGTTAAATATAACAACATTTCCACTAAGTTGTATTAATTCGCTATCTGAATTATAGACTCCCACATCAGCTTTAGATTTTCTACTCTTAGCCTTATTTTCAACGATGACGTTTCCTTTTGCAACAGCATTTTTCAAAGATTTATTTTTAGGTTTGAAGTTTGCTTTAACATAGTCTGCATGAATTATGGTTTTGTTTGATAGAATTATTTTTACATCCCCTTCAGCCTCTGCTTTGTTTTTTAGATCATTAAAAATAATGTATTTTTTTGATTCTACATATCCAGAAGGTGACGAAAATGTTTGGAAAGACCCAGTAATTTTGGCAATTTTATCTTCCAAATCATAAGTCATTTTTTGACCAGTTGCTTGTGTGTTTTCTTTAGTAAGAATAACTTTTTCTTTTGCTATTATTTTTTTCAAAATATTTTCGCCATTTTTAAAAATATAATCAGCTTTAACGATGTTGGCTCGTAGAGTAACTCCGTCTTTTTTTAAAATAACATTTCCTCTTGCTAAATAATATTTTTCTTTTTCAAACCATTCTAATGATTCTTCAGCTTCCACAGTTAATTCTGACTTGTTATTATTTGCATTTCCCCAGACTACTTGTGAAAAGGAAGAAAAAAAAATAAAAGTAAATATTAATGTTTTGTTAATATGCATTTTTTTGTGATAAAAGCATCCTGAGTGTTGCTTTCCCCTTTATTTTTATATATTCACCGTTTTTTTTAATATTAAGTCCTTTCCCTTTTATAATTGTATTTCCAGATACTATGTCTACTTCATCATTTGTATGATAATTACCTTTTTTGAAAGTTCCAGTTAATGTCTGTGTTTTCAGACTAAATTTTCTAGTTTTTTTTGTAATTTTGACCTGATTCAAAAAGTTAAAATTATCATAATTATTTGTTATGATAGCTTTTCCTGCAGAAATTTTAGTTAAAATACCTTTTTGATCAATAGTTGTTAAAGAATTTTCTAAAATTAACTTCTTCTTTTTTGATTCTACTTCTTCTAAAGTGTCAGCAACAATTAAAAATTTATCTCCTTGTTTATTTTGTTGTCTTATTTCAACACCAATTATCTTATCCTGTTTTATTGAAGTACTTTTAAATTTATTTTCATTGCCGGCAAGGTTATTGTTACTCATAAAATTATTAATTACAAAACTCATGACAATAAGCAAAATTAAAAAAGCGAAAATTGATTTACCACTAATTATATTCATATTAATCAAATTTTTTTTTTAGTTTAAAGGTTTTAATGTGCAAATATATCTAAATTTTCAAATCCAATTATATCTAACTCTGATCTTGTTTTTAAAAAGTTGAAACAATTTTTAGCAATTTTTTCTTTATTCTCCCGTACAAGTAATTGATCCAATTTATTCTTTATTTGGTGAAGAAAAAGAACATCTGAGGCGGCATATCTTAATTGTGCTTCAGTAAGCATTTCTTTTCCCCAATCAGAAGTTTGATTTTGTTTGTCTAAGTCAAAATTTAAAAGATCTTTGCATAAGTCTGCAAGACCATGTTTTGCCCCAAAGGTTCTCGATAATTTAGACGCTATTTTCGTACAATATAAAGGTCCATTTAATTTACATATATTTTTTTCGAT
This sequence comes from uncultured SAR116 cluster alpha proteobacterium, assembly GCA_902625215.1. GTDB lineage: Bacteria > Pseudomonadota > Alphaproteobacteria > Puniceispirillales > Marisalimonadaceae > Marisalimonas. Next base: position 129,503 of record CACOAO010000001.1, read on the forward strand.
TACAGCTATGTCAAATCTTGCAAAATGAAAAAGTTTCGTTGTATTTGGATTTTCAAAAATTTTTTTAAGATTTGTAAATTGATCTTTATTTTCCAAGCTCTTTTTAGTTATTTGAACAAGATGTGCAATTCCGTCTCCGTTTGATAGCTGAATTAAACACAATCGATCTCTATTTACGTTTAACCCCATTGTTTCTGTGTCGATTGCTACAACGTCATCAAACTTAACTTCAGATGAAATGTCATCATGATATAAAAAATAAGTCATTTGTTATCCATAAAACTTTAAAAAATATGTGTCATGACTAAATATATTAAGTAGTTAAATAAATCTATAAACAAATTTATACTTCAATATAGCATAAAAGGTAAATCCAATGGGAACAAATATAAATAAAAAAATTGCAGTTTTTGGAGGTAGTGGTTTTCTTGGTACATCATTGTTAAAATTACTTTTAAATGAAAGTGCTGAAATAATTTTATTTACACGAAAAAAAAATTATCAAAAAAATTTAAACAAAATTTTTCCTGACAATAATATTGAATGTATTCAGTGGAATATTAACAATTTAAATACCATTGAAGAAAATATTAAAAATGTAGACTCTATAATTAATTTATGTGGTATTCTTTTTGAAAATAAAAGTGGTGATTTTTTTAAAGTACATACAGATATTCCTGCTTTTTTAGGAAAAATTTCTTCAAAAAATAAAAATAAAACACTAATTCATGTTTCTGCACTTGGTGTATCTACGAATTCTGAAAGTAAATATTCTAGAAGTAAAGCAGAAGGTGAAAACCAATTGCTAGAACATTTTCCTAATGGAAAAATTTTAAGGCCCTCATTAATTTATGGTAAAGGTGACAATTTTTTTGGACAGTTTTCTGATATGGCCTCAATTTCTCCTGTTTTGCCTATAATTTCAAGATCAACAAAATTTCAACCAGTTTTTGTTGAAGATGTAGCACAGGCGATAGTTAAATTATTAAAAAATGAGAAAGATAAGAACACTGTTTATGAGTTAGCAGGAGATTCTATTTATAGTTTTGAGGAATTAATAAAAATTTTATTGGAGATCAAAAATATTAAAAGACTTCTTGTTCCTCTTAATCCAAAATTGATGATGATACCTGCATTCTTTTTACAAAATTTACCTAAACCTCCTTTTACAATTGATCAAATGATACTTCTTAGAAATGATAACATAATAAAAAATGATTTACCGGGATTAAAAGATTTAGGCATTAAAATATCTGATATGCAAACTGAACTTTTAAAAATATATAATTAAAATTAAGTTAAATGTAGGCATATACCAAGATCAGAATTCCAAGGATTATTCTATAAATAACAAAAATTTTAAGCGAAGCTTTATTTATCCAACTCATAAAAAACCTAATAGTAATTAAAGCAACAAAAAAACTTAAAATCATACCGATTATCATTTCATTACTAAAAAATAATCCTTTTTCAAAGAATAAGTTCAAACTTTCTAGTGTAGTTGCAGCAATTATAACTGGGATTGATAATAAAAGGGAATATTTGGATGCATCAAAACGGCTGAAACCCATCCATAACCCGACGGTTATAACAATGCCTGATCTACTGGTTCCAGGAATAATTGCTAGCGTCTGAGCAATACCAATTGCAAGCGCATCCTTTAAATTCAAATTGTTAAAAAATTTTATAACTTTAAGGTTTCTGTCTGCTATACCTAATAATATTCCAAATATTAATGTAGTCCAACCAATGACCTCTAAACTTCTAATTATATCAAAATTATTTATATGAACCAAAAATCCTACAATTATAACAGGTATAGTGCTAATTATTAGATTTTTTAAAATAATAAAACCTTCGTTATCTTTTTTTAAAAAAATTGAATCTAAAATTATTTTTATTAAATCTTTTTTTAAATAATATATTACAGCTAATAAAGACCCAAAGTGAATAGAGACGTCAAATCCTCTGCTAGAATCTATATTTAAAAAAAATTCAGGTATTATGATTAGATGTGCACTAGATGAAATAGGTAAAAATTCTGTAATTCCTTGAATTAATGATAAAATAATTATTATTTCTAAAGCCATTTAAAACTCTATCTTTTACATAAACTTTATTTATCTTATATATTGATAATATCTAATTAAAAATAGGATTAATTATTATTTTAGTTTCTTTTAAAATTTTTTGAGTTGTAATTGCATGAATTGGAATAGACAAAACCCATATTTAGCCGAAATCACTTCTAAAAAACTTTTATCTGGTAAACAGTCAAACAAAGAAGTTTTTCATTATGAAATTTGTCTTGGTGATAGTGGTATTATTTATCAACCTGGAGATAGCTTAGGAATTTTCCCAGTAAATAATAATACTCTAGTAAGAGCTATTATAAATAGATTACAAATAAATCCTACATACATACCCGAAGGATATGATCTTAACATTTATGAGTTACTGGAAAAAAAATTTGAGATTCTTACGCCAACGAACAGATTAATAAAATTTGTTAACGATAATATTAATCATAAAGAATTAAATTATTCTTTAGATACTAAAAACATAAATATATTGATGGATTTTAAATATGGAAAAGATGTTTTAGATTTCATGAATTTGGATGAAAGTCTTAAATTTGATGTCAAACAATTTTTAACTCTTTTAAAACCACTCCAGCATAGAGCTTATTCTATCGCATCAAGTAACTTGATTTTTAAAAACTCAGTGCATTTAACTGTTTCAACTCAACGATGGCAAAGAAAAACAAGAGATTATGGTGGTGTTTGTTCAACTTTTTTATCTGATAGTTGTGAATTAGGTGATAAAATAAAGATCTTCTTAATTCCGAATAAATTGTTCAAATTACCTGATGACCAAAACAAACCAATAATTATGGTTGGTCCTGGTACAGGTGTAGCTCCTTTTTTGTCATTTATACAAGAAAGAAAATATCTAAATAGTAATGGAAAAAATTGGTTGTTCTTTGGTGCTCAGACTAAGAAAGATGATTTTATATATGAAGATCAAATTTCAAATTTTGTTCAAGAAAAAATTTTAAATAATTTAGATACTGCTTTTTCAAGAGATCAGGATATAAAAATTTATGTTCAGCATAAAATTTATGAAAGAAGTGATGAATTTTTCCAATGGTTAGAAAATGGTGCGATAATATATGTATGTGGAGATGCCCAAAAGATGGCCAAAGATGTTGAAGCCACAATTATAAAAACAATTCAAAAAGAGCTTAAGTGTGATGATAATAAAGCTTTCGAATATTTAAAAATATTAAAAAAAGACAAAAGATATTTATTAGATGTGTATTGAAGGATTATGATAATATTAACAAATTATAGAGATTATTTATGAAATGGGATAGGCTAAGATTATTTAATATCGTTGCACAAACTCGAAATATTACAGAAGCTTCCTACATTTTACAAATGAGCCAATCAGCGTTAAGCAGACAAATGATAGCTCTAGAAAACGAATTGGGTGTAAAACTTTTTTTAAGAAACTCAGATGGTATTTCTCTGACTAAAGCTGGAATGAGATTATCATCTTCTGTGCAAATTTTAGCTTCTGATATAAGCAAGACTCATAACCAACTTCTTGAGGATATGGATGTTCCATCGGGTAGATTAAATGTTACTGCAACAAATGCTTTTGGAGCTTTATGGGTTGCTCCTAGGATGTCAAAATTCAAAAATTTATTTCCAGACATAAATGTTGCGCTTAGTTTAAGAGATTCTGAGCCTCGAGTTACAAATTTTAACTCAGATGTTGAGGTTAGAATGACACCCAGTGTTTCTCAAGACGATATTCAAATTAAATTAGCTGATTGTAGATATAAGATATTTGCATCAAACGAATATATTTCTAAAAATGGATATCCTAAAACTAGCAGTGATTTAGATAATCATAATATAATTTCTTATGGGGAAGACGCACAACCTCCTCTTGATAGACATCGATTGAATTGGCTATTAACAATTGGAAAAGAAAATAAGAGACCAAGAAAACCTATTTTAGAGGTTTCTAGCATATATGGAATAGCAAAGGCTACTGAGGTTGGTATGGGAATTGCCTCATTACCAGATTGGATGGAATTTGAAATGATAGAATTAACAGAAATTTTATCTCAATTAGAAGGACCTGAAATGTCAATCTCATTATGTTTTAATTATGAATTGAGAAATGATTCTAGAATTAAAGCTTTTAAAGACTTTATGATTAAAGAAGCAGAAGTTATTAATTAATTTGTTAATCAATTTTGTAATGCAATTTATGCATATCCGACATATAATGATTAATTTTACAATTAGATATAAATTTAATATGTTCCAATTCCTTTGCAAACTTAGATAAATTTTGATGTCAATTTTAAGGTTATAAATGAGAAAAAATAAATTAAATAAAATGGGTTTCCCAGAAGAATTTGGCCTTTATGATCCTAATAATGAGCACGAGAATTGTGGGTTCGGTTTTATTGCAAATATAAAAAATCAGCCTAAACATGAAATTGTACATCAAGCACTTGAAATTGTTCATCATCTTGATCATCGAGGAGCAATAGGCGCAGATCCATTAGCAGGTGATGGAGCAGGAATATTAATTCAAATTCCACATGAATTCTTCAAACAAGAATTTGCAAATACAGAAATTAAACTTCCAAATATTGGTGATTATGGGGTTGGTATGGTTTTTTTACCACCTGATAAAGATAAAGCTAATTTAGCAATTGCTGCAATCGAAAAAGCCATTAAAAATGAAGGCCAAAACTTAATTGGATGGAGAGATGTACCAGTTGATAATACTGTTTTAGGAGAAACTGTAAAAAATAATGCTCCAATCATTAGGCAATTTTTTATAAAAAAAGGAAAAAGCGCACAAACCGAAAAAGAATTTCAAAGAAAATTATATGTTGTCAGGAAACAAAGTCTTTTTTTACTTGAAGAACAATTAAATGAAGATTGTGATGATTTTTATATCGTTTCACTATCTACTAGGACCATAATATTTAAAGGGATGGTATTAGCACCAAACTTGTCAAAATTTTACAAAGATTTTCAAAATCAAAGTTTTAAAACTGCTATTGCCCTTTTTCATCAAAGATTTTCGACCAACACCTTTCCTTCTTGGCGATTAGCCCAACCATTTAGATATTTATGTCATAATGGTGAAATTAATACTGTTAAAGGAAATTCTAATTGGATGAATTCTAGACGATATAGTATGTATTCAGAGGTTTTAGGCGATGATTTAAAAAAAATATGGCCTGTAATTGAAAGATCACCCTCTGACTCAGCTACATTCGACAATGCTCTCGAATTATTAGTTATGAGTGGATACTCACTTCCACATGCAATGATGTTAATGATTCCAGAAGCTTGGAAAGACAATAATTTAATGGATGCTAAACGTGCAGCATTTTATGAATATTATTCTGCTTTAATGGAACCTTGGGATGGACCAGCAGCTATGGCATTTACAGATGGTATTCAAATTGCCGCAACTTTAGACCGAAATGGTTTAAGACCAGCCAGATATGTTGTTACAGACGACGACCTAGTCATTATGTCTTCAGAAGTTGGAGTTTTAAGGGAAATACCAGAACATAAAATTATTCAAAAATGGCGATTACAACCAGGTAAAATGTTACTTGTTGATCTAAATGAAAAAAGAATAATATCTGATGAGGAGCTGAAAAATAATCTTGTCAATGATTCACCATATCAGAGTTGGATAAGTAATTCTAAAATAAATATCAATTCTATTAATTTAAAATCAAATAACTCACTTCCTGATGATGCTACTCTTTTGGACATGCAACAAGCTTTTGGATATAATAAAGAAGATTTAAAATTTTTTCTTGAGCCAATGATATTGGAAGGTCAAGATCCAATAGGTTCAATGGGAAGAGACATACCTTTGGCAGCTTTGTCTGATAAAAATAGACTTTTATATGATTATTTTTTCCAAAATTTTGCACAAGTAACTAACCCACCTATTGATCCTATTCGTGAAGAATTAGTTATGTCTCTTATGAATTTCATAGGGCCAAGACCAAATTTACTTGATCATAAATCAGGAAAGGATCAAAAATTAATTAAGGTAGACCATCCTATATTAGATAATTTAGAAATTGAAAAGATCAGAAACATTGAAAAATATACATCTAATAAACTTAAATCTTTTACATTAAACATTTGCTACAATAAAAATCTGAATAATACACTCAAAATTGAAAACTTTATAAATGATATTTGTATTAAAGCTGAAAAATTAATTAATGATGGTGTTTGTAACATTATAATTTTATCAGATCGAAAACTTGATCGCGATAATGTTGCAATTCCTGCATTACTTGCTACAAGTTCAGTTCATCACCATTTAATTAAAAAAGGACTGCGAACTAAAGTTGGTTTAGTTATAGAGACTGGAGAAGCAAGGAGGGTTCATGATTTGTGTCTTCTTGCGGGTTTTGGAGCTGAAGCTATAAACCCATATTTGGCTTTTTACACTTTAAGTAATATAATTAAAAATCATAATCAGGACATACAAGAGGAAGAAGCTTACACAAAGTATGTTAAAGCTGTGACTAAAGGTATGCTTAAAGTTATGTCCAAAATGGGTATTTCGACATATCAATCTTACTCAGGCGCTCAAATTTTTGATGCTGTTGGTCTTTCATCTAATCTTGTAGATAAATATTTTTGCGGTACATCTTCAAAAGTTGAGGGAATTAATCTTGAAGAAATTCAAATAGAAACAGAGAATAGACACGAATTAGCTTTTGGTAATTCTTCATTATTTTCAAATGACCTTGATGTGGGTGGAGATTTAAGTTTTAGAATTAAAGGTGAAGAACATGTTTGGACACCTGAAACTATTGGAATGCTTCAACATTCAGTCAGAAGTGCTAATTACGATACCTTCAAAAAATATTCTAAGAAAATTAATGACCATTCTGTTAAACTTAAAAATTTAAGAGGTTTATTTGAATTTACCTCTAAATCCAATCCAATTAACATTGATGAAGTTGAACCAACTTCTGAAATTGTTAAAAGATTTGCTACAGGTGCCATGTCACTTGGATCAATTTCTACAGAAGCACACACTACGCTAGCAATTGCTATGAATCGACTTGGAGGAAGATCAAATACAGGAGAGGGTGGAGAAGAAAAATCACGTTTTACTCCATTACCTAATGGTGATTCCATGAATTCCAGAATTAAACAGGTTGCATCAGGTAGATTTGGAGTTACCACTGAATATTTGTCAAATGCAACCGACATTCAAATAAAAATGGCACAAGGAGCTAAACCAGGTGAAGGTGGACAACTTCCAGGTGGAAAAGTTGATGAATTTATTGCTAAAATTAGACACTCAACGCCAGGTGTTGGTTTAATATCCCCACCACCTCACCACGATATTTATTCAATTGAAGATTTAGCTCAACTTATACATGACCTTAAAAATGTTAATCCAAAAGCTAGAGTTTCTGTAAAACTTGTATCTGAGATCGGTGTTGGTACAGTTGCTGCTGGGGTTAGTAAGGCATATGCTGATCATGTAACTATTTCAGGAAATGACGGCGGTACTGGGGCAAGTCCAATCACATCTTTATTGAATGCTGGTGGTCCTTGGGAGACTGGTTTAGCTGAAACCCATCAAACATTAGTCATGAATGGATTGAGAGAAAGAATAGCTGTACAAGTTGATGGAGGATTAAGAACTGGAAGAGATGTTGTAATCGGAGCAATTTTAGGTGCTGACGAATTTGGTTTTGCCACTGCTGCCCTTATTTCTGAAGGTTGTATAATGATGAGAAAATGTCATTTGAACACTTGTCCAGTAGGGGTTGCCACACAAGATCCAGAACTGAGAAAAAACTTTACTGGAACACCTGATCATGTCGTTAACTTTTTTGTTTTCATTGCGAATGAAGTAAGAGAAATAATGGCAGAGCTAGGTATCAGGAAGTTTAATGATTTAATTGGAAGAAGAGATCTAATTAATTTTAATGGTGCAGAAGAACACTGGAAAGCCAACGGGTTGGATTTAAGAAAACTTATAGTCAATTTGGAAAAAGAAAGAGATGAGACTTTTTATAACTCAAAAGAACAAAACCATAAGTTAGAACTTGCTCTTGATAATGAATTAATTTCAAAATCAAAAAAAGCTATTTCAGATAAAATAAAAGTAAATATTTCGTCAAAAATTGTAAATACTAATAGAACTGTTGGTGGAATGTTGTCAGGAGTAATAGCAAAAAAGTATGGTCATGATGGCTTGCCCAAAGATACAATAAACGTTGATTTTACTGGTAATGCTGGCCAAAGTTTTGGGGCTTGGTTGTCGAAAGGTGTAAGCTTTAACTTAAAAGGTGATGCAAATGACTACGTTGGAAAAGGGCTGTCTGGTGGTAAAATTTCCATTTCTCCGGATGAAACTAGCAAAATTGTAGCTGAAAATAATATCATTGCTGGAAATACACTTTTATATGGGGCAATTTCTGGAGAATGTTATTTAAGAGGTGTTGTTGGAGAACGCTTTGCAGTAAGAAATTCTGGAGCTACTACTGTTGTAGAGGGTTGCGGTGATCATGGGTGTGAATATATGACAGGTGGTGTGGTTGTTGTACTTGGTAAAACTGGCAGAAATTTTGCTGCAGGAATGTCTGGTGGAATAGCTTATATATTGGATGAAGATAATTCATTTAACTCAAAGTGTAACAAAGCTATGGTGGAGTTGGAGAGATTGTCTAGCTTTGATCTTACTAAAAATCCTTCATTGAAGGAAATTAATAGCGATTTACTTGACTTCGACGAAGCAAGATTAAAATTAATAATCAAGAGACATTTTAAATATACAAAGAGTACAAAAGCTAGAATGATTCTAGATAATTGGGGTAAATATATCAATCTTTTTCACAAAATCACCCCTTTTGATTATAAGAGGGCTCTGAATGAGAGAAAACAAAAACAAGATGAAAATAAATTAATACCAAATAGAATTGCTGGAGAATAAAATATGGGAAAAGCAACTGGATTCATGGAACTAGACCGCGTTGAAAGAGATTACGAGCCGGTTGAAGATAGAATAAAACATTTTAGAGAATTTTTAATTCCAATGGACAAAACTAAAGTTTCAGAGCAGGGAGCTAGATGTATGGATTGCGGTATTCCATATTGCCATCAAGGTTGTCCTGTAAATAATCTTATTCCTGATTGGAATGATATGATTTACAATAATAAATGGAAAGAAGCCTTAAATTTATTGCATTCAACAAATAATTTTCCTGAATTTACAGGTAGGATATGTCCTGCTCCATGTGAAGCATCATGTACTTTGAATATTACTGATAACCCTGTAGCAATTAAAACAATTGAGTGTTCTATTGTTGATAAAGGATGGGAAGAAGGATGGATTAAACCTCTAGTAAGTAATAAAAAAACTGGCAAGAAAGTCGCAGTAATTGGTTCTGGTCCTTCTGGATTAGCTTGTGCTCAACAATTAGCCAGAGCAGGACACTCTGTTGTGATTTTTGAGAAAAATTCTAGAATTGGAGGTCTTTTGAGGATTGGTATTCCTGATTTTAAAATGGAAAAACATTTGATTGATAGAAGAATGTCTCAAATGGAAGCAGAGGGTGTGGAATTTAAAGTTAATTCTAATATTGGTAAAGATATTAAAATTGAAAAATTGAATAAAAATTTTGATGCTATCGCATTTTGTGGTGGATCAGAAAATCCAAGAGATTTACCTGTTAATGGAAGAGAGCTTAAAGGTGTTCATTTTGCTATGGAATTCCTCTCTCAACAAAACGATAGAGTTGCAGGCAATAAAATTGATCCAAAAATTGAAATTACAGCAAAGGGTAAAAATGTTCTTGTTATTGGAGGTGGTGATACAGGATCAGATTGTGTTGGTACCTCTAACCGTCAAGGAGCCAAATCAGTTACTCAGCTTGAATTATTAGATCAACCACCAGAAAAAGAAAATAAAGCTCTTACATGGCCAAACTGGCCTTTAAAACTTCGCACCTCAACGTCTCATCAGGAGGGTTGTGACAGAAATTGGTCTGTTTTAACAAAGTCATTTGAAGGTAATCACGGAAAGGTAAACAAATTAAATTGCGTCAAGGTTGAATGGTCTAAAGATATTGATGGTAGAATGAAAATGACTGAAGTCAAAGGCACAGAGTTTTCTTTTGAAGCAGATCTTGTACTACTTGCTATGGGTTTTGTTCACCCTGTTCATGAGGGTTTAATAAATAGTTTAGGTGTTAAACTTACACCTGCGGGAAATTTAGATGCTAATGATACTGAATACAAAACTTCTATTGATAAGTTCTTCGCTGCAGGTGATTCAAGGCGAGGACAGTCTTTAGTCGTTTGGGCTATAAGAGAAGGTAGGCAGTGTGCAAGATCTATTGATGAGTTTCTAATGGGGAAGTCAAAATTACCAAATTAGTATAGGTTTTAAAATTACTTTACACTATTCTATTGAAAAAATTTTGATTTGAAATGAGATACATAGTGTAAATAGTAAAAACCTACTCTTGAGTATTCAGTGCACTAAAATTTTGCTAATTATTTATCAAAGAAATTAAAAGAGACGCTATTCTTATATAATCCAATAAATAAAAAACTAATTCCCATAAAATAATTTAAATTATGATTACCCTTTATCACTATTACTTATGTTCATCTTCGAGATATATCAGGCTTATTTTAGAAGAACATAAAATCAGATATGATACTCAATTAGAAAATTATTTTAAACCACAAAAGGATTTTCTACAACTTAATCCAGCTGGTCATTTACCAGTTTTAGTAAATGAAGAAAATTTTGCAATTGTTGGCGCAAATGCTTGTATTGAATATATTAAAGATCTTGATTTAAGACCCAAATTATTTGTTGATGATTATCGAGAAAAAGCTGAGATAAATAGATTAGTTCACTGGTTTGACGTAATTTTTAAAAAAGAAGTTTTTGATCCAATTATTTATGAAAAAGTATTTTCGAGAATAGTGGATAATATAACACCTAATAGTGAGAATATAAGAGCAGCACTTAATAATTTGGATTTTCACATTCATTATTTTAACTATTTACTAAACAGTAAAAATTATTTTATCAAAGATGAATTAACTTATTTAGATTTTTTAGCTGCGGCTAATTTTTCAGTTTTGGATTATTTAGGCTTATTAAATTTAAATGGTTATGAGAACATAAAAGAGTGGTATTTCAAAATTAAATCAAAACCATCATTTAAAACATTATTAAAAGATCAAATAGTTGGGATAAAACCTCATGAAAACTATAAAAATATAGATATTTAATTTACCTTCGTCACTATTTCTTCAATAATTTTTGTAATGTTTGCTAGTTGTTGTACTTCTGATAATCTATGACCCGCATTTTTTTCTAATAATAGTTTAATATCATTAGTTCCTTTAAATGTGTTGATAATTTTTATACTTAAGTTGTATGGTACGGCATTATCAGACATACCATGATATAAGTAGACAGGACCATTAAAATATATATTTTCTGATAAAGTAAGATTACTTAAACTATCTTTTATTAATATATATGAAAAATCATTTTTTGATCCATCTTCATAATTTATGGTTATTTTTTTATTTTTAATTAATTTTCTTTTCTCATCACTTGTCATTTTATCCCATATTAAAATTTTAGGAAAATCTGGTGCAGGTGCCAGACCAATTATTGCAGAAATCTTTTCAGGAATGCGTTTTGCTAACATAAGCATTATCCAAGCGCCCATAGATGAACCAATTAAAATTTGTTTATCTTTTGTTTTTTTATTAATTATAAACTCAGCATCTTTATACCAATCAGAAAAACATGTCGTTTCAATTGTTCCTGATGATTGACCGTGACCTGAATAATCAAACCTTAAAAAGCTATGTTCATTTTCTTTTGCCCACTTTTCAATATGTAAGACTTTATTACCTTCCATATCTGAGTTAAAACCACCTAGGAATACTATGCCTACGTTTTTACCTGTTAATTGGTTATATGCTAGTGTATTACTATTTGGAGTATTAATAAATTTTGTCATTTATAAATCCGTTCGATTTAAGGTCAATAAAGATGAATAAAAAAAAATATACTATAGCTCAAATTTTACCAGCATTAAATAATGGTGGTGTTGAGAGAGGTGTTGTTGAAATTTCTAAATCATTGATTGAAAATGATTTTAAATCAATTGTTATCTCTTCGGGTGGACATATGGTTTCTCAAATAACTAGAAATGGTGGAATTCACTATGAACTGGATGTGCATTCCAAAAATCCGCTCCGATGGTCTAAAATTAGAAATCAATTAAAGATTATTTTGGAAAGTGAAAATGTAGATCTAATTCATTTTTGTTCCCGGGCACCTGCTTGGATTGGTGTTCCACTTGGAGCTATCTTAGATATACCGATTATTACTTCAGTCCACATGAGATTTAGGAAATCTAATATTTTAAAAAAATATTATAACAGTATTTTAATTAGAGGAAATTCGATAATTGCTATTTCAAAGCATATTGAAGAAAGTATTAAGAACTCTTTTCCAAAAGAAAGTAACAAAATTAAAATTATTCATAGAGGTGTTGATTTAGACCTATTTAATCCAAGTAAAATAAATCCAGCAAGAATAATTGCTCAATCAAAGCATTTAAATTTAAAAGATAATGTTCCCGTTATAATCATGGCAGCAAGGCCTGCAATGTGGAAAGGTTATCAAGTTCTTATAAAAGCATTATCAAAAGTAAAATATGATTTTCAATGTGTTCTAATAGGAGCTGGCGATGGTAATCAAAATTTTCAAAACTCTTTAATTAGAAAAATAATACATTCAAAGTTAGAAACTAAAATAAAGCTCATAAACTCTACAAGGGATATACAAGCTGCTATGATTTTAGGGGACTTAATAGTTATGCCATCATTAACTCCTGAACCCTTTGGCAGGGTTGTTTTAGAAGCTCAGGCTTTGGGGAAAATACCAATTGCTTTCGATCATGGTGGGGCTTCAGAAACAATAATTGATGGAAAAACTGGTTTTTTAGCAGAGCCTATAAATGTAGACAGTCTTTCTGAGAAAATTTCATATGCATTATCTTTAAAATCATCAAAAAGGCAAAAAATTGGCGAATTTGCAAAAAAATTCGTGTCTAAAAATTATAGTCATGACAAAATGTGTAATCTTACTTTATCATTATATAAACAATCTATTGCAGAATATAAAATAAACAGTTAGTGATAAGAATTATACTTTAATTAAACAAAACATAATGATTACTATTACTTTACCTAACAAGGATAAAAAACAATATAAGAAACCGGTCACCTCTGCTGAAATTGCAAAAGATATTTCTGAAAAACTTGCATCTGAAGCCTTGGTTTCACTAGTCAATGGTGAATTATGGGATTTAGACAGGCTAATTGAAATAGACAGTACAATTTCAATTTTGACAAAAAAAAATAAAGAAACTTTAGATGTGATAAGACATGATGCGGCACATATTATGGCAGAAGCAGTTTTAGAATTATTCCCAGAAACTCAAGTTACCATAGGCCCATCTATTGAAAATGGTTTTTATTATGATTTCTATAGAGAGGAGAAATTTAATTTATCTGATTTAGAAGTGATAGAAAAAAGAATGCACGAAATTGTAGATAGAGAAGAAAAAATCACTAGGGAAGTTTGGTCTAGAGAAAATTCACTAGATTATTTTAAAAAAAATAACGAAAAATTTAAACTTGAATTAGTCAAAGCTATTCCAGAGGATGAAACAGTTACATTTTATAGGCAAGGTAACTTCCTAGATTTATGTAGAGGTCCTCACACATCATCTACAAAAAAACTTGGACATTCTTTTAAACTAACTAAATTGGCAGGCTCATATTGGAGAGGCAATAGCAAAAACCAAGTATTACAAAGAATTTATGGAACTGCTTTTTTTAATGATAAGGATTTAAAAAATTATCTTTTTATGATTGAAGAAGCAGAAAAAAGAGATCATAGAAAATTAGGAAAAGAATTAAATTTATTTCATCTTCAAGAAGAAGCTGTTGGGTCAGTTTTTTGGCATAAAAAAGGTTGGTCACTTTATCTTGAAATTGAATCATATATGCGAAGAAGATTGAATGACTCATATGAGGAGGTGAAAACACCACAAATAATAGATAGATCCTTATGGGAAAAATCTGGGCATTGGGATAAATTTCAAGAACATATGTTTATGGCTAAAGGTGATGATGAAAAAGTACTTGCTTTAAAACCCATGAATTGCCCTGGTCATGTACAAATTTATAAACAAGGTTTAAAATCATATAAAGATCTTCCCATAAGAATGGCAGAATTTGGCTCTTGTCATCGAAATGAACCCTCAGGATCTTTACATGGGATTATGAGAGTAAGGCAATTTACACAAGATGATGCTCACATTTTTTGTACGAATTCTCAAATTACATCAGAATGTGTTACATTCTGTGAGCTACTCCAACAAATTTACAAGGACTTTGGCTTTGCAGAATTAAAGGTCAAATTTTCTGATAGACCTGCAACACGTGCTGGGGATGATACCACATGGGACAAAGCTGAAAAAGCACTTCTAGTAGCAATAGAAGCTGCAGGTATTAGCTATACTTTGAATCCTGGTGAAGGTGCATTTTATGGCCCAAAACTTGAATTTGTTCTTACAGATGCAATAGGAAGAGATTGGCAATGTGGAACTCTGCAAGTAGATTTTGTTTTACCAGAAAGGTTAGGTGCTTTTTATGTTGATATTGATGGAGATAAAAAGCATCCTGTAATGCTACATAGAGCAATCTTAGGCTCTTTAGAAAGATGGATTGGTATTTTAATCGAACAATATTCTGGCAGAATGCCATTATGGCTTTCCCCCACTCAAGTTGTGGTGTGTTCTATAGTTGATTCAACTAATGATTATATATACGAAATAAAAAAGGAATTAGACATATCTGGTATCAGGTGTGAAATAGATTTAAGAAATGAAAAAATTGGTTACAAAATAAGAGAACATTCCAGTCAAGCTATACCTATAATTGTAATAATAGGAAAAAAAGAGCAAGAAAATAAAAGTGTGGCAGTTAGGTACTTAGGTTCAAAAAACCAAGAGTTTTTGAGTCTAAATAAATTTTTAGAAGATATAGTTAATAAATGTATGCCTCCTGACTTAATCAATGAGTAAAATTAATTATTGCTTTGTTAACTAATTTTTTTGAAATTTATTAACAAATTTTTGTAAAATGTAGTAATAGTATCTGAAAATAAACATTAAAGGAGATTTTCATATAGTTGGATTAAATAATACTCCACCTAGCCAAGACGGTCCTAGGATTAACGAGTTAATAAGAGCTGATAGCGTTCGTTGTATTGGAGCAGATGGAGAGCAATTAGGGGTTATACCTATTAATGAGGCCCTACAATTAGCGGAAAATTTAAGTCTAGATCTAGTAGAAATTCAACCAAATGTAAATCCACCTGTATGTAAGATTCTTGACTACGGAAAGTTTAAATATGAAGCTCAAAAAAGAAAAAATGAAGCTAGAAAAAAACAAAAAATTATTGATGTTAAAGAAATTAAATTAAGACCAAATATTGATAACAATGATTTTGTTGTAAAAATGAAACAAATTAAAAAATTTATTGATAATGGTGATAAAGTAAAAATAACTCTTAGATTTAGAGGTAGGGAAATGGCTCATCAAACATTAGGAGCAACAGTGTTAGATAGAGTTAAAGAGGACACTGAAGAGTTTTGTAAAGTAGAAGTATTACCTAAACTAGAGGGAAGACAAATGGTTATGATTTTGGCTTCTAAATAGTAACAAACACAAGAAAATTCAACTTTATGTTGCTAACTTTATATTGCTTATGTATAAGCTTTGTTAAATAAATAAGATGGAATTATTATGCCTAAACTAAAAACAAAAAGCGGTGCTAAAAAAAGATTTAGTCTTACATCATCTGGCAAAGTTAGAGGAAGTCCAGCATTTTTAAGTCATAATCTTCGTAAAAGATCGCAAAAAATGAAAAGACAAGCTCGAGGCACAATGATACTTAATGATTCTGATGCCAAAATTGTCAAGCAATTTATACCCTACGCTTAAAGGAGTTAATTAATGGCTAGAGTAAAAAGAGGTGTTACAACTCATGCTAGACACCAGAAAGTAATTAAAGCTGCAAAAGGTTATTATGGAGCTAGGAAAAATTTATTTACAGTAGCAACTCAAGCTGTCGAAAAAGCTAGCCAATATGCTTATAGGGACCGTAGAAACAAGAAACGCAACTTTAGAGGCCTTTGGATACAAAGAATTAATGCTGGTTCTCGTATACATGGCTTAAATTATTCTAGATTTATAAATGGGCTAAAGTTAGCTGGCATTGAAATAGATAGAAAAATTTTATCGGATTTAGCTGTTTACGAACCATTAGCGTTTGAAGAGCTAGTCACAAAAGCAAAGTCTGCGTCAGCTTAATACTTTAATTTTCCAGTAAGAAATATAGATTTTGCAAATTTATATAATTAGGTTTTAAATTAATTATGGTTTCTGAACTTAAGCAAGATATTCAAAACTTATTAAAAGATATTACAACTAATATATCAAAATCTAAAACAACATCTGAACTTGAAAATATAAGGATTAATTCTTTAGGGAAAAAAGGTTCGGTTACTTTATATTTAAAGAATATAAGAGAATTCGATATAGAAACAAAAAAAGAAATTGGTGCTTATTTAAATGATACAAAAAACAAAATAAATAAATTAATCCTTGATAAAAAAAATGTATTTAAAAAAGAATATTTAAAAGAAAAACTTAGATTAGAAAAAATAGATGTTTCTCTTACACCTTATGAAGCAGAGGCTGGTACTTTACATCCTCTTTCTAGAACAATAGAAGAGCTATATGCTATTTTTGCAGACATGGGTTTTACTATTGTAGATGGCCCTGATATTGAAAGTGATTATTATAATTTCTCTGCTTTGAATATCCCTGAAGAACATCCAGCTCGTCAAGAGCATGATACATTTTATCTTCAACCTGATATTAATGGACAAAGAAAAGTTCTAAGAACTCATACTAGTCCAGTTCAAATTAGAACAATGGAAAAAATTGATCTAAAAAATTTTAACGAAATTAGATATATCATACCTGGAAGGACATATAGATCTGATCACGATGCCACGCATTCACCTATGTTTCATCAATGTGAAGGTTTAGTACTTGGTAAGAATATTAATATGGGTCATTTAAAAGGATGTTTAATAGAGTTTTGTAGGACTTATTTTAATGAAGACAATTTGCCAGTGCGTTTTAGGCCTAGTTATTTCCCTTTTACAGAACCATCAGCAGAAGTAGATATAGGTTGTAAAAAAGAAAATGATGGTAGTCTTGTAATTGGTAAAGGAGAAGATTGGTTAGAAATTTTAGGTTCAGGGATGGTTCACCCTAGAGTTTTACAAGGTGTAGGCATAGATCCAACACAATACCAAGGCTTTGCATTTGGAATGGGTCTAGAAAGATTAACTATGTTAAAGTATGGAATTCCTGACTTAAGACCTTTTTACGATAGTGATTTAAGGTGGCTAAAACATTATGGATTCATACCTTTTGACAGTCCAAGCTTACACTCTGGCTTAAATGGTATTTTTTCATGAAGTTTACTTGGAAATGGTTACTAGATCATCTAGAAACTGATAAAAATTTATTAGAAATTTTAGAAACACTACCAAAAATTGGTTTAGAAGTAGCTTCAGTTGTTAACTTGGCAGAAGATCTTAAAAGCTTTGTTTCAGTTGAAATTATTGACGTAAAGAAACACCCAAATGCTGATAAACTTAATGTTTGTAAGGTTTTTGATGGTAAAAATACTTTTATCGTTGTTTGCGGGGCCCCTAATGTCAAGTTAGGTCTGAAAAGTGTTTTTGCAAATATTGGAACATTTATTCCTGGTCTAAATTTAAGATTAAAAAAAGGCAATATTAGAGGAGTAGAATCCTTTGGTATGTTATGCTCAGAAAAAGAGTTAACTTTATCTCAAAATCATGATGGTATTATTGAGTTGAAGCGCTCATCTGAACTTGGTTTGCCGGTTTCAAATATCCTGGATTTAAATGACCCAATTATAGAAATTGAAATTACTCCTAATAGAGGTGATTGCTTGGGTGTACGAGGTGTCGCTAGAGATCTTGCAGCAGCTGGGATGGGAAAATTAAAAAAATTAGACATTAAAATTAATGATGGTGAATTTGATAGCTTAATAAATTGGCATGTTGACTTAAATGAGAACGAAAAATATCTTTGTCCTAAAATTTTTGGGAGATCATTTACTAATCTAAAAAATGTTGAATCTCCATTATGGCTTAAAAATAGATTAATTGCAGTTGATCAAAGACCAATAAGTTCCATTGTAGATATAACAAATTATATTATGATAGATTTAGGAAGACCTCTACATGCGTATGATATAGATAAAATTAAAGGTAAAACTCTTAAAATCAAAAAATCAAAAAAAGGCGACAACTTTTTTGCACTTAACGGAAATACTTACGAGTTAGATGATAACATGCTTGTCATTTGTGATGAGCAGGGTGTTGATGATTTAGCAGGTATAATGGGTGGTGAAAGAACTGGTGTAACCAAAGATACAACAAGAATGTTTTTAGAGGCTGCAATTTTTGATCCAGTGTCAATAGCAAACACTGGGCGAAAATTAAATTTACATTCTGATGCTAGATTTAGATTTGAAAGAGGTTTAGATTATAGCTCTCCAGAATCAGTTATGCATTATGCAGCTGAAATGATTAATAAAATATGTGGTGGAAAATTAAGCAAAATAGTTAATTTCAAATTAGAACAAAAAAATAAAATAATTAAATTTGATCCAAATATTATTTGTCAACTAACAGGTGTTGAAATTGAAAATGAATTATCTAAATCAATTTTAGAAAAATTAGGGTTTAAAATTGTCTCTACAAATAAATTTTGGGATATAACCCCTCCTACTTGGAGACCGGATATTGACGGTATTGCAGACATTGTTGAAGAAGTCATCAGAATAAATGGGTATGAAAAAATCCCTTCAATAAAATTACCAAGAAGTAATTATATTGCAAAGCCAGCAATGAGTATTAAACATCGTCAACCTTTTTTTGCTTCAAGGACACTTGCAAGTAGGGGTTATAATGAAGTAATTACTTTTTCATTTTTGAATAAAACAATGGCAGATAAATTCAATGGAGGTGGATTAGCTTTAAATATAGTTAACCCTATTTCGTCAGAATTGACGGATATGAGACCTTCAATCATACCTAATTTATTATTTGCAGTTCAAAAGAATGTAAATATGGGAGCTCAAACCCTTTCTTTTTTTGAGATTGGTCCAATTTTTAAAGGCGACAGTCCTAATGAACAAATAAGTACAATTACTGGAATAAGATACGGAGACAAAATTAAAAAAGATTGGCAAAAAGAAGCTGTTCAATTTGACTTCTATGACGTTAAGCTTGATGTAATCAAGGTTTTAGATTCAATAGGTGTTCCTAATAACAGTCTAAAAATTTTTCAAGAAGCCCCAGATTATTTTCATCCAGGAAGAAGTGCAGTTTTTAGGATTGGACAAAATATAATAGCCAATTTTGGAGAAATTCATCCTGAAATTGTGGATACCTTTGGATTCAATAAATCATCTATTGGTTTTGAAATATTTTATGAAAATATACCATTACCAAAAAGAAATAAGATTTCTAGACCAATGTTAAATATTACTAATTTACAATCAGTTACAAGAGAATTTGCATTTCTCCTTGATGAACAAATAGAATCTGAAAAAGTTTGTCAGGTTGCTAAATCTGTATACAAAGATTTAATAACAGACGTGATAATATATGATATATATAAAGGTGAAAACATTCCTAAAAATAAGAAATCTGTCGCTATTAAAGTTACAATTCAACCTATTCAAGACACATTAACTGATTCTGCATTAGAAGAAATAAGTACTAATATAATTCGTTCAATTGAGAAAAAGTTATCAGGGTTTTTAAGAGAAATTTAATTGGATTAGTTTAAATGGTGCCGCCAACTGGATTTGAACCAGTGACCTCGTCATTACCAATGACGCGCTCTACCGCTGGAGCTATGGCGGCACAAGATTATTAGCTAACTTAAATATGTTTTCACTAATGACAAGTTTTTTTATAGATATATAGTAAGATAATAATTTAAATTTAAATAGGTAAATCTTGTAAGATTTTAAAAACATGACTAAAAATAACGAAAATGAATACAATTTATCAGCTTCTTTAAAAAGAAACTTAAAGCTAAGAAAAAAACAAGTTTCTGAAAGAGATGATAATAAAATTGTTGGAAAAAGGACTAACAAAATTGGTCAATCAAGACTTATTGAAGTTTATGATAAAATTAATCTTAAATTGAAATGAATAGTTTTATTAACAACAATACCGAAAAAATTTTTATCACTGGTGAAAAAAAATTAACTGGTACTGTTAATATTAGTGGAGCAAAAAATGCTGCATTGCCATTAATGGCGTTATCTTTAATAATTAATAAAGAATTCAATCTAAGTAATGTCCCTGACCTAGCTGACACCAGATTAATGTCTAATCTTTTAATTGATTTAGGTATTGAAATAAGCTGGAAAAATGGAAATTTAAACTTTAATGGAAAACCAGCTAAAGATGAGGCGTCTTACGATCTAGTAAGGCAAATGAGAGCCTCAATTCTAATTTTAGGGCCTTTGTTAGCATCAAAAGGTTCTGCTAAAGTACCTCTACCTGGTGGATGCGCTATTGGAAGTAGACCTATTGATTTACACATTATGGTGATGGAAGCACTTGGTGCAAATATTATTTTTGATAGTGGTTTCATTATTGGTTCTTTAAATAGTGAAGGTTTAAAAGGAGGACTTATTAATTTTCCTAAAGTTTCAGTAGGTGCTACTGAAAGTGCAATCATGACTGCTGTGTTAGCAAAAGGACAAACCAAAATCTTAAATGCGGCAAGTGAACCAGAAGTAACTGACTTAGCAAATTGTCTAAATAAAGCAGGTGCAGATATAATAGGTATAGGAACCGAAACTTTAATAATCAATGGTGTAAAAGAACTGAACAAAGTTTCACATTCTGTTGTTCCTGACAGAATAGAAGCTGGATCTTATGCAATAGCATCTAGTATAACAATGGGTAATGTAGAAATAAACAATGTTAATCCTAAATATTTAACAGAATTTATTAATGTTCTTAAGTTTACTGGTAGTAAAATTGAAATTTCTAAAAATTCAATGAAAGTATCATGTTCTAAAAGACCTAAACCTCATGATGTGACAACAGATCCCTATCCTGGATTTCCAACAGATTTACAAGCTCAATACATGGCACTCATGACAATAGCTGATGGTGAAACATTAATTAAAGAAACAATTTTTGAGAATAGGTTTATGCATGTTCCTGAATTGATGAGAATGGGAGCAAGAATATCTGTAAATCATCAAAAAGCAGAAATCTTTGGTGTAAAAAAATTAAAAGGTGCTAAAGTAATGGCCTCAGATTTAAGAGCTTCAATGTGTTTAATCCTTGGAGCACTTGCTGCTTCTGGAACAAGTGAAATTGACGGTTTATACCACTTAGATAGAGGTTATGAGAGTTTAGAGGATAAATTAACTAACCTAGGTGCAATTATAAAAAGGTCAAATTAATTAAGGTAAAATTTTAGAGTAAATTTAATGTCTATTGAAAAAAAAATCCGACTTAATGCTTTAAACAATGATGATTTAAAAATATTCTCATTTCTTTGCCAAGACGCTATAATTTCTAGAGAAGAAATTTTTTATGACAAAACAAAAAAATTTTTTGTAGCCACATTAACTCGATACTGTTGGGAGCAAGAAGAATTAAATGATAAGAACATTAATTACAGAGTCGTGTCTGGTTTGCAATTTAAAAATATTAATAATGTTGAGTATATTAACTTTGAATCCAATATATCTTTTTATAATTTATTAGCAATAACTAGAGAAAAAGCTAATATTACTCTTAATTTATCTATGTCTTCAAAAATAAAGTTAGATTGTAAGAAAATTGATGCTATTATTGAAGATATAGACATTCCTTGGCCAACTAAGCTAAAACCTTTGCATAAATAATTTTATAGGAAATCATTAATGACTTTAAATAAAAGTTTAAATATCGCTTTGCCAAAGGGTAGGATTTTAGACTCAGTTCTCCCTGTTTTATTAAAAGTTGGTATTGAACCTGAAAAATCTTTTTACGATATTAATGATCGTAAGTTGAAGTTTAAAACTAGTATAGATAATATAGATATCATTAGAGTAAGATCTTTTGATGTAGTCACTTTTTTAGCTTATGGAGCAGCTCAAATGGCATTTGTAGGGAGTGATATTCTTAATGAATTTAATCACGCTGAAGTGTATTCACCTATTGATCTAAATGTGGGTAATTGCAAAATGGTAGTTGCTGCTGAAAAGGATGTTATTGCACATGAAGATCCTCGATCTTGGAGTCATGTAAGAGTTGCCACTAAATATCCTAATATTACTAGAAAGCATTTTGAAGCTAGGGGTGTGCATGCTGAGTGTATAAAATTGAATGGCGCAATGGAACTAGCCCCGTCCATGGGTTTATGTAGGCGAATAGTAGATTTAGTTGAAACTGGGTCTACTTTAAAAGCAAATGGATTAGTTGAAGTTGAAAAAATTTGTGATGTTTCAACAAGATTAGCTGTAAATAGAAGTTATTTAAAAACTAATTTAAAAACTATACAGCCTTGGATTGATAAGGTTGAGGAAACAATAAATGTCTAAATTAAAAACTAGATTTATTAAATATTCAGACAGTGGTTTTGAAAAAAAATTTAATATTCTTATAAATGATGAAAAAAAATCTAATAATAAAATCAATATTAAAGTTACAAAAATTCTAAATAAAATACGTGAGAATGGTGATAACGAACTAAATTATTATGTTAGGAAATTTGACAAAATTAATGTTGAAAATATTAAAGAATTATTTATTCCAAAGGATATCTTAAAAAAAGCCTACGATGGACTTAAAAAAGAACAGAAAAATGCTTTAAATATTGCAGCTGATAGAATTAAAAAATTTCACATACGGCAAATTCCTAAAAACTTTAATTATAAAGATAAGTTTAGAATTGATTTAGGTTTGACACACTCTCCAATTAATTCTGCAGGATTTTATGTTCCTGGAGGAAAAGCAATTTATCCGTCTTCTGTACTAATGAATGCAATACCAGCTTTAGTTGCTGGAGTTGAGAAGAGAAAACTTATAAGCCCAATTTCAGACTTAAATAAATCATCTATTGTGCTTGCTGCAGCCCATGTTGCAAAAGTTACAGAGTTTATTCGAATGGGTGGAGCTCATGCTGTTGCTGCACTTGCTTATGGAACAGAAACTATTTTACCAGTTGACAAAATTGTTGGGCCTGGAAATGCTTTTGTTGCAGAAGCTAAAAGACAGGTATTCGGTAAAGTTGGAATTGATTCAATTGCTGGTCCTTCAGAAGTACTAATTGTGTGTGATGAGACGGCTAATCCTGAACATATTGCTATAGATCTTTTATCACAAGCAGAACATGATGAGTTAGCGCAGTCTATTTTAATAACAACAAGTCAAGACATTGTATCAAAAGTAACACTGGCAATTGATAGATTTCTTACGGAAATTTCAAGATCAAAAATAGCTAGTTCTTCATGGTATGATTTTGGAGCTATAATTTTAGTAGAAAACTTAAATCAAGCCATTGAATTGATAAATATAAAAGCGCCAGAACATTTACAACTAATTCTCAAAAATGCGCAAAAAATAATTAGTAAAGTAAAAAATGCTGGAGCTATATTTGTTGGTCCCTATACTCCTGAGGCAGTGGGTGATTACCTAGCTGGTCCAAATCATGTTCTTCCAACAAATGGAACAGCTAAATTTTCAAGTGGATTAGGTGTTATAGATTTTTATAAAAGAACTACCATTGTTAACTTTAACAAAAACAGCCTTAACAAACTTGGAAAACATGTAATTACATTAGCCGAAGCTGAAGGTTTAGATGCACATGCTAAGTCTATCTCAATGAGAATTAATAGATAAAATAAAAAATATTATATAAAAATCTTGACTAATTAATCATAATGGTGAGATATAACTTAGATTTAATATAAGAGGTTAAATGGCTAAAGAAGGTGTAATAGAATTTTCTGGTATTGTAGAAGAACTTCTACCTAATGCGATGTTCAGAGTAAAACTTGACAATGATCATGAAGTACTTGCCCACACAAGTGGAAAAATGAGAAAAAATCGTATTAGAGTATTACTCGGTGACAGAGTAAACGTAGAAATGACACCTTATGATTTAACAAAAGGAAGAATTACATTTAGATACAAATAATTCTGATCTCTTAAGTTTGTTTTATGGGTGAAACTAAATTGAACAAACATTTTATACTAGGTTCCAGTTCAAATAGAAGGTTGGAACTTCTAAGTCAAATAGGTATCAAGCCCAATTTAGTATTATCACCAAAGATTGATGAAAATGTTCTCTATAAAGAATTACCTCGTCTATATGCGCAGAGAATGTCCCTAGAAAAAAATAGAGTCTTTCAGGAAGAATATTCTCAATCTATAATATTGACTGCCGACACCGTAGTTTCTGTAGGTAGAAGAATTTTGCCAAAAACTATGGACATAAATAAAGCAGAGGAATGCTTGAAATTAATTTCAGGAAGAAGACACAAAGTTTTTACAAGTTTTACTCTTTACACACCACATTATTCAATTAAAACAAATACCACACAATCAATTATAAAATTTAAAAGACTTCATCGTGACGAAATAAGTTATTACCTCGCCTCAAAAGAATGGGAAGGGAAAGCGGGAGGTTACGCAATACAAGGTATTGCATCATCATTTATTAATTTTATATCTGGGTCATATAGTAATGTAGTAGGTTTGCCGTTGGCAGAGCTTTACAGAGCACTAGTATCTATTGGATACAAATTTAAAAATAATTAATCAACTTGATCATAATTTTATCTTGATAGATAAATGTTCGGAACAGACAAGAATAGTGGAAATTAAAAATAAAAAATAGTTAAACTTAAATGTTGGAATGATAAAACACCTCCTTTAATTAGTAGTATTTTTAGATGCAAAAATTATAAAAAAATTGAATAGAAGTATAGCGAGGGCAAGACTAAAAAATAATTACCATCAAATTAGAAAAAAACCAGATTATATTAAAATCATTGAAAGACCAGACCTCCAAAAGAATTATTATGAACTAAAAGAACAAAGGATATGATTAGCCAAAAAAACAAAAAGTTTAAATGTTTAGTGTGCAACAAGGAATTTAACCATAAATTAGATACAAAACCATTTTGTTCTAAACACTGTAGTTATATAGATCTAAATAATTGGTTAAGTGAAAAATATTTAATTCAAACTAATCAGGAAGATTATGAAAAAGATACATAAATTTTTTTTGTAAGCTAGACATAATGCAATGTTCACGTTATAGATTATTATTTGAAGCCCGGGTAGCTCAGTAGGTAGAGCAGAGGACTGAAAATCCTCGTGTCGGTGGTTCGAATCCGCCCCCGGGCACCACGTTTACCCTTCAATAAACTGTTGATCACACCTCTAGAAACTCAATTTTATTGATTTTTTTTGTTAAATAGTTGTGACTGAGGTGTAACCAAAAACTAAAATAAATATTTTCAAAATCTATAATTAATAATTTCTAATTACATTTATATGATGTCTAAATTGAATAATAATCTTATTGTAATTTTTTTCTCAATTAAAAAAAATAGTTATTAAAGATTTTATTTTAAGAAGTTTGTTGTTGGTAAATATTTTGGTATTAAAAATGCATTAGAACTACATTATGCAAATTAATGTCAATCAAGAATTTCAAAAAGCTTTAGCCTTTTATAGAGAAGGTAAAATTAAAGAAGCAGAAAAGCTATCAATATATGTAATAGAGCAAATGCCTAATTTTCAGATTGCATGGAAGGTTCTTGGAGCCATCTATCTAAAATCAAATAGGAAATCGGAGTCATTAATAGCATTTCAACGGTCAATACAATTAAATCCCAAAGATCCAGAAGGCTATAATAACTTGGGAGCAACATTAGAAGCGCTTGGCAGATTACCTGATGCTGAAGTAAGTTACCAGCAGGCAATAGCACTCAAACCAGATTATGCTGAAGCATACTTTAACTTAGCTGTAACTCTACAAAAGATGAAAAAATTAGAGAAAGCTGAAATAAATTATAGAAAAACAATTTCGTTAAATTCAGAATTTGCACGGGCTTACAATAACTTGGGTGTACTACTTACAGAATTAAATAAACTTGAGGAGTCTAAATCAAGCATTGAAAAAGCAATACAACTAAATCCCAAAGATCCAGAAGGCTATAATAACTTGGGAGCAACATTAGAAGCGCTTGGCAAATTACCTGATGCTGAAGTAAGTTACCAGCAGGCAATAGCACTCAAACCAGATTATGCTGAAGCATACTTTAACTTAGCTGTAACTCTACAAAAGATGAAAAAATTAGAGAAAGCTGAAATAAATTATAGAAAAACAATTTCGTTAAATTCAGAATTTGCACGGGCTTACAATAACTTGGGTGCACTACTTACAGAATTAAATAAACTTGAGGAGTCTAAATCAAACATTGAAAAAGCAATTTCTATTGATCCTAATTTTAGTGATGCTTACTATAATATGGGCGTTACACTCAATCTATTAGGTAAATTAGAAGAATCCGAATCTTATTATACTAAAACCATAGAATTAAATCCTAATCATTTTAAAGCCTACAATAATTTCGGTAACGTTCTTCAAGAAAAAGGTAATATAAAAGAAGCAATTGAGGCGTATAAAAAGACACTTTTAATTAATCCTGATTATTTTGAAGCATATGATAACCTAGGGACATGTTTGAAAGCTCAAGGAAAACTAGAAGAGTCAATTAAATCATTTAAAAAGGCACTATCAATCAATCCTAATTATCCTTATTCTTATAACAACATGGGTAACACTCTCCAAGGTCAAGGCAAGCTGGACAAGGCTATTGAGGCATACAATAAGGCTCTTTCACTTAAACCAGATTATGCTGAAGCTTACTACAACTTGGGTGGTGCTCTCCAAGATCAAGGTAAGCTGGACAATGCTATTGAGGCATACAACAAGGCACTCTCACTTAAGCCTGATGATGCTGATACACATTTAAATTTAAGTTTTGCACTTCTAAATAGTGGTAAACTCCAAGAAGGTTTTAATGAGTATGAATGGCGCTGGAAAACTAAAAAATTTTTGGGACAGGAACGGAATTTTTTACAACCTTTGTGGGATGGAAAAAAATGCCTCAGTGGAAAAAGAATTTTGATTTGGTCCGAACAAGGTGTTGGAGATACGCTAATGTGGTCCTCCTGCCTATCACTTGTAAACTCGCAAGCTGAACACTGTATTTTGGAGTGCCAGGAGAAGTTAGTCCCTTTGTTAGAACGTTCATTTCCAAACGTTGAGGTGAAAGCTGAAAATAAAAATTTAGACAAAAAAAGAAATGATTTCGATTTTCACTTGCCAATGGGAAGCCTTTACAAGCATTTTATTCATGAAATTAGAGAAAATGCGAAACCTGACGCATATCTTATTCCAGATCCACTTAGAGTCAATTTTTGGAGAAAGCGCTTAAATTCTATAGGAAAAGGCCCCTACATCGGTATAAGCTGGAAAAGTGCTAATATGGATAAGAAGCGCCTACCAAATTATGCAACGATATCTGAGTTATATCCAGTTCTTAAACTTCCTAATGCAACCTATGTTAATCTGCAGTACGTAGACTTTAAAAATGATTTAATTAAAATCAAAAAAGAATTTGGAGTAACAGTCCATAACTTTGATGATTTGGATCATTTTAACAATATAGATGACGTGGCTGCACTCTGCGCTACACTTGATATGGTCGTGTCAACTAAAACTACAGTACCATTAATCTCAGCAGGAGTTGGGTCGTTAACTAAACTTGCTAATTGGAGAAAAAGCTCGTGGAACAATTTTTTACTTAACCCTAAAGGTCCTTTGGTTCATATATTTGAAAGAGACACAGGGGAAACATGGGAAAATGTATTTAGTTCAATCGCTGAAGATATTTTTTCAATAACTAAAAGTTGGAGTTCTTGATGAATAAAATAGCAGTAATACCAGTACGGTCTGGCAGTAAACGCTTACCAAAAAAAAATTATAAGTCTTTTAACTCTAGAACCTTGGTTGAAATTGCAAGGGATAAATGTCTGTCTTCAGGAATTTTTAACAAAATCGTAATAAGTAGTGACGATCCATTTTTTGAAGAATTAGTGAACTGTAACAAAGTTGAGTTCATACAAAGAACTGAAAACTTAGCTGGTGATGATTCAACAACAGATTTGGTTGTTGATTTTTTCTTCGAAGAGTTTCCTTCTTGTGAGTCTATTCTGTGGGTCAATAGTGTTAGTCCTCTTCAGTCAATAGAAGATATAAAAAACTGTGGACTTCGTTTAAATAATCCTGAAGTAGACTGTGTTATGGCTGTTAATACCTTGTACCAGCACTGTTGTATTGCAAACAAACCACTGAATTTTGACCCTAACAACACTTTTGAGAAAACTCAAGATCTTGAGCCTGTCCAAAGATACGTATACAGTTGTATGGGTTGGAAAAGGAAGACTTACGTCAAGCATCGAAGTGGTGGTTTTAAAGGATTGTTTCCTGGCAATATGGGGCTTGTTGAGGTAAGTGTACTTGCAGGTATGTTAATAAAGTATGAAGAAGATTTTATACTTTGTTCTAAAATTGAAGAAGCAATAGGTTTTTCCCAAATTACAAATATAAACATACCTAATTCAATTCCAACAACTCATCATAAAACGCTGGTTAGTGTTTCATTATAGATTTGTACAAGAGAGTATAAAACTGCATCCTTGTGTTGGTGGTTCGAAACTGCCCCCCGGGCAACACGTTTACCCATTATAAGACTTCAATAAACTGCTGATTACACCTCTTTGATTAACAGCATTGAAAAAGCAATTTCTATTGATCCTAATTTTAGTGATACTTACTACAATATGGGCGTTATACTCAATTTATTAGGTAAATTATATGAATCCAAAGCTTTCTATACTAAAGCCGTAGAATTAAATCCTAATCATTTTAAAGCTTATAATAATTTGGGTAACGTTCTTCAAGAAAATGGTAAAACAGAAGAAGTAATTGAGGCGTATAAAAAGACACTTTCAATTAATCCTAATTATGTTGAAGCTTATAACAAATTATTTTACTTATATTAATATTACAAAATTATAAGTTTAATTGATTTGTAAATGAACTTATTTATTATTTTTATTTTTATTAGAAAGCTATATAACTCTAAAAAAATTTAATTACTAGATACAATTATTGTAAATTCCAATGTATATTTATGAAGTTAAATAATTGATAAAATATTTTCTAAAAAGAAATATTAATAAAGAAAATAATAGAGACAGACGACTGTGGTAAAAATATCAGTAGAACAATTACTCAAAAAAGCTATTAATTATCAAAGGAAAGGTGAAATAGTAGAGGCACAAAAATTATATCAACAAATCTTGCAAGTTTTTCCTAAAAACATAAGGGCTCAGCAGGGGCTAACTAACTTAATTAATTTTAATAAAAATAATACTAAAAAAAATCCCCCAATAGATGTAATAAATCAACTTCTAAAGCTATTTAATAGAGGTCAATTTTTAGATGTTGTTAATGAAGCTCAAACCCTTACAGACTTATATCCAAATGCTTTTTTTATATGGAATTTATTAGGTGTATCCACAACTCAAATTGGAAAGATTGACGATGCAATTCATGCATACAAAAAGGCAATCTTCATTAAACCAGATTATGTTGAAGCTTATAACAATATGGGAGTTGCTCTCCAAAAAAAAGGGAAATTTAATCAGTCTATTGAGGCCTATGAAAAAGCAATATCACTTAAGCCTGACTATGCCGAAGCTTATAATAATCTTGGTAATGCTTTTAAAGACCAAGGTAGAATGGATAATGCCCTAAAAACATATAAAAAAGCGATTTTTCTCAAACCTGACTATGCTGAAGCATACAACAATCTTGGTAATGCTTTAAGGGATCATGGTAAGCTTGATGAAGCATTAGATGCCTGTTACAAGTCAATTTCATATAAACCTAATTATGCATCAGCTTATAATAATATTGGTACCATCTTATCAGATCAAAATAAACTTGAGGAGTCTATTAAAGCATTTAGAAAAGCAATATCATTACTCCCTGATTATGCAGATGCATACAACAATATAGGCAATGTTATAAAATCTCAAGGTAAGTTAGATGAGGCTATTAGGGCCTATGAAAAAGCAATATCACTTAAGCCTGATTATGCCGAAGCATATAATAATCTTGCTTATGCATTTAAAAATCAAGGTAGAATCGATGAAGCTTTAAACACTTATAAAAAAATAATCTCATTTAAGCCAACCGATTATTCAGCTTTTAATAAATTGGGTATTGCTTTTACAGAAAAGGGTGATGCTGAGGAAGCACTTAAGGCATTCAAAAAAGCAGTTTTACTTAAACCTGATTACGCTATAGCTCATAACAACATAGGTAATATTTTAAAAGATCAAGGTAAGTTGGACGAGGCTATTGAAGCCTATGAGAAAGCAATATCACTTAAGCCTGAATATGCTGATCCATACAGTAATATTGGTGTCATATTTAAATACCAAGGTGATTTCGACAAAGCTATTAAAGCATATAAAAAAGCTCTTTTTTTAAAACCCGATTTAGCACAAGCACATCTTAATTTTGGAATAACTCTTCTTAATGTTGGCAGAATAAAAGAAGGTTTAGAAGAATATGAGTGGCGATGGAAAACTCTAGATTTTTTATCTCATCAGCGTCATTTTTCTCAGCCTATGTGGAATGGTAGGACGAGTTTGAAAGATAAGACACTGCTTTTATGGAGTGAACAAGGTATTGGAGATACAATGAATTGGTCGTCTAGCTTGTCGCTTTTATCTTCCTGCTCAGGGCATATTATACTGGAGTGTCAAGAAAAATTAGTTCCATTATTAACACGTTCGTTTCCAAATATAGAAGTAAAAGCAGAAGATAAAAGCAAAGATATGGAAAAAGATAACTTTGATTTTCATTTACCAATGGGTAGTCTTTATAAGCACTTCGTAGATGAGATTACGAATAATGACAAAGCGAGTTCTTATCTTATACCTGATCCAGATAGAGTTAAGTTTTGGAAAGAAAGTTTAAGGTCTTTTGCAAAAGGTCCATGTATAGGATTATGCTGGAAGAGTTCTGTTGTTTCGCATTATCGTTCTCTTCACTATCCTCCGATATCTGTTTGGTCACCAGTACTTAAGATCCCTGATGTAACCTTTATAAATTTACAATATATAGATTATGAAGAAGACATTTCCATAGTACGAGATGATCTTGGGGTAACAATACATAATCTTAAAGATATTGACCAATATAATGACATTGACGAGGTAGCGGCATTATGTAGTGCTCTTGATATAGTTGTTTCAACTAAGGCAACACCGCCAATGATATCAGCAGGTGTTGGTACACTAACTAAGATTGCTAATTGGAGACATAGTTCGTATAATAATATTTTAAATAACCCCCAATGTACGTCATTGCAGATGATACATAA
Organism: uncultured SAR116 cluster alpha proteobacterium; assembly: GCA_902625215.1. GTDB lineage: Bacteria > Pseudomonadota > Alphaproteobacteria > Puniceispirillales > Marisalimonadaceae > Marisalimonas. The sequence continues at coordinate 161,333 of CACOAO010000001.1, forward strand.
AGACACATCAGAACGATGGGATAACGTGTTCAGCTCTATAGCAGAAGATATTATGAAACTTACAAAAAAATTTAGAAATTGATAGATATAATTTTAAAGAAAACACCCAACTAAAAAGTACAACTTCCTTGGAAGTTAAACAACGAAGTCATAAGCATTACATATAGAATATTTAGGAAGATAATTTTTTATGTATTTAATAGAAATAATTATATTAACATTCAAAATTTGCAAATGGCTTAAGTACTTTTAAATTTCAGAATTAACAGATATATGATTGGTATGGTAAATAATATAGTTGCTGAAATATTAATTTCGTAATTTGAATATCCTGTAACTTCGCCACCTGGCAGTGCCATTAATATACCTGAAAATCCCAGCATGATCCTTATGGGCCATTCTAAGTATTTTGAATTTTTTAGATCACCAATTCCAACTAGATATCCTTGTAATGAACTTGAAATAAGAATAATTCCAACAACTGCAGAAAAGAAAACAATACAAATATCGTATATCGATCCTCTTCCTATTAATGCTGGATTGAGAACAAAAAAGAAGGGAATGAAATAAATAACACTTCCTAATTTCATTGCTTCAACACCTGTTCTTATGCCATTTGCGCCAGCAACTGATGCAGCAGCAAATGCTCCAATAGCAACTGGTGGAGTAATAAAAGATATCATGCCCCAATATAACATGAATAAATGAACGGCAACTTTATCTAAACCACTACCTGTTAATGCTGGCGCAAGAGTTACTGCTAAAAATAAATATGCTGCAGTAACTGTCATTCCAATACCCAATATAAAACTCGTTAACGCTCCCATAATTAGTAAAATTATTATAGAATCGCCTGCAAAATTTACTAATGCGTATGTTATTGTGCCAATTTTACCGGTAAAAGTAAGTGAACCAATTATAAGACCAATTGCTACCAGAATACCTGCTAGTTCTGCAAATAATCTCCCGACGCTTTCTATGAAATGAAGAAATTTTTCGAAGTTCCATCTGTGTATTTTTACAATTTGATTAATTATTAGTAATGTAGCTGTGGCATAGTAAGGCGCCTGTGCTTCTCTTTGCATATACAGTAACATTAAAATTAACATTATAAATACAAATACAAAGTACCAACCTTCTTTTAGAACCTTTTTAACTGATGGGAGTTCTTTAGCAGGTAAACCTTTGAGGTGATTTCTTGCTGCATACGCGTCTATTTGCATAAAAAGACCAAAATAATACAATATTGAAGGAAAAGCAGCGGCAATAATAATCTCAGAATATGGAACTTCTAAAAAGGTTGCCATCACAAAAGCAGTTGCTCCCATAACTGGTGGCATTAGTACACCACCTGTAGATGCACACGCCTCGACACCTGCAGCATATGAAGATTTAAACCCTGTTTTTTTCATTGCAGGAATTGAGAGGACACCAGTAGTTAAAACGTTTGTAATTACACTCCCGCTCATTGAACCCATTAAACCAGAAGAAAAAATTGAAACCTTTGCAGGTCCACCCCTTCTAGTACCTAAAAGTGCAAAAGCTAAATTTAAAAAAAATGCCCCACCTCCAGTATGTTGAAGTGCTACTCCAAAAATTAAAAAACCAACAACTAGAGTTGCAAAAGCAGTCATTGGTATACCCATAATGCTTTCTGTACCAAAAATATGAAATGTTGCAGTAGTATCCCATGGTTGTGATGGTGCATTTAAAAATCCAGGTAGAAAAGTTGAAATTGCTGGGTACATAGAAATAATCAAACAAATAATAAAGATCGCATTTCCACCAGCTCTTCTACTACCCTCTAAAACCAAACCCCACAAAATAAATGCCATTATTTTTGCATATGTTGGTGCAAGATATTCCCAACCCTCTTCTAAAATTAATGATCCACTGTAACAAAAATAACAAGAAATTATAAATGTCGTTGAAGCAAAAATTATATCATACCAGGGTATTTTATCTCCTCTTCTTGGGGTAGGATGATATATAATGAATGGTAAGGGTAATAATAAAGCGATCATAGCATAAAGATACTCAGTATCTAACAAAACATATGTATTTAAAAAATTACCAACACCGAACAACATATAAATTGAAATCAAAGAAGATAATATGGCCGCAAACCTTAAAATATAGTTTGAGATATTGTTTGGAGCTCTATTTCTAATTAAAGAAGCTTCTATTTGATTTTTGGACATATTTAATTCCAATCTTTGATAAGGTAAAACTTAGTTTTACCTTATCAAATTTATTTTAATTATATGCGTTTGGCATACCAGCAGCTTTTAAACTAGATGCTCTATTTTCAAGCCATTTTTTCTTAAAAGCGTCACCAGATAAATTTGCTTTTAGAGTTTTCTGCCAAGCTTTAGCTAAGACATCCTGTCTTTTTATTAAGTTTGCGTTATGTTTGTCATGCTCTGATGTCCAAACACCTTTCTTTTTGTAAAACTTAACCGCTCCTGGATGGTATGGAAAAATCCATTTAAAATTTTGATTTGATAACTGATATCCATCCATTCCTGGTCCAGAATCTTTAAATTGGTCGTAATTATTCATAACAGCTTCAGTCAGATGATATGATAAATCGTCAGAAGTTTTTTCTAATGTAACAAAAATTGGATAAGGATAATTCATTCCTTCAAAAGATTTATTACTATCGGAAGATCCTATAAAGTTTGTAACAACTGCTTTAGCAAAATGTGGGGCTGTAGCTATTGCTCTTTTCCAACCCGCCTCGTCGTTATGTGGCATTGGTGGGAAGAAAAGACCTCTAGGTGAAGCATTCGTCTTATTAAAAATACTACTTACAGAAGAACCCATGCTTGCATCTGCTTGCCCATTTATAACTGCATTAGCCGATGCTCCGTAACCAGAAACCTCTACCTTAATAACGTCATCCCATGTTAGGCCACCAAACGCTAAAAAACCTGCCATGTTACCATTAAGAGCTGGAGATCCTTTTACCCAGGTAACTCTTTTGCCTTTTAAATCAGCCATTGTTTTAATATTTGCATCCTTGGCTGTAGCAACTGTTTGACCATTTCTTCCAATATTATTGAACATATTGTAAACTTTCATTGGTCCCCATTTTTTGTCCGCAAACATAAAAACACCTTCTTGCGCAAATAAACTTGCTATTCCACACGCACAGATTTCAGCTTGTCCAGCTTTCAATGGTACCATTCTTGAAACATCATTCTTCCCTGGTATAATTCTAAGATCAGTACCATAATTTTTTTTAAGCATCTGCCCAATTCCTACAGATTGAGCATAACCTGATGAAGTAGTTCCATATGCAGTCCAAGCAATATTTTTTGGAAGATCTCCAGCAATAGCGTTAGAAATGGCGAACAGAGAAACTACAGAAATTGAAAATATAGATAGAAATTTTTTTCTCATATTTAATTCTCCTTTATTTGAATATTAACTATAAGCTTAAGCAGTTTTAAAATTTTTTCTATTTTTAATTTTTTTTTTTGAATTTAAACATTTATCATTTAAATACCTTTTTTAAAAAAATATAAAATGATTATTTCAAAGCAATTAAATTAATTGTTCAATTAATTTTTACTTACATTATGTTAATGTTTAGACTAGGATTTATCTGTGATTAGGTAACTAAATATTTTTAATTTTTTATCATTTTTAAACTTCAATGAATATTTGGGGGGTATTATTATGAATATTAATTCTAATAATAAAAAAAAAGTATTAATGATACAAGGTCTTCACGAAGAAGGTCAAAAATTGTTATTAGCAAGAGACGATATCGAACCTATAACTATTATGTCAGCCAATGAAGATGAAATAATGCAAGCTGCAAAAGAAGTTCACGGTATAACAGTAAGAACTGCAAATATTTCAAGAAAAATTATTGAAAGCTCAAAGTATCTACAAGTAGTTTCTAGGCATGGTGTAGGATATGATTCAATTGATGTTGATGCATTAAATGATTGTAGAGTTCCTCTAGCAATTGCTGCTGATTCAAACATGATTTCAGTTGCTGAACACGCAATGACTATGTTGCTAGCATTGTCTAAAAATGTTTTTTATTATGATAATTTTGCGCGTAAAGCTGATTGGACTACTCGATGGGATATACGAGCATGGGATATTGCGGAGAAGAATTTATTGGTTATTGGGTTTGGTAGGATAGGCTCTAGGTTAGTAAAAAGAGCTCTAGCTTTTGATATGAATGTTTTTGTTTATGATCCCTATGTGAATAAATCAGAGATAAAAAAATCTGGAGCTTATTATGTTAATAACTATTTAGATGTTTTGCCAAAAATGGATGCTATTTCGTTACATTGTCCTAAAAACAAAGAAACAACAGACATGTTTTCTACAAATGAGTTTAAAATTATGAAAGAAAGTGCATTTTTGATTAATTGTGCAAGAGGAGGAATTATAAATGAAGAGGCATTATTAGACGCTTTAAAATCTAATAAAATCAGAGCAGCCGGCCTAGATGTATACGATGATGAGCCGTCTACGTCATCCAATCCATTATTTAATCTTGATAATATTCTACTTTCTCCTCATATAGCAGGTGTTACTCAAGAGGCAACTATTAGAATGTCAATACAAGCTGTTCAGAACGTTCTTGATGTGTTTGATGATAAAGTTAATCCTGAAGTTATTATAAATAAAAATGTTTTATAGGAGAAAAAAATGAAACAACAAACTTTAAGAGATTGTTGGGCTAAAAAAAAAGGTGCCATCAATGCTTGGTGTTCAATACCAAGCGCCGTAACTGCAGAAATGATGTCTATGAACGACTTTGATTCTATTACAATTGATATGCAGCACGGATTAGTTGATTATCAAGTTGCTTTGAATATGCTACAAGTCATTTCAGGTTCAGGAAAAACTCCTATGGTAAGGGTTCCTTGGAATGAACCAGGCATAATAATGAAGTCACTTGATGCAGGTGCTTTAGGTATTATTTGTCCTATGATAAATACCCCTGAAGACGCAATCAGTTTTGTGGGTGCTTCAAGATATGAACCAGAGGGACACCGTAGTTCTGGACCAACACGAGCCTTAATGGTTCATGGACCAAATTATCATGATGAGGCAAACGACAAAATTATTTCTCTTGCAATGATAGAAACCGTAGAAGCTTTGGAAAATGTTGAAAAAATAGCTGCAATAGATGGTTTGACAGGTATCTATATTGGGCCTTCAGATTTAAGTATTTCTATGGGTTTAAAACCTGGTTTAGATAGAGTTGAGCCTGAAATGATTGATGCTATTAACAAAATTTATAATGCTTGTAAAAACAACAATATAAGAGTTGGTATACATTGCCTTTCACCTTCTTATTTGAAAGAAAAGCTTTCTAATGGTTTTGATTTGGCTACATTAGCCAGTGATGTTAGAATTTATGCTGAAGGTATAAGTAATAAAATTAAAGAAGCAAGATCTTAAATTAAAACATTTGATAGGATAAGAATGAAAGCAGTTACTGTAGTTGAATCTGGAGTTCAAATTGTAGATGTAGATACTCCATCCCCGAAAGATAACGAAGTTCTAGTTAAGGTTCACACATGTGGATTAAACAGAGCTGATTTAGTTGTAGCTGACGGTGGAGCTCATGGGGCGGCTGGCGGTCCTGGCACAATTGTTGGTATGGAGTTTTCAGGCGAAATTGTTAAAAGGGGTCAAAATGTAAAAAATATCTCAATTGGTGATAGAGTTATGTGTTCAGGAGCTTCAGCTTGGGCTGAATATGCAGTTGCAGATTATGGTAGGGTAATAAAAATACCTGATAATAATATGGATTTTGTTAGAGCAAGTACATTACCAATAGCTCTAGCGACTATGCATAATGCTATCGTCACAATTGGTAATTTTACTAAAGGTCAAACAATTTTAATACAAGGAGCAAGCTCAGGTGTTGGCCTTATGGGACTTCAGATAGCGAAAAATTTAGGAGCTAAATTAGTTATAGGAACATCTACAAAGCAAGAAAAATTTGCTAAATTACAACATATTGGTGCTGACCTTGTTGTAAATTCAAAAGATAAAGATTGGGTTGATCAAGTACTACAAGCAACTAATGAAGAAGGTGTAGATTTAATTATAGATCAACTTTCTGGTTATACAATCAACAAAAACATGAAAGCTTCCAAGATAAAAGGTAAAATTGTAAATGTTGGAAGATTAGCTGGTGGTCATACAGAATTTGATTGTGATCTTCATGCTTTAAGAAGAATAAATTATCAAGGTGTTACTTTCAGAACTAGATCTATAAGTGAGATTAGGGAAGTATATTCTAAAATGTGGACTGATTTTAGCAATTTAGTTTCTTTGGGGAAATTATCGTTACCAATTGACAAAATTTTTGAATTTAATAATGTTGCAGATGCTTTAAATTGTATGCGAGACAATCAACATTTTGGAAAATTGATCCTAAAACTCTAAATTTTTTATTTGTATTTGTTACCACATATTAGGTTCCCATTTTGTGAGATACATCCATATTGAAGTTTAAATCTTTTATCTTCGCTTTTATTAATTTTAGGTAATTTGATTGTACAATGTTCTAAAAGTTTTTTAGAAAATTTTTTAATTTCAAATAATTTATTTTTGTTAAAAACTTTTCCACTATTTGATAATTCTACAACACTGAAAGAGGGTAAATTAATTTTTTTAGTATTATTCTTATTGAATATAGTAAGATCTTTTTTAAAATTAATTACTTCTATGTTATTTTTTTTTGTGAGAATAATATTGTCCTTAACATTATCTACATTATAGGATAAAAAATATAGGTTATAATATTTCTGTGACTTTTTGCTTACAGAAAAAAGTATCTTACCTTTTATGAACTCAATATTTATTTTATCTTTAATTTTTAAAATTTTTAAAGATGAATTTGAATGGAAACATATTTGTGTATTATCTTCAAAAATAATTGAAGCGGGTTTTTCTCTAGTAGTTAAATAATCACCAGATTTTATTTTAGTCTCTTTATTTAAAAAAAATCTCTTACCATGTAGATCTAATACGTGAATTTTATTTTTAATTTTAAAAATATTTATTTCTGCAATACATGTATATGCTGAAAAAATAATTATTGAAAAAAAAAACAATAAGTATTTTACGAAATTTACAGTCACAGAATTTAGTGAAAAGGTAGCCATATAATTTATGACTACCTAGACATAATTAACCAGGAACTTTTCCGTTTACACCTTGTAAATAATAATTCATTCCCCACAAAGCTCCATCATCAAGAGCTTTACCTGCAGGGATTATTTCTTTACCTGTGTTATCAATTAATGGACCTGAAAAGATATTTATCTTACCATTCTTTAGACCATCTAGAGCTTCCTGTGCTTTTTGAGCAACATTTGCAGGCATATTTTGAAATTTGGAAATCACTAACATATCTGATTTCAAGCCACCCCAAACATTACCAGGCCAATGGTTAGGGCCATCACCGGTATTCCATGTTCCATTTCGTAGATCTTCAATCTTTTTAATGTAGTAAGGACCCCAGTTATTTATTGAAGCGAACAATTGAGCTTTTGGAGCGAATGCTGACATGTCTGTTGATTGACCAAAGCCCATTGCTCCTTTTTTCTCAGCTATTTGCAGCATTGCTGGAGAATCTGTATGTTGCGCTAAAATATCAGCTCCTTCAGCAATATGAACTTTAGCAGCATCAGCTTCTTTAACGGGATCATACCATGTGTTAGCCCAGATGACAGAAATTGAAGCATCTTTATTTACAGACTTTAGGCCTTGAGCAAAAGCATTTATTCCCATAATAACTTCAGCTATTGGATAAGCTCCAATATAGCCTATTTTATTAGTTTTGGTCATTAAACCAGCTACAACGCCTTGAATATATCTCCCTTCATAAAATCTGATATTACCAGTTGCAACATTTTTGGATCTTTTATAGCCTGTAATGTGTTCAAACTTTACGTTTGGAAATTCTTTAGCAACTTTTAGAGTTGGTTCCATATAGCCAAAAGATGTTGTGAAAATAATTTCATTTCCTTGTTTTGCTAACTCTCTTATCACTCGGGTAGCATCAGGTCCCTCAGGAACATTTTCAACTACAGAGATTTTTACATCTTTACCAAATCGTTTTTCAACCATTTGTTTCCCAAGTTCATGAGCATATGTCCAGCCATGATCTCCTGGTGTTGTTAAATAAACAAAACCTACTTTTGTTGGGCTTCCAGCAAAAGCACTTGAAATTATAAAAAATAAAACTGAAATACCTAACGTAATCAGTGAAAAAATACGCATGCAAAATTTTATCATATCAAACTCCTAGATTATTGATAAAATCTTAGAGTGAATCTTTAAAATAACAATAAAAAAAGATCATATTTTAATAAAATTTTACAAATGCAAATAAATTCTACAATTTTATTGACTACCAAAAAAAGGTCTTCCGAGTGATGAAGGCACGACACTATTATTTTTAGATAATCTTCCTGAAATCATTGTTAAAGCGATAATGGTAGCAATATATGGCATCATAGAGAGTAACTGTGAAGGGATAGGCCAACCTCTTGCTTGACCAACTAATTGTGCAATAGTAATTCCCCCAAATATTAGAGCTCCGACTATAATACGCCAAGGTATCCAAGACGCAAATACAACTAAAGCTAGTGCAATCCAACCTCTACCTGCTGTCATACCTTCTGACCAATGAGGCGTAAGTACTAGAGGAATATAAGCTCCTCCAATTCCCGCGCACATTCCGCCAAAGCAAGTGGCATACCACCTAATTTTTTTTACTGGATAACCAACTGAGTGTGCGCTTTGATGATCATCCCCAACAGCTCTTAAAATAATTCCTGATTTTGAATATTTTAAAAAGAAAGAAATAAAAATGATTATTGCTATTGATAAATATGCAACAAAATCTTGCTTGAATAGGATGCTACCGAAAATAGGGATATCTGATAATAAAAAAATCTCTATCTTAGGCAATGATGGTATCGTTTTCCCAACTAAAGGTGCTCCTGCCAATCCAGTAAGACCAGTTGCAAATATAGTTAATCCAAGTCCAGTAGCGACTTGGTTCGTCATGAAATTAATTGTAAATATAGAAAAAATTGAAGCCATAAGCATTCCTGACAATGCTCCCGCAACTATTCCATAATAAGGATTTTCTAGCCACAATACTGTCCCTAAAGCACCTACAGCACCACTCAACATCATTCCTTCTACCCCAAGATTTAAAACTCCACTTTTCTCAGCTATAAGTTCACCTGTTGCTGCAAGCAATAATGGAATTGATGTTGCAATAATAGTTAAAATTAGAGCTTCCATTTGTATTTTCTTTCTGACCATTTAATTTTGTATTTTTGAAGAGTTTCGCCTGTTAACAAAAAAAAGAGTAAAATGCCTTCAAATAAACCAGTTACAACTTTTGGTATACCCATAGTCATCTGAGCATTATCAGCTCCTAGTTTAACTGTTGCTATAATTATTCCAGCGAATAAAATACCGAGAGGGTTTAATCTTCCAAGAAAAGCAACTATTATTGCTGTAAATCCATAACCAAAAGAAACCTCTGGCTGTAGTTGTCCTATATTTGCTGAAACTTCAATTACTCCTGCCACCCCAGCTAAGCCTCCAGATAACAACAAAACTGTCAAAGTAATGGAATTCTGACTAAAGCCTGCAAATTTTGCAGCTTGAGGAGCTGATCCCAATACATTGATTTTAAATCCACCTAAAGTTTTGTTCACAAAAATCCATGCAACAGGTATTAAAAGAACAACAAACAAAATACCATAATGAAGTTGGCCAAGAAAACCTATTCCAGGAAAAGGTATTTTATTAATTAAAGCTCCTTCAGGATAGGGTTTGGATAATGGAAATCCAAAACTCATTGGATCCCTTAATGGACCCCTTACAATGAAATCTATGAATAACATTGCAACATAAACTAGCATTAAACTAACTAAAATTTCGTTAACATTTAATTTTGTCTTCAATATTGCTGGTATAAATGCCCACAATGCTCCACCTATAAAACCAGTTATGAGTGTAATTAATAAGAAGAACTTTGTTTCAATATTTGGAAAAGACAATGCAATAAAACCTGCTAACAAGGCTCCCATAATAAATTGACCTTCTGCACCAATATTCCATACGTTAGATTTGAAACATAGCATCAAACCTGTGCCAATAATAATAAGTGGACAAGCTTTAACTAAAATATCACTAATACGATCTATTCTTGAAAAAGGAGACACAAAAATTTGATACAGAGTTTCTATTGGATTGTAACCTAAGAATGTGAAAATTAATAAACCAAAAAATATTGTAAAAACTATTGATAAAATCGGTGCTATAAAAATCCAATTTTTAGAAATTTTTTCTCTTGGAACAAAAGTAATCATTTAACAGTTTCCATTTTTTTCTTTTTTATACTTTTGCCACCCATTAACAAACCGACATCCGCAGCTGTTATATCATTAACACGAAATATTTGGCTTAAAACACCTTGATTAATTACTGCAATTTTATCAGATAATTCAAAAATTTCCTCTAAATCTTGACTAATTAGAATTACTGCTTTTCCGCTTTGAGATAAATCTAATAATTTTTGTCTTATTGTGGTTGCGGCTCCAATATCAACACCCCACGTGGGTTGAGAAAAAATCGCAACTTTAGGTTTGTTAGCTAATGATCTTCCTAAAATAAATTTTTGTAAATTACCACCGGATAATTGACTGGCCAAAGGATTTGTTTCTGGGCACCTTACGTCATTAGTCTTTATTATTTTTTCACATTCATCCAAGCTATTTTGTGGATTATTTAATAAGTTTGATATCCAGCTTTTAGTATTGTTATATTTGAAAAAATAAGTAAGAAAAGTGTTTTCATTCAGGGTTAAGTTTGGAACTGTAGCGTGAAAAGTTCTTTCCTCAGGTACTGTTTCTATACCTAACTTTCGTCTTTCATTTATATTTGTTTTACCTATGGGTGAATTATCTAAAAGTATTTGATTATTATATTCACAATTAATTTCTCCGCTCAAAATCTCCATCAACTCTACTTGTCCATTCCCAGCAATACCGGCAACACCTAAAATCTCTCCATAGTTAACTTGTAAATTTATATTTTTTAATGAAATTCCAAATTCATGATCTTTCTGTTTATTTAAATTTTTTAACTCAAATGCAATATTAGTTGTTGATCTTTTTTTAATATTTTTTCTCAACTCAGTAATTTTTTTCCCAACCATTGTTTCTGCCAAAAATTTTGTTGTAGTTTTTTTAGCATCAATTGTTGCTATAGATTTTCCTGATTTTAAAATTGTTACTTCATCGGCTAACTCAATTATCTCTTCTAATTTGTGGCTAATGTAGAGTATAGAGCATCCTGAAGAAGCCAGCCTTTTTAAAATTCTAAATAAATTTATTATCTCTTGTGGTGTAAGAACTGATGTTGGTTCATCCATTATTAACAGATTAGGGTTTTGCATTAAGCACCTAATAATCTCTACCCTTTGTTTTTCACCGACTGATAACTCACTAACTAATTTAAAAGGATCAACAAATAATTCCCATTCTTTTGATAAATTGGTTATTTGATCAACTACTTTGTTTAATTTAATTTTATTATCTAATGCTATTAAAATATTTTCTGCAACTGTAAGAGCAGGGAAAAGAGAAAAATGTTGAAAAACCATTCCTATTCCGTTTTTACGAGCTATATTCGGTGATGTAATAACCATCTTATGGTTATTAATTTCTATTGATCCACTGTCTGGTTGAAGTACACCATAAAATATTTTTACAAGTGTTGATTTTCCAGCACCATTTTCTCCCAATAATGCATGTATTTGTCCTTTAGTAATTGAAATATCAATATCTTTATTAGCAATAAAATTACCAAATGATTTATTTATTTTTGTTGCCTTTAAAAGAATTTCAGATCCGTTTCCTTGGTCCATAAATTTACCTTATTTGACAAAAACTTTTAAAAATTAAATTGAGGATAACAAACAAATATAAGTAATCAATTTTTTTGTTTTGAGGTTTTCAATATTAAAATAATTAAAATAGCAACAGAAATAAATATAATAGAAATAAATAAATTGAAGTTACTGACATGCATTTTGTTAAACCCACAAGCAAATATTACAGCTGTTGTAATTATTATCATTAACCAATGTACAGGTTTACCAATAAATATTTTATTCATGTTGCAGCCTTAAATTTGAAATTTAGTTTTCCTTGCAAATAATAGATCAACATAAGAATAATTATTCCTAAAAGATTGAAGTAAATACCGTCAATCCCGTAAATATTTTGAAGTGGTGGAATTAATAATGTTACTGAACTGAGCAAAGCTAAAGTCCTTTTAAATGCGTTAAGTTTTCCGTTGAACCAACCTTCAAGACCTAAAGTCATGCTCCAATAAGCTAGAAGAACGGAAATTAAACTATATATACTCCAAATAATTGGCCCCTCCATCAATAATGAAGGATTATAAACAAAAGCAAAAGGAACTATGTACTTTGCTATTCCAACTTTACTTGACTCGACAGCAGTAGCCATTGGCGGAGATTTTGCAATTGCAGCACCCGCAAATGAAGCAAGAGCAACAGGCGGAGTTATGGTGGAAACAACACCAAAATAAAACGCAAACATGTGAGCTGCTATTGGCATTATTCCTGACTCAATTAAAGAAGGTACTATAAGTGCGGCAACAGTTATGTAAACTGCAGTTGTAGTCATGCCCATACCAAGAATTATTGCTGAGATTGCAGTTAAACATAACAGGATAAATAAAACACCTCCTGACAAATCTATAACCGATTGTGTAAATTTTAATCCAAGGCCAGATACAAATACTGAGCCAATAATTATTCCAGCACAGGCACAGGCAATAGTAACTGGAACAGTTGATTTTATGCCACTCTCAAATGCTCCCAATAAATCAACAACTGACATTCTTGTATTTTTTTTGATAAAACTAAGAATAATTACAGAAACAATACTCCAAAAACCCGCTGTCATAGCCGTTTTACCGTAAATGAGAAGTCCTATCAGCACTACAAGTGATAGTAACATATGTCCTCCACCTTTAAGTACTTCTATTACATTCGGTAAAACAGATTTATCAATTTTTTGTATGCCATGTTTTTCTGCTTCAATATGGACCATAAAATAAATTGTAGTAAAATATAAAAAGGCTGGAATAATAGCCGCTAAAATTACATATGAATATGGTGCCTCTAAAAATTCAGCCATTATAAATGCTGCAGCGCCCATTATTGGAGGAGTGATTTGTCCTCCTGAAGAAGCACATGCTTCAACGGCAGCCGCAAATTTTGCTCTATATCCGTAGTTTTTCATGAGTGGAATAGTAAAGGATCCCGTCGTTACAACATTTGCGACAGCAGATCCATAGACTGTCCCAGTCATTCCTGAAGCAACTACAGCTGCTTTTGCTGGACCTCCAGTCCTATGGCCTGTCAATGCAACTGCTAAATCAACAAAAAATCTACCAACACCTGACCTGATAAGAATTCCACCAAATATTATAAATAGAACAATATAGGTAGATGCAACATAAAGTGGAATTCCATAGATACCATCAGATGTCATAAATAAAGTGTCAATATATTTAGCTAATCTTGTTGGAGGTCCATAAAAAAAACCGAAAAATTTATGAGCGTACAGAGCATGCAACATAAAAAAACCGGCGACAAAAACCATAGCCCAACCAACAGCTCTTCTCGTTGCGTCTAAGACAATAAATATAAGAATAGAACCTACAATTATATCTCCAATATACTTGTCTCCATATCGCATCATAAAGTTTTCTACGTCCCAAGTTGTCCATAACTGGACAAATATAATTGAAAGGATAATTATAAGGTCATAAGCAAAACCAATAGATCTAAAAAAATTACCTCTTGTATCATTTTTTACTAACACTGGGTCTTTTATATTATTTCGAAAAAGGGGATAAATAAATACAGCCAAAACCATCATCGCAGAAAGGTGAATGGATCTGAATGATCTGCCCTCAGGAGTTCCATAAACAGCTACAAATAAATGATAAAATGCTAATCCGACTGATAACCAAGAACACAGAACTATAATCCAATAATAAATTGATTTATCTTTATTCCATTCTAAGAGTTCGTCAAAAAAACTTATTTCTTTAACTTCGTTATAAATTAATTTTTTTGTGTTTTGTGCCATCTAAAATAATAACAGGTGTCTAGAAAGGCACTAAGTCTGTGCCTTTCTATTATAAATTTACATAACGCCTTTTTCTTTATAGTATCTTGCAGCTCCTGGATGAATTGGCACTGCAGCTCCGTTAACAGCGTCTTTAAGAATAACTTTTTTCCAAACGCCTTTTACTTTTACAAATTCAGCATGATTGTCCCAAAATGCTTTAGTCATTTTGTAGACTAGATCGTCTGACAAATCTTTATGAACAATCATAGAAGTAACAATTCCTAAAGTAGGGATATCCTTATCAAGAGATTTATACGCACTTGCAGGAATCTTACCATAAATATAACCAGGATTATTCTTAACAATCCTATCTATTCTGTCTTTAGGAAGTCCAATAAATCTTATTCCTGGGCTGTTTTCAAGTTCTATAAAACTTGCTTGTGGAACAGAGGTTGCAGCCATAAACACATCTGCCTGACCATCTTTCATTAGAGCAACAGACTCCTTATAGCTTACCATATGAACAACGCCACCATTTTTTTTGATAGTGTTAAAGTCATAACCATAATCTTTTATAATCGACTCACAAAAAGCTGTACCTGTCCACTTTGGTTTACCAGGACTAATATTAGCTGATTTCATATCCTCAAATCCTTTGATTTTAGAATCTGCTCTTACTGCTACCTGAAAGGCTGCTGGATATAGAGTTGCAAAATATCTCACATTTTTATGTGCTTTTTTGAACTTTCCTTTTCCGCTGTAGCCATTAGCAACAGTGTGTGCGTAAGTCCAACCAATTTCTGCATCACCCCCGTCTACAGACATTACATTAGAAATACCACCACCTGAAGTATTAGATGTTGAAACACCCTTTATGCTAGTTTCCATAACTTGCATCACTTTAGCACCTAATGGATACCAAGAACCACCCGATGGTCCGGAAACCATTCTAAGAAATTGGTCAGCATTAGCAACTGACGATGTTACTAGTAGAGAAGAAGCTACTAGAAGTGCGCTTGAAAAACGTCTCATTAAAACCCCCTAATTTAAATTATATTAAAGTATAAATATCACTACTAATTTTTTGAAAGGTCAAGAGAATGTTGTAATTTTTTAAATAAATCTTATTGTTATTAAGTCAGTTAATTCATCATACACTAAAGGAGATGAATCTATGGAAGTAAGAAATGTAAAAGTTACAGAAGTAGGGCCAAGAGATGGTTTTCAATCGGAAAGAACGATATTGAATACTGAGGACAAAATTGAAATTATAAACAACTTAATTGACGCAGGATTTCCAAGAATAGAAGTATCTTCATTTGTTTCTCCTAAGGCAATACCACAATTAGCAGATGCTGCTGAGGTGCTCGAAAAAGCTAAAAGAAATAAAAATACTACACTTGCAGCATTGGTTCCGAATGCCAGGGGTGCTATTAGAGCAGTTGCTTCTAAAATTGATGAAATAGTTGTTTTTCTCTCTGCTTCAGAAAGTCACAATAAAAAAAATGTAAATAGAAGTGTGCAAGAATCATTAATAGGATTTAGGGAAATTGTTAAAATTGCAGGAGATAATAATGTACCTATCCAAGGTGATATTGCTACTGCATTTGGTTGTCCTTTTGAAGGAAATGTTTCCCCAAAAAAATTAGGTGAAATCTCCAAAGAATATAAGATTATGGGCTTTAAGGGAGTAACTTTAGGGGATACTACTGGCATGGCAACTCCGACAGTTGTGACAGATGCTGTCAATACAATTAGAGACATGGTTCCAGATTTCGAAATAACACTACATTTTCACAATACGAGAGGCATTGGCTTAGCTAATGTAATGACAGGGTTAAATTTAGGTATTACTGATTATGAGAGTTGTTTTGGAGGTATGGGTGGGTGTCCTTTTGCTCCTAACGCAACAGGAAATATATGTTCAGAGGATTTGATATATTTACTACATGAAATGGGAATTGAGACTGGTATAGATTTAGATAAATTAATCACTATTGCAAAGAAAGTTGAAAACTTAGTAGGTCATAAATTACCTGGTCAAGTAATGAGAGCTGGTAAAAGGTTACTTTCCTATTCAATGGATGATGTTCCTACTGCGATTGGCGCTTAAATGGTAAAAGCGAATAAGATTGGCGCCCTTTCAGGAATAAAGGTTATTGATCTAACGAGAGTATTATCTGGCCCATTTTGCACTATGTTACTTGCTGACATGGGTGCTGAGGTCATCAAAATTGAGCCACCAAAAGGTGATAATGTTAGAAATCAAGGAGATATGGTAGAGGGTTATAGCTCTTATTTTGCCCAGTTTAATAGAAATAAAAAGTCGGTAATTCTTGATCTATATAAAGACTCAGAAAAAGAAATTTTAAGATCTTTACTTTCTGATGCAGATGTAGTTGTAGAAAATTTTAAAGCTGGTGTTTTTGACAAAATGGGTTTTGATTTTGAAACTTTAAAATCATTAAATCCAAAATTAATAAGTGCCTCTGTTAATGGGTTTGGTAGTAAAGGGGAAATGAGTGATAGGCCTGCTTTCGATTTTATAGCACAAGCATTATCAGGTTTTATGTCATTAAATGGTACTGAAGAAAGTGGTCCAATGAGAGCAGCCATGCCTATATCCGATTTAGTAGCAGGATTATATTGTGCGTTTGGCATAGTATGCGCTTTACAATCTCGAGTAAGTACAGGTAATGGACAAAAAGTTGAGGCAAGCCTAACCTCTGGTTTAATTTCAATGATGGCATACCTTTCTTCTGAGAGCTTTGTAACAGGAAAAGCACCAAACAAATCAGGTAATAATCATCCTATCTTAGCACCATATGGAATTTTTAAAACATCTGATGGCGAAGTTGCAGTAGCCCCAGCTAGTGATAAGTTTTGTAGTATATTTCTTGAATGTACTGATTTATCATATTTATTAGAAAATGAATTATATAGAAATAATTCTAGTAGAATGAAAAATAGAGATAGCCTGAATGTAATTGTTAATGAAAGAATGATTTTAGAAACTTCAGATTATTGGATAAAAAAATTAAATAAAGCTGGCTGTCCAGCAGCAAAAATCGTTTCACTTCCAGAAGCTTTGAATAGTCAATTAATCAAAGATAATGGAATGGTTATAAATTCTAATGGACCTGAAGGTAGAAAAATCAAAATGACAGGGTTTCCGGTCAAATTATCTGATACACCATCGCAGCTTTACAGGCCTCCACCATTACTTGGTGAACATACAAAAGAGATTTTAAAGACATTGAAAAAATAATATGGAGAATAATTACTATGGATTTAGAAACGATTAATTTTAAGATTGAAAATGAGATAGCATACATTGAATTGAATAGGCCAAAACAATATAATTCTCTAAACCAGACTATGGCAGAAGATTTGTTTAAGGTTTCATTAGAATGTGATGATAATCCTAAAATAAGGTCCGTTTTAATGACAGGATCTGGAGAAGACGCATTTTGTGCCGGTGGAGACGTTAATTCATTCTATAAATATGGTAATAAAACTTCTAGTCATTTGAAAGAAGTAACAACAACTCTTCATGGAGCAATCTCAAGACTTTCTAGAATGAGTGCTCCATTAATTGTTGCTGTAAATGGTGTTGCTGCTGGTGCAGGTTTTTCTTTTGTTGGTTTTGCAGATATTGCCATTGCTTCGACAAATGCTACATTTGTTTCAGCATACTCAAAAATAGGACTAACTCCAGATGGATCCTCAACCTACTTTCTTCCGAGAATTATTGGAACAAGAAGATATACAGAACTTGTCTTAACAAATAGAGTTTTAAGTGCGAATGAAGCACTTGATTGGGGATTAATTAATAAGGTTGTAGATTTTAAGCATTTAAAAGATGAAGCAAATAATCTTGCAAAAAAATTAGCCTCAGGACCTTCTTTAGCATTTGGAAAGTTAAAAAATTTAGTTAATAATAGCTTTTTAGACTCTCTTGAAGGTCAAATGGAGTATGAAGCAAGAATGATCGCAGAGTCATCTAAAACTAGTGATGGTATTAATGGTATTGAAGCTTTTGTGAATAAAAAATCAGTAACATTTAGAGGTCAATAAATAGGGTTTTTATGTCTTTTGATATATTAGTTTTTGACGGGGATGGTATTGGCCCAGAAATAATGAGTTCAACACTGGAAATTATTGAATTTTTAAATACAAAATTAAAATTAAATATAAATTTAAAAAAAGAAATTCTAGGTTTTGAACTATTAAAAAAGAAGGGTGTAACTTTTACGGATGATTTATTATTAAAATCAAAAGAAGCAGATGGTATAATTTTAGGGCCAGTTGATCATAATAATTATCCTTCAGTTTCTGATGGAGGCATTAATCCTTCAGCAAAGCTTCGAATTGAATTAGACTTATATTCCAACATTAGGCCAGCAAAAAAATATGTTAATGTTAAATCATTATCACAAAATATGGATTTGGTGATTGTACGTGAAAACACAGAAGGTTTTTATGCGGACAGAAATATGTATGATGGCTGTGGAGAATTTAGTCCTATTCCAGGTGTAGGCTTATCTTTAAGGAAAATTACAAAAGAGGCATCTTTAAAAATTGCTGAGTCAGCATTTGAAATAGCCAAATCAAGATCTATTAATCAAACTAAAAAATCAAAAGTTCACGTTGTGCATAAAGCCAATGTTATGAAAATTACTGATGGTATTTTTCTTGATGCATGTAGAAATATTTCATCCAAATATAATGATATTGATTGTGAAGAGATGTTAGTAGATGCATGTGCTGCGCATCTTGTAAGGAAACCAGAGCAGTTTGATGTTATTTTAACAACAAATATGTTTGGTGATATTTTATCAGACTTAGCAACAGAATTATCTGGTTCTTTAGGTCTTGCCGGGTCACTGAATGCAGGTAATAAATATGCAATGGCCCAAGCACAACACGGAGCGGCTCCTGATATTGCAGAAAAGAATATTGCAAACCCAATCTCACTAATTTTATCTTCAGCCATGTTATTAGATTGGCTTGGAAAAAAAAGAAGATCAGAAAAATTAATTTTAGCTTCTAATTTAATTAATAAATCTGTATTAGAGTTACTTAATTACAAAGAAAACTTTACCAATGATCTTGGTGGAAAAGCCTCAACTAACAAAACCACAGAAAACTTGACAAAAATATTAACTAACTTGATTTAAAAAATATGTCTGACCAAATATCTATACCAGCGGTTTATATGAGAGGTGGCACTTCAAAAGGATTACTTTTTAATCATCATGATTTACCTAAAGATCAGTCTAGATTAGATAAATATCTGCTTGCAGCAATGGGGTCTCCTGATCTTAGACAAATAAATGGAATGGGTGGAGCTACTTCAGTAACAAGTAAAGTTTGCATTATTTCAAAAAGTAATCAAAAAAATGTTGATATAGATTATCTTTTTGCTCAAGTCCTAGTTGACGAAGCAAAGGTGGACTATGGACCAACTTGTGGAAATATGCTCTCGGCAGTAGGTCCTTTTTCAATTGAACAAGGCTTAATTGAAGCAAAAAAGAGTGAAACTAGAATAGTAATTAGATCTGTAAACACAGGATCTATAATTGAAGCTGTAGTTCCAACACCCAAAAAAAAGTTAAAATACACTGGAGATTTTGAAATTGATGGTGTTCCTGGAAAAGGCGCTCCTATTTTATTAAAATTTAAGAATTTAGTAGGTGGAGTTACAGGTAATATGTTACCTACAAAAACCCCTTGCATAAATATTAAAGGTTTTGATGTGACTTGTCTTGACGTTTCTATGCCTATAGTCATGGCAAAAGCTTCTGACTTTGGCATTAGTGGCAATGAAACAAGCGAAGAGCTTAATAAAAATTTTGAATTGCTTAATAAAATAGAAGAAATCAGGATTATTGCAGGTACTGAAATGGGAATGGGGGATGTTAGTGGAAAGGTAATACCAAAATTTGCTCTTTTGTCAAAACCACTTAAAGGTGGAACAATCACATCCAGATATTTTACTCCAAATACATGCCATGAGACACATGCTGCTACTGGCAGTAATTGTATTGCATCTGCTTGTCTCATTTCAAATACAATTGCCTCTCAAATTGCTGAAATTAAAGTTTATAAGGAAAATAAAATAACAATAGAACATCCTCTAGGTTCAATAGATTGTTTTGTTGAAATTTGCCCATCAACTGAGGACAACAAAAATGATTTTATAATCTCATGTGGTATCTATCGGACATCAAGAAAAATAATGGATGGAAAAATTTATATTCCAGAAAATATTAATGATAATTGACAGATCCAAATTAGTTGCGTTTTTCTTTGGGTGGTGGCCAGAAAAATGGCGATATACATGGAGTTTATTGTTAGCAGTTGCAAGTGGTTTTATAGCATATTACATTGGTTTGCCATTACCTTGGATGTTAGGTCCATTAATAGGTTGTGGTTTTTTTGCAGCAATAGGTAAAGGAGTAATTATTGGAAAAAAACCTAGACCAGTTTGCAGAGCACTTTTAGGTTGCACAATTGGTGCTAATTTTGGGCCAGAAATCATTGACAGAGTCGATGAAATTGGAATTTCGTTATTATTTGTACCTGGCTTTGTAGTTCTAATGGGTTTTACAACTTATTTCTATTTAAACAAAATTATGAAAATGGACAGGTTAACTTCAATTTATGGCTCTTTTCCAGGTGGTTTGAATGAAATGGTTATTCTTGGTCAAGAAATTGGATCAAACCCAAGAACTTTGGTACTAATACACGCTACTCGAATAGTTGTAGTAGTCGTTTTAGCTTCTTTACTTATTTTGTTTGTTCCAAAGCTTAGTGTTGATACTTTACCAAATCCAGATCTATTTTATAATTGGGAACAACTTCCATTTGTTTTTACAATATCTTATTTAGGATGGTATTTGGCAGTTAAGTTAAAAATTCCTGGTCCAACAATAATTGGTCCTATGATTTTTTCAGCACTTATTCATATTTTTGAAATTGTAAATGCAATGCCGATGTACATTATTGTTATTTCTGTTCAAATTTTACTAGGTTCAGCTCTTGGATGTTTATTCAAAAATATTACTTTAAAAGAGATGTCTGGTCCTATACTCGCAGGATTAATAACAACTTTAATAGCAACTATACCACTAGTAATTATCTACTTTATACTATCTAGTCTTGGGTACGATCCATTATCAGTCTTATTAGCTTTCTCACCAGGAGGACAATCTGAAATGAATATTTTAGCTCTTTCTGTAGGAGCAGACATGTCATTTATAAGCCCGCATCATATGCTTAGAGTTTTTATGGTAATTATTTTTGCAGGAATTCTTCATAAAATAATAAAACAAAAGCTATAATCTATTTCTTTAATTTATCTTTATTTGAGTTAACCAAACTCATTTTGGTATTGTCTACGTATGGTGCGTTTTCAATCCAAGACATCTTAAAACCTTCAATACAAGCTATATTATATCCATATTCGTTAGGATTAGATCGTCTTTTGTGATGTGTATTTATCCCGCAGATCTTACAAAAATAATGCTCAGCAATATTAGTATTCCATTGATAAGTCGATATAAATTTTTGTCCAGAAATGATTTTTAGCAAATCCACAGGTGCAGATCCCATTACAAATCCTTTTCTTGAACAAATAGAGCAATTACATCTTCGAAGGTCTTTTAGGCTGGTATTAACTTGAAATTGAACTAAACCACAATGACAGCTGCCTTTTAAGGGTAACTCTAAATCATTAAATCTCATCACAATTAAAAGTCAAATCCGTAATTATCTCTTAATTTACTGGCTAATTCAGAAGTTTTGTTTTTAGAGATAGGTTTAAATGGTGGCCTTAAATTATTCCATAAAGAGTTTTTAGTTTGGATGGCTAATAGAGATTTTTGAGCAGGTATTGGTGCATAATCCTGAAACAATAATCTAACTGATTTAACCTTTTTTTGAAGTTCTGCAGCCTCGTCCCATTTTCCTGAATGACAAAGATCTATAACCTTTGAGATGTCTATGCTGTTTAAATTAGCAGTTGCTGAAATACAACCAGGTGCACCTAACTTAATGGCTTCAATTACTGGAAGTTCTGCTCCTGGATAAACAACTAAATCTTTGATATTTAGCAGGGCCTCTGTATTCTCCCAAACGCCAGAGCTATCTTTAATTCCTATTATGAATTCTGGATAAGCTTCTTTCAATCTTTTAACTAATTCTATGGATAAACCAACACCACTTACCTGCGGAATATGATATAAATATATATTGAGTCTATTATCATTGACACCATCAATTAGTTTTTCGAAATATTCATAAAGTCCTTCGTCGCTCATTCCTTTAAAATAAAATGGCGGTAATGTCATTGCTCCAAGGCAACCCAAATCTATTGCATGTTTGGTAATTTCAATAGTATCTGGCAAATTACATAAACCTGTTCCTGGAATTAAGGTTTTTGGATCGATGCCGGACTTTACCAAACCTTCAATTGCTAACATTCTTTCTTTATTACCAACTGACAAAGCCTCTCCGGTAGTTCCAAAGGGAGCAAGTCCTGAACAACCATTTTCCATAAGATGTTTAGCAAGATCATCATACATTTTTTGATCGAGTTTAAGATCTTTGTCAAAAGGGGTTAAGATTGGTGCTATTAAACCTTTAATCAAATTTATCTCCATGAACAAAATTAAAAAATAATCCTACTTTAATTTTTTAGATAAATAAATTTCAAATTGTAGAATTTTTTCTTACTTATCATTCATATAGAAAATTACATAGATCAATTAATACGTTAGTGATATAAGCAAAAAGAATAAAATATACATCTAACTTTGGGGGTATAATTGACTGAGAATATTAAAAGAGCTGAAATTCGTGTGGATGTACAGCATGCAATAGAATTGATAAGTGATATTTTTAAAGCTAAATCTTGCAATGATAATGAAGCAAAAACGATTGCTGAAAGACTGGCTGGATCGAATTTAGTTGGACATGATAGTCACGGTATTGCAAGGGTCCCAAGATATGTTCAATGGATGGAAAAAGGGTGGGTTTTTCCAAATTTAAAACCTGAAATAGTAATCGATGCTGGTGCAATGGGCTGCCTTGATGCTAAGCAAGGATTTGGACAAGTTGCTGGTGAATATGCGGTTGATGATGGAATTTTAAGAGCAAAAAAACACGGAGTTTCTGTAATAGGTCTTAGAAATTCAGGTCATCTAGGAAGAATTGGTGATTGGGCTGAAAGAGCAGCAGATGCAGATTTGATTTCTTTTCATTTTGTAAATGTAAGGGGTAGTTTGTTAGTTGCACCCTTTGGTGGAAGCGATAGAAGAGGAAGTACTTCCCCACTTGCTATAGGTATACCTATTAAAGACAAAGATCATATTATTTTGGATATGGCTACATCAACAGTAGCAGAAGGTAAAGTAATGGTAGCTCAAAAGGGCGGTAAGCAATTACCTCACGGAGCCTTAATAGATAGTACGGGTAAACTGACTACAAATCCTGAAGCCATGTATGGTAGAATAAGAGATGATGAGGTGCCTAATCCAGATAAGGGAAAAGGTGCTATTACAGCTTTTGGACTTCACAAAGGTTCTGGAATAAATTTTATGATGGAAATGTTGGGAGGAGCATTAACAGGTAATGGAGTTTGTGGAGCCTTAAATGAGAAAGAAAGAAGAAAGTTTTCAAACGGCATGTTGTCCATATATATCGAAGTTGAAAAAATGGTTGATTTTGATTACTTCATACAAGAAGTAAAATCATATGCGGAGTTTGTTCGAGCTTCTAAGCCTTCTCAAAATAATGATAAAGTGTTAATACCAGGTGATAAAGAAATCTCGACTAAAGAAGAAAGACTTAAATTTGGACTGCCTGTACCACCATTAGTATGGGAAAATATTAAACAGACGGCAAAGAAACTAAATGTCGAAAATCTAGATCGTTTTGAAAATGCTATAAAATAATTTTTTAAGTTTCAAAAATTCTATCTCCAGCATCTCCAAGTCCAGGTAAGATAAAACCATCTTCGTTAAGCTTATCATCTTTTTGGGCACATATTATTTCAACTTCTGGAAAATTGGTCTGAACATTTTTAATCCCCGGGTCAGAAGCTAATAGACAAATTAGTTTAATATCTGAAGCAAAATGATCTTTTAGGGTATTTATTGCATAAATTGCGCTTCCTCCAGTTGCAAGCATTGGATCACACAAATAACATTGTCTATTTTTTAAATTAGAAGGAAGCTTTTTAATGTAATTGACTGGTTTAAGTGTTTTCTCATCTCTATATATGCCAATATGTCCAATTGAAACTTCATCAAATATATCTGTAATTCCTTCACTCATAATTAAACCAGCTCTTAAAATTGAGATAATGCAGGGTTTTGGATCACTTAATGTTACGCCATAGTATTTTTCTAAAGGGGTTTCAACTATTTTTGGTAAAACTTTTAAATCCTTAAAAATTTCAAAAGCCATAAGAGAAGATATTTTTCTTGCTAAAAATCTAAATTTAGCACTTTTTGTATCTTTTGACCTCAATATGGTCATGTAAAGATTAATAAGAGGATGATTTAGAATTTTTACTTTCATTATATCTTTCTATGTGGTTTGAATTTATTCAAATAACCCATATATTCTTTATTTCTTGGTAATGCATAAGATCCAACCTTACTGGTTTTAATTTTTAATTTAATTAAACTTTCTGCCAATACTACTGCAGAAGAAACTCCTTCAATGACTGGTAATTTATGTTTTGTTTCTAACTTTTCTGCCAGATCAGCCATGCCAGCACATCCTAAAATGATAGCCTCTGCATTATCTTTTTCTATAGTATTTTGAATTCCTTTACTTAATTTATCTAGTTGTTTACCTGAAATATTTTCCAAATCTAGAACTGGAACGTCAATGGCAGTAACTTTGACACAATTTTCAAAAAGACCATATTTTTTCAAGTTATGAGTTAACGGTCTAATAGATCTGGATAAAGTTGTTATCACAGTAAAATTACCTGCTACCATAGTTGCAACATGATATGCTGCTTCTCCTATACCTAATACAGGTTTTTCTGTAATAGATCTTACTACCTCCAAACCTGTGTCATCAAAACATGCAATAATAAACGCGTCAGCGTCATCGTTCTTTCTTATCTCTTCGACCAGACCAGGAATACAAAAAGCTTCATCATAAAAACCTTCAATGCTCTCAGGACCAACATTTGGTTGAACAGAAATAATCTCAGTATCTACATTTGCAAACTTCTTGGCAGTTAAATCTATTTTATGCGTCATTGCTTTAGTGGTATTAGGATTAATTATACAAATTGTTCTTTTCAAAATAATTATCCTTTTTTTCTTTTAAGCCAAATATAACAAGCTATGGAAATTCCAATTACGCTAAAAGATACGAAGGTGGTGACCGTGCCTAGCGCGTATATTACAGGAGTTGTAACTGTTGTAGTAAGTCCTTTTAACTCTAGTGGTAGCGTGTTACCAGCTCCCATAACTTGAGATGATCTTGCTAACTCATCATATGATAATGTAAATCCAAACAACGCAATTCCGATTATGCTGGGAGCAATAAGTGGAAAAACAACTTCTTTAAAAGTTTTCCAGGGAGTTGCTCCAAGGTCTCTAGCTGCTTCCTCATAAGATTTGTCAAATCGATTGAAAACCGCAAACATAATTAATAATCCAAAAGGAAGAGTCCATGTCAATTGTGCGCCCAATCCACTTGAAAACATTCCTAAAGTAGTTTGAAAAAATTCATTAATATAATTTATATCAAAAGTCGAACCAAGCCATTTAGTAAAATCATCAAGCAATTTAAATTGAAGAGCAACCCCAAGTGACAATACTATCGAAGGTACAATTAAGCTTGCTACTGTTGCAAAGAAAAGCGTATCAGATCCCCAAAATTTTTTTCTAAATGCCAGGCCTGCACTAACAGATAAAAGAACTGTTAAAACCATGACTATTACACCTAAAATTATTGATCTTTTAAATGCTGAACCAATATCTACAACAGACCCACCTCGCCATAATTCTTCAAACCAATATGTTGAAAGTCCATTAAGAGGGAAGGTTAAACCTCCATTAGGTCCCTGAAAACTTAAAAGAACGATTGTGAATGTTGGACCATATAGAAATAAAACAAATAAACAAAAAAAGAAAACACAAACATAATAAGTTTTATTTTTTTTATTCAACATTTTAAAGCTCTTTTCGAATATCAATCATTTTAGTCATTATCCATATAATCAAAAGTGTTAATGCTAGTAAAATTACTGCATTTGCTGCAGCAGCAGGTAATTGAAGATAACTCATTTCTACGTAGATTATTTTACCGATTGAAGGAATTTGTTGTCCACCCATAATACCTATAGTAATAAAATCACCCATAACTACTGTAATAACAAAAATAGATCCAATTACGATACCAGGTTTGCATAATGGTACAATGATGTTCCATAATATTTGGACACCATTCGCGCCATTGTCATAAGCTGCTTCAATAATTGATTTATCAATTCTCATCATAGAATTAAAAATTGGGACTATCATAAATAGCGTATATAAGTGTACAAATGCTAAAACAATTGAAAAGCCAGAATATAAAAGCCATTCTTGTGGAGCATCAGCCAAACCAGTTGAAAGTAAGAAATCATTTATAAGTCCGTTCCTGCCTAAAAGAGGTATCCATGAAATCATTCTAATGACATTTGAGGTCCAAAACGGAATTGTACAAAGCAAAAATAATACAATCTGCCAAGTAATTGAACTTACGTAAAAAGCAAGAAAATAAGCTACAAAAAAACCAATAATTAATGTGAAAAACCAAGTAACAAAACAAAATAAAAAGGTTGATAAATATGTTTTAAAAGTAACACACAAATCTTTTTCAAAGTTAAAACAATCTTTGAAAATGTATGAGTAATTTTCAAAAATAAAATCAGGTATTATTGAGTATTCATTATAGTCCCAAAAACTTATGATAAAGGTTAAGGCTAATGGGATGAAGAAAAAAAATATAAATATTAAGCTATAAGGTATTGATAATAAACCGACACTAGGTTTTAGCTTCAAGAATTTCATCATATTAATATTTAGTTAAGATTTTATAAAAATAGGGTAACATTTGTTACCCTATTTTAAAATTTATTTTTTAAGAAGCTATCATCTCATTCCATTTTCTTACCATGTATTTATTTTCATCCATGGTAGCATTCCAGCATGCAACAGCTCCCATTCTTGCTTCGTATGAGCCACCATCTCTAACTTCACCTTTTGAAGCTAGTTTCTTACCTTCTGGACTCATAATGTCGGCAGTAGCAGGTTTACCCATCATCCAATAATCCCACTCATATGCTTCCATATATTTCTTTGCTGTAGGGATAACTGCAGAGTAATAGCCTTGACGGTTTAAGTATGCACCGACCCAACCAGATAAATACCAATTAATAAATTCATAACAGATATCTGCCTGTCTTCCCTTTGTTGTAGCAGGTAATCCAAAACCTGCTGCCCAAGCTCTGTAGCCTTCTTTAAGAGGCTGATACACACATGGTATGCCTTTAGTTCTAACAGCTGTGATTGCTGGTGACCACATTGATTGAATAACAACTTCACCGGAAGCCATTAAGTTAACACTTTCATTAAAGTCACTCCAGAAAGCTCTGAATTGGCCAGATTTTTTAGCTTCTGTGAAAATTTTCATTGTTAAATCAATTTCTTCTTTTGTCATATTCCCTTTATCTGGGTACTTATACTCACCCATAGCTTCAACCACCATCGCTGCATCCATAATGCCAATTGATGGTATATTCAATATAGAAGCTTTTCCTTTAAATTCGGGGTTTAATAGCTCTGCCCAGGAACTGATAGGTCTCTTAATTAGATCAGGTCGAATACCAAGAGTGTCAGCGTTATATACTGTAGGAATTAGCGTGACATATTGTGTAGGTTCTGATGCAAATTCTTTTGATTTAGCACCTTTAAGATACATAACTTTTTTAGGAGCTGTTCCTTGATCACCAATTTTTTTACCTGCCACTTCTCCTTTTGTAAATGCAGAAGTAACGTTATCCCATTCTTTAATTCTCTTTGTATCCATACCGAGTAAATTTCCAGAAGGAACTAGTTTAGGCATACTAAAGTATTCAGAATCAACAATGTCAAAGCTATTGGGTTGTGTAAAAATTGTTTTAACAACTTCATCAGTAGTTTTAACAATAAACTTTACCTTGATACCTGTATCATCGAACAATTTTTTTTGTACTGCGTCGCCCATATTAACAGCTGTGCCTAAATATCTTATTACAGGAGCATCTGCAGCGTGAATGGCTGGAAAACCTTTTAACAATCCTGCACCAGCAACCGCACCTAATGCTGCAGTGGATGTTTTAAGCATTTTTCTTCTTGTTAAATTTTTATTCATTTCAACCTCCAAATATATTAATGTTGAAATGAACAATTATTTTTATGCCATTATTAATCAATGCGAATATCTGAGCTTATCTGCATTAGTTTAGCTGTGCATATATTTTAAGCAATTATGCAAAGATTTTGAAAATTGATTAAAGTCTAGACAAAAATAAATTATGTATAGGGTATACATTTACATTAAGGTACATAAAATTGAATAAACCAGAAAATTTAGAATTTGCAATTCTTACAAAAAAATACAATGAAACTATAGCAGTAGACAAAATTAATCTTAAAATACCAGCTGGGACGTACTGTTGCTTACTTGGTCCATCAGGTTGTGGTAAAACTTCAACTTTAAGAATGACAGCTGGTCATGAAGATATTTCTGGTGGTGACATCTTATTAGGCTCAAACATTATTAATGATTTACCCCCAGCAAAAAGAGGTACAGCAATGATGTTTCAAAATTATGCTTTATTTCCACATTTATCTTGTCTAGATAATGTCGGTTTTGCCCTCAAAATGAAAGGTGTTAAGAAAATTGAAAGAACAAACAAATCACTAGAAATGCTAAAGTTAGTTCAGATGGATAATTTTGCTGATCGGTTTCCTGATCAACTTTCTGGTGGGCAACAACAAAGGGTAGCTTTGGCAAGAGCTCTTATCACTAATCCTTCTATTTTACTTTTAGATGAACCCTTATCAGCTTTAGATCCGTTCTTGAGAATAAAAATGAGGAGCGAACTTAAGACATTACAAAAAAAATTGGGAATTTCGTTTATTCATGTGACACATTCTCAAGACGAAGCAATGGCATTAGCAGACATGATTGTTGTTATGAATAAGGGTAAAATTGAGCAAGTAGGAGACCCGTATGAGGTTTTTAATAATCCAAAAAATAAATTCATTGCAAATTTTGTAGGTGGTCACAATGTTATATCAAAAAATAATAAATATTATTCTATCAGGATGGATCATATAAACGTAGCATTTGATAAAAAAAATAAAAACACATATTCTATGAAAGTTAATGAAATAGAATTTCAAGGACAAATAGTTAAAATAACAGGTACAACAAAAGATTTTGGACAATTAAGCGTGTCACTAGCTGACGATATTTTTTTAAAGAATAAACTTAATATTAATGACGAAATTCTAATAAATTGGGACAGAACTAAAGAGAATTCATTACAATAATTCAGCTATCTTTGATTGATTTTTTTAAATTTAGGCAGTTATAATGCTTAAATGTATTTTGTATGCGAGGTAAAGGTCTTTGGCTGACTTAAAAGACACAATTTTACTTAATAGTAAAAAAATAGAAGTAAAAAATGTTCAACATGATATCACACTTTTGGATTGGTTAAGAAATTACCGAAAAATAACTGGAACTAAGGAAGGTTGTGCAGAAGGTGATTGTGGCGCCTGTTCAGTAATAATAAATGATGATGGAAGTGACAACTCTAGACCAATAAATTCATGTTTAGTAAGATTAGGTCAGGTAATAGGAAGTAGTGTAACTACAATTGAAGGCCTAGGTAGTGACAAAAATCCACACCCTTTGCAAATTGCTTTTACAAACGAACATGCTTCACAATGTGGGTACTGTACTCCAGGTTTCATAATGTCAGGCATTAGCCTACTAAGTTCTAATAAAAAAATAACAGATGATACAATAAATGACGCCATATCAGGCAATTTATGTAGGTGTACAGGTTACTCTCCTATAGTAAAAGCTATAAAATCTTTAGCTAATAATAGAATTTCACAAACTAACAATCAATCCATTAAGAAAAACAAAAAAATAAGTCTTGGAAATGTAACTTATTTTAAACCGTCTAATTTAAAAGAACTAAAAACCTATCTCACAAAAACAAAGAATTTTCAATTTCTAGCAGGCGGAACGGACTTAAATCTTCAAAGACCAATAATAAATCAAAAAGAAGATAAAATTATATGTTTAGATGCAATTAAAGAGTTAAATTCTATAAAGCATTTTAAAGAAAAAATAGTACTTGGAGGTGCAGTTACAATTGAGAGTTTCCTTGAAGCTATTAGATTGAAAATGCCGGAACTTGTTGAAATTCTTCAAAGGTTTGGATCACCTCAAATTAGAAACCAAGGAACAATTGGAGGAAATTTATGTACATCTAGTCCAATTGGAGATATTGCACCAGTATTATTAGTTTTAAATTCAAACTTAAACGTGTTTGGACGAAATGGTTACAAAAAAATTAATGTAAAAAATTTTTTCAAAGGTTATAGAAAGAATGTCCTAAAAAAAGATGAAATAATTTCATCTATTGAAATACCTTATCCAGACAAAAAAAATAAAATTTTTTCTTGGAAACTCTCAAAACGATATGATCAGGATATATCAACTGTTTCACTTGCTATAAATATACAAATCCAAAACAATATAATAAAAGAATTACATATAGCAGCCGGGGGTGTGGCAGCAACACCAAAGATGTTAGATAAGTTAAGTAAACGTATGCTTGAAAAAAATTTAGACGATGCGATTGAATTTGCAATTCATAATTTAGAAAAACATATTCAACCAATTTCTGATTTAAGAGGGACTAGCTATTATAGATTAGAAGCAATAAAAGGACTATTTAGAAGATTACAAATTTGTTTAAATCAAGATAAAAAAAGTTTATCAATAATGGAATTATAAAAATGAATAATTTAAATAAAATTCCAATCCATGATTCCTCTTTAAGGCATTCCACTGGTCAGGCAATTTATATAGATGATATGCCAGAACAAGAAAATTTATTGCATGGAGCACCCGTATTATCAAAAGATGCATGTGGAAAAATAATAAAAATTAATTCTGACAAACTTCAGGATCTTCCTTTTTTTACAAAAATAATTACGGCTGAAGATATTCCAGGTAAGAATGAAATTGGTCCTATTAAGAATGGTGAACCTATTTTAGCAGATAAATTTTATTCATATTTAGGTCAACCAATTGCAATTGTTTTGGCTGAAACACATCAAGAAGCTATTTACGCAAGTAGCTTAGTTGAAATAGAAACTGAATTCACAACCAAGCCAATTCTTAATTTAGATGATGCTTATCAACAAAAATCTTTTTTAGAAGATCCAATGGTTTTAGAAAAAGGTAATATTGAAAACAATATGTCAAAATCAGATTATAAATTATCTGGTGATTTTGAAATGGGTGGTCAAGATCATTTTTATTTAGAAACTCATGTTGCTATGACTTTTCCTGGTGAGAATAATGAATATGTTGTGTGGTCAAGCACTCAACATCCTACAGAGGTTCAACATGGTGTAGGAAATGTCCTAAATATACCGTCAGCAAAAATTGACAGTAAAGTAAGAAGGTTAGGAGGTGGATTTGGTGGGAAAGAGAGCCAAGCAACTATTTTTGCTGCAATGTCTGCTTTAGGTGCTTATAAAACACAAAAGCCTGTAAAAATTCGTCTTAACAGACATACTGATATGACTGCATCAGGGAAAAGACATGACTTTAAAGTATACTACACTGCGGGTTTTACGGCTGCTGGTAAAATATTGGCATTAGATATAAAACTTTTAAGTAATGGTGGTAATGTTTTAGATCTATCAGGACCTGTAATGACAAGAGCCCTAACTCATCTTGATAATTGTTACTCTATAAAATCACTTAAAGCTGTTGGTTATGTTTGTAAAACTAATACTGTCTCCAATACAGCTTTTAGAGGTTTTGGTGGACCACAAGGGATGTTAGCCATTGAAAATATACTATTTTCGGTTAGTCAATATTTAAATAAGTCAATTGATGAAATTCGGAAAATTAATTATTACTCAAGATTAAACGGTCTCAAAACACCTTACGGTCAAATTGTTAAAAATCCCAGAATTGATAGGGTTTTAAAAGAAATATATAAGCTGAGTAACTATGAGAACAGAATCAAAAATATTAAAGAATTTAACTTAAATCAAAAAAATAATAATTTACCTTTCAGAAAAGGTATTGCTCTAATGCCTGCAAAATTTGGTATTTCATTTAATAAACCAACCTTAAATCAAGGTGGTGCGCTTGTACATGTTTATGCAGACGGATCAATAAGATTAAATCATGGCGGGACTGAGATGGGACAGGGATTGTTCATTAAAGTTGCCCAAGTCGTAGCTGAATGTTTTAAAGTACCTGTTGAACAAATTCATATTACTTCAACTAATACTGCAGAAGTACCAAACACTTCTGCTACAGCTGCCTCCTCTGGCTCTGATCTAAATGGAATGGCTGCATGGAATGCTTCAAATGTTATTAAAAATAGAATGATTGATCATGCCTCAAAATTATTTAAGAAAAATAAAGAAGAAATTATCCTTTATGATGGTAGAATAATATGTGGTAACAAAAGTTTATCTTTTTCAGAGTTGGCTTTTTCCTGTTGGGAAAATCGTATTTCTCTTTCATCAACTGGTTACTACAAAACTCCAAAAATTTATTGGGATCAGGGTAAGTTAAAAGGTCATCCTTACTTTTATTTCACTTGGGGGGCTGCAATTTCTGAGGCTTTATTAGATATCAATACTGGTGAGAGCAGGATCTTAAGGGCTGACATTGTTCAAGATTGTGGCAATTCTTTGAATGAAAGCATTGATATTGGCCAGATTGAAGGTGGATTTGTTCAAGGTCTTGGATGGTTAACATGTGAGGAGTTATGTTTTTCCGAAGAAGGAAAATTATTAACAACTGGTCCATCTACATATAAATTACCTGGAAGTAGAGATATTCCTAGGGTTTTTAACGTGAAATTATTAGAAAAGGCTGATAACGAAGAGAAAACAATCTTTAGATCAAAAGCTGTTGGTGAACCTCCTATACTACTTGCAATTTCTCATTTTTTAGCTCTCAAAGAAGCAATAAAATCTTCTTCAGAATTGTCAAAGCCTGAGCTACTTAATTCTCCAGCAACACCCTCTGAGATTTTAAGAGTGTTGAAGGCTTGATAAGTATTACATTTTGTTTCTTATTAACTGCTTTTTAATTTCAGATCTAAATTTAAAGTTTCTATAAGAAAAATAAATATTGATTTTAAAGTTCATTAAATATTGTTACATTACAACGCCTAATTTGAGCATGGATTTTTTATTGAGTTAAAATGTCAAGATTTTTAATTAAAAATGCTAGTTTCATTGCAACGATGGACGATAACAGAACAGAGATTTTTAACAAATCCATATATTGTGAAGATGGAGAGATCGTTGACATTGGAGATCTTAAAAACTTTAATTACAAACCTGAAATAGTCATTGATGCATTCGAGATGGTTGTCATACCAGGTTTGGTGAACACACATCACCACTTATTTCAAAATTTAACACGTTGTTACCCAGGTTCCCAAAATGAATCGTTATTTGGGTGGCTTACAAATTTATATCCTATTTGGAATAAAATTTTACCATCTGATATCTATATATCAACTTTGATAGGATTATCTGAAATGGTTATTAGTGGGTGCACAACATCTAGCGATCATTTATATTTATTTCCCAATGGATCAAAGCTTGAAAATCAGATTGAAGCTGCGGGGGAGGTTGGTTGCAGATTTCATGCAACAAGAGGATCTATGAGTATAGGAGTAAGTAAGGGTGGACTTCCTCCAGACACACTGACTGAAAATGAAAGCTCAATTGTAAAAGATTGTCAGAGAGTTGTAGAAGAATTTCATGATCCTTCTAAATTTTCAATGTTAAAAATAGGTTTGGCGCCATGTTCTCCTTTTAGTGTTAGTCACGATTTAATGAAGGAAACTGCTAAATTAGCTAGAAGTTATTCTGTTAGTATGCATACACATTTGGCAGAAAATGATGAAGATATAATTTATACAAAAGAAAATTTTGGTATGACCCCAGGTCAGTATATTGAAGAACTAGGTTGGGTCGGGGATGATGTTTGGCATGCCCATTGTGTTAAATTAGATAAAGATGAAATTGAATTGTTTTCTAGAACGGGTACTGGTATTGCTCATTGTCCTTGTTCAAATATGAGATTAGCTAGTGGGATAGCTCCATTGAGAATGTGGATAGATAAGGGTGTAAAAGTAGGCTTAGGGGTGGATGGTTCAAGTTCAAATGATAGTGGTCATCTCCTTAATGAAGCTCGTCAAGCAATGTTATTACAAAGAGTTAATTTAGGTGCGAATAAATTTTCACCTAGAGAAGCATTATACACAGCAACAAGGGGTGGTGCGAAAGTATTAAACAGAAATGACATTGGACAGATTTCTGTTGGTAAAGCAGCTGATTTTGCAATATATGACTTGAACAAAATTTCTTTGTCTGGAGGCTGGAGCGACCCTTTAGCTGCCCTAATATTGTGTTCACCAATGGAAACGGCCTTCACAATTTGCAATGGAAAGATAATTTCTCAAAATGGTCATTTAAATAATTTTGATCTTAATTTATCTTTAGAAAAACATAAGGTTGCATCAAAAAGATTATTAGATTTATAAAGTTATGAACCTTGTCTCATTCTTAGTAAAATTATACTCTTTTAAATTAATAGAAGAATCTTCTTGATCATTTATTCTGTCAACCACCCAAAAATCTTGTTTCTTTTTAACCAAAAGAGGATGGTGCCAAATATTTTTATTGTATGTAATACCAGTATCCCCATTTACATGGAAACATCTTAACGTATTTAAATCTGGTAATTCATTCTTTTCTTCACTAACAACTATCAACCAATCATAATTTTGGATAGGAAGAAAACTCTGCGAAGCAACAGGATGCTTTTCCATTATCTTGATTTCTATAGGTAGATCCCTGGGAGTACCAGAAAAGATAGAAATACTAGAATTTCCATTTTTACTTTCTAAATCAAGTTCGGAAATATTATGATACCTAGTAGTGGTGCCTTGATTGATAGAACGTAATTCTAATGCATTCTTTTTTTCTACAATCTTACCAAATTTTGAAAAAACATTAGCATCTAATTGTTCGATTGAAATATTATTCATTTTATAATCTTAAACCAAAAACCCTTAGTCTTGATACCCCTCCATCAGGATAAATATTCAATCTTACATGAGTAACACCTTCAGTTGACTTGTCATCAATTTCGTAATTATGTATACTATCAGCTTGAAGTTTTGATTTCTTTAAGATGTATTTCCAGTTCTCTGAGTAGTTTATAATTTCCTTTGAATCTGCATGTTCACTAATATTTGAGACTTGAATAGACGCTTGATCTGGGAAATTTCCTTTAAAATGAGCGGTATCTATTTCAATTTTTTTTATTAAACCTTTTGTCGCTAATTCAATTATAATCCAGTCATGACCAGGTTCTCTTCTTCTTCTTGTTTCCCAACCATCACCCATTGTTTTTCCCCTTCCATCAGATAGAAGAGCAGATACGTCACCATAATGAGCATTATTGTAAGCAACAATAGATCCACCTAACTTTAAAGATGATAATTCAATTAGATCATTTTTGTTATCATAAATATCCCAATTATGTTTTACGTCACCGAACAATCTTAATCTTGCAACTCCACCATCAGGAAAAATTTGTAATTTTATATAATTAACTTTTCTTTTTGACAGAGGCTTAAATTTATTGCTGGAATCTCCTTTTAAAGGTGTTTTAGAGAGTATTTCAATCCATTTTGAATTTTTATTAGGTTTTTGATCACTATACAAACCTTCAATTGAAGCAAATGGTGGAAAATTACCAGTAAAAAAACTCGTATCAATATCTATCTCAGAAATAATTCCTGGAGATCCCAATTCTATTATAGCCCAATCATTGCCACCATCTCTTCTTCTTTTGCTCTCCCATCCATCCATCCACTTTCCGTGCTCATCATATTTATCTTCAATGAAAACTGGTTCTTTATCATTTAGCATTCGTGAAGCTTCACCAAAGAAATCGTCAGAAACTTCAACTATCTTTGTACCAATTTTTGGAGATGCCAAATTAGTTAAAATTTGATTTGTGTTATTTGTATTCATTTTTGATTCCTATTAAATTTAAAGCATACAAAAATCTCTAGAAATATATTTTCCTAAATTTTTGTTAACTACAAACTCATTATGATCGTAAATTTTATTCCCCCTCAACCAAGTTTGTATAGGCCATCCAGTAATATCTAAACCTTCATAGGGGGTATAATCTGAACCATGACTTAGATTAATTTGTTCAATTTTATTTTTTTTGTTGGGATCCCAAATTGTTATATCGGCATCAGATCCAACTTTAATTGATCCTTTTTGAGGGTAGAGACCATACATTTTGGCAGGATTTGTAGAAGTTAGCTCTACAAATCTTTCTAAGCTAATTCTGTTTTTACTTACTCCTTCTGAAAATAAAATTGGAAGTCTTGTTTCTACTCCTGGAATACCATTTGGAACCCACTTAAATGATGTTCTAGCCCCAGGCCTATCTTTGCCCTTAGTGTCTTTAAACCGAAATGGACAATGATCAGATGAAAAGATATCAAAAGTTCCATCAATTAATCCTTCCCAAATGGCTTTTTGACTTTCTAGATCTCTAGGTGGAGGAGAGCATACATATTTTGCTCCTTCAAAGTCCATGTTAAGTCCCTTCATATCATCTTCAGTTAAACAAATATATTGGGGGCAAGTTTCAGAAAAAATCTTTATTCCTCTTTTTTTAGCCCATTTAATTTGAGAAAGTGCTTCTTCTCCTGAAACATGAACAATAACAATTGGGATATCTACTATTTGCGCATGACTGATAGCTCTATGTGTTGCTTCTCTTTCTACAATCTGAGGCCTAGATAAACCATGATAATAAGGGGCTAATTTCCCCTCATCTTCTAATTTTTTTGTTAGAAATCTTATTGCATCATATCCTTCAGCATGGACCATAACTAATGTTTTTTCTTTTTTGGCTACTTCAAAAACTTTTAATAACTCCTCATCATTCAAAACTAGATCATCATATGTCATGAAAACTTTGAACGATGTATATCCATCTCTAGCTAGTGCAGGTAGCTCTTGTCCTAAGACTTGAGGTGATGGATCGCTTATTATCAAGTGAAACGAAGTATCTACAAATAAATTACCATTGGCCTTTTTATGATACTCTTCAACACATTCTCTAAGAGATTTTCCTTTTTCTTGCATGGCAAAAGGTAAAACTGTGGTGTTT
This sequence comes from uncultured SAR116 cluster alpha proteobacterium, assembly GCA_902625215.1. Lineage (GTDB taxonomy): Bacteria > Pseudomonadota > Alphaproteobacteria > Puniceispirillales > Marisalimonadaceae > Marisalimonas. The sequence continues at coordinate 199,087 of CACOAO010000001.1, forward strand.
CCCCCAGCTGCAGCTGATTTTGTTGCACTTTGAAAGTTGTCAGCCATCTCAACGTCAGCTCCTGATGGTTGATCTATATGGACATGTGCATCTATGCCCCCGGGTAGGACCAATAAATTTGAAACATCCTCTACAATTGTTGCTTTAGCGTTGATTTTACCTATTTCACAAATTTTTCCATTAGTTACAGCAATATCACATTCTTCAACTTTACTTCCAATAACTGTTTTTCCGTTTTTGAAAATTACGTCAAAGTTTTGCATAAAGTATTCTCCAATAATTATTTATTCTTTAAATTATTAACACTCAGATAAAGTTGATTAATCAAATATCTTTCATGCTCTTCAAGCATTGATATGTTGCCTGGAGGCATAGCATATGATAACACAGACTGCTTATATATATTATCAATATTGTTAATTATATCTATAGATGTTTCTAATTTGACTAATTTTGGTGCATATCTCATGTTATCCCAAAGTGGCTCTTGTGCATGACACATAGCACATTTTGCAGTAATAATTTCCTTTGCGCTTATCAAAGTTTTTTTTGGTATTTTTTCTATTATTAAAGCAGTATCCTTAATTTGGTTCATCTTTGGTTTTCCCAAGTCTGAAATATAAAATATTAATGATGCTAATATTATTATTGGAAATGAGACCCAATAAGGTGCTTTAGCACCAGTATGCTTTACATTAAAGAAATGTCTAATTAATGCACCAATAATTAGAATTATTGAAATTATTATCCAGGAATATTCTGTAGCATAAATAAGTGGATAATGATTTGATATCATTATGAATATTACTGGGAGAGTTAAATAGTTATTATGAAGAGAACGTTGTTTTGCAATTGCTCCATGAATTGGGTTAGGAGTATCATTTGCTAGTAAACTTGCGACAACTTTTTTTTGACCAGGTATGATTATCATTAAAACGTTTGCAACCATTATGGTGCCTAATACAGTTCCTATTTGCATGAAAGCACCCCTATAACTAAATATTTCAGAATAAATCCAAGACATTGCAGTTATCAAAACAAACACAGAACCTATCAGAACGTATACATTTGTTTTAAGAGATATCCTGCACATTGCATCATAAACTACCCATCCAAAAATTATGCCTAATATGGAAATTATAACAGCTTCATATTTTTCCAGATCATATTTTAAAATATCAATCATATACAATTCAGCACCTGCATAATAAATAAGAGCTAATAAGGCAAAACCTGAAACCCAAGTTGCATAAGCTTCCCATTTAAACCAGGTCAATTCTGACGGCATTTTTGATGGAGCAACTAGATATTTTACTAGGTGGTAAAAACCTCCACCATGAACTTGCCAAGCTTCACCGTGTGATTTATCGGGAAGATTTTTACTTTGTCTTAGGCTTAAATCTAGTGCAATGAAATAAAAGCTTGAACCAATCCAAGCAATACCTGCTATAACATGGAACCATCTTAAAACTAGCTCAGTCCATTCTTGAAATAGATATAACACTAACTACCTCTATACGTGCTGTAACCAAAGGGAGATAATAATAATGGGACATGGTAATGTTCAGATTTATTATTTACATAAAACCTTATTGGAATTTTATCTAGGAAAATATATTTCAAATCACTATTATGTTTTTTTAAATAATCACCAGCAAAAAATAATAATTCATAATGAATTTCATCTAAATCTTTAGCGGACAATAATGGTTCATTTATCCTACCATCTTCATTTGTAAAAACAGTTTTGATTAAAATTCTTTCTGTATTCAGTAATTTGTATAACTCAATTTTTAGTTTGACTGCAGGTTTCCCTTTGCTTGTATCTAAAACATGAGTTGAAAGACCTGCCATATATTTCTCTATTCAAATTTATATAAAATATGCTTAAATATAATAATGTCAGGTGAAATAATGTACAATAAAACTTTTAAATTTCTTTCTCAAAAAATGGAAGGAAAAAAAATTATAAATCTTCTTGAAGAGATTTATGAGCATTCTGCTTGGGTTCCAGAAAAACTATTATCTGAGAATATTAGTGAGATTAAAACAAAAGAAGAATTAAAATTAATGATGAAAAAAATTGTTGATAATTCAACAGAAACAGAAAAATTAAATCTAATCAAAGCCCATCCCGAATTAGGGAAAAAACTTCAAAAAAAAGAAAAACTTACAAAATTTTCTAAAGAAGAACAAAAGTCTGCAGGCTTAGACCAATGCACAGATGAAGAATTTGAAATTTTAACTAATCTTAACAATAGATATAGATCAAAGTTTGAATTTCCATTTATACTTGCAGTTAAGGGTTTAAATAAAAACCAGATCATTGATAATATGAAAAAAAGAGTGAATAACAGCAAATCTGAAGAATTTAAGACTGCAATTAATGAAATTCATAAAATAGCTCAACTTAGAATTAAAGATTTGACTTATTAAGAAGCTAATTTAATTTTTATTTTAGATAAATTTTAGGAAGATAGATGACAAAAAAATTTAAAGACATGAAAGGGGTTATTGCAATAGCGACAACTCCTTTTGACGATGAAAACTTAATAGATTTTGAATCAGTTGATAGACTTTCCGATTATTATATAAAAAGTAAAGTTTCTGGTGTTACTATTCTTGGGGTAATGGGAGAAGCTCACAAACTTAACATTGAAGAACAAAAAACATTAATAAAAAGGTACATAAATAACCTAATTAATAATGTCCCAGTTATTGTAGGTGTATCCAACGCTGGTCTTGATAACTTAGAATTACTTTCAAAATTTTCAATGGATTCTGGAGCATCTGGGATTATGGTGGCTGGAAATAATGGTTTAAAAAATGATGATCAGATCAAATCTTACTTTAATCAAGTTGTAGATCGCACTAAAGATATTCCAATTTGTTTGCAGGACTATCCGCCGACAACTAATGTTTATTTTTCTGAAAGTGTTATAAATACTATAATGGAAAATCATCCATCAATTGAAATGTTTAAGCATGAAGATTGCCCTGGACATAATAAATTATCAAGACTTATCAGTCATAGGGATAATAATTTAAGTAGAAAATATAGCATTTTTGTTGGTAACGGTGGTTTATATGTTCCTCAAGAACTTGAAAGAGGCGCTGACGGAATTATGACTGGTTTTGCTTTTACTGAAATGTTGGTGGATCTATATAATTTGTTTTTTAATAATGACAAACAAGAAGCAGAAGACTTATTTGATATATATTTACCTCTCATAAGGCATGAACAGCAATTTGGAATAGGTTTAGTTTTAAGAAAATTTGTCTTGCAACACAGAGATATTATTAAATCCTCAAATGTGAGATCTCCTGGCCCTGTTCTTACTGGAGATGATATTAGAGAGATGGAACATTTATTAAATAGGTTAAACTCAAAATTAATTGAAAAAGGTCTCCCAATTCCCAAAGGAATAAAATAAAGTATGAAAATATTACTGTATAATCCTAACACTTCTGTATCTATAACCGAAAAACTTTATGAAACTGCTAAGTTAGTAATTAGCAGGGATACAAACCTAATTCCCAAAACAGCAGAAAAGGGTTTCCCTTATATTTCAACTAAAGTTGAAGCACAAATTACAGGTACTTTAGTCTTAGAAAAAATAGCAGAAATACACTCACAGTATGATGCGATAATTATAGCTGCCTTTGGCGACCCAGGTTTGGTTCCAGCAAAAACGTTGTTTAATTTACCTATAATTGGACTAGGCGAAGCAGCCATGTTAAGTGCTTGTCTATTTGGTAAAAAATTCTCTATTATCTCATTCACGAATGCAATGGCCTCATGGTATGAAGAAAGTGTTGAATTACTTGGGTTACAATCCAGATATGCAGGATTTAGAGCTATAGATGGTGTTAATCTAACAATAGATAAAATCCAATCACTTCAGAAGAAATCTTTAGTTGAATCTGCTAAAAATGCCATCACTATCGATGGTGGTGAAGTAGTAATTTTTGCTGGAGCTCCATTGTCTGGGTTTAAAAAAATTGTTCAAAAAGAAATTAGTGTGCCTATAATTGATTGCGCAGAAGCAGCTGTAAAACAAGCAGAATTAGCTGTGGTTATGAACCAAAATACAATAAATAAACACAAATTACCTCCTAAATCGTCTATTGGAGTTGAAAAAAAATTATCACAATTAATATCGCATAAAGTCGATAATGGTACATAAATGAAAAGAGATTTTATTGGTTATGGAAAAGAAAAGCCAAAAATTTTTTGGCCGCAAAATAATAAAATTGCAATATCATTTGTTGTTAATATTGAAGAGGGTGCAGAACTCTCTATTTCATCAGGCGATAGTCAAAATGAGCATGTATACGAAAATAATAAAACTAAAATATTAGATTTTCCAGATCTTTGTATGGAATCTCATTTTGAATATGGTTTAAGGTCTGGTATCTGGCGTATTTTTAATATTTTTGATAAATATAATGTAAAAGCTACATTTAGTTGTTGTTCTTTGGCCCTAGAAAAATCTCCTTGGTTGATAGATGAAATTTTAAAGAGAAATCATGAAATATCTGCTCATGGCGTAAAGTGGATTTCTCATGCTTATCTGAAAAGGGAAGAAGAAAAAAAAATTATTAATGAATGTTACTCTTCAATTTTAAAACTTTCTGGTCATCCTCCGGTGGGTTGGCATACAAAATCAAGTACATCGTATTTTACAAGGGATCTTTTAATAGAACATGGAGGATTCATATATGATTCTAATGCATACAATGATGATTTACCTTATGTGCTTAAAAAAAACGAACAGAAATTTGTAATTATTCCATATTCATTTGACACTAACGACATGAGATTTGATTCGAATAATGGCTTTGTAAAAAGCGATGATTTTAATATTTATTGTAAAGAATCATTTAATCAACTTCTCTTAGAAACAGACGATGGTTCTCCAAGAATGATGTCTATTGGATTACATCCTAGAATAATTGGAAGACCAGGAAGAATAAAAGGACTAGAAGATTTTATCAAATATGTAAAAACTTTTAAAAATGTATGGATACCAAAGAGGATGGACATAGCAAAATATTGCCTGGAAAACGATTCATTCAATTTTTTCTGATTAAATATTTAACATTAAGTTGAAGTGATATAATTATATTTCTGCACACCTTTAATTCAATTTGACTCTTTATTATTCTAAATGCTTAATAAATATTCAATTATTATGAAAGGAATTAAAATGCTTACAAAAATTTTTAAGAGAACGTTTCTTTTTGTAGCCATATCACTATTTAGTTTTAATTTGCACGCAGCAGATTGGACAATGGCTTCAGGCTACCCAAAAAGTAACTTTCATACTCAAAATATAATTAAATTTATAGATGACGTTAAGTCTACTACTTCAGTTAATATTAATTTAAACCCTAACGATACTCTTATTAAACTAGATGCTATAAAAACATCTCTTCAAAGAGGACAAATTCCAATTGGTGAAATTAGGTTAGGTATTTACGGTAATGAAGACCCAATGTATATCTTAGCTGGATTACCATTCATTGCACCAGATTATTCAAGTGCTTGGTTGTTAAAAGATGTACAAATGGAATATCTTCAAGAAAAATTCGCAAAAAAAGGGCTTATGATTTTGTATACTGCTCCGTGGCCAGGACAAGGATTTTATACAAAGTTTCCTGTAAATAGTGTGTCTGACTTTAAGGGTAAAAAACTTAGAATATATTCTACAGCCACCCAGCAAATGGGTTCTATGTTAGGGTTTAATGCAACAATCCTTCCTTTTGCAGAAATTCCTCAAGCATTTTCCACAGGTCTTATTGAAGCTTTATTTACTAGTCCACAAACTGGTATAGATATCCAAGCATGGGACAATACAAAACATTTTACTTATGCTGGAGCTATTTTCAGTAAAAATGCAGTTGTTGTTACCAAAAAAGCGTTTAATGCATTATCAAAAGGTGATCAAAGTAACATATTAGCTGCTGCAAAAAGAGCTGAGCTTAGAGGCTGGGAAATGAGTGCTGAGACTACTAAAAAGCAAATTGGTATTCTTAAGAAAAATGGTATGTCTTCTAAAAATGCTCCTGATGAGGTAATTAGCAAAATGAAAAGTATTGGTCTCGAAATGATGAAAAATTGGCGATCAAAAGCTAGTCCAGAGGCTAATGCTGTCTTAGATAGATACTTATCTATGCGTTAAAATTTAGAGAGATAGTCATGAGAAATAAATTAAATAAATTATATTTATATAGTGGCTTTCTCTCCGCCTTTTTTATGGTACTCATTGCTTTAACCATAGTTGCTCAAATTTTAGGAAGATTTGTAAATATCACAGTGGATTCTACTGAAACTGCTGGTTTTAGTTTGGCTGCTTTAACTTTTTTTGGGTTGTCTTATACTTTTCACAGTGGTGAACATATTAGAGTGACACTATTTACAAGATTATTGGGAAAAAAAATTAGAAGATATCAAGAGCTTTTCTCATTGTCATTTTGTATTATAATTACTAGTTATTTGACATATTGGAGCTGGGACTTTGTCTATTTTTCATTTATTTTTGAGGATATTAGCCCAGGTCTATTGGCTATACCTTTTTGGATCCCTAGAATAAGCATGTCTATAGGTGTAACTATTTTCTTAGTTGCTCTTATAGATGATTTTTTTACTGTTTGGAAAAAGGAACAGCCATCTTACGTTAAAAATGCTGACCCAATATTAAAAGATAATACTTAGAAGAGAAATATATGGCTACTGGACTATCATTAATTTTATTTATCTTATTATTATTACTTTTATCTCTCGGTATCTGGGTAGCCCCAGCATTAATTACTTTAGGATATATATTACTAGAATTTTTTACTCCAGCTCCTGTAGGATCTCTTCTTGCAAGCACGTTATGGGATGCAAGTTGGAATTGGGCATTAACAGCCTTACCATTATTTATATGGATGGGTGAGATACTTTTTAGAACAAGACTTTCTTCAGAAATGTTTAAAGGACTTGCACCGATGCTGTCTAATTTACCTGGAGGATTGTTGCATGTTAATGTAGTTGGTTGTGGTATAATGGCCGCTGTTGCAGGATCTAGTGCAGTTACTTGTGCTACAATAGGTAGAATGAGTATACCAGAATTAAAGAAAAGGGATTATGATGAAACTCTTAGCATAGGATCACTAGCTGGTTCTGGTACCTTGGGATTATTAATTCCACCTTCAATAATGTTGATTGTTTATGGTGTTTTGGCTCAAGTTTCCATATCAAGACTTTTCATAGCTGGGGTTTTACCAGGTATAATGATTATTTTGATTTTTATGTCATATATAGCAATTAGATCTAAACTTAATCCTTCTTTAGCACCAAAACAAAATGTAAGTTATACTTTCTTAGAAAAAATAAAAGCAGCGAGAAACTTGCTTCCAGTAGTTGCATTAATATTTTTTGTTCTAGGATCAATTTATGGTGGTTATGCCACCCCAACAGAGGCTGCAACGATTGGTGTAATAGGAGCTTTAATACTTGCTTGGTCCTCAAAATCTCTTAATTTTAAGAGTTTTATGGACAGTTTGATGGGAGCTGTGAAAACTTCTTGCATGATAAATTTTATAATTGTAGGAGCAGCCTTTCTTTCTGTTGCAATGGGATATACTGGCATCCCAAAACAATTAGGACAAATAGTAAATGACTTTCAATTATCACAACTTTCACTCTTAGCAATTCTCACGATATTATACATTTTTCTTGGTTGTTTCCTAGAAGGTACGTCCATGATGGTATTGACTGCATCTGTCGTTTTACCAATGGTCCAGACTGCGGGAATAGATTTAATATGGTTTGGGATTTTTACAGTAATTGTAGTAGAAATGGCACAAATTACTCCCCCAGTAGGTTTTAATTTATTTGTTCTTCAAGGAATGACAGGCAGAGACATATTGAAAGTTACAAAAGCAGCATTACCATTTTTCTTTTTAATGTTGTTAAGTATTGTCATAATTGTAATTTTCCCGGAAATTGTAACCGCCCCTGTTAAATTCATGATCCAATAATAATGTTGTAGAGGATTTCAATAAATGAGACTTGCTATTGATATTGGCGGAACTTTTACAGATATAGTTTTAGAAGACGAAACTAATCTTTTCACTAAAAAAGTGCTTACTTCTTCCTCGGAACCTGAAGTTGCAGTAATTCAAGGCGTAGTAGAACTTTTACAAGAAAATAAAATCAATGCTTCAGATATAAAGATGATTTTACATGGTACGACTTTAGCAACAAATGCAGTAATTGAAAGAAAAGGTGCAAAGACTTGTTTTATTACTACTGAGGGTTTCAGGGATGTTTTAGATATTGGTTATGAAAGTAGGTTTGATCAATATGACATACTTATTGAAAAAACAATGTCACTTGTTCCAAGAAAGCATAGATATGTAATAGAAGAAAGAACTGATATTAATGGAAATATAATTAAGCCCATTAACACCCAAAAATTTCAAAGTTTAGTTGATATAATTAAAAATGAAAAATTTGAAAGTATTGGGATTGGCTTTCTACATTCCTATGCTAATTCTAAAAATGAAAATAAATTAAAAGAATTTTTATTAAAATATTTACCAGATGTAGAGGTAAGTATATCTTCTGATGTCTGCCCAGAAATAAGAGAATATGAACGTTTTACTACTACTGTAGTAAACTCCTACATAAAACCTTTAATTTCTACATATTTAAAAAAATTAGATATTGAATTAAGGAAAAAAGGATTTAATTGCCCACTTTTATTGATGACCTCTGGAGGAACTTTAACTAATGTAATAAGTGCATGTAACAATCCAGTAAGATTAGTTGAATCAGGTCCTGCAGGTGGTGCTATTTTGGCAACATCTATTGCTGAAGATTTGAAATTAGATAAAGTAATATCATTCGATATGGGTGGGACAACAGCCAAGATTACCATAATTGAAAATCAAAAAGCAATTAAAGCACGAGAATTTGAAGTTGATAGAAAAGCTAGATTTAAAAAAGGAAGTGGGCTACCTCTTCGAATTCCCGTAATTGAAATGGTAGAAATTGGTGCAGGAGGTGGATCAATAGCTCGGGTAAATAAGTTGGATCAAATAATTACTGGACCGGATAGTGCTGGCTCAAACCCTGGCCCAGCATGCTATTCTAACGGCGGTAATAATCCAACAATTACTGATGCAGATTTAGTAATAGGGAAGATTCATCCTGATAAATTTGCTGGGGGTAAAATAAACCTATCCAAAGAATTTGCTAAAAATGCAATTACACAAAATGTTGGTGATAAGCTTAATATAAAAACTGAAACGGCCGCATTAGCAATATCTGAAATTGTAGATGAAACCATGTCGAACGCAGCAAGAGTCCACACTGTTGAACAAGGTCATGAAACATCAAACAGAACTCTTATCGGATTTGGGGGGGCTGCACCCCTTCATATATCTAGAGTTGCAGAAAAACTAAGAGTAAAAAAAATAATTATCCCTACAAATGCAAGTGTTGGATCAGCAGTTGGCTTTTTAAAAGCTCCTGTTGGATACGAAGTGGTTAAAAGTCTTAGAATGTTATTAAATAAATTGAATACTGAAAAAGTTAATAATTTACTAGCATCAATGAGAGATGAAGCTGAAAAAATTATACAAAACAAGTCCGAAAATACAGAGTACATTGAAGAACGTTTTGCATTTATGCGTTATGCTGGGCAAGGACACGAAATTAAAGTTCCTATAGATATGGAGGCATTGTCTGCCAGAGATACAAACAAAATTAAAGGCTCTTTTGAAGCAAATTACGAAAAATTATATTCTAGAATACTGCCAAATGCAGATATAGAAATTTTAACTTGGTCTCTATCATTATCTATTAAAGACGAGAAATCAACTGAATATCTAGAACTAGATTCTTATAAAAACATAAAAGAAACCTCTTTAGTAGATTTCTGTGATTATGAAAGTGGAGAAAAAATTAAAATACCAAATTATGAAAGAATAAATTTAAATCCGGGAGATTTGATAAATGGTCAATGTATAATTACGGAAGATCAAACTACAATAGTTGTTTCTAACAATTTTAACACAAAAGTTTTGAGTAATAATTTTTTGCAAATGGAATATATAGACAATGAATGAGAATAATTTAATTGATGATAAAAATAATATTCAAAATCAAGTTATGTGGAATAGACTTCTTTCTGTTGTTGAAGAACAAGGCCAAACACTAGTAAGAACGGCATTTAGTCCAATAGTTCGTGAATGTGGAGATATATCGGCTGGAGTATTTGATTTAGAAGGTAGAATGATGGCTCAAGCAGTTACAGGTACTCCAGGTCATGTTAATTCTATGGCAGAGTCAGTAAAGCATTTTATTGATCATTTCCCATTAAACACTATGAATGAAGGAGACATATTTATCACAAATGATCCGTGGATGGGAACAGGGCATTTAAACGATTTTGTATTAACCACCCCTTGTTTCAAAGACAACAAAATAGTTGGTCTTTTTTCATGTACATCTCATTTGACTGATATTGGAGGATTAGGGGTAGGTCCTGATGCTACGGACATACACATGGAAGGTTTTTATATACCTATGTTGAAATTAGCTGACAGAGGTGTGATGAATAAAACATTATTAAAATTAGTTAGTCAAAATACTAGACAGCCAATAGAAACAGAAGGAGATGTTTACTCATTGGCTGCATGTAATGACATAGGCTGCAATAGATTAGTTGAAATGATGAAAGAATTTGAAATTGATGATTTAAAAAATCTTTCTGATTTTATATATGACAAGTCATTATTAGCCGTAGAAAATGAAATTAAAAAAATTCCGAATGGTTTATATAAAAATTCTATGATGATAGATGGATTTGAAAAGGATATAAAATTAGAGGCTAAACTAACAGTCTCAGATAAATCAATTTCAGTTGATTATACAGGCACCTCTGACAAATCTAAGTTTGGTATAAATGTTCCACTTTCATATACTAAGGCTTATACTTGTTTTGGTTTAAGTTGTCTTGTAAGTGCAGAAATACCAAATAATGCAGGCTCTCTAAAACCATTTGAAATTGATGCGCCATTGGGTTCTATTTTAAACGCTCCTTATCCTGCTGCAGTATGCGCAAGACATATTATTGGTCAAATGCTTCCGGATGTTGTGTTTGGTTGTTTAGAAAAAGCCATACCGGAAAAAGTTCCTGCAGAAGGGGCTTCTTGTTTATGGAACATTACATTTCGTGGAAAGACTGATAGGGGAGCTAACAACAACAAATTGTTTGCAGTTACTGCTGTAGTTAATGGTGGAACAGGAGCAAGGCCAAACAAAGATGGTTTATCTGCTACTGCCTACCCTTCAGGTGTTAAAGGAACTCCAGTCGAAATTAATGAGGCAGTTGCTCCATTATTGTTTCTTAAAAAAGAATATAATCCAGGAAGTGGTGGAAAAGGAAAGTATAATGGAGGATTAGGTCAAGTAATAGAAATTAAATCAGCAATTGATGAGGATATGGATCTTTTGGCTTCTTTTGATAGAATCAAATTTCCAGCGAGAGGTCGTTTAAATGGAAGAAACGGTAAATCTGGGAAAGTCTCAATTAAAGGTAAAGGAAATTTAAATGGCAAGGGTACACAACTTATTAAAGCAGGTGATATCCTTCAAATATATACACCTGGAGGTGGAGGCTTAGGTGAATACTCTGAAAGAGAACAAGCTCTATTAGATAAAGATTTAGAGAACGAATTTTTATAATTAATTTAAATTGGTATTCCAAAATTTCTATTAGGTTTAGCAACATATTTTTTTATTTTTAAATCTAATTTAGCAAAATTTTCCATCAAAGCTGTAGCAGCTGTAACCCCTTCAATAATTTGTATGTTGAACTTTTTACTTAAATTTTTTGATAAATTATAAATACCTGGGCTAGTTATTATTATAGCCTCCGGCTCTTCTTCCGTAATTGTTCTTTGAATTTCGTTATCTAATTTAATCAGGTTAGATTTTGACATTGTATCCATATCTAATACAGGAACTTCAATTGATTTTATAGATACACACTTGTGGTCCATATCATATTTTATTAAATTATTTTTTAAAGCTTCATGTGAATTAGATAAATTGGTAATCACTGAAAATTTATTTGCAATTATATTAGCGGTATAAAAAGAGGCTTCACCTAAACCAATTACTGGTTTTGATGTAATTTTCCTAATTGTCTCAACGCCAATATCTTCAAAAGAAATAATAATGAATGCGTCTGAAGAATTATTTTTTTCAACTACTTTAAGTAATTTTGAAATATTTATCGTTTCACTGTATAGATCAAAATAGTCTTGAGAGTTTTGTTTATCGATTAAAATACTAGTATGTTTATCACTTATTTTTAAAGCACAATTCTTAATCTTTTCATTTGAAATAGCTGAGAGGTAAGGATTGATAATGCAAATTTCAATGCTCAAGTTGAAGTTCTCTATTTATTCAGGATTATAGGTTTATTAAAAATTGTAATTTCTGGTAATTCTTTAGTATATTTTTTTATTTCAACTAAAGTAGAATGAGCAGACGGTCCTTGGGCAAGAGATGATGTACCAATATCTTCTGTCAAAACATTAGGGTTCCCATGTATGCAAAAAGCACCATCGTCTACTGGATCATACCAAGCACCCACAGGAAGAAAAACAACTCCTTGCATAACTTCTTCAGTAATTACAACTCCAGCTAAGCACTTGCCTCTTTTATTAATTACCTCAACAATATCACCATTTTCCAATCTTCTTGTTTGAGCATCATGCGGATGAATTTTTATTGGTTCTCTACCTCTTATTTTTTCTTTTTGGCTTTCATAACCATTATCAAGTTGACTATGCAATCTATTATGGGGTTGCCCTGATATAAGTTGAAGTGGGAATTGTTTTGTTAAATTTGATCCTAGCCACTCATTTTGTTCTAACCAAGCTGGATGACCAGGACAGTCCTTATAATTGAAACTATCAATTGTTTCAGAAAAAATTTCTATTTTTCCTGATGGAGTAGAAATAGGATTATTTTCTGGATCAATTCTAAACTCTTCTAACAAAATATTTTGTTTTTTCGGAGATAAAACTTCTTGAAATCCATTTTTCCAAAATTTATCAAATTCAGGCAAAGTAAATCCCTCTTCTTTAGCTTTGTTTTTTGCTTCTTCCCAAATAAATCTTAACCATTTGTCTTCGTCTTTACCTTCAGTAAATTTGTCTTTGAAATTTAATTTAGAAGAAATTTCAGAAAAAATTTCATAATCTGATTTTGCCTCTCCTACCGGTTCAATTGCTTTATGCATTGGTGAAATAGTTTGATCCCAATGTTTAATGCTAATGTCATTTCTTTCTAGTGAGGTTGTCGTTGGTAATATTATGTCTGAATGTCTTGCAAGACTATTCCACCAGATTTCATTAACAATTATTGTGTCTGGTTGTTTGAAAGCTTTTATTAGTTTTTTTAAGTTCATCTGATGATGAAACGGATTACCACCTGCCCAATATACTAATTTTATATCTGGATATTTAATTTCTTTTCCATTATATGGAAAAATTTTTCCTGGTTGTAATAGCATATCTGAAAATCTAGCTACCGGAATAAAGTCAGAAACAGGGTTTTTGAATTGCTCTAAAGAGGGCCATTTAAAATGTTGAACTGGATTTCCAATGCCGTTTTCTGCACTGTATCCAAGACCAAAACCTCCACCAGGAAGTCCTATTTGTCCTAGCATACAGGCAAGAACAGTTATCATCCAGTGTGGTTGTTCACCATACTGTTGCCTTTGCAGGGCCCAAGCCCCAGTAATCATCGTTCTATTTGAAGACATTTTTTTTGCTATATTATAGATTGTATTACTTGGAATACCTGTAATCTTAGAAGCCCAGAATGGTGTCTTAGCCTTCCCATCTGAAATACCCTTTAAGTATTGAACAAATTTGTCGTATCCAACACAATATTTATTCAAAAATTCTCTATCTGCCAGACTTTCTGTTTCCAAAATGAATGCAATGCTGAGCATTAAAGCTGTATCAGTTCCAGGTCTGATTTTAATCCATTCAGCTTTACTTATTATATCAGCCTCCATTTCCATAGGACTAATATTGATAAACTCTATACCCTTCAGCACACATTTTTTTATATAATCTCTGGTTGTATGTTTTCCAACTCCTCCAGAATTTACCTGAGCATTTTTTAAAGGTAATCCACCAAACATAACTATTAATTCAGAATTATCTCTAATATTATTCCAATCAGTATGAGTATCAAGAAATTGTCGATATGACATACCAATCACATGAGGCATAATTGTTTCACTTGCTGCATAAGAGTACGTATTAATTGATTTGGTATATCCACCATAACAGTTAAAAAATCTATGTAGTTGACTTTGGGCATGGTGAAATCTTCCAGCAGAACCCCACCCATAGGAGCCAGCGAAAAAGGCTTTATTTTTGTACTTTTTTTTGACCCTGTTTAGCTCAAAAGCAACAATATCAATTACTTCTTCCCAGCTAACCGCTACAAAATTATCTGAACCTCTTTTTTCTCTACTTCGCTTTCCAGTCAGAGACATTTTACTATTTGCTAATTCTTTACGTATGTCTCGAAGATAACCTTTCCGAACATGTGGTACTCTTATTCGTAATTCATCGTCAATACTGTTGATAATACCATTAGCTATCTTTGAAGGGTCTTTATCATTTTCGTAAGGACGCATACTGACAATTTTTTCATTTTCTACTTCAGCATAGTAACTACCCCAATGGAATGACGTTGGTTTTTTTGTTTTGCTTGGCATAAATACCTCTTAAAACAATAGATTAGATCTTTAATTGTTTTTAGTAAATTATATTTTCATCCATAAACTTAGCTAGATGAACAGCTTCTCTATTAAGTCCATCTTTAATCTGACACCTACATGATGTTCCGTCGGCAATAACAATTACGTCATTTGCATTATTTTTAATTGTTGGGAAGAGCCTTTCATTAGCCATTTTCATTGAAATATCGTAAGTATCTTTACCATAACCAAATGAACCTGCCATACCACAACAACTAGTCTGGATATTTTCTACTTCTAACCCTTCAATTTTATTTAATAAATTCTCAATAGGTTTGACAGCATCAAAAGCTTTTTGGTGGCAATGACCATGAAGTAGAACTTTTTTGTTTAAACTTCTAAATTTTATTTTTTTACTTTTCTTAAATAGTAATTCTTCAAATGTGTAAGAATTCTTTTTTAAGTATTCAGTATCTTCACTTTTAATTAAACTAGGGATTTCGTCTCTAAATGAAAGTATGCATGATGGCTCCAAGCCAACAACCGAAATTCCCTGCTTTAGGTATGGCCTAAAAGCATTTAATATATTCAACATTTCTTTTTTAGCATTATCTATTAAACCATTGCTTAAATAGGTTCTACCACAGCAAAGTATTTTTCTTGAATTTGATAATGTTGGGATAAATGGATAATATCCTGCTTTTTTTAAAACATTAATTGCGGATCTAACATTTTCTGGTTCGTAATACCTATTGAAAGTATCAACAAACAAAATTACTGGAGTAGTATTTTTAACTTTATTTATATTATTTGGTAATTCATTATTTTTAAAATAATCTCTTCTCCATTTAGGAAGAGGCCTCTTAGATGTAAAACCAAAAAGTACCTCGCTAAGTTTTGCCAGTCCTGGTAATTTATCTCTTAAGTTCATAATTAAAGCAAAATTTGACGCTACCGGAGCATAGTAAGGAAGGAATGCTACAAGTTTACTATTTATGTCTAAACCAAATTTTTTTGTTCTTAAAGACGATATTTCAATTTTCATTTTTGACATATCAACACCAGTAGGGCATTCACGTTTGCATGCTTTACAAGAAACACAAAGTTTCATGGTATCATTCATTTTTTCATTTATTAAAGCGTCTTCTCCAAGTTGCCCTGAAAGTGCCAATCTAAGAGAATTAGCTCTTCCTCTTGTAGAATCTTTTTCATCTTTAGTTACTCTAAAAGACGGACACATTACACCACCATCTAATTTTCTACATGAGCCATTATTGTTACACATTTCAATGGCCCCTTGGAAACCACCACTAGTGCCTGTCCAAGAAGACCAATCTAGAATTGTATTAATGTTTTGAGCATTATAAGAAGGTGCATATCGAAAAAGACTCCTGCTATCTAATTTTGGAGCATCTACAATTTTTCCTGGATTAAAAATATTAAATGGATCAAATGAATTTTTAATAATTTTAAAGATGTTAATCATTTTTTTACCAAACATTACCTCATTAAATTCAGAACGGGCAATACCATCACCATGCTCACCGGAATAAGAACCTTTAAATTTTTTGACTAAAGAACTTGTTTCATTAGCAATACTTCTCATTTTTTGCACGTCTTCTTGAATTTTCATGTTTAAAACAGGTCTGACATGTAAACAACCAACCGAAGCGTGAGCATACCAAGTGCCCTTTACATTGTATTTGTCAAAAATTTTATTTAATCCATCGGTATATTCTGCTAAATCTTTAAGCTCTACCGCACAGTCTTCAATGAACGAAACTGGTTTTGCATCGTCTTTCATTGACATCATAATATTCAAACCAGATTTTCTCATTTCACTAACCTTTGACTGAAGGTTATCATTAATGACATCAATGACACCCCCATTTTTCTTGCTTTTATTCCAAGAATATCCAAGATCTCCCATTAGTTGATGGAGTTTTTTTAATCTACGGTGGTTCTCATCCATATCCTCTTCTGCAAACTCAACAAGAAGTAGAGATTTTGGATTACCGTTTACGACAGCTTCTACAGTAGGTTTGAACATATCAATTTTTTGGGCTAGGCTTATCATAGTATCATCCACTAATTCGACAGCAACCGGGTTTAATGGCACAATATGCTGAGCAGTATCCATTGCTTCGTAAAAGGATGGAAAATGACATACACCCATTATTTTTTTTGAAGGAAGTGGAGACAATTTAAGAGTGATTGCAGATGAATAAGCAAGCGTTCCTTCGGATCCGACCAACAAGTGAGACAAATTTATTCCGTCACCAACTTTGCCATAAGGTCTGCTAGCCATAGCGTCAGGTAGTAACGCCTCAATATTATAACCACCAACTCTTCTTAGAACATTAGGAAATTTATCCAGAATTTCTTTTCTATTATCAATAGCTAGCTTTTGAAGATTATTAATAATTTCAGGTGCCACTCCATTACTAAGTGGAAGACTATTATTTTCTATTTTTCCAAAATTATAAGTTGATCCGTCAAATAAAATTGCTTCAATTTCAATAACATTATCTCTCATCATACCATATCTTATTGATCTACCACCACAACTATTATTACCTGTCATACCTCCAATTGTAGCTCTACTTGAAGTTGATACATCAACTGGAAACCACAAACCATATGGTTTTAAAAAACGATTGAGTTCGTCCAATACAATTCCAGGTTCAACAACACAAATCATACTTTCTTTGTCAAATTCCAAAACTTTGTTTAGGTATTTTGAATTGTCAACCACTATTGCATTATTAACAGTCTGACCACACTGCGAGGTACCACCACCCCGTGCAAGTATTGGGACTTTACTTTCTCGAGCATAATTAATTGTCTCGATTAAGTCTGATTTTGATTTAGGTATTAAAACTCCATATGGCATCATTTGATAAATTGACGCATCAGTAGCATATCTACCTTTATTAAAATTATCAGAGTAAACTTCTGCAGAAGTTTTTTTCTCTAATGTGTTAAGTAATTGATCGATATGACCATCTGGCATTGAAATAACCTTCAGTGAGAAATTAATTAGAAATTAATATAATTAAGTGTATAATTAATAAAACATATTCTCAATATATTCAAATAAAGATAAATTAATTAGGATTTTTTTAATGAGTAAAAAATATATGCCAGGAAAACATTTCCTTCAGTTACCAGGTCCCTCTAACGTTCCAGACAGAATTTTACGTGCAATGGATTATCCAACAATAGATCATCGTGGTCCTGAGTTTGCTAATTTAGCCCAAAATTGCATTGAAGGTATGAAGTCTATATTTAAAACTAAATCTAATGTGATTATTTTTCCTGCTTCAGGAACTGGTGCGTGGGAGGCAGCACTCGTTAATACAGTAAGAGAAGACGATTTGGTTCTTATGGTGGAAACAGGACATTTTGCATCTTTATGGAATAAAATGGCACTTAGACTTGGAATAAAAACTGAGTTTTTGGAGACTGACTGGAGAAGAGGTGTTGTACCGGAAAAACTTTTTTATAGATTGCAAAAAGATACAAAAAAACAAATTAAAGCAGTATGTGTGGTGCATAATGAGACATCTACTGGTTGTGCTTCAAGAATTGATGAAGTAAGGAAAACATTAAATTCAGCTAATCATGACGCTTTATTGATGGTTGATACTATTTCAGGTTTAGCATCCATGGAATATAAACATGATGAATGGGGTGTTGATGTCACAGTATCCGGATCTCAAAAGGGGCTAATGTTACCACCTGGATTATCGTTTAATGCAATATCAGATAAGGCATTAAAAATATCTAAAACGTCAGGCATGAGAAGATCATATTGGGACTGGGAAGAACAAATTGAAGCGAATAAATCAGGTTCTTTTCCTTATACACCAGCAACTAATCTATTATACGGATTAAAAGAAGCGATTAATATGCTTCACGAAGAAGGACTTGATAATGTTTTTAAGAGACATGAAAAACACGCACTAGCAACGAGGACTGCTGTCCAAGCATGGGGACTTGAGATTGTATGCAAAGAAGAAAAGGATTTTTCAAATGTTTTAACAGCTGTTATGCTACCAGAATATCATAATGCTGATAATCTACGAAAAATAATTTTAGAAAATTTTAATATGTCTTTAGGTAGTGGCCTTTCAAAACTTGCAGGAAAGGTTTTTAGAATTGGGCATCTTGGTGATTTTAATGATTTAATGTTGATGGGTACATTAAATGGAATAGAAATGGGTTTTGAAATGGCTGGTATACCTTACCAAAAAGGGGGAATTGCCAAAGCTTCACAGATCTTGGCTAATAAATAACTTTAAAATATTTAAGTTACCTAATTATATTATGGGTGAATTATAGTGACAAAAATTAAATTCTTTCAAGAATTAATAAATTCTTTATTTGAAAAACCCAATATTAATAAATCTTTAAATTTTTTATTTGATAAAAAGAAATCACTAACAACAAAAGAATATGTTGAGAATGTTGCTTCTGCAAAAGGTGAAGTTTCTGCACTTGGCCATGCAGAATTGTTGATTACTCACTGTGAACAACTTAATGATAGAGAATTAATTAAGTTTTTTGAATTATTAAGAAAAAATTACGAAGTTAACTTAGATGATTTGTTATTAGTTGTAAAAAATTATCAAATTGAAAAAACATCTGAAAATTTAGTTAAACTAATGAAATTATCTGAACCTTCAAGAAGAGATATATTTAGAAGATGTAATGCTATATCAAGAGGGACAGTAAGACTAGTTAATTTAAGAAAAAGATTATTAGAATTTTCAGTAAAAAAACCAGAGCTAAAAGCTGTTGATTATGATTTAGTTTATTTATTCCGAAATTGGTTTAACAGAGGTTTCTTGATTTTAAGACCAATAAATTGGGAAACTCCAGCCCATATATTAGAAAAAATTATAGCTTACGAAGCTGTTCACGAAATTAATTCATGGGATGAATTAAGAGCTCGATTAGCACCAAAAGATCGGAGGTGTTTTGCTTTTTTTCACCCTGCAATGCAAGATGAACCAATAATATTTGTCGAGGTAGCTTTAACCAAAGAAATACCATCAAATATTCAAAATATACTACAAAAAGATAGAGTTTTTTTAGAGCCTGAGGAAGCAAAAGTTGCAGTTTTTTATTCAATTTCTAATTGCCAAAAAGGTTTGACTGGCATTTCTTTTGGTAATTTTTTAATTAAACAAGTTGCTACTAATTTGAGTTATGAATTAAAAAATTTGAAGAGTTTTGTAACGTTATCTCCTATACCAGGTTTTAGAAAATGGATTAGATACAAGTATCCTAAATTTGATTTAAAAATAGAGAAAATAAAAAAACCACATCAATTATCAAAAATAAAAGATTATTTACTTAAATATTTAGGTGAATATTTTTTCAAATCGGAAAGATCTGATAAAATGCCTAATGACCCAGTTGCGAGGTTTCATCTTGGGAATGGTGCGTCTTTAGAACAAATTAACTTTCTTGGAGATATCTCATCAAACGGTATAGATTTATCTGGAGGATTAATGGTTAATTATTTATATGATCTTGAAAAGGTAGAGCAAAACCATGAAACATTTGTATCAGAAAAAAAAATTAATATTTCAAAAAATGCGAAAAACAGTTTAATAAAATATTATAAAGAAATCGACTAAGTTAATTAAGAAGGAAAAAGATGATTGTTCTTAAATATATATTAATCTCATTCTCAATTATTTTGTTCTCTTTAAATTCTTATGCAAAAGAGACAAAGTATAGTTGCAAACCAAAAAGTGCAGCAGCTGTAAGATCTAATGGAATACAAGTTTTCAAAATAAGTGGTAATGAAATACCTGTAGAAATTACCATTAAAGATGGTGATGGTACTAAATCTGGTTATTTTTTAGTCAACAAATCAAAATATGAAATATTAGACCTAGGGACAGGTAAAGCGTATGCTTTTGATAGAAACGAACCTTGGACACATATACAAGACATATTTTTTCTAAATAATAATGTTCTATCATTTATTCTGTCGGCAAATGCTTCAATTACAAGATATTTATGTGATGAAATAACGTAATTTAAATTTACCAACTTCATTGAGGTTTTAAATGTTAACCCAATATGAATTGATTAATTTCTGTACATCAATATTCAAAAAATTAGGTATGGATTATGATAAGGCAAGAGATTCATCAGAAATTCTAGTCGAAGCTGATATGATGGGTCACTCAACCCATGGTGTTAGACTTTTACCGCAATATATTAGAGATATCGAAGCAGGTAATATGAAAGTTTCAGGTAATCAGATTACAATTAATGATACTGGAAGTTGTATAACAATTGATGGGGATAATCTACCTGGTATATGGCTTACTAAAAATGGGTTAAAATTATCAGCTGAACGTGCAAAAATCCATGGAGTTTCAACTGTTCTAATTAAGAATAGTCATCATAATGGTGCATTGGCTGCTTACATGTTACCTATTGTAGAGCAGGGTTTAGTCCCAATAATTAAGTGTTCAGTACCATCATCAGCAACAGTCGCTCCATTTGGTGGAACCAAGGCATTACTAACACCAAATCCAATGGCCTTGGCGTTTCCAACGAACGATGAGCCTGTTATAATTGACATAAGTGCTTCGATCACTACCAGTAATATGATAGCAGATAAAATTGTTAAAAATGAAATGTTTGATTTTAATTGTTTACTTACTAAAGATGGTGTTCCTACAAATGACCCTAAAGAAGTTTATGAAAACCATGGAACTGTAATGCCTTTGGGTGGCCTTGAGTATGGACATAAGGGATTTGGACTTGCTTTAGGAATTGAAGCACTATCTCAAGGACTTTCTGGATCCGGAAGAACTAGAAAAATAAAATCAATGAACCTTTCAATTTATATCCAAGTTATTGATCCTAACGCTTTTGCTGGTTTGGAGACTTTCAAAAATGAAATGAGTTATCTTTATAACGAATGTATTAATAATCCTCCAATTAATAAAAATAAAAAGGTGAGAATGCCTGGACAAAATGCATTATTAAAAAGAAAATATTCCGTTAAAAATGGCATTTACATTAGCAAAGAAACTTTAAAAACTTTAAAAGAAATTTCAAAAAAATTTGATATTGTTATGGAGTAGTATTATCGTCCTCTCCATTCACTAATACCTCCTAGTAATTCAAGTAAGTTAGATAACTTTTCGTCTCCATAACGTTTTTGAATAGCTTTATAAACAACATCCATATCAGGAACAATTTTTTTCAAAATTTCTTCACCAAGTGATGTTAATGCTAGATTTACTCGTCTGCCATCCTTTTTGTCAACAAACCTAGATATAAATTTTTCTTTCTCAAGTTTTCCAATAATTCTTGAAAGACTTGGAGCTAATATACAAGCATCAAATGCAACTTGTCCTGCGTCAGAAGAACCTTTTTCACCAAGCACTCTTAAAACTCGCCATTGTTGTTCTGTAAAGCCATGTTTTGCAAGAATAGGTCTAAAAGATACCATTAGAGCTTCCCTAGCTCTTAGCATGGCTATAGGTAAAGCTTTACTAGTCTCTGGAAAAGGTATTGAATGCAGTTCTTTTATCTTACTATCCCCCCACAAGATAAAATTAGGAAATATAATAACAATATGTACATTAATTAAAATAAAAAAATATATTTTTATTTAAAAAATATATGAGAGATAATAAATTTTGATCGTGTTATAATATAAATCATACAAAAAACATACGGATAAAGAATTATGAAAAATATTGCAAAAGAAAAAATAGTTAAGAATGAGTTATGTCTGGGGGTTGGGTTAAGGCAAAGCAGGACGGTTGATATAGGAAAAATCATGGCTACATGTGGTTATGATTGGTTGTTTATAGACATGGAGCATAATAGTATGGATATTGATATTGCAACTCAAATTTCAGTCGCCGCTCAAGATGCAGGTATAACACCGATTGTAAGAGTCCCAGATTTTGCTCATCATCACGCAACAAGAGTTCTTGATTGTGGGGCAATGGGAGTTGTTTTTCCCCATGTGGAAAATGCCGACATTGCTAAAAAACTAGTTTCATATTGTCTTTATCCACCAAGAGGACATAGATCAATGACAGGAGTTTTGCCCCAACTAGATTTTAGACAACAACCTATAGCTGATGTTGCAAATACTATTAATGAAAACATGCTGATAGTAATAATGCTAGAAAGTCCAGAAGCTATTGAAAATGTTGAAACCATAGCAGCGATTGATGGTGTTGATGTTGTATTAATTGGTACCAATGATTTATGCATGGAGATGGGTATTCCAGGTGATTATTCTAATCCAAAAGTAAAAGATGCTTACTTTAAAGTGATAGAGGCGTGTAAAAAATATGGAAAAACACCGGGTATGGGAGGTGTTTATAATGAAGCGCTTATGTCTGAATATATTAAAATGGGAATGAAGTTCATATTGTCTGGATCTGATCTTTCATTTATGATGCAATCAGCAAGTCAAAGATCCAATAAATTAAGATCTTTTATTAAATAAAAAAATAGCATTTTAGGAGTTAAAAATGAATGAAGTGCCTTTATTTTCTTCTTTAAACATAAAATCCATAACTTTGAGAAATAGGATAGTATTATCTCCTATGTGTCAATATAAAGCTAGAGATGGCATGATAAGTGACTGGCATTTGCAGCATTACTCAAGATTTGCTTTTTCCGGATTAGGTGCTGCTTTTATTGAAGCAACAGGCGTGTCTCCTGAAGGAAGAATTGGTCATGGATGTACTGGAATTTGGAGTGATGATCATATAGAGGGCCTCTCAAAAATTGCTAAAACTTTTAAAGAATATAATTGTGTAAGTGGAATTCAACTTGCTCATGCTGGAAGAAAAGCTAGTTTTCTAAGGCCATGGGATGGAGCCTCTCCAATAACTAAAGATGATAAAAAAGAACCTGCATGGGAAACTATCGGGCCTAGCGCTATACCAATTAATAAAAATTCGCCAGTTCCCAAAGAAATGTCTTTAGAAGATATAAATAATGTTAAACAAGCTTTTAAAGCAGCAGCACAAAGAGCAGATAAAGCTGGTTTTGATGTTATTGAAATTCATGGTGCACATGGTTATTTGTTGCACTCTTTTTTCTCTCCAATTTCTAACCAAAGAAATGATAAATATGGAGGATCATTTGAAAACAGAATAAGATTTGCTAAAGAAATTATTGCTGACATCAAGTTAGTTTGGCCTGATAGAAAGCCAATTTTTTATAGATTGTCATCAATTGATGCGCCAGGTGAGGGAGCTACTCTAGAAGATAACGTTTTATTATCAAAAATGTTAAAACAAGCTGGTGTAGATGTTATAGATTGTTCTTCAGGAGGAATTACAGGGTCACCTGTCCTAACGAAATCAAAAATTATTCCAGGTTTTCAAGTTCCATACTCAGAAAAAATTAAGAAGGAGGCCGATATAAACACCATGGCTGTTGGTGCAATAATAGATAGTGAACAAGCGAATAACATTATTGCCTATAATAGAGCTGATTTAGTTGCTATGGGTAGAGAGTTACTCGCAGATACACAATGGGTTTATAAAGCTGCTACACATTTTAATTTGGAAAATGCAAAGGATTATCTTCCAGATAGTTATTCTTTTTATCTATCTAGAAGAGACGAATTCTTAGATAGAACAGCAAAACCTGCCTAAGTATATGATCAAATTTTTAAATCATAAAAATCAACTGGTTTAAGCAATTTGTTTTCTTGGGACTCTAATGCTCCCAGCTTTGCACTTTCTTGAGTGTAATTTATCCAGTCGGGGTCAGACCACATTGCTGCTCTTTTCTTCTCTCTGTCGTCTGCGTTTTTATATATC
>CACOAO010000002.1 GCA_902625215.1 uncultured SAR116 cluster alpha proteobacterium
ATCTAAAAAATTTGAATAATGTATGGGTAACGTTAGAAGATGATGCGACTCAAAAAATATTTAACAATTATGATTTTGATTATTCAATTATTTCTAATGAAGCTTTGTCATTTAAAAAAAATTTATCTTTCAGCACAGAAAGAAATATAACAGACCAAAATGAGTATATATTGTTTTGTAACAATATTCCGTTATCAAATAAGAAAAATCATTTTCTAAAAAGCTTCAATAGACCAATTTTATTTTATGACGATATTAAGAAATTATCATTAGAAAAAAAATCAAATAATAGTAACTTTGATGATAATAATATTGATTATATTAATGAATATATTGAAGAAACCATTTCATTAATTACAAAACCAGTTTCAAACAATTATTTAAGTAATTATAATATAGAAGACATAGAATCTCATGTAAAAATTGTAATAATGCTTTTTTCAATCGAAGATATTGATGAAAATGATAGCAAGATATTATTCAATTTAAACAAACTATCTAATCTTACAGTTATTGCTGGAGATAACCATACAGCTAAAGCATTAGACAAATTTGATATCAAATATGAAATAGTTGCACAAGAAGAAATTCAACAAAATGAGGATGAGAATGAAGACGAGGAAGATGAAGCAAATAGTCATAGATCTGAAAAAGTACAATATATGATATTATTTAATGATAAATTCAACAAAAATATTCCTCTAAAAATACAGTCCATAGGTTTACCTATAGTCTCATATTTAAGAGTTAAAGGTATCTTATCAGGAAACATTCTTACTGAAACTAATATAGATGATAAAATTAATCTTTCCAAAGATGAGATATATAAAGCTTTTAGTCAATCAATTGTAAGTGTAGATAATAATAATTCAACAAGCCCTAAAGTTTTATTAACTAAAGATTTTGATCCTTTAAATCCTACTATGTTATCAATACTTAAAACTATTGTGAACTTAGGATCTGGAGCATATAGATTTAGATTATCATTTTATTTAAGATTTTTTTGTTTACCTTTTATAGTGATAATTTTTGCAGTTATAAATTTACCACAAACTGGTTATTACTTTTGGGCAATTATAAGCTATATTTGCTATAGCGTGAATATTTATTATGTGTTGCATAAAAAGTTAGTTAAATTTTGTTATCCACATATAAAGTTAGCAGAAAAATTTCTTTTCCGGTTCACATTGATATATTTTTTATTAACAACATTGCCAGTCTTTTATAAGTTTGATAACCATATCCATAATTTAGTCTTATTTTTTATAGGATTATCTGGAACCAAATTAGTTGAATATTTATGTCTTTTAATGAGTTATAAATATAGGTATAGAGAAGTTAGGTTTATAGGATTTTTACCGATGCTTATTTTATTTTTTGTAAACTTACTACCAAAATAAAGATATAAAATGTTTTACTCTCAACCCAAAAAAATTTTAGTAACTGGCGGAAGTGGCTTCTTAGGATCTCACTTATGTAAAAAATTATTAGAATATCATAACTACGTTATTTGTTTGGATAATTTATATACTGGATCAAAGGATAATATATCTTCTTTATTAAAAGAACCAAATTTTGAATTTATCAGGCATGACATAACCTTTCCTATCTATTTAGAAGTAGATGAAATTTATAATCTTGCTTGTCCAGCATCACCTGAAAAATATCAAAAAGATCCTGTGCAGACAATCAAAACATGTGTCCATGGTAGTATCAATATGCTTGGTTTAGCAAAAAGAACCAACGCTAAAATATTGCAAGCATCAACAAGTGAAATTTATGGAGATCCAGAAGCACACCCTCAAAAAGAAGATTATTGGGGTAAAGTCAATCCCATTGGAATCCGTTCCTGTTATGACGAAAGTAAAAGATGTGCGGAAACCTTATTTTTAGATTATAATAGACAATATAATGTTGATATTAAAGTTAGTAGAATTTTTAATACATATGGTCCTAATATGCAGAATGATGACGGAAGAGTAATATCTAATTTCATATATCAGGCATTATTAGAACAGCCGATAACAATATATGGAAGTGGAGAGCAAACTAGGTCATTTTGTTATGTTTCAGATATGATAGATGCTTTTATAAAATTAATGCATACAGGAAAGAATTTTACTGGTCCAGTAAATTTGGGAAATCCAGAGGAATTCACAATTTTAGAGTTAGCAAAAAAAATTCTGAGTTTAACTGAATCAAATTCAAAGATAATATTTAAAAAAATACCTGAAGATGACCCACGGAGGCGCTGTCCAAATATTGACCTTGCAAAAAAAATGTTAAAATGGAAACCTAAGGTTAATTTAAATAATGGCTTAGTAAAAACAATAGAATTTTTTCAAAATAAATATTTAGGTCACTTAGAAAAATGATTACTTTAGTTCTGAAATCACCAGATTATTTAAAACATATCCAACCTTTGATAAGTTCTGGTAAATTAAAAGATAAATTAGAAATTTTTTTTGAAAGAATTAATAAAAATGATCCAATTCATATTGGTAGCCTAGAGACAATAATTAAAATTATTGAAGAAAAACCAAATAACATACATGTAAATTTTCAACCAATTAATGGAACCTTTTTAACAAGAATAGTTACTGTCATAGAGTTATTAATTTACAGAAAAAAAATTAGTGATGTAAACGATTATAAATTTCAAATATCTGAGTCATATAAAAAAAACTTTGCCTATAGATGGTCTAAAAATATATTGATTAGATTTTTTGACAAATTCTTAATAAATATATCTGTAAAGTTTATAAATAATATAATTTATTTTTTTCTTGAATCAAATTTAAAACATAAAATTAAATCTTCAAGAAAAGTTATTTTTTTACCTTTTATTTTCCCCGGTAGTATCCAACAAATTATAGCATCTTCTATCTACAAAAAAAAAAGAACTTTAGGTTTAATAGCATCATGGGATAATTTATCCACTAAGGGATTTATATTTACTAAAGTTGATGTTTTAACTGTATGGAACAAATATCAAATTGAGGAGTTAAAAACTCTTCAAAACTATACAGGCAATGCTAAAATACTAGGATCACTTTTTTTTAAAAATTATTTTGAAAATAAAAATTTGATAGAAGTTAATTCAAAAATATTCAAACCAAAAAAATCATTAAATATTTTGTATCTTGGATCGAGTAAATCAACATCCCCGTTTGATATAGATATATCAAAAGCTGTATTTTCTATTTTAAAGAAAATTTTAAAAGACTATGATCTAAAATTTACATATAGGCCACACCCAAGAAATGACGAAGCACACATGAAAAAAATTCCAAATTTTGTAAATTTAGATAAAACGTGGAAACAAGGTGAAAGTAATAAACTCTATAAAACAAACTTTAATAAAATTATAAGTCAAAATGATTTAATTGTTGGTGTTAATTCTACATCTCTGTTTCAGGCAGCTCTTCTTGGAGGTCTTGTCCTTATTCCTGATTTAAAAAAATTTTTAGATCATAAAAATATTTTTCACTTTAGGTATATTGAAATGATGATTTCAAATAATGTGTTTTATAAAATCGATGAAATGACTAATTTAGATAACTTAAAAACTTTTCGTCCAACATTAACATTTTTAGAAAAATTTTTGTTAGGAACTAACCATAATATAAATTTAAAATATATTCAGGAAATTAATAATGATTGAAAAGAATATTCATCAAATTTGGGTGGGTGAAAATAAGCTGGAAGAAAAATTTGTCAAGTGTACAAATGAAATCAAATCAATGCACAAAGACTGGAACTATTATCTTTGGAATGAAGAAAATATATTAAGTTTAGGTATGAGAAAAGAATACTTAGACAAATTACGTTGTCCGGCGGAAAGAGCCGATATTATTAGATTAATAGTTTTATACAAGTTTGGTGGATTTTATCTTGATATTGATTTTAAACTAATAAGACCGTTAGATGACCTTCTTAAACATAAAGAAAATTTCATAATTGCTGAACTTAAAAAAAATAGGGTAAACAATGCATTTTTAGCGTCTAAAAAATCTAATCCATATGTTTTGAAAATGATAAAAGATCTAAAACCTAGAATATTTTATGGGTATGACAAAAATGCTGCTGGACCATTATTCGTAAATGACTTTATTAGAAAAAATAAAGACTTTAGGAATAAGATAAAAATATTACCTGTTTCAAGTTTTTATGCGTTAGAAAATGAAATTGTTGAAGAGACTTTTGGAATTCATTTGGTTGAGAGATCTTGGTTGAGTGAAGATGGTTGGAAACCTAGAGCGCTAGTTGCAGAAAGAAAGTTATATTTAGCTGAAAGAGAAATAAATGAGTTAAAAAATACTAAAAGAATTAGTTCTGTAATTACAAATAAAAATACCAAAATCAATTTAATTTCTAAAGTTTTTATTAATTTTTTTAAACATTATTTAATTAATTTAAAATCAAACTTTTTTCTTTATCTTTCGAGAAAAACTAATAAGGTCTTTCATCGTAATTATTTACCAATATTGTTGAATAAATATAATTTAAATGGTGTTGGTTTAGAAATAGGTGTTAAAAAAGGAATTTTTAGTGAAATTATCTTAAATAATTGGCAATGCAAATCATTTAATGTAGTTGATCCTTGGAAAAATTTAAATGATGAGACTTACATAGATAGTGCAAACGTTGACGATGATCAACATTATTTGTTTTACCTAGAGGCACGGGTCAGATTAGCTAAGCATAAATCCAAAACTACCTTTCATAAAATGACTTCTGCAGAAGCTGTAAAAAAATTTCCTGATAATCACTTCGATTTTATTTATATAGATGCAAGACATGGCTACCATGAAGTTTTAGAAGATCTTAACCTGTGGGGAAAAAAACTTAAAAAAAACGGCATATTGGCAGGACATGATTACCTTAATGGAGAAATCAATGGAACAGTTTTTGGTGTTAAAAAAGCTGTAAATAATTACATTATTAATAACAAAATCAATAAAAAGAGACTTAAAATTACATACGAGCCTTGGCCTTCTTTTTATATAATTCCTGAAGAAATAAAGAAATGACTCTAGAATTAAAACTTTTACTTAAAAATAAATTGAGAGATTACAGAACAAAAAAAGCATTAACATTTCTGAAGTCGGATAATATTAGAAGTAGTAAAAACTTAAATTCTAAAAAAAAAATTTTAATTGCTACTAGTTTAAGTGGTCATTTACCTTGTGTTACCTTTGAAAGTTTTCTTGGCATTGCACTAAGAGAAAAAAATGTAGAATGTGACTATTTCCTGGCTGATAATGCCCTCTCTGCTTGTATGATGTGTGAATTAAGACAGAATAAAAATTTAGAAGAATTTGTTAGAGAAGGACACAGTAAAAATAGATGTGGAAGTACCAACGATACAATGAGTAGGTATTTATCAAACTTAGATATGCAAGTACATCAATTTAAAAAATTTTTAACGAAAGAAGATATATCTTTTTCAAGAGAGTTATCCTTAAAAACTCCTAATAATAAAATTAAAAATTTTAAATTTAACGGTATTAAATTAGGTGAACACGCATGGTCAGGTACACTTAGATTTTTTGCAAAAGGTACAATAATTTTAAACTCATTAACTGAAAAAGTTCTAAGGAAGTTTTTTGAATCAGCAATCATTACAATGATAGCAACACAAAAACTTTTAGAGAAACATAAATACGATTGTATTGTATTACATCATGGTATTTATGTACCACAAGGTATTATAGTTGATGTTGCAAAAAATAATAATATTCACGTTGTGACTTGGCATACAGCTTACAGAAAAAGTTGTTTTATATTTAGTCACGATAAAACTTATCATTATACAATGTTGGAAGAAAGCACATCAGTGTGGGAAGATATTATCCTTAACAAAAAAAAAGAAAACACAATAAAAAATTACCTGAAAAGTCGTTGGGAAGGTAAAAAAGATTGGATTAACTTTCAATCAGCAGAGATCTTCGACAGAAATTCAATAGAAAAAATAACTGGTATTGATTTTAATAAACCCACAGTTGGTATGCTTACTAACGTAGCATGGGATGCTCAATTACATTTTAAAAACAAAGCATATGATACAATGTTTGATTGGGTTATTCAAACTATTGATTTTTTTAAAAAAAATAAACATATACAATTATTAATAAGGATACATCCAGCTGAAATAACTGGAACTGTTCCATCAAATGATAGTGTGATTGACCAAATAAATAATCATTTTTTAAAAATCCCAGATAATGTATTTATTATCGGACCGGAAAGTAAAATTAGCACTCATTCTGCAATGTCTTATTGTAATTCTGTTATTATCTATGGTACCAAAACTGGTATAGAGTTAAGCTCCTTGAGCATTCCAATAATCATAGCGGGTGAAGCCTGGATTAAAGGTAAAGGAATTGGTTTTGATGCAAATTCAAAAGAAGAATATACGAAAATCTTAAACATGCTACCATTTAGAAGAAAATTAAGTATTAAGAAAACAGAAAGATCCCTTAAATATGCATATCATTTCTTTTTCAGAAGAATGATACCTTTAAATTTTATCAAGGAACAAAGAGGATGGCCACCTTTTAAAATTGATATTCAAAATTTACAGAATGATATAATGCTTGATAATGGTTTAAAGACTATTATTAATGGTATAATTAAATCAAAACCATTTATATATAATCTTAAAAATGAATAATAATAACGTGAATTATTGAAATGCCTCATAATTTATTAAAAATAAACTTTGGATTTAAAAAATATCTAATTTGCAGCACTAAACATGAGTCATTTGGTAACATACTTGTTGACCTTAACAGATTCTTTCATTTGAGTATTAAACATAATCTGACTTGTATTCTTTTAGTTGAAGACGATATTCATTTTGATTTATTAAAAGATATCTCTTTTATTAAACCAAACCTTGTTATAATTAATGAAAGACAAAAAAAAATTTTATTTTTGTTATTTAGAAATATCTTAAAATTTAAATTTTTAAAAAATAAAATTATATCTATATTTTTCAAAAAACATTTACGTTTTTATTTTTCAGAAGATTTAAGGCACTTACTTTCTTTACAAAAACCAGAACTTTTTTTTAAAAATCATATAAATAACGATTTTCAAAGATTGTTAAAAAATAAGATTGGTTCATATACAAAAATAGTAACTTTGCATCTTCGATCTCCTTATTTAAATAAGCAACAAAGAGGAAAAGATACTGCAAGAAATTGCTCTATTGTTAATTATAACCTTGCCTTAGAGTTTCTTAAGAAAAAAGGTTATACTATAATCAGGCTAGCTGAGCCAAATACAGAAAAAAACAAATATTGTTTTAATATACTTGATTTAGAAGCTAATTCAAAACTATTTGAATGGTGGTGCTTAAAACAAAGTGAATTTTTTATATGCTCTGACTCTGGACCTGCTTATTATCCTTTTTTAACTAATATACCTGCTTTAAAATTAAACTATCCTGATTATTTTCTTGGTTATCCGATTAAAAAAAATGATATTTCCGTATGTAAACTAATTTATGATAAGATGCATCAAAAATTAATTTCATTTGATGATCAATTCTCCAAAACTTTTAGAAAGATTAGATGGGACTTATCCAGAGTAAAATATATTGAAAATAGTGAAATAGAAATTCTTCAAAGTGTTAAATATATGTTGAAAAATCTTAAAAATCCCCAACCAAGAAATAGTCTTCAAAATATAATTGATCAAAAATTATCAGATCAAATTAAAGCAACTTTTGGATCTCATAAAGTTGAAAAGGTTTATGGTGTTCAAGACCCTATATTAGGATTAGGTAAGTTTAGTGATTATTTTTTAAAAAATTCTCTTAAAAAAATTCTGTAGAGTTATAAACGTATAAATGTCGAAGTTCAGAACTATAACTATTGATGCAATTGGATTGGGAAGTCCTTATAGCGGAACAGCTATATATGTTTCAGAGATTATAAAATTCTGGAATTTAAAAAAAGACTTAGAAATAATTTTTATAATTTTTGCTAATAATTTTGCAATAAGTTATTTAAATAAATTAAACTTGGACGATAGATTTGTCTTTATAAGAGTTCCAAGTAATAGATATTTAAAGTCAATTTGGCAACAGACTTTCATGGTTTGGCATTTACACAGAATTAAACCTAAAGTGCATTGGGGAGCTTCTTTTATTCTTCCATTAGTCAAAGTATGCCCAATGATAGTTACCATTCATGATATGACATTTCAATTAATGCCTAAAGTTCATGAATATATCAAAACAAAATATTTTCCATTTTTAATAAAATATTCAACTGTAAGAGCCAATAAAATTTTAACAGTCTCAAAAACTACTAAATCAGATTTAATAAAATTCTTTCCAAACGTAAAAGATAAGACATTTGTTACTCATTTGGCTCCTAGAGATATATATCCCAATAGAAACATTGAACAAAGAAAGATCAATTTCAAAACAAAAAAATACCTATTATATGTTGGAGCAATTGAACCTAGAAAAAACTTAGTAAAATTAATTAAAGTTTGGAAAAGTATTAATAAAATTGAAAAAAATAATGTAAAACTTCTTTTAGTTGGTACTAAAGGTTGGAAATATGATGAATTATTAGAAAATATAAACGATGTAAATGACATTCATTATTTTGGTTCAGCAAATGACCAAGAGCTCCTTAGCTTTTATAAAAATGCATTAGGTCTTATTTATATTTCATTATATGAAGGTTTTGGATTGCCAGTTATAGAAGCTATGAAATTTGGTTTACCTGTTATATGCAGTAATTTAGGAGCATCAAAAGAGATTGCTGAAAGCGCTGCTATTATGGTAAACCCATTAAATGAAAAAGATATTAAAGATGCTATAATTGAGTTGATAAGTAACGAAAATCTTAGAAAAAAATTTAGCAGATTAGGAATAAAAAAAGCTTCAAATTTTTCTTGGTCAAAAACAGCAGATGAAACATTTAAGTTTTTAACTAAAATTTAAAAAGCAGGATAAACTCTATTTTCAGGCAATAATAACAAAATTACTTCCCTTAAATTATTATTAATTTTTGTAATCAGAATTCAAAATCTTACTTTTACTAAATTGATTAATAATAGTATATATTTTAAATTTAAATTATACAAATAAGTATCTGAAATGGGTCATGTTTTTTATTTATTCTAGTGATCTCAACAGGACTCGAACCTGTTGCCTCACGATTAGGAAGAAAGTGTTTCATCCTCACCTTTTATAATAAATCAGTGCATAACAATTACTTAGGATTTTTAAAAAAACTAATTAAGCCTAAAATATCATTTACAAATCATTCACATATTTATTTTATTTATTAATAATGTTTCTAGAGTGATTAATATGTAAATTTGACTCTTGTTATTATTTATTTATCCTAAAGTAGTATTTGATAAAAACTATATTAGGTATTTTAACTTGATGTTAATAAATTTAAAATTACTCAAATTTATAATAATTATCACTTTTTTTATAAATCCCAGTGTTGTTTTTGGAAATGATATTGATAAATTTGCTAACAAACTTTTTAATCATTATGAGTATGATGATAAAGTTAATAAATATCTAAAATCATTTTTCTCATTTGGAAATTCTAAATCTAAAACATCATTAGAAACTAAAAATAACTTTTCTAGCAGTAATATACAAAGTACAAAACATACTTTTAAAATTAAATCTAAAAATAAAATGATTTACAGTTTTGGTGATGGAAAATCATTGCAAATGAACCCTTCAAATATAGCAGATAAAATTATTTATAATCAAACTCCATTTTCATACTTTGAATTTAAAAAAGACACTATTTTATATGGAATCAATATAGATTTTTAACAAAATAATTTATAAAACATATTAAAGGATT
Organism: uncultured SAR116 cluster alpha proteobacterium; assembly: GCA_902625215.1. Lineage (GTDB taxonomy): Bacteria > Pseudomonadota > Alphaproteobacteria > Puniceispirillales > Marisalimonadaceae > Marisalimonas. The sequence continues at coordinate 9,861 of CACOAO010000002.1, forward strand.
GAGAATTAAACCATTGATTTTATTAAATAATGGTGACCCCGACAGGACTCGAACCTGTTACCTCAAGATTAGGAATCTTGCGCTCTATCCAGATGAGCTACGAGGCCGTTCATTTATTGTAATATCAATATAAAGATTGATTTTCAATTATAAGATGATTTTAATTAATTTAAAATATATCCTAGAAAATTATTAAAAAGTTCTTAATATCAGTTAATAATTTAATATAGGAGTATCTTTAATGAATGTTGATTTAGGGTTAAGAGATAAGGTAGCCGTCGTAACTGGTGCTGGTGGCGGTATTGGACGAGAAATAGCCCTTGCACTTGCGAGGGAGGGAGTTTCAATTGTTGTAAATGATATAGGTGTTTCATTAACTGGTGAGGGTGGATCTGAATCTCCAGCACAAGAAACTGTTGGATTAATTACTCAAAAAGGTGGAAAAGCTATAATCAGTAATGATAGTGTTTCTGCATGGGATAGCGCACAGCTAATAATCAAAAAGGCATTAGATACGTATGGTAGATTAGATATTGTTATAAACAACGCTGGTATTTTAAGAGATACAATTTTCCATAAAATGGGACCCTCAGATTGGAATGATGTAATAAGTGTTCATTTAAATGGCAGCTTTTACGTAAGTAGGGCTGCTGCTCCATATTTTAGAGAACAAAATTCAGGAGCTTATGTACATATGACAAGTACATCAGGATTAATAGGGAACTTTGGTCAGGCAAATTACTCAGCTGCAAAATTAGGAATTGCTGGATTATCAAAATCAATTTCCCTAGATATGAGTAGATTTAATGTTAGGTCAAATTGTATTGCACCTTTTGCTTGGAGTAGAATGACCAATTCTATACCTTCAAACACTGAAGCTGAAAAAGAGAGAGTTGAAAGATTAAAGAAAATGACTCCTGAAACCAATGCCCCTTTAGCTGTTTTTTTAGCCTCAGAGGCTGCTAAAAATGTAAGTGGACAAATTTTCAGTGCTAGATTGAATGAATTATTTATTTATAATCAAAATAGACCTATAAAAAGCGTTCATTCAGAATCAGGGTGGACACCACAACAAATTGCCGAAAGAGCCCTCCCCTCATTTAAAAATTCATTGACACCAAATGAAAGAAGTGGCGATGTTTTCAGCTGGGATCCAATTTAAGATAAGTTAAAAAGTTTAATTATATCTTTCATATTTTTAACAGTGTGAGTTGCTCCAAGGCTGTTTACATCTTTATCAGTGTAACCACCTGCAACCGCAATTGATTTTATATTTGCTGCTTTAGCTGCGTCAATATCATTTGATGTATCACCAACCATGTAAAACATTTTGTTGGTAGTGTTAAAGCCCTCCATTGTTAGTATTAGCATATTTGGCATTGGTTTTAACGGAATATTTTCTCTTGCCCCAACAATTGTGGTAAAAAATTTACTCAGATTCATTTCTTGAATTAATTTTTCAGTTACAAATTGTCTTTTATTAGTACAAATGCCCATTAATATTTTTCGATCATAAAAAAAATTAAGTGTCTCCATTACTCCAGGCATTAAAGTACTATATTTATATGGTTGTTCTGAATAATTTTGTCTGTAACTATTGAAAATTACTTCATATAAACCTTTATCTCCACCGCAAAAATCAACTACTTTTTTTGACAAATATAACATACCTTCACCAACAAAAGTCTGCAGTTTTTCTTCAGATATATTTTTTAAACTATATTTAGTTAAAGTTTTATTTATTGCATAGTGCATATCAGGAACTGAATGAACTAAAGTACCATCTAAATCAAAAATGATATTAAAATTAATTTTTCTCATTTTTTAATTTTATAACGAAGCGCTTCTATGTTTTTTGAATAACTCTCGACACCATCTCCATTAAAGACAGCTGAACCTGCAACGACTACATTTGCACCTGCCTCAATAACCCTTTGGGCAACCACTTTATTAATGCCACCATCAACTTGAATTTTTATGGGCTTATCGTTAATTAATTTTTTAATTAATTTAATTTTATTCAAAGATGATTCAATGAAAACTTGACCACCAAAACCCGGGTTAACCGTCATAACAAGAATCAGATCTAATTTATCTAATAAAAACTCTAGACCTGAAATAGAGGTGGCAGGATTAATAGAAACGCCTGCTTTACATCCTAATTCACGAATACGATTCAAAGTTCTATCTAAATGTGGAGTGACTTCTTTATGAACAGTTATCATATCAACTCCTGCATTCACATATTCTTCTAAAAGATCATCTGGGTTAGTAACCATTAGATGGGCATCAAAAGGTTTTTTTGAATAATCTCTTATGGATTTAATAATTGGAGGTCCAAATGTAAGATTTGGTACGAAGTGGCCATCCATAACATCCAAATGTATCCAATCTGCACCTGCTTTATCAACAGCTTTAATTTCTTCAGCTAAACATGAGAAATTTGATGATAATATTGATGGTGCTATCAACACATCGGTCATGCAAATATTCCTTTTTATTTCATAAAGTTTAAATTTGTTTTTTAAATTGTCTTACCGATAGCTACAGCTGTATCTGACATTCTATTAGAAAAACCCCACTCATTATCGTACCAGCTTAATACTCTAACGAATGTATTGTCCATCACTTTTGTTTGATCCATGTGAAAAACAGAAGAACGTGAGTCATGATTAAAATCACTTGATACAAGAGGTTCATCTGTAAAGCCTAGAATATTGTTTAGCTCTCCATTGGCAGATTCTTTAATAATGTTATTAATTTCGTCAACTGAAGTCGATCTTGAAGCATTAAATTTAAAATCAACAACTGATACATTTTGAGTAGGGACTCTTATTGAAACACCATCCAATTTTCCATTTAATTCTGGTAAAACCAATCCAACGGCTTTAGCTGCTCCAGTAGATGTTGGTATCATGTTGCCAGCAGCAGCTCTTGACCTATAAAGATCAGAATGCATTGTATCCAATGTTGGTTGATCACCCGTGTAAGAATGAATTGTAGTCATAAAACCTTGATTTATACCTACTCCATTATTTAACGCCATCGCAACAGGTGCTAGACAGTTCGTAGTGCAAGAGGCGTTTGAGATAACAAGATGATCTTTAGATATTTTTTGATGATTTACTCCATAAACAACAGTAAGATCCACATCGCTAGCAGGAGCAGAAACAAGTACCCTCTTAGCACCTGCGTCTAAATGCATTGCAGCTTTTACGCGGTTAGTAAATATTCCAGTACACTCCATTGCTATATCAACATCAAGTTCTTTCCAAGGCAAATCTTTTGGATCTCTAATAGAAGTAACTTTGATAGGGCCTTGTCCAATATACAGATCATTGCCACTAACTTTTACTTCAACTGGAAACTTTCCATGAACACTATCATATCTTAATAAATGAGCATTTGTTTCTACGGGACCTAAGTCATTTATACCAACAACAATTATGTCATCACGGCCTGATTCAACAATAGCCCTTAAGATATTTCTTCCGATTCTTCCAAATCCATTAATAGCAACTCTTACTGACATTATTTTTCCTTTCTAAGTTTATAATCCAAATTATTACTTAATGCTGAAATTGCTGGTAATTCCATACCCTCAAGTGACTCTAAAAAAGCTCCCCCTGCTGAGGACACATATGTAAAATCGTTAACAACACAAGCCTTGTTTAGAGCAGACATAGTGTCACCTCCACCAGCCACAGTAATTAAATTTTCGTTTGCTGTTAATTTGGCTGCTTCCTTAGCCAAACTAAAAGTTCCTTTGCCAAATGGTGGTGTTTCAAAGGCTCCAACTGGACCATTCCAAAGTAAAGTATTAATATTTTGAAACACAGAATTTATTTTACTAATAGTTTTAGGACCAATATCTAAAGCCATCATTTCTGAAGGAACCGCATTAGAAGAGACAATTTCAAAATTTGCATTAGTTTCAAATTTATCGGAAACAACCAGGTCTGTAGGTAAAATTATTTGACAGTTATTTAATTCACTTGTTTTTAAAATTGATTTTGCAATATCAATACAGTCTTTTTCGTAAAGGCTTTTTCCCAAATTTAAACCCTGCGCAACAAGAAAAGTATTTGCCATTGCTCCTCCAATAACTAAATAATCCATCTTAGTTAACAAGTATTCTATTATATTTATTTTTGATGAAATTTTAGCACCCCCAACTAGCGCTGCAACTGGTTTGATTGGTGAGTTCAATATTGAAGTTAGGGCTTTTACTTCTTCATTAAGTAATAATCCAGAAAAAGATGGAAGAAATTTTGTTATTGCATGTAAGCTCGCATGCGCTCTATGTGAGCAAGAAAAGGCGTCATTTACAAAAAAATCACAACCCTTAGATAATTCATTCGCAAAGTTGATATCATTTTTAATTTCACTTTCATGAAATCTTAAGTTTTCTAATAATAATATTTCTCCTTGTTTTAGTGCGTTCTTTTGCTTCAAAACTTCTTTGCCTATACATGATGAATTAAAATGTACCTTTGCTTTAGTTATTTTAGACAAAACATTTACTAATGGCTTAAGAGATAAGTTTTCATCAAATTTTCCTTTTGGTCTACCTAAATGACTACAAATAACTAATTTCGATTGATTTTCTAATAAATAATTAATTGTAGGCATTAACCTTTCAAGCCTGGTTTGATCTTGCACAACACCATTAACAAGTGGAATGTTTAAGTCAGCTCTTAAAAGAACAACTTTACTACTTACATCTTCATTAACTATACTTTTAATGTTACTTAACATCTAAAATATTTACTCTTTTTAATTGTACTTATTTTAACAATAATTTCGCAGAATCAATTATAGACTTGCTAGTAATATTAAAATGATTGTATAGGTCCAAAGCCGGCCCAGATGCTCCAAAACTTTTCATACCAATAAATATTCCCTTTTCACCTATATACTTACTCCACCCCATTTCAGAAGCGGCCTCTATAGCAATGCGTGGGCAATTTCCCAAAACTTGATTTTTATATTCTTCATCTTGTTTATCAAATAATTCCCAGGAAGGAAGCGAGACGACAGCAGCCTTAATACCTTCTTCAAGCATTATTTCTGAAGCTTCCATAGCTATTTCTATTTCAGAACCAGTAGCAATAAGAGTAATATCTCTATCTTTTGAAATATTATTTAAAATATATCCTCCGTAAGAAACCATGTTTTTATTAGTTTTTTCAGATCTATAAGCTCTCAAACCTTGTCTTGACAAAGCCAAGACTGTTGGACCGTTGGTTTTGAGTGCAACATCCCAAGCCTCAGCGGTTTCAACAACATCTGCTGGCCTTATCAAATTTAAATTAGGTGTTGCTCTTAAAATTGCTAGATGTTCAATTGGTTGATGAGTTGGTCCATCTTCACCAAGACCAATCGAGTCATGAGTTAATACATAAATCACTCTCAAAGACATTAACGCAGATAATCTTATAGATGCTCTCATGTAATCACTAAAAACTAAGAATGTTCCACCATAAGGTATAAAACCTTTATGTAATGCAACACCATTCATAATAGAACCCATAGCGTGCTCTCTTATTCCATAATGAACATAATTACCTGAGAACTTGCTTGAGGTGACTGTTTTCATTTCACTAGTTTTAGTTAAATTTGACCCAGTTAAATCTGCTGATCCACCTAGTGTATTTAAGATAGTTTTATTTATTACTTCTAAAGCTTTTTGACTTGCTTGTCTTGTAGCAAGCTTAGGCAAATCTTTTTTCATTTGTTTAATAAATGAATTCATTTTTCTTTGATAGGAAGTAGGAATGTTTCCTTCAATGAACATCTGGAATCTTTTATTCTTAGGGCTTTCTTCTAATTTTTTTTCCCACGCTATAAAAAGTTCTTTAGATCTTTGCGTAGTTTTTTTCCACTCTGCCAAAATTTCTGAGGGTATCTCAAATGGATTATTTGACCATCCCAAAGCTTTTCTCGTTGCAGCAATTTCATCAACACCAAGAGGGGCACCATGAGTTTTGGCTGTCCCAACTAAATTAGGTGCTCCGTATCCAATCTTAGTTCTACATCCAATAAGTGATGGTTTTCTTGATTTTTTTGCACTCATAATAGCTTTTTGAATATCATCATGATTATGACCGTCTATAGTTTGTGTATGCCAACCTGCTGCCTTAAATCTGGTTATTTGATTTGATGAATTAGATAAGTCAGTAGATCCATCAATTGATATTTTATTATCGTCCCAAAAAACAATTAGCTTTGATAACTTAAGATGCCCAGAAAACTCAATGGCTTCATGACTAATACCTTCTTGTAAACAACCATCACCAGCAATTACATAAGTGAAATGATTAACTAAATTATTACCAAATCTAGATGCCATTAACTTTTCACTTAAAGCCATCCCAACAGCAGTTGCAAGACCCTGTCCTAATGGTCCAGTTGTGGTTTCTATACCTTCTGCATGACCAAATTCAGGGTGGCCGGCAGTATTATAATTTAACTGTCTAAAATTTTTAATATTTTCAATTGGCATATCTTTATAGCCTAAAAGATAATGAAGTGAATATAATAGCATTGATCCATGACCAGCAGATAAAACGAATCTATCTCTATCTGGCCAATCTGGTTTATCTGGGAAAATATTAATAAAATCTTTGAAAAGAACAGTAGCAACATCCGCCATACCCATGGGCATTCCTGGATGACCTGAGTTAGCAGCCTGAACTGCATCCATAGATAAAAATCTTATTGCATCAGCCATTTTAGAGGACATATCATCTTTTGATCTCATGTGTCCTTGCATTAAAACACTCCTAGAAAATTAGTATAAAAAAATTTGAACTATCAATAGCATTTATGTGGAAAAAATTACATAGGAGTTTTAAAAAAAATTACAACTTTGAATATAATTTTTTATATTCTAATACCTCTTCCTTGGAACCAAAAATTAATGGTGACCTTTGGTGTAATTCGTTGACTTCTAAATTTAATATATTTTTATGACCATCAGTTGCTACTCCATTAGCTTGTTCTACTAAAAAAGCAATCGGATTAGCTTCATAAGTTAAACGTAATCTTCCATTTTTATATTTTTCTCTCATATCCGCAGGGTATAAAAAAATACCTCCTCGGTTAAAAATTCTACTAGCGTCTGCTACTAATGAACCAACCCACCTCATTCCAAAATTTTTCTTTCTAGGCCCACTTTCACCATCCTGGCATTCAGATATATATTTTAATGTGGCGCAGTCCCAGTATCTTTTGTATGCAGCATTTATTGCAAATTCATTAGTTGTTTCTGGTATAACTATATTATCCCTAATCAAGATGAATTTACCTTGCAATTCATCTAATGCGAATAAAGATGTTCCAGCACCAACTGTAATAAGCAAAGTTGTTTGTGGTCCATAAACAAAAAAACCTGATGATTTTTGATTACTGCCATTTTGAATAAATGCTTTTTCTAATGGTAAATTATTTTTAGACATTATTGAAAAGATAGTCCCTATTGAAACATTTACATCAATGTTACTTGAGCCATCAAGTGGATCAGCAAAAACAATGAAATCATTGTTATTTTTAAAATCAATATGTCCTTCTTGCTCTTCGGAGGCATATCCTGCAGCAGGTGATTTTTTTAGAAAGGAAATTATAATTTCATCTGAACTTATATCTAAAGGTTTTTGAATATCACCATCAAAATTTATTTTTGTATCAGTCTTTGAGACATCTTCCTGAGTTTTAACACTTCTTATAATAGTAGATATTTTAATAGCTGCATCAGCCAATGATTTTACGATTGATGAAATTTCTTCTTCGGTAGATTTTTTTAATAGGTAGTTATCAAGATCCATTTTTGATTCTTCTAATACAACATTGAAACTAAATTGAAACGTATGTAAGTTTGTATAAGATAATAGATTTTTTTTGGTTTGTGAATGCTTTACAAGAAACTAAATTTACCAATTAACTTACCACTAACAACTTATGAAGAATTTGGAAAGAATAAATTTGTCATAGATGTTGTAAATGAAATAACTAAGTCCAGCAGGATTGGAGTAAATTCAAGTATAACACTATTTAAAAATTTTTTTGAAGATAATCTCTCAGAAATTACTAACAAAAAATTAGTTTATATATATCAAGAATTAATCCCAATAATTTTTCAGAATAAAAATAAGAATGAAGGCTTATATCAACTTTTAAGATTTATTAATCAAATAAACTCAAATATAGATTACCTGGATACGCTGAGAAATTTATCTTTTGCTTATAAAAATTTAACTAAAGTTTTATTATTTTCTGGATATGTCACAAGCATACTTTCTAGAGACCAGAAATTACTTGAGGTTATCCAACCTGAATATGCAACAAGATTAAATGGTAATATATCTTATTATAAAAATTCATTTGAAAAAATAAATTTTAATAATTTAGATACTGAAACAATTTTAGACTTATTGAGAAAACAAAACAGATTACTTAAGTTTCAGATATTATATTCTTTAATTAACAATGAAATTAATATTAATAGAGCATCTACTGAATTTTCCTATTTAGCTCAAGCTACAGTTGATAGTATTTTACAAATAATAAAACACCAAACTGATAATGCACACAAAACGAACTATGAGGATTTTTGTATTATTGCTTATGGAAGGTTTGGAACTTTCAATATGACAGCTAATTCTGATCTTGACTTAGTTTTTGTGTATGGGGATAAATTAAACAAGAAAATTTACATAAATTTTTTTAGACAATTAATTAATTTTATCTCTACTAAAACGTCTGAGGGTATATTATACGAAGTTGATACAAAACTAAGACCTTCTAGGCATCGTGGTCCAGTTGCGTGTACATATGAAAATTTTAAAACTTATCATTGTACTAAATCATATTCTTGGGAAAAAATAGCTCTTAAGAAAGCGCGTGTTATAACAAATAATAAATTTAGTAAAAAAGTTTCTCATCTTTTGGATAAATTAAACTCTTGTCCTATATCTGAAAAAGAAGTAGTTCAAGAAATTTTGAAAATGAGAGTAAATATTAATAAAAATAAAAAAGAATCTGAGAAGTTAGACAAAAAAAATTTACCAAAATGGTTTGAAACAAAATATGTAGCCGGTGGTCAAAGAGATATTGAATTTTTAAAATTTTTTTATGAAAATAAATCTAGTATTATTGATCAATACGAAAAAGATAAAAAACAACTCTTATTTAAAAGACTTGAAAATGTTTTTTTTAAATTAGACCAGGTGGTCAATATTTGTTTTATGGAAGAAAAACAAGATAATTTACCAAGCGCTGCTGTAAATTTATTAATAAATGAATTAGATGAAAAAGATCTTGGCACATTGAAAGCATTAGTTAGTCAGGGAAAAATAGATATTTATAATACTTTAGATAAAATTTTAGAATCAGAATCAACTTAATAATACATAATCTTTGAAAATAAAAATGATTAATTTTTAATCATTAATTCTTTTTAGTCTTTATTTGATTAATTATTAATCATTTCTCTAAATCATAAATAACTTACCTCATACAAACTTTGAAAGCATTCAAATTCAAGAGATCTTGCCTTTGATTAATTTTAACGGAGAATTACTATGACTAATTTTATCAAATTATTTATACTAATACCTACACTAGTTTTAAGTGTTGTCGGAATGGCTAATGCAGCTCCAGATGCTGAAACAGCCTACATTTTGAATTCCTTCTCTTTTCTAGTTCATGGCTTTTTGGTCATGTTGATGGCAGCAGGATTTTGTATGTTAGAAACAGGTTTAGTTAGAGCAAAGAATGCTGTTGTTCAATGCGCCAAAAATATTGGATTATATTCAATAGCAGGTTTAATGTTTGCATTTGTAGGTTATAACCTAATGTATATGGATGTATCTGGATGGATAGGTTCACTCGCGATTTGGAGTCCATCTGATGGCGAAACATTTGGTGGTGAAAATGATGCTACATATTCATCTGGTTCAGATTGGTGGTTCCAAATGGTTTTCTGTGCAACTGCTGCTTCTATAGTTAGTGGCGCAGTAGCAGAAAGAGTTAAATTAAAAGCTTTTTTTATATTTGTAGTTTTATTATGTGGTTTTATTTATCCAATTCAAGGATCCTGGTCGTGGGGTGGAGGATACTTAAGTGAAGCTGGATTTTTAGACTTTGCTGGTTCTTCTATTGTTCATGGCGTTGGTGGTTGGGCAGCCTTAACAGGCGCAATAATTCTTGGTGCTAGAAAAGGTAAATATTCAGAAGATGGAAGCGTTAATCCAATGCCCGGTTCTAACTTACCTTTAGCTACATTAGGAACATTTATACTATGGTTTGGATGGTTTGGTTTTAATGGTGGTTCTCAATTAGCAATGGGATCTGGTGCTGATGTAACAGCTATATCAAACATATACATTAATACAAACCTAGCAGCAGCTGGTGGTGTAGTGGTTGCACTTATTTTAACAATGTTATTTTATAAGAAAACTGATTTAACAATGGCATTAAATGGTGCTCTTGGAGGATTAGTTGCAATTACAGCTGAGCCACTCGCCCCATCTCCAATGCTTGCAATATTTATTGGTGCAGTTGGTGGTTTAATTGTTGTCCTTACAATACCAATGTTAGATAAGTTTAAAATAGACGACGTTGTTGGAGCAATACCTGTTCATTTGTTTGCTGGAATTTGGGGAACAATAGCAGTTATCTTCTCAAACACTGACGCAACAATTGGTGCCCAACTCTATGGAATATTTGCGATAGGTGCTTTTACAATCATAGCTTCGGCTCTTGTTTGGTACATTATCAAATTTACCATAGGCATTAGAGTTACAGAAGAAGAAGAACTCGAAGGCGTTGATTTAGCTGAGATTGGTATGGAAGCTTATCCAGACTTTAAGAAATAAACTAAGCTAAAAACATAAGAAGGGGAGCACTGCTCCCCTTTTTTTATATCCCAAGTGACCCATAGCTTTGAGCTATTCTTTTAACTGCCACAATCATTGCTGCTGTTCTTAAATCAGGAATCTCATTATGTTTGTTCCAAACGTCACTGATGACTTTATATGTTTCCAACATGGTATCTTCTAAACCTGAACGCACTAAATCTATTTCTGATGATCCTTCAATTGACTTTGACTTAAAATCAGCAGGAAAAGTTTTTCCTGTCATGTTTTCAATTCCTTCTATCAAATTTGAAACCTGATTTTCTTGGGCTCTTCGTTGTAATCTTCCAAGTCTAATTCTGCTTAAATTTTTAATCCATTCAAAATAACTTACTGTAACACCACCAGCGTTAGCATATAGATCTGGTATAATTACTATACCTTTTCTATTAAGTATTTCATCAGCACCTGCTGAAACAGGGCCATTTGCTGCTTCAACAATAAGTTTAGCTTTTATTCTATCAGCATTTGTTTCATCTATAACTAGCTCCATTGCTGCAGGAATTAAAATATCTGTTTCTTCTTCCAAAATTTCTGAACCAGACTCAACAAAACCCTTGAAACCCCTTATGGTACCTTTTTTAATTATGTGATTTTTTAATGATGATATATCAATACCATTCTTGTCTATAACTGAACCATCTCGTTCTATAACATGAGTAATTATTGCTCCATCTTCGATCGATAAAAAATAAGCAGCAAAGTAGCCTACATTTCCAAGACCTTGGACTATTATTCTTTTTCCTTTAAGACCTGGGGTTAGGCCAGTTTTTTTTACATCTTTTTCATTTTGAAAAAATGCTTTAAGAGCTAGTTTAACACCTCTTCCAGTTGCCTCAGTTCTGCCGGAAATCCCCCCTTTATTTACAGGTTTCCCGGTAACACAAGCCCAAGCATTTAAGTCTGTTGGATTTAGCCGACGATATTCATCAGCCATCCATGCCATTTCACGTTCTCCCGTTCCAACATCTGGGGCTGGTACATTTTGAGATGGATGTATTAAATCTCTTTTGGCTAATTCTTGAGTAAAACGTCTTGTAATTCTTTCTAATTCTTCTGGTTTCCACTCTTTTATATCAATTAAAAGTCCACCTTTTGATCCACCAAAGGGAACCTCTACCAAAGCACATTTATATGTCATTAACGCAGCTAAAGCTTCAACCTCTTCTTGATTTACAGCTAAATCATATCTTATGCCACCTTTTACTGGTTCAAAATGATCAGAGTGAACTGAGCGATAACCAACAAATGTAAATACTGTGTCCCTAAGCCTAACTCCAAATCGCACTACATATGTGGCATTTGCCATCATAATTTGATTTGACAAATCTTCTGAGAGTGCTTCACCTCCATAAATTTTTTGAATATATTGAGTTGCTTTTTTAAAATTGATTTCAATAGAATTTAGAAATGCGTCACTAGCCATTATTCTCCCAATCTTTTAAGATTGCCCCCGTACAGAATTTGAAACTGATAACAATTTATAATAAATAACACTTGCACAAAAAACAAAAAGTGAAAAGTAGTATCTATTGTCTATTTAAAACTTGAAAAAATTTATATTTTATTCATCTTAGAAATTAAGAAACAAATATATTATTATTTCAAATTAATAGGTCAAAAATGTTCTCAAATCTTAAATCTGCTTTTCAAAATATTACTTCAAAAGACAAAAAAGAAAATGAGTATGAAGGAGAAGACATACAGGCAGTCATTATATTGCTATTAGAAGCATGTCAAATTGATGGAGATACTGGCAAAGCTGAGCTTGAATATATAAAGAAATTATTAGTTAATAAATTTAGTTTTACTCCAGATCAAGCTGAAAGGAATTTACTTGAGGCTCTTGAAAATAGTGATGAGAGAATCGAAATTTTTTCTCAAATAAAAATCATATTAGATGAAATGGATCATGAAGAAAGAATTGATGTTATTGAAATGATGTGGGGAGTGATTCTTACTGATGGGATAGTTGACGACTTTGAAGCTAATTTAATGAGACGCATGAATGGATTACTTTATGTGTCAGGGGCAGAAAGTGTCTCAGCAAAACAAAGGGCTCTCAGTCAAACTAAATAGATTTAATTCAATAAATTTTAAGGGGCTACGACTATATGTTTTTTCATTCAATGAATTTTTCAATCGGGGAAGATAATGAAGCCTTGAGGGATACAGTATTTAAATTTGCACAAAAAGAGATAGCTCCTCTAGCTGACAAAATTGATAAAGAAAATTCCTTTCCAAGTCAAATATGGAAGAAACTTGGTGAATTAGGACTTCTTGGTATTACCGCTGATACAAAGTATGGTGGTAGTGAAATGAGTTACTTAGCTCATTGTATAGCTATGGAAGAAATAAGCCGGGCCAGTGCTTCAGTTGGTCTGTCTTATGGAGCTTTTTCTAATTTGTGTGTCAATCAAATAAACAGAAATGGTAGTGAGGAACAAAAAGAAAAATATTTGCCAAGCTTATGTAGAGGTGAAAAAATTGGTGCTCTTGCAATGAGTGAAACAGGATCTGGGTCAGATGTTGTATCAATGACACTCCAAGCCGAAAAACAAGGAAATAATACTTATTTATTAAACGGATCAAAAATGTGGATTACAAATGGGCCTGATGCAGATACCTTAGTAGTTTATGCTAAAACAGACCCTAAAGGTGGCTCAAAGGGGATCACAGCATTTATAATTGAAAAAACAATGACTGGTTTTTCTACTGGCAAAAAACTTGATAAACTGGGAATGAGGGGATCAAATACAGCGGAACTTTTTTTTGAAAATTGTCCTGTGCCTGAAGAAAATATTTTAGGTGAAGAGGGAAAAGGGGCTGCCATTTTAATGAGTGGATTAGACTATGAAAGAGTTGTTCTTGCTGCTGGTCCTTTGGGTATAATGGCAGCAGCAATGGATACGGTAGTTCCTTACATTCATGAAAGAAAACAATTTGGAAAATCAATTGGTGAATTTCAAATCATGCAAGGTAAAATAGCAGACATGTATACAACCATGAATGCATGTAGATCTTACGTATACGAGGTAGCGAAAGCTTGTGACAGAGGAGAGACTACCAGAAAAGATGCCGCTGGTTGTATTTTATATGCCGCAGAAAAAGCTACTCAGTTATCTTTAGAAGCAATACAAGCGTTAGGTGGTAATGGATACACCAATGATTTCCCTGTAGGCAGACTTCTTAGAGACGCAAAATTATATGAAATTGGAGCCGGAACTTCTGAAATAAGAAGAATGTTAATTGGTAGAGAGCTGTTCTTGGAAACATCACAATGACAGTATTAAAATCAAAGATTAATGCTAAAGATAAAAAATTTATTAAAAATCAGAAGCAACTTTTTATTGATTATAAACTTACCCAAAAAGCAGTTGAAATGGCTATTAATGGGGGTGGAAAAGAATTAAATGACCGTCATCAAAAACGTGGCAAAATGCTGCCAAGACATAGAGTTTCTAAACTTTTAGATCCAGGAAGTGCTTTTCTAGAGATAGGATTAACCGCAGGTCATAACATGTATAATAATGCGTGTCCTTCAGGTGGAATAATAACTGGAGTGGGAAAAGTAAATAACTGTGATGTTATGGTTATATGCAATGATTCAACTGTTAAAGGAGGTACATACTACCCAATAACAGTAAAAAAACATTTACGAGCTCAAGAAATAGCTCTTGAAAACAACTTACCTTGCGTTTACTTGGTAGATTCTGGTGGAGCAAATTTACCAAATCAAGATGAAGTTTTTGCTGACAGAGAACATTTTGGAAGAATTTTTTTTAATCAAGCAAACATGTCATCTAAGAAGATACCTCAAATAGCTGTTGTACTTGGAAGTTGTACTGCGGGAGGTGCATATGTTCCTGCGATGTCTGATGAAACTATAATTGTGAAAAATCAAGGTACAATATTTTTAGCCGGACCACCTTTAGTAAAGGCTGCAACAGGAGAAATTACTGACTCTGAAACTCTTGGTGGAGGAGAAGTTCACACTAAGATATCTGGTGTTGCTGATTATCTCGCTGAAAATGACGAACATGCCTTAGATTTAGCTAGAGAGTGTATTAAAAATTTAAATATTAAAAATTTTAAAAATATTTCATCTTATGAAGAACCATTATATGACCAAAACGAATTAACTGGAATTTTTCCAGCAGACCCAAAAGAAACATTCGATGTTAGAGAAATAATCATGAGAATAGTGGATGGATCTAAGTTTAATGAATTTAAGAAAAATTATGGAACAACTTTGGTTACTGGATTTGCAAAATTAAAGGGTGATTTATGCGGAATCGTTGCAAATAACGGAGTTTTATTTTCAGATAGTTCTCTAAAAGGTACTCACTTTATAGAAATATGTAGTCAAAGAAAAATACCTTTAATTTTTTTACAAAATATCACTGGTTTTATGGTAGGAGAAAAAGCTGAACATGGTGGAATAGCTAAAAATGGCGCCAAACTTGTAAATGCCGTCGCAACAACAAAAGTACCAAAAATAACATTGCTAATTGGAGGTAGTTTTGGTGCTGGCAATTATGGAATGTGCGGAAGAGCCTTTGCTCCAAGATTTTTATGGACATGGCCTTGTTCAAGAATTTCTGTCATGGGAGGTGAGCAAGCAGCAAGCGTTTTAGCCTCTCTTAAAAAACGAAATATTCTTAAAGAAAAAGGTAAATGGAATAATAATATTGAAAACAATTTTAAAAAACCAATTTTAGAACAATTTAAAAATCAATCTCACCCTTTATATGCCTCTGCTAGGTTATGGGATGATGGTATAATAGATCCCAAAAAATCTAGAGATATATTATCTGCTAGTCTTAAAGTTTCCTTTAATAAAGAAATTGAAGATACTAATTTTGGTATTTTCAGAATGTAACCAGTACGATGATCAATAAAAAAAAGATTGAAAAATTATTAATTGCAAATCGTGGTGAAATTGCATGTAAAATAATAAAATGTGCAAAAAATCTTGGCATACCAACAGTAGCTATATATTCGAATGAAGATGCTAACAGCCTACATGTCCAACTTGCTGATGAAGCTGTAAATATTCCTGGATCACTTATTTCAGAAACATATATGAATTCGTCAGCAATAATTAACATATGTAAAAAATATAAAGCGAATGCCATTCACCCTGGATATGGGTTGTTATCTGAAAATGCCGAGTTTGTAAAAATTGTAGAAAAAAATAAATTAATTTTTATAGGTCCTAAAAGTACAATTATTAAAAACATGGGAGAAAAAGATAGAGCAAAGCTTATTATGGAAAAAGCAGGTATCCCAGTAATCCCGGGGTACCATGGTGAAAACCAAGATAAGAATTTCCTTCGAAAAAAAGCCAATGAAATTGGATACCCAGTTCTTATAAAAGCAAGATCTGGTGGAGGCGGAAGAGGTATGAGAGTTGCACATAATAAAGAGAATTTTTTTTCTGCTTTAGAAGAGGCTTCAAGCGAGGCTAAAACAAATTTTAATGATAAAAATATTTTGATTGAAAAATATATAACTAAGGCTCGTCATATTGAAGTGCAAATTTTTTCAGATCAGCACGGAAATGTTGTACATTTTTTTGACAGAGATTGTACATTACAAAGAAGGCAACAAAAAATTATTGAAGAAGCACCTTCACCAAAACTTAGTGAAGATATTAGGAAATTTTTAGGTGACTTAGCTTTAAACGCACTGAGGTCTATAGACTATCAAGGCGCCGGAACAATAGAATTTATTGCAGACATTACTGGCGACCTTAATAAAAATAAAATTTACTTCATGGAAATGAATACGAGAATTCAAGTTGAACATCCAGTTACTGAAAAAATTACATCAACTAATCTTATTGAATGGCAGATAAAGATAGCTAATGGCCTAACACTTCCTAAGTCACAAAATGAAATATATTTAAATGGTTGGTCTATAGAAGCTAGACTTTACGCTGAAGACATAAATAAAAACTTTCTTCCACAAAGTGGTTTTCTGCATCATTTAAAATTTCCAAAAATTTCTGATCATCCCAATTGCATTATAGATACAGGTAGTAAAAAAGGAGATTTTATAAGTCCTTATTATGATCCAATGATTGCAAAAATAATTTCACATGGCAAAAACAGAAAGGAGGCAATAAATCATCTCAGAAATTGTTTATTTGATATAGAAGTTGGGGGTATAACTACTAATTTAAACTTATTAAAAAAATTATTAAGAAATAATCACTTTAGGGAAGGAGATATTTACACAAAGTTTGTTGAAAACAACATCGAACAATTTATGGATAAAGATATTGAACCTCAATTTAAAGCTTTAGCATCTTTAATAATTTTTAATAATCTGACACCTTCACAACAAAATTATTGGTTTAATTGGAAACCAACTACTTATCCAATAAATATAACCATAGGTCACAAAGTAACATCTTTTTTTATTACTAGAACTGGTAATAAAAATTTTGAAGTTACATTTAATAATCAAGATTTTTATTTCTCTTCTGTTTCTCTTCATGATTCAACTTTAAAAGCAAAGTCAAAAAACAAAAACTTTGAAATAAAGTTTTGTGTTATTAAAGACAAATCAACAGGTAATAAAATTTTTACCATTTTTAGTGATGAAAATACATTTGCTGCTGTCTTAAAAAATTCTTTAACTCAAGTTTCAGTTGAACAGTATAAATTCGAAGATAGTATTTTTGCTCCTATGCATGGAATCATAAAAATTAATAATTTAAAAATAAAAAACAGGGTTAAAAAGGGCGATGTATTATTGAAATTAGAAGCTATGAAAATGGAATATTCCTTAATTGCCCCACGAGACGGGATCATTAAAGAGATTTTTTGTAAAAATGGTGAACAGGTCACTGAAAATTCCAAACTCTTAAATTTAGAAAAAATAAAATAATAGGTGCTTATTTGAGAAACTTAGTGAATATTTTTGAAATGAGCCCAAGAGACGGGCTTCAAAATGAGAAAAAATTTATTTCAACTGATGAAAAAGTTTTTTTAATTGACCAACTATCTAAATGTGGTTTTAACAAGATAGAGACATCTAGTTTTGTGAGTCACAAATGGGTTCCTCAACTGGCTGATGCAACAGAAGTTTTTAGTAGAATTAGTAGAAACAAAAATACTAAATACACTGCATTAACACCCAATGAAAGAGGTTTTAATGACGCCTTAAATGCTGATGTCGATGAAGTAGCAATCTTTACGGCAGCATCTGAGACATTTTGCAAAAAAAATACTAACTGCGACATTGAAACTAGTCTTAAACGATTTATTCCAATAACTGAAAAAGCTTCGAAATTAAATATGCCTGTAAGAGGTTACATTAGTTGCGCAACTCATTGCCCTTATGAGAATTTTGTCAATCCTAAAATAGTAGGTCAAATTGCAAAAGATTTGCTTAAAATGGGGTGCTACGAAATTTCACTTGGTGATACGACCGGCAAAGGAACACCAGAGCAAACACTTGAAGTAGTCAAAGAATGCTTAAGATATTTATCAGCAGATAAATTAGCGGGCCATTTTCACGATACTTATCAAAACGCACTTGATAACATCAATGTCTGCTTAGAAAATGGTATAAAGACATTTGACTCATCCGTAGGGGGATTAGGTGGCTGTCCTTATTCACCAGGAGCAAAAGGAAATGTAGCAACCGAAAAAGTTAACAAATTACTATTATCTAAAGGTTACGAAACGAACCTTGATAGAGATAAATTAAAAGAATGTAGTGTAATTGCTCAGAAATTAATCTTAAACTGAAACCATGACTGAAATTAAAAAAAATTCGATAATATTACAGAATAAGGGCGGAGTATCTCACATTATTTTAAATCAGCCTGATAAACATAATGCTTTATCACCAACAATGATTGAAGAATTAAGTCATGCTTTTGAAAATCTATCAAAAGATGAGAATACTCGAGTGTTAATTTTGTCAGCCAATGGAAAATCTTTTTGTGCTGGGGGAGATTTAGATTGGATGAAAAAACAAATTTTTTCTGATAGATCAACTAGAATTAAAGAAGCTAAAAAATTAGCAATGCTTCTTTTTAAAATGTATAATTTTCCAAAACCTTTAATTGCAAAAGTTGAAGGAAATGCTTTTGGGGGTGGCATTGGAATTATATCTGTATGTGATATAGCAGTATCTTTAGATAATATAAAATTAGCACTTACAGAAGCAAAGCTTGGCCTAATTCCAGCTACAATCAGTCCATATGTGGTTTTGAAAGTTGGATCGAGCAATGCCATAGACATGTTTACCAGTGCCCGCACATTTTCTCCTCAAGAAGGACAAAAAATTGGTTTGATAAAGTCATTTACTACAAGTGACAAAATAGATGAAACTATAACAAATGAAATTTTACCCTTTTTAAAAAATGCGCCTGCTGCTTTATCTGCTTCAAAAAAACTAGTAAGAAATTTATCTGTAAAAATAGATGAAAATACAATTCGATTTACAGTTGAAGCTCTAGCAGATGTATGGGAAAATCCTGAGGCAATAGAAGGAATTAATGCTTTTTTTGAGAAGAGAAAACCAGATTGGTTAATGGAGAAGTAAATGGCAACGATTACAAAACAAGGCCAAAAGGGTAATTTAACTAAATTAGATCTAGATTATGAAGGTACTAAAGATGGAGAAGATCAAGTAAAGAACTACTTAGAAATTGTTCAACAAAAATTGGGCTTTATTCCAAATGTTCTTGCTGCTTTCGCAAAATTTCCAAAACAATTTGAAGGTTTTACAAAATTGTACAACGCATTGATGTTAGGTGAGTCTGGGTTAACAAAATTGGAAAGAGAAATGATTGCCGTTACGGTTTCTTCAGAAAACCATTGCTTTTATTGTTTAGTGGCCCATGGATCTGCAGTTAGAGAATTATCAAATGATCCTCAATTAGGAGAACGTATAGCAGCAAACTTCAGGTCTGCAGAATTGCCAAAAAAACAAGAGGAATTACTTAATTTTACAAAAAAATTAACAAAAGACCCATCTGAAATTATTGAAAATGACAGAAAAAAATTAAGGGATGTTGGATATACAGATAGAGATATTTGGGACATTAGTGCAATTGTTGGTTTGTTTAACATGACTAACAGACTAGCTTCGGCAACCGAAATGGAACCAAATAATAATTATCATAATTTAGCAAGATAAGTTTATGGAATTCAATCTAAATCAAACTCAGTTATCTATTATTGATGCCGTGAAAAACATTATGAAAAATTACGATGATGAATATTGGCTTCAATGCGATAAAGAAAGTCAATTCCCTCAAAAATTTTACGAAGAGGTAGCAAATGGAGGTTGGTTAGGCATTTGTATGCCTAAAGAGTTTGGAGGTAGTGATTTAGGTGTGAGTGAGGCATCAATTTTTATGCAAAAAATTTCAGAAACAGGTGGCGGCATGGCCGCAGCATCTTCCATACATATTAATATTTTTGGACCACACCCAATAGTAGTGTATGGAAATGAAAAACAAAAAAATGAATGGTTGCCACCATTGATTTTAGGAAAAGAAAAAACTTGTTTTGGGGTCACTGAACCAGATGCAGGTTTAGATACTGGCAGATTAAAAACATTTGCCAAAAAAATTAACGATGGGTATTTAGTTAATGGACAGAAAATTTGGACATCTACTGCTAAAATAGCTGACAAAATACTTTTATTAGCCAGAACTATTCCTATTGAAGAATGTAATAAAAACACAGATGGTTTGACTTTGTTTTATACAAATTTAGATAGGGAAAAAATAGAAGTAAGAGAAATCTCCAAAATGGGCAGAGCAGCAGTTGATAGCAACCAAATATTCATAGATAATCTTGAAGTACCTGAATTTGACAGAATTGGTGAAGAAGGTAAGGGATTTAAATATATTCTAGACAGCCTTAACCCTGAAAGAATTCTTATTGCCGCAGAAGCTTTAGGAATCGGTAAAAATGCGTTGTTAAGGGCAGTTAAGTACGCAAATGACAGAGTGGTTTTTAATAGACCTATTGGGAAAAATCAAAGTATTCAACACCCATTAGCAGAAAATTGGATTGAATTAGAGGCTGCGGAACTACTAATTGCAAAAGCAGCTTACCAATATGATAAAGGTGAAAACGCAGGAGGATTGGCTAACGCAGCTAAATATTTTGCAGCTGAAGCTGGCTTTAAAGCAGCCACGCAAGCAGTCGTAACTTTGGGTGGTATGGGATATGCCAAAGAATACCATGTTGAGAGATTATTGAGAGAATCTTTAATCCCAAAATTGGCACCTGTAAGTGCTCAAATGATCTTAAATTATATCTCTGAACGTGTTCTTGGACTACCAAAATCCTATTAATTGTTAGAAAGTAATATAATGATAGAAAAAAATAAAAATAACCATGTATTAGATGGGATTAAAATTTTAGACCTTACAAGAGTTCTTGGAGGACCATATGCAACGCAAATACTTGCAGATCACGGAGCTGAAGTGATTAAGATAGAGTCAAAGATTGGTGATGAAGTTAGAGCTTGGGGACCACCTTTTATAAATGATATGGCTTCATATTTTATAAACGTTAATAGGAATAAGAAATCTATAGCAATTGATCTTACCAAACAACAAGGAAAAGAAATAATTTTAGAACTTCTGAAAAATTCAGATATAATAATAGAAAACTTCAAAACTGGCACAATGGAAAAATGGGGCCTTGGTTATGAAGAAGTTTTAAAGAAAAAATTCCCTAGATTAATTCATTGTAGAATTTCAGGATTTGGGGCTAAAGGCCCACTTGGTGGAGCTCCAGGCTATGATGCAATAGTTCAAGCTATGACTGGCATGATGTCAGTAAATGGCCATGCTGACGGAGACGATGTGAGAATTGGAGCTCCAGTAGTAGATATGGGAACTGGGCTTTATTCAACAATAGGAATTTTAATGGCACTTCAAGAAAGAGAAAAATCTGGCATGGGTCAGTTTTTAGATATGTCTCTCTATGATTCAGCACTTGCGCTTATGCATCCTCATACTGGCAATTATTTTTTGTCAAATAAACCAGGCAAAGCTACTGGAAATGCACATCCAAATATTTCACCATATGATAAATTCAAAACAGCAACTAATGAGATTTTTATGGGAATTGGAAACGATGCTGGTTTTGTAAGACTCTGTAAAGCCTTAGATTTAGATCATCTTGCAAAAGATGAAAGATTTTTAACTAATGGTGATAGAGTAGAAAACAGAATAGAACTAACCAAATATTTAGAAGATGCTCTACGTGAAGTAGATGGGGTTGAATTTTCAGAAAAACTATTGTCAGCAGGCGTTCCTGCAGGACCCGTAAGGAATATAGAAGAGGCTCTAAATCATCCTCAAACAAAAGAAAGGGAGATGACTATCTCAAAAGAGGATTACAAAGGTGTTTCTTCACCAATTAAGTTTAGTAGATCTAAAGCCGTTGGAGTTAAACATAAACCTCCTGTTATTGGTGAACATACAAGAGAAGTTTTAAGAGATAATGGTTACAAAGAGGATGATATTAATATGCTTTTTGAAAATGATGTTATTTTTGAAAATAATTCTTAATTAAATATATAGCTTATTGAAATAATGATCTCGTAATTCATGTATGTGATTTTTAAGCTCATATTTATTTTCTTTAGTCTCAGTAAAAATTAAAAAAGCATCTATTGCTTGAAAAATAAAAAGATCTATGCCTGAAATAATTTTTGCTCCAACTTGCTCTCCTTTCTTAATGAAATCAGTTTTCGCAGGAGTGTACACTACATCAAAAATCCATTGTGTTTTATTAGGCGCAAGATCGACCAAAGGGCATCCTGGAAAGTCATAATGACCAACGGGTGTACAATTAATTATACCATCAAAGCTAGATAAATTTTTTTCTATTTGATCAGATTTGATAAAAACACAATTTGTATTTAACAGATTTAAATCCTTAGATAAGCTGTCTGCTTTTATTTCATCTTTATCAACTAGAAAAATCTTTTTTACTCCAAGAGAAGCTAAACCAAAAGCAATAGCCCTCCCCACTCCACCAGCACCAAATACCAGAATTGTTCCAGGAGCATTATTACCAAAATGAAAATTATAAGTTTTTAAAAAACCTGTATAGTCTGTATTTTCAGCCGTGGTTTGTTTTGTAAATAAAAGAGTATTTGCTGATCCAACATTTTTTGAGTTCTTAGATACATCTTCTACGTATTTAATTACTTTTTCTTTAAATGGAAATGTAATATTCACTCCTTTGAAGCCCAAAACTCTGAGTTCCTCTAATAAAACTTTAAAATAAGTTTCTTCTTTATCTTTCAAATCAAACAATAAATAATCTAGAGAAATTCCAAATATTTTTGCAATACGGTTATGAATGTCGGGAGCATTTGAAGATGAAATATTATTGCCTATTAATCCAATTTTCATAATCTAAATCGACCTTTGGATAAGACGTATTACAATTGTACCAAACCATCTTTCCACCTGAACTCTAACGGGAATATAATCATTATTTGAATTTTTACCAAAAAATACTTTGAAATCAGAAATCTTATCTTCACTTGGTTTCCATTTAGTTTTAAGTCTATGACCACCTATTGGGAAAACTCTTAACCCACAAATCAGCACATTGCCTCTATATGATTTAGGTCTGTCATTATCAATTGTGCTATTTCCAATTGTTTTAATTTTTAAATCATATCGTCTTCTTCCATCGAAAACTTTGAATTTTTTGTCACAAACATTTTCTTTATTAATTTTTTCAATAACTCTAATGAACGCTGTTATTGGGTCAATTACATTAATCAAACTTGAATTTTGAATTTCATGGTATTTTTCAAGATCTATAATCGGAACATTTACATAACTTACATTATTATAATCGTTGACCCATGTAATATCCGTAGTCCTTTTTTTCTTATTAAATAATCCACTAGCCGAAAATTTATTTGGCAACCAAGAACCTGTATCTTTAATTGATGACGATTTTAGTTCACCTTTATATTCGTATAACGTGTCTAAAATGCCAGCAGTTTGTGACTTAATATTTATATTTAAATTTTGAGATCCTAAACTAAAAAAAACTTCTGCTTTACCAACAATAAAATTTCCAAATTGAACTTCATAATAATAATTTTCTTGCTTAGCATTGACTGAAAAATTTAGTGAAGAAAAAACTATAAAAAAAATTAACACATTAAAAAAAATATTCATAATTGGCTTTTTATCTAATTGTTGATTGCTCTTCTTTAATTGCTAGAACCGATGAAATAGTTGAAACACAAAATGGTACACAAAAAGTAATTAAGATTTTAATCCAATTTGTTACTATCATCGTTCCTAAAAAAATATGATCCCCATGATTAATAATTGCCAAAACAATACCCAATATCAAAGCCATTTTAAAAGCTCTAAAAAAAACATCTTTTCTAAATGCTATATGAAACACCAACTTCCCACCGAAAAATTTATATTATTTGCAAAAATTAACATAATATACAAAACTTAAAATTGTAATAAATTTAAAAGTTATTTTGGGTGAAATTATGTTAATAAAAATTTTTGTTAGAACCTTTGCGTCTACTGAAGATTGTGAATTATTCGAATCCATACTTGAGACTAGATGGCCTAATTTACTTCAACAAGTAAAAGGAGTGAGATTTAGAGCTATGAAAAATCCGCAGACACCTAATGTAAGTGTTGTCTTATGGGAATTTCCTGATGCAGATTCAATGAGAAAAATTGATAAATTAATTGACGAAAATATAGCTAAATATGTCAAAACCTTATCACCTAAAACAATTCACTTCGTTGGTGGAGTTACTCAAGATTTTGGTGAAACAACTTTTTAGGAAACAATATGAAACGTAGTAATATTTTTCCAAGACATTCAAATTATGATCTACCCACAGCTATTAAAGGTGAAGGATGTTATATTATAGATGATAATGGGAAAAAATATATTGATGGGTCAGGTGGTGCTGCTGTGTCTTGCTTAGGTCATTCTGACAATACTGTAAAAGAAGCAATTATTAATCAAACGGAAAAATTAGCTTATGCCCATACATCTTTTTTTACTAACGAACCTGCTGAAAAATTAGCAAATTTATTAGCTAAAATTTCTCCATCTGGACTGGATAAAGTATACCTTGTTTCAAGTGGTTCTGAAGCGGTAGAGGCATCAATAAAACTTGCAAAACAATATTTTATTGAAGTAGGAAAACCAAAAAAAAACAAGGTTATATCTAGACAACAAAGTTATCATGGAAACACTCTTGGAGCTTTAGCATCTGGGGGTAATATTTGGAGAAGAAATTTTTTTGAAGAATTACTAATTGAAACCAGCTTAATTTCACCTTGTTACATATATAGAAATAAAAGATCAGACGAAACAGAATGGGATTATGGACAAAGAGTTGCAAAAGAATTAGAAGATGAAATTTTAAATCTGGGCCCAGATAATGTTATGGCTTTTATTGCAGAGACAGTTGTTGGAGCAACTGCTGGTGCTCTTACAGCCGTACCAGGATATTTCAAGCTTATAAGAGAAATTTGTAATAAATACGATGTTTTATTAATTTTAGATGAAGTTATGTGTGGTATGGGAAGAACAGGATCTTTATTTGCTTGCGATGATGAACTAGTTATTCCTGACATTATTACTATCGCTAAAGGTTTGGGAGCAGGATATCAACCAATTGGAGCTATGATATGTCAAAATCATATATATGATGCAATAGAAAGTGGATCTGGATTTTTTCAACATGGACACACATATCTTGGTCATCCTGTAGCATGTGCAGCTTCATATGCGGTTTTAGGTAAATTAATAAATGATAATTATCCATCTAAAGTAAGAGAAAAAGGTAACTTACTTCTAGAAAGCTTAACAAGATCATTAGGCCAAAATCAATATATTGGAGATATTAGAGGCAGAGGTTTATTCAGAGCTATAGAACTTGTAACTGACAGGTCAACTAAAGAGCCTTTTCCTAAAAAATTAAATGTAGCAGGAAAAATTAAGAAAAAGGCTTTAGACGAAGGGTTAATTTGCTATCCAATGCAGGGAACAATAGATGGAGAAAATGGCGATCATATCCTTGTTGCACCTCCATTTATAATAAATGAAACTGAAATTAATGAAATTTCTGAAAAACTAAAAAATGCTATTGATTCCGTTTGCAAATTTTGATTTGATAATTTTATGTATTTAAGAATAATTACAATTAAATGTCCCAATCAAACAGCAAAAAAAGCTCTAAAACTACTTAACAAACAAGTGGCAAATGAACAAATGAAAGTTGGTCTTGTAAAACAAACAACTGTTGATATTTCTGATACAAATTTTCTTGCTGTGAAATATTGGATCTCAAAGTCTCACTTTGAAAAAGGCAGAAAAAATTGGATAAAAGTAAGTCAAGAATTTAATGAAATGGGGGCAATTGTCTCTGGTGTTGGGGGTGAAGCTGATATTAATATGTTAGATGATTTCAAGAATCATGTCTAACTAAACACCTAAATGTCTCTGAGCAATTTCACTTGTTAATTCGTTTGAAAAACCATCCCATACTGTTTTTCCTTTTTCTAAAATATAAAATTTATCAGCTAAATCTTGGAGTTGTTTAAGTGATTTATCAATTATTAAAATTGAAACGCCTTTACTTTTTAAAATTGTTATAACTTTCCATATTTCTGATCTTATAGTTGGAGACAAGCCTTCAGTAGCTTCATCTAAAATAAGTAAATCTGGGTTTGTCATCAAAGCCCTTCCAATTACTAGCATTTGTTGTTCACCACCAGATAACGTAGACGCGCTTTGATATTTTCTTTCAGCCAATTTTGGAAATAAATGAAAAACCATTTCTAACGTCCATTCTCCTTCTACCGAAGTTGCTGTAAGGTTCTCTAAAACTGTTAAATTTGTAAATGCTCTTCTACCTTCTGGTACAAGACCAATTCCTAGTTGAGCAATTTTATAACTTGGTTGGTTTGCAATAGAAATATTTTTAAACTTAATCTCACCCTTATAACTACTTATTAAACCGCAAATAGACCTAATAGTTGTAGATTTTCCCATACCATTTCTACCAAGAAGCGCAACCACTTCCCCCTTATTTATTTCTAGATTAACGTCAAAAAGAGCTTGACTTAGACCGTACCATGACTGCAGGTCATTTATTTCAAGAAGTTTTTCCATCAAATTTCATAACCTAAATAAACATCTCTGACTAATTCGTTCTGTCTTATCTCATCAACAGTACCTGTAGCTACTATTTTCCCATAATTAATTACTGAAACTCTGTCAGCTAATGCGAAAACCGCGTCCATATCATGTTCGATTAATAAAATTGGCGAGTTAGACTTTATTTTTTTGAATAAATTTATCATCATGTTTGTACCACTTTCATCCAAACCAGCCATTGGCTCATCAAACAAAAAAACTTTAGGATCCATAGCTAAAGCTAAACCAACTTCAAGTTTTCTTCTGTCACCATGACTTAAGTCAGAGGCTGAAACATCACTTTTTTCTAGTAATTCAATTTCCTTTAAAATTTTTTTTGCATTTAAGTATAATTCTTTATTGTTCTTTACACTTTTAAAGAGTTGAAAAGTTTTATTTGATTTATCTAGTAGAGATAAAATTATGTTATCTATTGCACTAAATTGAGGGATGATAGAAGAAACCTGAAATGTTCTTGATATTCCAATTTTAGCTCTTTCAATATCAGTTAAATCAGTTATATCCTCTTGATCTAATATGATTGAGCCTATGTCATGTTTTACACTTCCAACTATTTGCTTAATTAACGTTGATTTTCCTGCTCCATTAGGTCCAATTAATGCATGTATTTCATCAAAGTGAAGGTCTATTGTAATCTCGTCAGTAACTTTAAATGCACCATATGATTTAGATAAGCTTTTAATATTTAAAATTTTATTTTTCATATTTTAATTTCTTTTCAAATAAACTTAAAATTCCTGAGCGAACATATAATATCTCTAAAATAAGGATTAATCCCAACCAAAATTGCCAATTTTCTGTATAGCCTCCAAGGGTTTGTTCTAAAACGATAAAAAAAGCAGCGCCAACAAGAGGTCCATAAAGTCTTGCAATTCCTCCAAGAATTACAAATACCATTATTTCTCCAGACATTTGCCAATTAAGAACAGACGGACTGATAAACCTGTTTAAGTCAGTATATAAGGATCCTGCTAAACCAGTAATTGTACCTGAAATAATAAAAACCAGTAGCTTGACTTTGAAAGTTTCAATACCAACTGATTTAACTCTTTCTTCATTTTGTTTGATGGCTTGGAATGCCATTCCAAAAGAAGAATTTATCAATTTAGCAGAAATAAAAACAGCCAATAGCAACCAAAAAAGACATATCATGTAAAATGTTATTGGATCCATTGTATTAACCATCGGAAATGAATTTCTCATATAGATAGATAATCCGTCTTCACCTCCATAATTAGGCCAACTAATTGCAAAAAAATACAACATCTGTGCAAATGCGAGAGTAATCATAATAAAATAAACACCAGTAGTTCTTAGAGATAAAACTCCTATAATAAATGATAAAAGTGCACTTGTTATTATTACAATGGGCCAAATAACTAACATATTAGAACTACCAGATGCTGTAAAAGGCCAACTAAACATTAGTTCTGAGTTTAATGCATGAAAAGACAATATTCCTGTAACATAACCACCTAGTCCAAAAAAAGCTGCATGACCAAAAGAAATTAAACCACAATATCCTAGGGCTAAATTAAGACCAATACCTGCAATACCAAGAATAATAACTTTAGTTGTCAGGGTTATATAATAAGGTTCTTCAAGAACAAATCCTAAAATTGGAATTAATAAAAGAAAAAATAAGATCCATTTATTAAGAAATTTTTCAATAATCATCTTAATTTTTTCCAAATAAACCAGAAGGTTTTATAATAAGTATTAGAGCCATAAGAATATAAATTAGCATTGAACCAATTGAGGACCCAACTGACGTAGCACTTGATGGTTCCATAAAAATTTTTAGAACTTCGGGCAAAAATATTCTTCCAATCGTGTCAGTTACTCCTACCAAAATAGAACCAATTAATGCACCTTTAATAGAGCCAATTCCTCCAATAACTATTACTACAAATGCCAAAATCAGAATTGGCTCTCCCATACCAACCTCGACTGATTGAATGGCACCAATCATTGCTCCTGCTAACCCTGCTAAAGAAGCACCTAACGCGAATACAATGGTATATAATTTTGAAATATCTACGCCTAGCGCTGATATCATCTGACGATCATTTTGACCAGCTCTGATACGAACACCTAATCGTGTTTTAGTTATAAGTATGTATAATCCAAAGGCTATCAAAAAACCCATCAATATTATAAACAGCCTATACTTAGAATAAATTAAATTATCTAAAATTGGTAAAGTGCCATTTAAGTTGCTTGGGATATCTAGAAATAACGGGAAAGCACCAAAACACCATCGTACACCTTCAGATAGTAGCAGTATTAATGCAAATGTTGCCAAAACTTGATCTAAGTGGTCTCTTCTATACAAACGTCTTATTATTATAATTTCTATTAACACACCTGCAATCGCCGCACCGGATAAACTGGCCAGTAAAGCGAGCCAAAAAGAACCCGTAAGGCCTGCAATTAACGCTGCACTAAAAGCCCCAATCATGTAAAAAGATCCGTGGGCTAAGTTTATTAGGCCCATTACTCCAAAAATTAGAGTTAAACCTGCAGACATAAGGAACAACATTGTTCCAAATTGTACACCGTTTAATAATTGTTCAAAAAAAAGTATGGATGTCATTTAAAAAAAAGAATTAGGTGACTTCATTTAGAAATCACCTAAGAATATTTTACATTTTACATTCAGATACATATGCGTTTGAATGATTTTTTAATCCTACTGAAACAATCTTATTGGTAAGAATTTTACCTTCCTTGATTACTTCTCGGACATAAATATCTTGAATAGGATGATGGTTCGTATCAAAACTGAACTTACCTCTAGTAGATTCAAAATCAGCCTTTCTTAAAGCATCTCTAAATTTGTCCTTATTTTTAATTTCAGCTTTTGACATCGCAGAAATTAAAAGTTTTCCAGTGTCGTAACCTTGTGAAGCGTATAATGAAGGTAACCTTCCATATTCAGATTTGAAGTCTTTAACAAATTTTTTGTTAGCGGCGTTGTCAATATCTTTAGACCATTGTGACGTGTTTTTTACTCCTAGTGCAGCTTCACCAACTGCTTTAAGGATACCTTGATCAAAAGAAAAAGCAGGACCAACCACCGGTAGTTTTATACCTGACTGTGAAAATTGTTTCATAAACCCGATACCCATACCACCTGGTAGAAAAAAGAACACACTGTCAGCACCTGATGCTCTTATTTGAGCAATTTCTGCTGCATAATCTTTTTGGCCTAACTTTGTATAGATTTCACCAGCTAAGCTTCCTTTGAAATATCTTTTGTAGCCTGTGAGGGCATCTTTACCTGCTGGATAGTTAGGCGCAAGAATAAAAGAATTTTTAAAACCAGCTGAATTAGCATAACCACCAGCTGCTTCATGCAAATTATCGTTTTGCCAAGCAACGTTGAAATAATTTTTATGACAACCTTTTCCTGCTAATTTTGATGGTCCAGCATTTGGTGATAAATAAAATTTCCCTTGATTAACCGTAGCTGGTACAACAGCCATTGCTAAATTGGACCAAATAATACCTGTTAAAACATCTACTTTGTCAGATTGAATCATCTTGTCTGCTAATTGAACAGCAATATCAGGTTTACGTTGATCATCTTTTGTTATAACGGAAATATTTTTGTTTCCTTTTACTGCAAGCATAAATCCATCTCGAACATCTATACCCAAACCAGAACCACCTCCTGATAAAGTTGTTATCATGCCAACTTTTACCTTATCACCATGCGCAAACAAAGGTGTAGAGCTCATTAAAATTAAAGCTGCTAATGTAGTTGTTAACTTTTTCATAATTAATCCCCTAATAATCCTATAAATAAGAATCAGGAGTATATAACAATTTACGCAAAGGCAAAGTAATAAAAATTTTTATGTGCAGTTTAAAAGTCTATTTCTATACCGTTAATAGTAAACGTTTTTCCGTTAAACCCTTTATCCATTTTTTCAATGTCTGTCATATTTTCACTGTCTACTCTTTTGTAAGGGTTTTTTTTCATCTGTTCTAGTCGCGTTTCTTTTTTTACAGAAACACTATTTTGTTTAGATTTTAAATTTTTTATCCATTTAATCATCTTTTTTAGATAACCTTCTGACTTGCCATTTGGCAATGAGCAAGCTTTTTAAATCTGTAGTTAGCAAATAATTTATACGTGATTTTAGCAATTGAGTATATGATGGGAAATCTTACTAAAATAGATAAAATTCTCCAATATTTAAGTTTATCCCATATCAATATAAAAGCGTCTACTCCAATTTTTAAGTTAGATTTTTGGTCTGTTGCATGTAAATACATCAAAGCATCGTATTGTGAAACACGAATATCTTTCAAAATGTTCGGATTTGAAGCTATATCGTGCCATTCAAAAATATTTTTAGGAGCTATTCTTTTATAATAATTTATTTCTTTACTACATAGCCCACACTTACCATCATAGAAAACCTTAGTTAATTTCATAAATATTTGACCCAATGTTGTGTTGAAATTGTTAGATATAATTAATTATGTGGCACATCAATTGCAAGTTATAATTGCTTCTAAGGAGTTAAATTTGGAACCACTATCAATAATTTCAGTAATTTTTCAACTAGCTACATTTTCACCAGAAGTGAATAAATTTTTTAAAATAGAGGAAAATTCTGATTTTACAAGAACACAAGTTATTGAATTTTATAGATCTAATATGAAATCAGATGTAAGTGAAAAAAATTAAAATTAAGTTAATATTTTAAACTATTAACACATTAATCATTTAACTTCTCGTATTTCTTGACTCATACTTTTTATTCGTAATAATCAGGTTATTCATTTGGTAAGTAATTTGAAATTTTCTAAGTTGCTATATTGTTAAATGGGTTGAGTATTGAACTACTCGAGATATACCATTTTAAATGGTATTTTTAACCAGCTTCTGCTGGAAAATCATTACGGAGGAAAATAAATGATTAAATCTAAAACACTTTTTAAAGTTGGAACTGGTTTGGCTGCTATCGTTTCTGCTATAGCTTTCACAACAAGCCCAACTTTAGCAAAAAAACCTGCAATTGAGGTTGTAACTCATGCCGGAGCTGGCGGAGGAACCGACGTTAATTCAAGAATGATGATGCTTCGTTCAAGAAGAACTCTTAAGCAAGATATGGTTGTTGTTAATAAAAGAGGTGGCGGTGGCGCAGCTGCAATGAATTATTTTATGACAAGACCTGCCGACGGTAATACAATATTAACTTTTACAGTTGGTCACGCAATTACAATGGCTATGGGTAAAACTAAGTTAAAAGTTAGTGATATGGCTCCAATTTCAAGAGGGACTAATGATCCACAAATTTTAATGGTTAATTGTAAAAAAAGTCCGTATAAAACTCCTGAAGACTTTGTTGCTGGCATGAAGAAAGGCGATAAAATAACTTTTGGAGGCACTCATACTGGAACTATTGACCATATAACTGTTTTCTTATGGGCAAAAAGACTTGGCCAAAAAATGCCAAAATATATCCCTTATAAGGGTGGTGGAGAGTTAGCTACAAGACTAGTAGCTGGTGAAGTAGATGTTGGAACACTAAACTTGTCAGAAGCTGCTGCACCTGTTGAAGCTGGCGATATTTGTCCTCTTGTTATTTTAGCTGAAAATGGTATGGCTCCAATTCCAAAAGCTAAAACTGCAAAGGAATTGGGTATTGACCTTGTTTTATCAACTACAAGAGGCTTTGTAACACATGCGGGTGTAGACAAAGCTAGAGTTGCTGAAATGGAAAAAGGTATCCAAAAGGCTATGAAACATTCAATGTATCAAGCCTACTTAGCTAACTCAGGACTAGATAGTACATCCCCACAACCTTCAGGTCCATGGGGCAAGCAAATTGCATTTATGGTAGGTGAGTTTGGTCCTGCTTTAAAAGAAATGGGCTTAATGAAGTAAAATAACATTAAAATGTAAAAGACCTCTCAATTTTTGGGAGGTCTTACTTAAAATAATGAAAAATATCTATATTGTTCCATTAATATTAACTATTTTTTCTTTGGCGGTAATTGCTATTGCTTTTCAGCTTGATACATCACCAGAAATGATAGTAGGTGACAGTATGCAAGCTAGATCCTTCCCAATTTTTTTAATGATTTTAAAATTGATTTTAATCGGAATTTTGACTTTTCAGTTTTACAAAAATAATCCAAAGCCTGTGGCATTAGAAAAATACCATACTTGGGGGAGTATGTTCTTATTTCTTTTATTTTATCTATTAACGGTTTATACAGATATGTTCATTGGAATTTTTGTTGTAATTTTTCTGATGAGTATTTTGTGGGGTGAAAAAAGAATTTGGGTTGCTTTTTTAACCGCCACAATAACTCCTGGATTAGTTTTTATGTTGTTTGACTTTGTCTTAAAAATAAGATTCCCTCGGGGTATTCTTATGAATTTGTACTATGGTTAGGAAATATCTTTATGTTTGAACAAGCAATATCTGCAATGGCATCAGTTATCGTTGATCCTTATTTATTAGGCTTAATTTTTGCGACTACAATTCTAGGTGTTATAATTGGAGTTCTTCCTGGCTTAGGTGCGACAACGGGGGCTGCTCTATTACTACCATTTACATTAACCATGGATCCTGTTCATGCTATCGCTGTTCTTGCTACTATTTATGTATCCGCAACTTTTGCAGGATCAATTACAGCAATTTTAATAAATACCCCTGGCACATCTGCAGCAGCGGCTACTACTTTTGATGGATATCCCTTAGCACAAAAAGGTGAAGCAGGTAGAGCTCTTGGTATTGCAGTGATTTCGAGTACTGTTGGTGGTATTTTTTCAGTTCTAATTTTGTGTTTTGCTGCTCCACTATTGGCAAGGGTTGCTTACGAGTTTAGATCACCAGAATATTTTGCTTTAACAGTTTTCGGATTATCAATGTTAGCAAGTATCAGCGCTGGTGGGGCTGTAAAAAATCTTATTGGTGGAATATTTGGAGTTTGGCTTTCAACTATAGGTGCTGAACGTGTTACCGGAATTGAAAGATTTATGTTTGGTAATTATGAATTATATGAAGGTTTGCACTTTGTTCCAATATTTATTGGCCTATTTGCTATATCAGAACTTTTAGTTCAATCTAAAACTGTTGATAAGATTATAAAAACGGTCAGCATGAAAGCTGTAAAACTTCCAACATTAGAGGATTACAAAAAAATTTGGAAAACAATACTTAGATCTTGTGGTATTGGTACATTTATAGGAGTCTTACCCGCTGAAGGTGCAACCGTTGCATCAATGATCGGTTATTCAGAAGCTAGAAGATGGTCAAAAAATAAGAAAGAGTTTGGGAAAGGTTCTATTGAAGGTATCGCTGGCGCAGAAGCCGCAAACAATGCGGCAACTGGCGGAGCTATGGTTCCTACAATGGTTCTAGGAATTCCTGGTAGTGGAACAACTGCAATAATACTTGTTGGACTTATGGTACATGGACTGAGGCCTGGTGTTTATTTGTTTACAGAACAGGTAGAAAAAGTTTATCAAATTTTTGGCTCAATGTTTGTTGCAAATGTGATGTTTATGTTGATGGGCCTTTATGCTGCTAAGTTGTTTGCTAGAGTATCATTAGTTCCAACACAGATTTTATGGCCTATTGTATTTGCTTTATCAGTGATTGGTGCTTATGCTTTTCAAGGTCAACTTTTAGATGTTTGGTTAGCATTAATTTTCGGTGTTATTGGTTTTTTTGCAAGAAGACATGGGTTTTCTGTTGCTCCAATTGCAGTCGGTCTTATTTTAGGAGAAATGGTAGAAACAAATTTACAACACTCACTTAAAATGTTTGATGGCGCTTGGTGGATGATACTTACGCAACCTCTTGCGCTTATGTTTTTAGTATTTGCTTTTTTAGGTTTGTGTGGTCCTATGATTTTTTCTTGGATAACTAAGCAAAAAGATTAATTTTATCAAAAGCGTTACTCATAATAATTCCATTCCAAAGTAGATATAACGCAATTACTGTAAGAGTTGCGTTCAAGATTAATTTAAAATATTTACTTCCATATTTAACTAAAATTTTTTTTCCTAAAATGGTCCCTACAAATCCACTTATTATCATTAAAGAAATAAGTAAAAAATATTCATGGTAAGCAAAGCCAACAAAACCAAATACCACTACTTTAATTAAATGTTGTATAGACATTAGCGCTGAATGTGTTGCTAAATGTCTTACTGGTTCCAAATTAAGTGTTTTCACCATTCCTGCTACTAAAGTTCCTGATGCTCCAAAAAAAATTGTCATGAAACCTGAAAATGCACCACCAATTGTAATTTGCTTTGATCCAATAATTGGAATTTTTCCATATACTGACCATAATATAAATAGAGCTATTGACGACTGCAGTAACCAAGCATCTATTTGAATAAAAATGGAACCTCCAATTATAGAACCAATAATTGTCCCAACAGTAAATGGAATTAATGTATCCTTTTTAATGTCTTTTAAAAAAATTATTGTTCTTCCAAGGTTGGAACCTATTTGAACAATCCCATGTATTGGTAATAATGCTACAGGTGGTAGTTTGACAGCTAATAATCCCAATAAGATTGCTCCTCCTCCTATACCAAAAGCTGAAGTTATAAATGAAGTAGCCATACTAGAAAAAATTAAAAAATATGCTGTTAGGTTCGAAATCGACTCAGGAAACTCTAACATACTATTTTTTTAAAGCGTGAGGAGGCGGAGCAAAGTAACGCGGCATTTCTCCAACTGATGCTACATTAACCTCTACCAATACTGGACCGTCATAATTTACAGCATCCTTTAGAACCTTTTCTAATTCTTTTGCATAATCTATTTTCTTATATTTCATTTTGGCTACTTTTGCTAAGTCTTCAAAATTTGGTCCCATTAAATCAGCAAAATATTTTCTTCCACCATACATGCTGTCTTGAATGTGTTTTATAACACCATAACCGTTGTCATTCATCACTAAAAAAACAACATCACAATTTGTTTCAGAAGCAGTCCACAAATCTGGAAGATTAAGCATAAACCCACCATCCCCACACATTGCTATCGTTTTTTTCCCCTCGCTTGCAATTGCAGCTCCAATAGCCAGAGCCATTCCAGGACCAATTGCTGCACCAACAGGATAAATATTTTCTGTAGGGTCATTTATATACATCATACGATTTCCCCACATACTATTTGATATAGTAACATCTCTAACCCACTTACCATCTTTTGGAAGAATGTTTCTAATTATTTCTGGAAAATCTTTATACGCTCCTAACATATTTTTATAATCTAAATAAATTTGTCTTTTTAAATTACTAACCTCATCTTTCCACTCATTCTCTATAGAGATTTTACCGGCTAATCTTTTAGCTAATTCAGCTAGAACCTTTTTAGCATCTCCACAATGAAATTCATTTGTTTTGTATGTTCTATTTTTGGCACTGGGGTCTACATCAATTTGCACTATTTTTTTTGGTAACTGGAGTGACATGTCTCTAGTCTCATGACCTCTTAATCTACTCCCTACTACAAGCATTAAATCTAATGTTTTGTAAAAGTCCTCTATTAAAGGAACAGCATTAAAAGCTCCCAAACACATTTGATTTGTTTCTGAAACTACACCTCTACCTTGAGTGCTTGTTACAACTGCAAACCCCATTTTAATGAAAAGATTAATTTCTTTAGTTGCGAACTTAGCTCCATTTCCTACCCAAATAATTTTTCTTTTAGAAGATTTTATATAATTTTCTATTTTATCTAGTGATTTTGTATCACCTAATTCACCACTCATATCAGGTAAATTAAACGTATCCAGCAAAGAAGGCCTTTTAATTTTTTTTCTTTGAATGTCTATGGGTATTTCAATTGAAACTGGTCCTTTAGGAGGTGTAAGAGCTACCTTGCATGCATAGATTAATTTTTCTAATGCCTCATTTTCGTCATCTATTCTAATAGCCTCTTTGGAAATTGTATTAAGCATACCTAGTTGATTAGGAACATCATGGACTGTGCCCTGATTTTTATCTAAATTTTCTGTTGCAGTTTGACCTGTAAAGTGCAACACAGATGAACCTGCAAAGCGAGATTCTACGATTGCACCTGCAACATTTGCTGCACCAGGTCCCGTGCTTGTAAACACGACGCCAAGTCCATTACTAGCCCTAGCATAACCGTCAGCCATATGACCAGCTCCCATTTCACCTCGTGCAGGGATCATTCTAATATGATTTCTTCTACCAATTGCATCTAGCATTGGAATATTATGAACTGAGACAACACCGAAAACATCCTTAATATCTATTTGGTGTAGAAACTCAGAAACCAGATCTCCTACATTGTAGTCTTTCATTAAATCCCCCATTTTGACTAACCTTATCAAAAAACATATATTAATTTTTTTAATTATTAAATTTAAATAAATGATTCTATTTTAAGATGAAAAGTTTAGTAGAAGCAAAAACAGTAAAAAGTTGGATTTCTGATGATAAAGAGCTTGCATTCATTGATGTAAGAGAGACGTCTCAACATAGCGCTGGTCACCCTTTTTTTTCTATTTCAATTCCATATAGTGAGTTTGAAATAAATGTTGAAAAGCTAATACCTAACAAAAAAGTACGCATAGTTTTATTTGATAATAACAACGGTGTATCAGAAATAATTTACAAACAGGCAAAAAATTTAAAATATATAAATATTTATATTTTAAAGGACGGAGTTGAAGGATGGATAAAGTCTAATTTTCGTTTATTTGAAGGAATTAATGTACCTAGTAAAAGTTTTGGTGAATTAATTGAAGAAAAATTTAATACGCCATCTATAACAGCATATCAGTTATCAAAAAAACAAAAAGAAAAGAAAGATATTATTATATTAGATGGCAGACCATTCGACGAATATAATAAGATGAGTATACCAGGAAGTGTTTGTTGCCCAAACGCTGAAATACCTTACAGAATTTCTGAATTAATAAAAAGTTCAGATACTGAAATTATAATTAATTGCGCTGGTAGAACAAGATCAATTATAGGCACTCAAGCACTGATAAATTTTGGTATAAAAAATAAAGTTTATGCGCTAGAAAATGGAACACAAGGATGGTTTTTAAATAATTTTAAGTTAGATTATGGAAAAACAAAATTTTTGGATAAAACACCTAATAATGAAAAAATTAATGAACTTCGAAATAAGGTTATAAATTTATTAGAAAATAATGTTAAGATCATTGACTTTAACCAAGCTCAGAAACTCATTGATAATAAGAATTTTTCTACATATATTTTTGATGTCAGAACAAACTCAGTTAAACAAAATGAATTAGCTAAATTAAGAAACGTACCTGGTGGTCAATTAATTCAAGCTACTGACAAATATATAGGTGTATTAAAATCACATATAATTTTATTTGATGATGGTGATCTAGTAAGAGCAGGTATGACAGCATTATGGTTAAAAAAAATGAACTATCATTGTTATGTTGTTAATGAAAGCCCTGAAAGAAGCAAAAATTTAAATCTCAGACATGAAGTAAATTTTAAAACTAAACCTATAAACTTAATTAAATTAGATGATTTAAAAAATTTAGAAAATCTACATATCTTTGACGTTAGAAACAGCGTTGATTATTGCAATAAAAGAATAAAAGGTTCAATTTGGACTAATAGATTAATAATTAAAAAAAATTTGAAGCAATATATAAAATCTATCATTCTAATTGCTGATGATTTACCTAAAGCAAGTCTAATTGTGAGTGATATAAAAGAAAAAAATCATAAGTCTGTTGTTCAAGTTTGTCATTGGAATGAAACAGACGTTGAACATTATTTTGATTATATCGATTCAAGGAAAGTTGAGTTGGATGAAAAATTCATTGATTTTAATTTTCATACACACCTTCGCCATCATGGAAACAAAGAACACGCCAAAAATTACTTAAAATGGGAGACGAATTTAATAAAAGAGATGGATGAAGAAGAAAGAGATTTTTTTAGGTAATGACTTTAATTTTAGATCTTTTTATATTATCCAAGTTAGCGCCCTCAATCCTTAATAATCTTACGGGATGCTTTCTAACTGGTGAATGAACATGTCCAACATCGTAAAATTTTACATCACCAGCTTTCATAGTATATGTTTTTTTTGGCCTAACATTTACAAAATCATCTAAAAAATTTTTTTCAACAATTTCCCAATCAGTCATTTCTGTTTCACCAGAAGCTTGTCCATAAATTGCCCAGCTTGATCCATGGTCATGAGGGTCACCTATTGCTTCATTGTCATGAACATGACCACAAACACAAAAACCTGTATCTTTATCTTCATAAAGTACTTGCCTAGGTAATTCACCATTAGCTCTATCAGGAAGATTATCAGTTATAAAATTTTGATCCATAAGAGCTTTTTCGACAAAATAACAAATTTTATCTGAACCATATGGCATTTTTTCATTATTAATAATTTCTTTAATATCTTGAACTAAATCTTCTAAAGTGTAAGGCAATAGTTCCTCCAATATTAGTTTACAAGTATTTTATATTTTCATTTTCCCCATCTTAAAGCGATTGGATCATATTTCTTAACTAATTTGATTAATCCTGCTTTAGTTTGTTCTTCTAAAGTGGAAATTGGATGTCTACAAAAATCTGAATTAATGACACACCCTTCTTTCATAATTACCTTCGTTGCTCTAAATCCACATTGCCTATTTTCATAATTAATTATAGGTAATATATTATTATATTTATCTTCAGATTTATCAATTTCACCGGCTAAATAATCTAAAACAACTGGTCTGATTAAGTCTGGTATCATTGCTGAACTCATATTGCCAGTTGCACCAGCTTCTAAATCAGCAAACAATGTTATTCCTTCTTCACCGTCAAATGGTCCTTCAATAAAATCACCACCTTCA
This sequence comes from uncultured SAR116 cluster alpha proteobacterium, assembly GCA_902625215.1. Classification (GTDB taxonomy): domain Bacteria; phylum Pseudomonadota; class Alphaproteobacteria; order Puniceispirillales; family Marisalimonadaceae; genus Marisalimonas. Next base: position 49,885 of record CACOAO010000002.1, read on the forward strand.
ACTACAAGTTTTCGTAATTTAGAGGCTGCTTGCGCACACTCAATTTTAAAACATTTAACTGTTTCTATTTCCTTAGCCATCTTAATTAAAAGAGGCACAGGCAAATCAACCCCTGATAATGGTGCGTCCTGCACCATAATGGTTACTCCTACCTCCCCTACTTTTGCAAATTGCTCAAATGTTTGTTGGGACGTTCCTCTCATTAGTGCGCCATGATATGGTGGCATCATCATAAGCATTTCACCACCAAGTTCTTTTACTAATTTAGCTCGCGAAAGTGCAATATCTGTTGAGAAATGGCTTACAGTTGTGATTACAGGAACCCTACCAGAAACGTGTTCAATACATAATCTAGTTAAAATCTCCCTTTCTTCGTCAGATAACAAAAACTGCTCAGAATAATTTGCTAAAATACAAATACCATCAACATTTTGGTCCACCATACAATCTAAAACTCTTTTCATGCCATCTAAGTCGAGCTCGCCATTATCTTTAAATGGTGTTGGAGCCACTGGCCAGCAACCTTGAAATTTATTATTTGCCATTTTGACCCCTTCTATTTTTGTTTTATATCATGATAATTAAATATTTTTATTTTGCCAAGTATCTATAGTAACCCCTTCTTCTCTCAGTATATTTTTTTGTATTTTACCTGTTTGTGTTTTTGGAAATTCTTTCATTACTCTTATGTATTTCGGTATGGCAAACTTAGCTAAATTTATTTTTATTTTTTCAAGTAATTCATCAAAATCAATATTGATTTTGTTGTCAATCATCAAGGCTACCATTACTTCATCTTCCATTCCTTGACCTCCATCAGCTGAAATTGCATATGCAGCTGCTTCTGTAATAAATGGAATTTCTAAAAATGCTTGCTCAACCTCGTATGATGAAATGTTCTCACCTCTTCTCCTTATGCAATCCTTAATTCTATCTACAAAAACAAAGTGTCCTGACTTTTCTCTAATCCCTGCATCGCCAGTATGAAACCAGAAATTTCTCCAACTTTCGACAGTTTTCTCTGGCATTCCTAAATAACCAGACATAAAACCAAAAGGTTGTTTTGGTCTTACAACTATTTCACCAACCAAGCCGTCATTAACAGGTATGTCTTTTTCAGGATCTCTTATTTCAACCTCAAAATATTTATCATATAATTTTCCACACCTGCCATTACCTATTTCACTTTTTGAACCATATATTGGAATATTCACTTCTGTCATACCATAAAGGGGTAATACATATTTTACACCAAATCTATTTCTAAATATTTTTTCAGGTTCACTCGGCAACGGAGCTGAACCAATTACTATCAAATTATGATCTTTATCGTATTTAGTAGGTGGTTGAGCAACAATAAACGCAGCTATTGCACCTAACATATTAGTATGTGTTACATTATACTTTCTAATATCTTTGAGCCAATTTGAAGCTGAGAATCTAGTTCTTATAACTGCTTTTGCACTGGTCATGATACAAGCTAAAAGTTGCATAAATAATCCATTGGCATGGAATAAAGGTAATGAAATATAAAATGTGTGATCATCTCGTAAGTTATAATTTTCAATTGTCCCTATAGCGAATAAAACACAATGTGCATTTGGCATCATAACCCCTTTAGAAGGCCCTGATGTTCCACTTGTAAACATAGTACAAACGTTATCACTCAACTTTCCTAAAACAACATTATCTTCATTCAAAAGATCTTTGTTTTTTAAATTTTTACAATTTAAAATTTCAACTTGTATTTTATGAAGATTAATTAAGCTTTTGACTTGATGAAAAAATTGATCCTCAACAAGAACAACTTTTGAATTAGATGTCTTAATTTGATGTAATAAAACATTTCCTTTTATAGCAGTGTTTATAGCTACAAACATAACTCCTATAAAACTGCATGCTATCCAATATATAATGAATTCTTTTGGGTCTTCTATTAAAACTGTTAAATTGTCACCTTCATTTAAACCCAATTCTTCTAAAATTTTAGCTTTTTCTAAAGATTTAATTTTTAGGTCATGGAAAGTCCATTTTGGTCCATCTATAAAATTAATGATTTCTCTTTTTGGATGTTTTTTACACTGATCTAAGATAATTTCAGAAATTCTCCAATGATCAGGATTTTGAACATTATTAAATAAGAAGTGATTTTTTGTGTTCATTAAATTTATAAAATCCTGCTTTGAAAATTATTCTAGCTTTAAAAGAAAAGAATTTATTATTGAGTTTAATTCCATCGGCCTTTCAGACGGAAGAAAGTGACCACAATCAAGAACGTGAGTTTCACAATTTTTAATAAGTTCCACGAATTTTAGACCTGATTTTAATGGTGTCATTTGATCATTTTTTGCCAAAACAGCTAATGTTGGAACTTTTATTTTTTTTGCTGCATTTATCCCATCTAAATAATCATTACAAGAGTTTAAATCATATTTTAAAGCTGTTGGCTTGTTCATGCACATTATGTTATTACCTTCTCCATAATGTGAATGTCCTGGCCATTTATTAATTGACATATCACCATCAATGCCATGTCCCCAAGTTACCATCATTTCTGAGGCTTTTTGTGGATTTTCCTCTGAAAGATCTAATAGGAATTGGTTAACTGGAATTATATTTGATCCCGCAACAAATATTATTGATTTCAGAAAACTTTTGAAAATCCTATTCAATTCTAAGGCTACTAAACATCCTTGAGAATGTCCGATAATAACCACATCTTTCAAATTTAGTTTAACTAATAAGTCATTTATCCATTCAGCATTTTCTTTTATTGACTTGCAGGGATTACCATCAGAAAATCCATGGGCTGGCATATCAGGGACAATTACAGAATAGCCTTTATAAGCAAAAAAACGAGCCTGTTGAATGAAGCTCAAATGATTTTGACCAGACCCGTGTAAAAAACATAAAGTCCTTTTAGTATTATCTAAACTTTTACCACCTGTACCTATATAGGTATCAGCATCTTTAAAACTAATGATCATTATATACCTACTTATTAAGTTTTTTTACAGCTTTGAAACCTCTTTCAAAGTCTTTTGTGATGTCATTAATATCTTCTAATCCAACCGACAGTCTTATCATATCATCAGTTAATCCACCCTCTTTCATAGCCTCTGAACTTAAATGAGAGTGAGTTGTACTCCCTGGATGAATAAGTAGTGTTTTAGCGTCACCAACATTTGCTAAATGTGAAGCTAATTGAACAGATTCAATGAATGCTTTACCTGCTTCACGTCCACCTTTAATACCAAAAGCAACGATTGACCCTGACCCTTTAGGTAAGATTCTTTTTGCTACTTGATGGTCAGGATGTGTTTCTAAATCTGGATGTTTTACCCATTCTACCATTTCATGATTTACTAAAAAATCTAATATAGAGTGAGTGTTTTCAATATGTTTTTTCATCCTCAAAGGTAATGTTTCAATTCCTTGCATCAAATGAAATGCATTAGTTGGGGATAAGGAAGGTCCAAAATTATACATACCTTCTGCTCTTATTTTTGCTATTAAAGCAGATGGACCAAATTCTTCCCAAAAACTTATGCCACCTAAAGCAAAATGTCGTCCTGAAATAGTGGGAAATTTATCTTTATCTCCCCAATCAAAGTTACCACCATTTACAATAGCGCCCCCTATCGCAATACCATGACCACCTAACCACTTAGTAAGTGAATGAACAATAATATTAGCCCCATGTTTAAAAGGCTGCATTAAATATGGAGTATTAAAAGTCGCATCTAGTACTAATGGGATATTTTTTGAATTACATATTTTAGCAATTTCAGGAACATCCATTATATCTAAGCCTGGATTCCCGATAACTTCTCCAAATACTAATTTAGTGTTTGGTTTTATAGCTCTCTCAATTGCATCTGGATCATTGGGATTAACAAAATCGGTCTTAACACCAAAACGAGGCATAGTATGCTGAAGTAAATTAATATTTGCTCCATACATTTTACTTGAAGCTACAATATGGTCCCCATTACTACAAATTGCAGAAACCACTAGATGCATTGCAGCCATTCCACTTGAACACGCAAGAGCACTTGCTCCACCCTCAAGAGCTGCTAACCTCTGCTCGAGTGCGGCAACTGTAGGATTTGATATTCTAGTATATAAATGTCCACCAACTTCCATATTATACAAAGAAGCTGCTTCTTCTGTACTATTGAATACGTAGGATGTTGTCTGATAAATAGGAACGGCACGAGAGCCAGTTTCTTTGTCAGGAATATGCCCAGCATGTAAAGAGAGGGTGTCGAATTTGTAATTTTCACTCATTGAAATTCCTTAAAATAATTTTAATTATAATAACTTATTTATTAAATCTTAAAAATATAAATTTACCTTGTTAAAAAGTACATTAGAAAACACATTTGCAGTGTCAATTAAAATAAATCTTGAATTTATTGATTATTTTCTCTTAAATCCCTACGGATAATTTTACCTGTAGTAGTCAAAGGCAATTCACTAACGAACACTATAAGTCTTGGGTATTCATGAACTGCCAACTTTACTTTAACATGGTTTTGAATAGATTGTTTTAATTTATCATTTTGAGTTAAAACGTTATTTTGATCACTAGGCACTATAAAGGCTTTAATGATTTGACCTCTTAATTTATCTGGAACACCTATTACGGCAACCATACTAACCTCTGGGTGAGATAGAATAACGTCTTCTACTTCACTTGGTCCAACCCTATAGCCCGAAGTATTGATAATATCATCTTCTCTACCTTTAAAATAAAAATAACCTTCTTCATCTATATAAGCAAAATCACCAGTATAAAGCCAACCATTTTTAATTTTTTCATTTGTTGCTTCATCGTTTTCCCAATATTTTAAAAAAGAGACAGGAGTATCAGATTTAACTATTATTTCTCCATCTAAACCTGGCTCTTTTATAAATTCCCCTTTTTCATTGACTATCCTAACATCGTGTCCAGGTACGGGTTTGCCAATAGAGCCCTGTTTAGTTGGCATAATCGCTCCACAATTAGAAACTGTTAAATTACATTCTGTTTGACCATAAAATTCATTAATTCCAACACCTAAAATTTGTTTACCCCACTCTAGCAAATCTTCTCCTAGAGCTTCACCACCTGAACCAACAGTTCTTAATTTCAAATTTTTTATTGTTTTAGAATAATTAAATGATTTCATCATTTTTAATGCAGTTGGTGGCAAAAAAGTATTTTTTATTTCAAGCTTAGATATTAAATCAAAAGTAAATTCAGGATCGAATTTTTGAGACCTGTAACTAATTACAGGAATTCCAAAGTGCCATGCTGGAAGAAGTACATCGAACAAACCTCCAATCCATGCCCAGTCAGCTGGTGTCCAAAATAAATCATTTACAGGTTCAGATGATGATAAAAACTCGTGAGGCATCTCTACCCCTGGTATATGTCCCAATAATGATCTATGAGGCAGTAATGCACCTTTAGGACCTCCAGTTGTTCCAGAGGTATAAATTATCAAGGCAGGATCAGACGCTTTTGTTTTTTTGGTAACAAAACTATCCGATGATTGTTCTAATAACTTTTTAAAATTAAAAATATTATTTTTTTCATCATTAATATCTATACAAATTATTTTTTTTAAATCAGGTAATCTATCTCTAATATCCATAATTTTATTTAAGCCAATGTTATCACATATCACTAAGGACGAACTAGAATTCAGCAAACGATAATGTAATGCATCTGTTCCAAATAAATTAAATAAAGGTATAGAAATTTTTCCAGACTTGAAGCAAGCCATATGTGCAATTGCAGTTTCAGGACATTGACCTAAAATAATACCTACTCTTGCATTAGTCTCAATATTAAAATGATCAAAAACATTAGCAAGTTTATTTGAATATCTTTTGATATCTAAAAAAGACCACTTCTCTACCTTTCCATCTTGTAAAAAATTAATTAATGCTGTTCTATTTTGATAAACATCCTGATCAACAGTATCAGATGCTATGTTATAAAATTCTGGAATATTCCATTTAAAATTTAGATATAGCTCTTCAAAATTATTCAATTTTTGAAGCATAAAAAATAATCACCTTTCTATAAATTATTCTTACTACTTGTTAAAATCTTTTTAATTATTTAAATTATAAAAATTAATAACATTGAGTTAGCTTTGAATTACGTTAATAATATTAGATTAGACGATTGTTTTACTAAGGACAATGATTTAGCACTAATGAATGGTGTTCAAGCATTAGTGCGTCTTTTAATTGAACAAGCTAAACTCGATAAAGATAATGGATTGGTCACTCATGGTTATGTCAGTGGTTATCCAGGTTCGCCGCTTGGAACACTTGATTTAGAATTAGGGAGATCGAAGAAACATTTAGAAAAACATAATATAATTTTTCAACCAGCAGTGAATGAGGAATTAGCTGCTACTGCTGCTTGGGGAACCCAAATGCTTGGTCTATATGACAGACCTCAAATAGATGGTGTTTTTTCAATGTGGTATGGTAAAGGACCAGGTTTAGACAGATCTATGGATGCACTCAGACATGCAAATATGGGTGGCGTTTCTGTGAAAGGTGGAATGGTATTAGCAGTTGCAGATGATCCAATTGGAAAAAGTTCAACTATTGCATACCAATCAGAGCAGTCTCTAATTTCAGCAGGTATCCCAGTTTTTTATCCAGCAAATGTAGATGAAGTCATACCTATGGGACTTCAAGCTTTTGCCTTGTCACGTCATGCAGGCATATGTGTTGCTCTCAAAATTACAAGTGACACAGCCGATTCAAATTCTGTTATAGACCTTGAAAATTTAAGACCTAATTTAAGAAAGCTAGAGGACCCAATAAATGTTCATGTCAATAGACATGACCCAGCTTTAGATAGAGAAGCGGCACTAATAAAAAGAAGAATACCTGCATCAAAACATTTTATTAAAGAAAACAAAATCAATAAAATCATATTTAATCCAGCAAAAAAGATCTTGGGTATTATTGCTGTAGGAAAAGCAAAAACAGAAACTATAGATGCTTTAGATAAAATTGGCATCAAAGATCCTGGAAAAAGTGGTATTGGTCTTTTTGCATGCAAAATACCCTGGCCATTAATAGACCAAGAAATAATTAATTTTTGTGAAAATTTTGAAGAAATTTTAGTAATAGAAGAAAAAGCTGGTATTGTTGAAGAACAAGTAGCTCACATTCTTTTTAATTGTAAATCTAGGCCTCAATTATCAGGAAAATTAGATGCATCCTCTAAAGAAGAATTAATTCCTAAAATATCTGAATTATCCAGTGATATTATCGCAGATTGTTTACTAAAAAAGATTGGTCATTCATCAATTAATTTTGATATTCCTAAAGCAAAATCTGAATTAATTGGAAGTAATTTACCACCAGTTGCTTCAAGAACACCTTGGTATTGCGCTGGATGCCCTCACAACTCAGGAACAAAAACGCCAGAAGAAGAAGTTGTCGGTATTGGTATTGGATGCCACTCTATTGGATATTTTCTTCATCCTGAAAAATTAACAAATTTCAGCCAAATGGGTGGTGAAGGTGGACATTGGATAGGAAGAGCACCATTCTCTAATCATAAACATACATTTCAAAATATCGGTGACGGTACATATGCTCACTCTGGTTCTTTAGCAATAAGAGCAGCCGTTTCAGCAGATGTTAATATAACATTTAAAATCCTTTATAATGATGCAGTAGCTATGACCGGTGGACAAAAAGCTATGGGTGGTGCAACTCCATGGGCAATTTCTAAACAACTTGCAGCAGAAGGTGTTAAAAAAATTTATGTTGTATCGGATGAACCAGAGCAGTTCAAAGAAACTAAATTATTTGCAGATAAGGTAGAAATATTTGATAGAGACGAGCTCATAAATGTTCAAAAAGAAGCAAGAACTATTTTAGGAGTAACAGCCATTATATATGTTCAGACTTGTGCGACTGAACTAAGAAGAAGACGTAAAAGAGGATACATTCAAGATCGAGATATTAAAATGTTTATTAATCCTGACGTTTGTGAAGGATGTGGTGATTGTGCTGAAAAATCAAATTGTGTAGCTGTAAAACCTCTGGATCATTTTGAAGGAATAAAAAAACAAATTGATCAGAGTGTTTGCAATAAGGATTATTCATGTAAAAAGGGGTTTTGTCCAAGCTTTATTGGCGTTCAATCTGGAAGCGTTGCAAAACCTCAGAAGAAGACTTTTCCACAAATTCCTGAAATAGTATTTGGTTTAAAAAAACCAAAAAAAAACTTAAATAAAATTCAAAATATTATTATGGCTGGAATTGGTGGTACTGGAGTTTCAACTGTCGCAGCAATAATAGTTATGGCTGCTCGAATAGATAAATTATACGCACAATCAATGAACTTTACTGGCCTAGCTCAAAAAAATGGAGCTGTAACTAGCCAAATTCGGATAGGAAAAGAAAAAAAACTTTACGAGCGTTCTGCTAGACTTCCTAATGAAGCAGCTGATGTTCTTTTAGGATGTGATGCAGTTGTATCAGTCTCACCATCTATTACTAGAACACTCAATCCAAAAAAGACAATTGCTATCATAAATGGAAGAGTGGAACCTGTTGGTGTTGCTGGAGTTCATATTGGTACCGTAGTTGATGATAGTTTATTAAAAAAACATTTAGAAAATCACCTTGAAATTGAAAATATAAATTTCATGGATATATCTAATCTAGCTGAAGCTTTGGTTGGTGACACAGTTTCTGCTAACATAATGATGTTAGGAATGGCTGCTCAAAAAGGCCTTTTACCTATAAAAATTGAGTCTTTAATAAAAGCCATAGAACTTAACGGAGTAGCTATTCAACAAAACCTTAATGCTTTTAACTGGGGCAGATTGTTAAGCGAAGAACCTGAAAAAGCTTTTAACGCAGCTAAACTTAAACAAGGAAAAACTGAATATATTTCAATAACAGATTATGTAGAAAAATTTTCAAAAATTCTTGGAGAATATCAAAATAAAGAGTATTCCCAAATTTTCTTGTCTTCAGTAAATAAAATAATTAAACGGGAAAAACAAACACCTAATGCGAACAAAGATTTACCTCTTGCGAGAAAAGTTGCTTTAACTTTATTTAGAGCCATGAGATATAAAGATGAATATGAGGTTGCTAGACTTCATACTAGTGGAGAATTTGCACAAAACTTCTTAAATAAAAATAAAAATGCAAAATTAGAGTACTATTTAGCACCCCCATTATTTTCAAAAAAAGATAAAGATACCGGACATCTTCTTAAAAGAAGATTTGGACCTTGGATTTTTAATGCTTTCAAGACGTTATCCTATTTCAAATTTCTTAGGGGCACTAAATTTGATATTTTTGGATATACATTAGAAAGAAAGAAAGAGAGAGCTTTAGCCAGAAAAACTATTAAAACAGTAAACAAAATATCAGATATTCTCAATGAAAATAATTATAATAAAATTTTTGATTTCCTAGATATTCCACTATCCATAAAAGGCTATGGACATGTGAAAGAAAAAAATATGAACATAGCTGAAAAAAAATGGGATATAGCTTTTGAGAAAATTATTAATAATAAAAGCCTGAAAAAAGTTAGTTAAATTAAATCTGTTTTGCTTGTTCTCTTAATTTAAACTTTTGTATTTTTCCTGTGCTTGTTTTTGGTAATTCTACAAAGTTGAAATATTTTGGGACTTTAAAACCAGCGAGTATGGATTTACAGTGATCTTTTAATTCAGTCTCTCCAGTTGAAGAACCTTCAGTGACTTCGACAAACGCACAAGGAGTTTCACCCCACTTTTCATCTTCTTTAGCTACAACGGCAACCGCAACAACATCTGGGTGTTTGTATATAGCGTCTTCAACTTCAATCGAGGAAATGTTTTCTCCTCCTGATATTATTATATCTTTTGATCTGTCTTTGAGTTGTATATATCCATCATCATACCAAACTCCTAAGTCGCCTGTATGAAACCAACCATCTTCAAAAGCTTCATCAGTTGCTTTTTTATTTTTAAGGTAACCTTTCATAGTTATATTACCTCTTATAAATACTTCGCCTAGTGACACACCATCCTTTGGAACTTCTTTTTTTGTTTTGGGATTCATAATTTTCATATTTTCTTGGACAGAGTAAACAACACCTTGCCTTGCTTTTAATTTAGCTTGTTCGGAGGTATCGAATTGGTTCCACTCTGTATGCCATGCGCAGACAACGGCAGGCCCATAAATTTCTGTAAGCCCATATACATGGATAACCTCAATGCCACAGGTCTCCATTTTACTTAGAACAGCTTCAGGAGGAGGAGCGCCCGCAGTCATCATTTTAATTTTTGATTTTAGAGATATTTTATTTTGTAATAAGTAATCCGCCACCATCTGCATTACAATTGGAGCTCCACATAAATGGGTTATATTGTGTTTTTTAAAAGCTTCTACAATTAATTCCCCACCTGGTTGTCTTAAGCAAACATGTGTGCCTGCTCTTTCAGTTATTGTCCAAGGAAAACACCATCCATTGCAGTGAAACATAGGAAGTGTCCATAAATATTTAGGATGCATTGGTAAATCCCACGTAAGCGTATTACCAATTGCATTTAAATAAGCTCCACGATGGTGATAAACAACTCCTTTTGGGTTGCCTGTTGTTCCAGAAGTATAATTTAAAGCTATTGAATTCCACTCATCAGTTGGTAAAACATGGTCAAACTTTAAACCAATAAATTTTTCTAACTCTGTCTCATAGTCTGGGCAATTAAATTTCTCAGCAAAACTTGACCTTTCATTACCAGCAATTTTATCAACATATTCAATTAATAGTGGAGGATTATTAAAATTCTCTAGTGCTTTTTCAACAATTTGACTGTATTCAGAATCATATATAAACAATTTAGATTCTCCATGTTCAAGAATGAAACGGACAGTAAAACTATCAAGTCTTGTATTAATTGCATTGAGGACTCCAGTTGCCATTGGCACCCCAAAGTGACACTCCCACATGACAGGAATATTTGGTAGCATTACTGCTATTGTACTCCCGTCAGCGTAATTTTTACTTTTAACTAGCTCTGCTAATGCGTCACATCTTTCACCAACTTGCTGATAAGTTAATTTGTAGTCTTTATATTCAATAGCAGTTTGATTTGGGAATGTTTTTCTTGTTCTTTCTAGAAATGATAAAGGGCTTAATGCAGCATAATTTGCTTTGTTTTTACTTAAACCATTTTCTATATCAGACATAGTTGATTTCCTCCTAATAATATTCATAATAGTAAGGTTAAATTTTATCAACTATGAAAAATATATTGGAGTTTTTAAATGGGGTATACGTCTCCTTTAGAGGATACAAAGTTTGTTTTAGAAAATCTTTTGCCTGCTCACGAGGATCTTGATGATAGTACTATTGATGCAGTCCTCTCAGAAGCTGGAAAGCTAGCAGATAATTACTTAGCACCGTTAAATCAATTTGGTGATAAAAATAATCCTATTCTTAGACAAGATCATGAAGTTGAGACACCTGAAGGATTTAGTCACGCTTTTTCAGAAATTGCAAAAGGTGGCTGGATTGGAGTAGCAAGTGATTCTAATTACGATGGTATGGGACTGCCTGCAAGAATGAGTGCTGCTATTAACGAATATTGGCATGGAGCTAATATGTCTTTCGCATTATGCAGCTTACTTACCCAGGGATTAATTGACGCATTTACTCTAGTCGGAACAGAAGAAGAGAAGAGAACTTATTTGCCCAAGTTTAATTCTGGGGCCTGGACAGGCACCATGAATCTAACTGAACCTCAGTCTGGAACAGATCTAGCTACAATAAAAACTAAAGCTGAATATGATGGTGAAAATTGGAAGATAAAAGGACAAAAAATATACATAACTTATGGTGAACATGATATGTCAGAAAATATTATTCATTTAGTTCTGGCAAGAACTGAAGGAGCACCTGAAGGTATAAAAGGGATTTCTACTTTTATAATTCCAAAATTTTTAAAAGATCAAAGTGGCAATTACACAATTAGAAATGATCTTAAATGCATATCTATCGAACATAAAATGGGAATAAAAGCAAGCCCAACAGCAGTAATGTCATATGGAGAGAATGAAGGCGCTGTGGGTTATATGCTAGGCGAAGAAGGTAGAGGCATTGAATATATGTTTATTATGATGAACAGAGCAAGATTTGATGTTGGACTTCAAGGAATGGCAATTTCAGAGGCTGCAAGACAAAAAGCACTAGAGTACGCAACCACAAGAATTCAAGGAACTCCAATTAATAGAGAAAATGGCACACCAATAATAGGCCATGGTGATGTAAAAAGACTACTTTTATCAATGCGCAGTCTTACGGAGGCAATGCGTGCTCTAATTTTAGTTTCATCCGAAATTATGGAAAGAGCACATAACGGGGATGAAAAGTGCAAATTGAAAGAAGGTTTTTTAATTCCTATAATCAAAGGTTGGTCAACTGAATTAGCACAAGAAGTTACAAGTAATGGACTACAAATTCACGGAGGTATGGGATTTATTGAAGAAACTGGAGCTGCCCAGTTTATGAGAGATGCTAGAATTTTACCAATATATGAGGGAACCAACGCTATTCAAGCCAATGATTTTATGTTCCGGAAAACTCTAAGAGATAGTGGAAAAACAGCTAAAGAATTTTTAAAAGAAATTAAAGTCGACTGCACGCAAAATCAAGAAATGTCAAATATGATAAACTTAGCATCAAATACTTTAGATTTTATTTTAGAAAACAGAGATGATCCTGAAATGCTATCTTGCATTAGTTTTGATTACATGATGGGGTTCGGATATTTAGTTGGTGGATGGCTCATGCATAAAGCAAAAGAAAAGGCTAATTTAAAATTGTCGAATGAAAATCAGAAAGAAAATTTTCTAAAAAGTAAAATCATTTCAGCTGAATTTTATGATTTTCATATATTACCGAGAGTAGAATCTCATTTTAAAATTGTTGTTAAAGGGGCAACCGTAGTTAAATCAACAAACGATTCTTTTATTTAACAAGTAAATTAATTTAATTTTTTTAAAAAAATGTTGTTTTTTGTTAAATAAGTCATTGAAAATAAATATTATATTTTTTTTGATTTTTTATTTAAGTTTATGTTGATTTTAATGTTTTTTTGGATAGCCTATAAATTATATGTGGGGGGTTACTTATTTCTAAGTTTGATCTCATCAATTTTTTTTACTGTGAGTAATTTACTAGTTTAGTAAAGCACTCAAACATTAATGAGGTTAAACTTAAAGGTAAATATGTCCAATTATCCAGATACAAATATTTTCGACACACTGCCAAAAATCCTTATACACAGAGCAGAGACTATACCAGATACAGTTGCTTTGAGGGATAAAGACTTAGGTATATGGAATGAAATTACATGGAAAGAATACAATGACAACGTCTCATATTTGGCACTTAGCCTTTCTAAGAGAGGTTTTAAGTCAGGTAATGTAATTGGTTTAATTGGTGATAATAAACCTTCTTGGTTGTTTTTTGAACTCGCCGCTCAAGCAATAGGAGGAATGAGCTTAGGTATTTATAGAGATACTTTAGATGAAGAAGTTGGTTATTTAATAAATGCCGCAAAAGTAAATTTTGTATATGCAGAAGATCAAGAACAAGTTGATAAAATTCTTACAATTAAAAGACCTAAAAATAATCAGATCAATATATTCTATGAGGATAGTCGTGGCCTTAAAGAATTAAATGATCCAAAAATCACTGATATGCTTTTATTAATAGAAGAGGGTAAAGAAATAGCTTCCAAAGACCCTAATAAATATAAGAAGATGATAGGGAAAGTCTCGGGAAATGAAAATGCTATTTTATGCACCACTTCTGGAACAACATCAAATCCTAAATTAGCGATGCTTCCAGGGGCAAAGTTTATTGAGCATGTAAAAAGATATTTAAAAGTTGATCCAAAATCAATTGAAGATGAATATGTTTCAGTACTTCCTTTTCCATGGATAATGGAACAAACTTATGGTGTAGGTTTTAATATTGTTGGAGGAATGAAGGTAAATTTTCCTGAAAGACCTGAAACTGCTATGGAAGACATGCGAGAAGTTGGCCCAACCTTTATGCTCGGAGCTCCAAGATTATGGGAACAAATTGCCGCTGATATGCGATCAAGAATTTTAGACGCACCTAAGATAACTCAGTGGTTATTTAATACTATGGTAGATAGAGGATTAAAAGCTGTTGATCAGGGAAAAAGAGATTTTCTTGCTGATAAACTATTATTTTCTTCATTGAAAGATAGACTAGGGTTTAGCAAGGTTAAATCTGCTGCTACTGGTGGATCGGCTATTGGACCTGAAACATTTAAGTTTTTTCTTGCTATGGGTATACCTCTGAGACAACTTTATGGTCAAACTGAACTTATGGGTGCTTATACACTTCAAGATGTACCAGAAGGTACAATGGATTGCGAGACTGTTGGCATTCCTTTTCCAGATTGTGAAGTAAAAATTGTAGATCCAGATCCAAACGGCCTTGGTGAAATAATAACAAAACACCCGAGTATGTTTTCTGGTTACTATAATAATCAAAAAGCCTATAAAGACACTATCAAAAAAGGGTGGATGTACACTGGTGATGCTGGATTTTTTGACGAAAAAGGAAGGCTAAATGTTCTGGATCGAGTAAACGATATTGCCGTTAAATCAGACGGTGTGAAGTTTTCTCCTCAAAATATAGAAAACAAACTAAAATTTTCTCCATATGTAGGCGAGGCCGTAGTTATTGGTTCTGAAAAACCTTACTTAACTGCGATTATTTGTATAAGATTTTCTATTGTCTCGAAACTCGCTGAGAAATTACAATTACCTTTTACTTCATACACTGGACTAGCATCACATAAAGAAATCTACCAACTTATAGAAGATGAAATAAAAAAAGTTAATTTACAGCTACCTGAAAGTACTAAAATTGCAAAATTTTTATTATTATTTAAGGAGTTAGAGGCAGATGACGGTGAATTAACCAGAACAAGAAAAGTTAGAAGAAGCGTTATTAATAGTAGATACAAAGATATTATAAAAGATCTTTATCTTGATAAAAATACTGCAACAATTAATACAGAATTTACCTTAGAAGATGGAAGAAAAAGTAAAATAAGTGCGACTATGGAAATAAGACATCTAATTAAAACATCTAACATTAAAACAAAGAAACCTGCTTCTAAAAAACAGAAATCAAGTAAAGGTAAAAAATAGATGAGCTTAACAGACTTAAAAAAAATACCTTATGGGAAAACAGCAATTGAACTTAAAAATATTAGCTTAGCTTTTGGAGGTGTTAAAGCTCTAACGGACGTATCCTTTGAAGTAAAAAAAGGTGAGGTTTTTGCAATTATAGGTCCTAATGGCGCAGGTAAATCTTCAATGCTAAATGTCATTAACGGGTTTTATAAGCCTACTAGCGGAACAATTAATTTTGCTGGAACAGACAGAAGTGAAATGGAACCTGAACTTGCAGCAAAAAGCGGCATAGCTAGGACATTTCAGAACATAGCATTATTTAAAGGAATGAGTACATTAGACAATCTTATGACTGGAAGATTGTTAAAACAAAAGAAAAATTTTTTAATGCAGGCACTCTATTTTGGTCCAGTAGCAAAAGAAGAAGAGGAGCATCGTGAAAAGGTTGAAAGAGTAATAGATTTTCTAGATCTTCAATCAATAAGACGGACACCTGTAGGATCGCTTCCATATGGTTTACAAAAAAGGGTTGAATTAGGTCGTGCATTGGCAATGGAACCAGAAATACTTCTACTAGATGAGCCTATGGCAGGTATGAATGTAGAAGAAAAGCAAGATATGAGTAGGTTTGTTCTCACAGTCAATAATGAATTAAAGACCACAATAGTTTTAATAGAGCACGACATGGGTGTTGTGATGGATATTTCAGATAGGATAGTTGTATTAGACTATGGCAAAAAGATTGGATCTGGATTGCCTAAAGAAATTAGAAACAACAAGGCAGTTATAGACGCATATCTTGGTGTATCTGATAATTAGTAAGGAAATTAATTTATGAGTGTAGAATTACTTAATTTTATTGAAACCGTTTTAAATGGACTAATGTCCGGAGTGATGTATTCACTTGTTGCTCTTGGCTTTGTTTTAATTTTTAAGGCATCTGGAGTATTTAACTTTGCTCAAGGAGTTTTTGCACTATTTGCTGCATTAACTCTAGTTGGTTATCAAACTGGTCAAGTTCCTTTTGCACATTTAATTAACGAACTTTTTGGCACTAATTACCATAATTGGTATGCATCGATGCCAAATTTTCTTGCTATCTTATTGACGATGGTGACCATGATTGCTCTTGCATGGATAATAGAACGACTAGTTCTAAAACATCTAGTTAATCAAGATCCAATAATCTTATTTATGGCAACTATTGGTTTGGCGTTTGCACTAGAAGGTGTGGGTGATCTAATGTGGGGATCAGATGTTAAGGTATTAGACGTTGGTATTCCGAGTGGGGGATCAGTCTGGTTAGAAGAAGCTACTATTGGACTAGCTGCTGAAGGAAGTGAATATTACGGAATGTATGTAGATGTTCTAAATATTTGGGCAACAGTAATTGCTGTCATTTTAGTTGTTTCTTTAGCTCTTTTCTCACAATATACAAAAACTGGAAGAGCATTAAGAGCTGTTGCTGACGATCATCAAGCTGCACTGTCTGTTGGTATTTCATTAAGAAGTATTTGGATACTTGTTTGGGCTATTTCTGGTTTTATTGCAATGGTAGCTGGAATTATGTGGGGGACCGAGTCAGGGGTTCAGTTTTCATTGTCATTAATAGCCTTAAAAGCGCTGCCTGTTCTTATACTAGGAGGTTTTACTTCTATACCTGGAGCTATTATTGGAGGACTTCTTATAGGTGTAGGTGAAAAGTTGGCTGAAATTTATATAGGTGGTTACTTTGAAACAGGTGCACTTGAAAATTGGTTTGCCTATGTCATGGCTTTAGTCTTTTTATTATTTCGTCCACAAGGTTTATTTGGCGATAAAATTATTGAAAGGGTTTAAATTTAATGATTTACAAAGAAACTGGTCAGTACAAATCTTCATACAAATCTGACCACGCCATTTTTCCACTTTTACAGGATAAAATAGCATTTAGTACACTAATGTTTGTCGCTTTTTTAATAATTCCGTTTGTAATTAATAGTTACTGGGAAAAAGCTATTTTAGTTCCCTTTTTGATATTTTCGCTGGCTGCGATAGGATTGAATATTTTGACAGGTTATTGTGGTCAAGTTTCATTAGGAACTGGTGGATTTATGGCAGTGGGAGCCTTTTCTACTTATAAGATTATGACGTATTTTCCAGACATGAATATAATGATTATTATACTCATTTCAGGACTGATTACTGCTGCTGTTGGTATAATTTTTGGTCTGCCATCTCTAAGAATTAAAGGATTTTATTTAGCCGTTGCTACACTTGCTTCTCAATTTTTTCTGGTTTGGCTTTTTAATAAAGTTCCATGGTTTTATAATTATTCTGATACAGGTCAAATCACTGTTTCAGAAAGGACGATGTTTGGTATTCCCGTTACAGGAGCGGAGGCTCCTTCATACGCAACTTATTTATTCTGTTTAGTACTAGTTGTGGTATTGAGTTTTGCAGCCAAAAATCTGATAAGAAGCAAAATGGGTCGCTCATGGATGGCTATTAGGGATATGGATATTGCTGCAGAAATTATTGGTGTGCCACCTCTTAAGACAAAATTATCAGCATTTGCAATAAGCTCATTCTACATTGGTGTTGCTGGGGCATTGTACTTTGCTGTCTTTTTAGGTGCGATTGAAGTTACAGAATCATTTGATATTATGACAATTTCATTTCCAGTTTTATTTATGATTATTATTGGAGGACTAGGTTCAATGTTAGGCTCTTTTCTGGGGGCTGCATTTGTTGTAACCTTACCAATAGGCCTAAAATTTCTTATGGTTGATATGGTTGGTCTATCAGCTGTAACAGCAAAACATTTTGAGATAACAATCTGGGGATTGTTGATGATAGTTTTTTTAATTGTAGAGCCTCATGGCCTTGCAAGACTTTGGTCCATCGCAAAAGAAAAGTTAAGAAGATGGCCTTTCCCCTACTAAATTTGATTTAGTAGATAATGTTAATTTTTTCTCAAGAGGAGGATCTAATGAGAATTAAACAACTTTTAATAGGAATGACAGCCACTGTTATTGCTGTTTCTAGTTATGTAGAAATGGCTATTGCAGATTTGAAGTTTCCTATGTTGGTTTATCGAACCGGAGCTTATGCGCCTAACGGTATTCCAAACGCTGATGGTTTTGTAGATTATTACAAAATGATCAATGCCAGAGACGGCGGAATTGGTGGTGAAAAAATATTTCACCCTGAGTGTGAGACAGGATACAAAACACAAGTTGGTGTTGAGTGTTATGAAAAAAACAAAAAAGACGCTATGGTTTTCCAGCCAATGTCTACAGGTATCACTTATCAGTTAATTCCAAAAGCAACAGCTGACGGTGTGTCAATATACTCAACAGGTTACGGAAGAACATCTGCAGCCAATGGTAAAGTTTTTAAGTGGGTTTTTAATGCTCCAGTTACATATTGGGACGGTGCATCTATTGCGGTAAGACATATACTTAAACAAAACCTTGGTAACATTAAAGGTAAAAAGATTGCACTTGTATACCATAATTCTGCATATGGTAAGGAGCCAATCAGAACATTAGAAACACTTGCAAAAAAGCATGGTTATAAATTGATGTTATTACCAGTTGATCATCCAGGACAAGAGCAAAAAGCTACTTGGCTAAAAATACGTAAAGCTCGACCTAATTACGTTCTAATGTGGGGTTGGGGAGTTATGAACCAGGTTGCAATAAAATCTGCCGCATCTATTAAGTTTCCAATGGAAAACTTTATTGGAATTTGGTGGTCAGGTTCTGAAAACGATGTTTTACCAGCAGGTCAAGGAGCACATGGTTATAAGTCTCTAACTTTTAATGCGCCTGGTTCTAACTATCAAGTACATGCTGACATTAAGAAATATGTACACGACAAAGGTGAAGCTTCTGGTGACGGGTCTCATTTTGGAACAGTTCTTTATAACAGAGGTTTGTTCCAAGCAATGGTTCAAGTGGAAGCAGCTACAGTTGCACAGAAAATCCACGGTACGTCAAAAATCACTCCTGCCATGTATAGAGATGGTTTTGAAAATATTAACTTGACTGCAAAAAGGTTAGAAGAGCTAGGATTTAAAGACTTTGCTCCTCCATTCAAGATAACATGTGAAAATCACGGTGGTAGTGGGCTAGCTGCTGTTCAACAGTGGGACGCAAAAACTAAAAAGTGGAACATGATAACTGAGTATATGTATGGAGACTCTGATGTGGTTCAAAAGTTAATCGCAGAAGATTCATCAAAGTATGCTGCTGAGCAAAAAATTGCTGAGCGTTGTAACTAAAATATTGAGAGCCTATTTGTTTAGGCTCTCTTTACACACACAGGAATTATATAATGGATGACATCAAGGTAACAAAAAATAATAAAAGTAATTCGTCTGAGAATGTTTTAATTGTAAATAACATAGAAGTTGTTTACAGCCATGTTATCCTAGTCTTAAAAGGGGTAAGTCTGAATGTAAAAAAAGGTGGCATTACTGCTTTACTTGGAGGTAATGGGGCTGGTAAGAGTACTACTTTAAAATCAATCAGTAATTTACTTGCATCTGAAAGAGGCGAAGTTACAAAAGGTTCAGTTACTTTTGGTAATGAGCAAATACATGACCTTGACCCCTCACAATTAGTGAAAAAAGGTGTTATTCAAGTTATGGAAGGTAGACACTGCTTTGAACATTTAACTGTTGAAGAAAATCTACTGACAGGTGCCTATACTAGAACTAATAATAAAGAAGTTAAAAATGACTTGGAGAGAGTTTACGAATATTTTCCTAGACTGCGCGACAGAAGAACGTCTTTAGCAGGCTATACTTCGGGTGGTGAACAACAAATGATTGCAATTGGAAGAGCTCTGATGGCTCATCCTACTATGATTTTACTTGATGAACCTTCTATGGGTCTTGCTCCACAGTTAGTTAAACAAATATTTGAAATAGTTGCTGAAATAAATAGAAAAGAGGGAGTAACAATTCTATTAGCTGAACAGAATACTAATATGGCACTTCAATATGCAGAGTATGCTTACATCTTGGAAAATGGTCGTGTAGTGATGGAAGGTACTGCTGAGTCTATGAGAGATAATGAGGATGTTAAAGAGTTTTATCTTGGAATTTCTGGAGAAGGTAGACAATCTTTTAAGGACGTGAAACAATATCGCAGACGTAAGAGATGGCTATAATTTTAAATGTCGAATAATAAATTTTTTGATAATCTAGAGACACGTTCAATTGATGAAAGAAATGACGATCATTTAGAAAAATTAAATGATCTAGTTAAAATAGCTAAAGATAATAAAAATCAATCAGTAAGACTTGATAAATCCCTTAAGAACCTAACTGATTTAGCCTCAATTCCTTTATTGAGAAAATCAGACTTAATTAAAAAACAGTCTGACACTCCACCATTTGCAGAATTAAATGTTTCTAAAATTAGAGATTTTGCTCACATATATAGATCTCCAGGACCAATATATGACTTAGATGGTCATTCAAAAGATTGGTGGAGGTTTGCCAGAGCATTACATGCTGCTGGTTTTGGTTATGGTGACATTGTACAAAACTGCTTTTCTTATCATTTTACTCCTGCAGGTGCCATGTTTGAAGAAGCAGCAAAAATACTAAAATGTACAGTGTTTCCAGCAGGTGGAGAAAATACTGATCTACAACTTGAGGTAATGAAAGATATTGGAACAACTGCTTATGTAGGTGTTCCAGATTTTTTAAAAATTATATTAGAGAAAGCCGACGAAAAAGATATATCACTTTCAAAATTGACAAAAGCTATGGTAACTGGAGGGCCTCTTTTCCCAGCAGTTGCCAAAAATTTTCAAGAAAGAAATATCCATGTAAGACAATGTTATGGAACAGCGGATTTAGGATTAGTTGCTTATGAAGCGGCAGATAACGATGGCATGATTGTAGATGAAAATGTAATTTTAGAGATTGTTAAACCAGGAACTGGGAACCCAGTACAAGATGGTGAAGTAGGAGAAGTTGTAGTAACTGTTTTAAATAATATTGAATTGCCAATTATTAGGTTCGCCACAGGTGATTTGTCAGCAATTTTGGAAGGAAACAGCAAAACTGGTAGGACTAATAAAAGAATAAAGGGTTGGATGGGTAGAGCAGACCAAACAACAAAAGTAAGAGGTATGTTTGTTCAACCGTCACAAGTTAATAAAATCTTGGAAAATCTTAAGATAAATAATTCAGCTAGAATGATTGTTAGCAGATCAAATGATAAAGATGAGCTACTACTCAAAGTTGAGTCTAATATTACAGATTCAGCTCAGATAGAAACTTTGCAGCAAAAAATATCTGATCAAATAAAAAATGTTATTAATTTACGAGGAAATACTGAAATAGTTCCTATAAAAAGTTTACCAAATGATGGTAAAGTGATAGATGATGTACGTGATTTTGGAGAATAAAAATGAAAATTGAAAATGTAAAAGCCGTCATTACAGGTTCTGGAAGTGGTCTTGGAGAAGGAACTGCCCGATACCTTAAAAACAAAGGTGCAGAAGTACTACTGATTGATTTAAATGCTGATGGTCTAAAGAAGGTTGCTGATGACATAGATTGTAAATATGTTGTTGGAGATGTTTCTAACGAAGCAGAAATGAAAAGAGCCATTGATGGTTTTAATGGGATAAATTGCTTAGTAAATTGTGCAGGCATTGCGGTTGGTGCTAAAGTTGTATCTAGCAGAGGGATGCATGATTTAGGATTGTTTGAAAAGGTTCTTAAAGTAAACTTAATTGGTAGCTTTAATATGCTCAGATTGTGTGCTGATAAAATGCAAGCCAATGAACCTGATAAAGAAGGTGAAAAGGGAGTAATTATTAATACTGCTTCAGTGGCAGCTTATGATGGTCAGGTAGGACAGGCTGCTTATTCTGCTTCAAAAGGTGGTATTGTTGGAATGACTCTACCTATTGCTCGTGAACTTGCATCAAATGGTATAAGGGTGAATACTATTGCACCAGGGTTATTCGCTACAGCAATGCTTGCAGGTATGAGTGATGAAGTTCAAAAAAGCTTAATCGCTACTACTGTTTTTCCTAAACGTTTAGGAACACCTTTAGAGTACGCAATGTTAGTAGAGAGCATGGTGACTAATGTCTTATTAAATGGTGAAACTATTAGACTTGATGGTTCAGTTCGTTTAGCTCCTAGATAATATACATAGTGTATTTTCATTATGAAACTTAAACCAAAATATTTTGAAGATTTTGAGGTTGGATTAATTTTTGAATCTGAAACCACTCTTATAACTAAAGAAGAGATAATTGATTTTGCATCAAAATACGATCCACAATCTTTTCACTTGGATGAAGAAGCAGCTAAAAATGGCCCATTTGGTCAGTTAACATCAAGTGGATTTATGACACTAGGTAAATCATTTACTCAAATTTTCAAAACTGGTGTTTATGACGGAACAAGCATGGGTGCTTGGGGAATTGACGAGCTAAGATGGACTAAACCTGTGTATCCTGGTGATTTATTAAAAACAAAAATAGAAGTTCTAGAAGCGAAAAAATCAGCAAAAAATCCTAGAAGAGGTACTGCAAGGTTAAAGCATACTGTAACAAATCAGAATAATGATATTGTTATGTCATGGATATCTAATCAAATGCTTAGGACAAAGTATTAATTTTCATTAAGCCAACCTTCATATCCGTCATTCATACTAAATACATTTTTGAAACCATGTTGACTAAAAAAATTGGCAACTGATTGACTTGAGTTGCCATGATAACAGTAAATTAAAATTGTATCGTTCTTATCTTTTTCTTGAAGAAAATTTTGAATATTTAATTCTTCAACATGAATGGCATTATCAATATGCCCATTCTTGAAGGAATTGTAATCTCTTATGTCAATTAAGATTAGATCGTCTTTTGATAAAAGATCCTTTGCGTCTTTAATTGAGATACGATTGAAAGACATTTTGTTTTATAAAGCTTCGATAATTACAGCTATTCCTTGTCCTCCACCAATACACATAGTAGCAAGACCATATTTACCTTTACGTTTCCTTAATTCATATACAAGTTTTGTCATAATAATTGCACCAGTAGCACCTACAGGATGACCTAATGCTATAGCCCCTCCATTAACGTTAACTATCTCAGGATTAAGACCCAATTGTTTATTAACGGCACATGCTTGAGCTGCAAAAGCTTCATTAGATTCAATTAAATCTAAATCTGAAACTTTTAATTTAGCTTTATTTAATGCCATTTTTGACGCAGGTACAGGCCCCATTCCCATTTCGTCTGGATCAACTCCACCAAACCCGTATGAAACTATTCTTGCTAACGGCTTACCCTTTTTTGCTTTTTCTTCATTAGCTAGAATTAAAGCAGAAGCTCCATCATTAATTCCTGAAGCATTACCAGCTGTTACTACACCATCTTTTTTAAAAGCAGTTCTAAGACCTGATAATGTCTCTATACTAGTGTCTGGTTTTGGATGCTCGTCTATTTCAAAAATCTCAATTCCCTTTCTTGTTTTTATTTCAATTGGAAGGATTTGATCTTTAAAATTACCATTTTCAATGGCCTCACTAGCCCTTTTTTGACTAGTTAATGCAAATTCATCCTGCATTTCTCGACTAATTTGATATCTACCAGAAATATTCTCAGCAGTTATGCCCATATGTCCATGACCAAAAGGATCATGGAGTGCACCTAACATCATATCATGAACTTGTCCATCACCCATTCTAGAACCCCATCTAAATCCTTGAACAATGTGTGCACCATTTGACATAACTTCAACGCCTCCTGCAATTGCAATTGAAGCATCTCCAAGCATGATAATCTGAGAGGCACTTACAATTGCCTGAAGCCCAGAGCCACAAAGCCGATTAACAGTCAACGCAGCAGATGATTTGTCCATTCCAGCGTGTAGCGCAATAACTCTACTCACATACATATCTCTGGGTTCTGTGTGTATAACATTACCAAAAACAGCATGCTCAACTTCATTAGCTTCATATCCAGATCTTGCAATAGCTTCTTTTGCCACTAAAGTTCCTAGATCTACAGGACAATGATTTTTCAGAGTGCCTCCAAATCCTCCAATTGCAGATCTGTTTGCTGACATAACATAAACACTGTTCATTTTAGTTTTCTCCCACAAAATAACTTTTGTTTTAATCAGTTAAAATTAATTCTAAATCTCCTAATTCTTCAAAAAACAGATTAACTCGAGTTTCATCAACATCTTGAATATTATTAGGTTTCCAATTTGGTTTTCTATCTTTATCTACAAGCATTGCTCTAACGCCTTCAAAAAAATCTCCAATTTTTACACAACGTTGAACCATTCTGTACTCCATTATAAGTTCATCTTTTAAACTCATGTTACTAGCATTTCTGATTTGCTTTAAAGAGATTTTTAAGGAAGTTGGGGATTTATGTTTTAATTCTTCGTATTGAACCTTCAAAAATTCATTTTCATTTTCAACAAGTTTTTCACATACATCAAATATTTGTTCTATTGTATCATAAGAGAAAGCTTCTTTTATCAATTCCTCATTATCTATCAATACACTTTCTTCAGTTTCTGGTTTTGATGAAAATTGATCAATAATATTGTTAACCTTTTGACTAGAATTTGGTGAAGAAGAAATAATTGAATTCTTTAAAATCTTAACTTTTTCTGAGGAAACATAATGAGTTACAAGCTTAAGCTTCAATAAATCATAAGCTTTTATTCTTGCACCAACTAAAGACAACCAAGCTCCAATACCTTTATCTAACTGTCCAAGCAACCAACCACCACCAACGTCTGGGAATAATCCAATAGCTGTTTCCGGCATTGCGAACATTGTTTTTTCAGAGGCGACCACGTGACTACCATGCATTGATACACCAACACCTCCACCCATGGTAAATCCATTAATTAGAGAAATGAAAGGTTTTTTATAATTACTAATTTTATAATTAAGGGTGTATTCATCATAAAAAAATGATTTAGATAAATTGGTTGGTGGTCCACCATCTGCTAAAACTTCTTTTCTTAACTTAACAACGTCACCTCCAGCACAGAAAGAACGATCTCCAGCGCCCTCAATTATAATACAGTTTATATTATCGTTAATTTCCCAAGAGTTGAGATTTTTGTTTATTTTTTGAACCATTGAATAAGTAAGTGCATTTAATCTGTCTGGCCTATTTAAAGTAATTACTCCTACGCCATTATCTTCAGTAAATATAACTTCATCTTCCATTATCGAATTATCCTTTAAAATTTAATTAGCTTTTAAGTGTCTTGAAATAATAACTCTCATTATTTCATTAGTTCCCTCTAAGATTTGATGAACCCTTAAATCCCTTACAAGTCTTTCTAAGGGAAAGTCTTTTAAATATCCGTAACCACCATGAATTTGAAGAGCCATATTACATATGTCAGAGCATACATCAGTTGCATATCTTTTAGCCATTGCACATAGCTTTGTAGCTTGTTTATCTGCAGTGTCTAATGCACAAGCAGCTCTTAAAACCATAAGGCGAGAAGCCTCTAACTCAGTTGCCATATCGGCTAACTTAAATTGTGTGACTTGGAATTTGTCTAATGATTTGCCAAATTGTTTTCTTTCTGCAGAGTAACTTATAGATGCCTCTAAAGCTGCTCTTGCTCCACCTAAAGAACACGCGGCAATATTTACTCTTCCACCGTCAAGACCTTTCATTGCTATTTTAAATCCATCACCTTCATTTCCAACAAGATTATCTATTGGTATTTCACAATTATCAAAATTTACCATAGACGTGTGTTGACTATTCCAACCCATTTTTTTTTCTTGTTTTCCAAATGATAATCCCTTTGTTCCTTTTTCTACTAATAAACATGAAACACCACTAGCACCCTCTTCACCTGTTCGGCACATAACTGCAAAAATATCACTTGTAGGTCCTCCAGATATAAAACTTTTTGACCCATTTAATACGTAATGACTATTACCTTTTTTTGTGGCTTTAGTTTTCAATGCCACGGCATCTGATCCAGAACCTGGTTCTGTAAGACAGTAGCTAGACATCATTTTCATAGTTGATAACTTTTTAATAAACCTTTTTTTTATATGATCTGATCCATGAGCATCTATCATCCAAGTAACCATATTATGGATAGATATGTAAGCTGCAGTAGACACACATCCCCTAGAAAGTTCTTCAAAACAAATAGCAGCATCCAACCGACTAAGACCTGAACCTCCATAAGTCTCATCTACATAAATAGCCGCCAGACCAAGTTCAGCTGCTTTTTTTAGGGTTTTAACCGGGAAAATCTCATTTTGATCCCATTCAGATGCAAAGGGCATGAGCTCGGTTTCAGCAAAATTTTTTGCCATTTCTTTTATATTTATCTGATCTTCGTTATATTCAAAGTTCATTTTTTACCTCTACATTACCTATTTCATACTTACTAAATTTTATGTGACTGCAAAATCATCTCTGATGCCTTTTCAGCAATCATTAATGTCGGCGCATTCGTATTACCAGAAGTTATAGTAGGCATTACTGAGGCATCTGCAATCCTAAGCCCGTCAACTCCTCTTACTTTTAGATTACTATCTGTCACTGAGGTTTTATTTGAGCCCATTGCACACGTTCCAACTGGGTGAAAAATAGTTGTGCCAATATCACCAGCAACTTTTTTAAGTTCATCTTCGGATTGAAACTGAATGCCTGGGGCAAATTCTTTTGGATTATATTTTTTCATTGAAGGTTGGGAAATTATTTTTCTAGCTAACTTTATAGATTGAGCAGCTACAATTTTATCTTTTTCTTCAGATAAATAATTAGGGTCTATTGATGGAGCTGTCTTGTAATCTTTTGAAGTAATGTGAACATTGCCTCTACTTTGTGGGTTAAGGTTACAAACACTTGCTGTTAAACCTGGAAAATCATGCAACGGGTCTCCAAATTTATCTAGAGAAAGTGGTTGAACATGAAATTGAAGGTTTGGTGTTTCATAAGATTTATCAGACATTGCAAATACGCCTAATTGACTTGGCGCCATTGACATTGGTCCTGTTCTTTTGAGAGCATATTCCAAACCAATAGCTATTTTCCCAAATAAAGAATTTGCTTTTTGATTTAGTGTTTTGGCATTTTCTAGTCTATAAATTACTCTCAATTGAAGATGATCTTGTAAATTTTCACCAACATTATCACTCTCGACTAACGTTTTAATGCCTAAATTTGAGAGTATTTTTGGATTACCAATACCAGATAATTCTAGTATTTTAGGTGATCCAATAGATCCAGCAGAAAGAATAACTTCTCTATGTGCAAAAATTTCTTCTAACTTTCCATTCCTTACAACTTCTATACCTTTGCACTTTTTTTTGTTCAAAATTATTCTTTTAACTTCACATTTACTTATTATCTTAAGATTCTTTCTGTTTTGAATTGGTTTGATAAATGCTTTAACAGTATTCCACCTAAATCCAGAATTTTGGTTTACTTTAAAGTAAGAAACACCAAAATTATTTCCTTCATTAAAATCATCTATTTTAGGTATTCCAGCTTCTATGGTTGCATCTCTAAAACTATCTAAAATATCCCATGAAAGTCTTTGTTGATTAACTTTCCATTCGCCTCCAGAGCCGTGATACTTACTTTCACCTTCATAACTATCTTCCATATTTTTGAAATATGGTAAAACATCATCCCAACTCCAACCTTCATTACCCATTTGTCTCCATTGGTCATAATCACCTGCTTGTCCTCGCATATAAATCATACCATTTATAGATGAGCAACCTCCCATGATTTTACCTCTTGGATAATTTAGAGATCTTCCATTTAATCCTTTTTGAGAAGTAGTTTTGTAAAGCCAGTCTGTTCTTTTGTTTCCCATACAATAAAGGTACCCTACCGGTATATGAACCCAGTGGTAATTGTCATTTCCTCCAGCTTCTATTAATGCTACAGAATACTTGTTGTTTGCTGATAATCTATTCGCTAAAAGACATCCAGCAGTTCCTGCACCAACAACAATAAAATCATAGCTTTGTGTCATACAGATAGCCTTTAATAATTATAAAAATAATAAAAAATTGATATCATAATATTTGATATATGAATAATTTTCTATGTAAAAAAATTAAATCTATTCAGAGAGATAATATTTAAAACAACTTAATTCTTCTATTCATTCCAAGAAGGAGTTCTTTTGTCTAAGAAGGCACTAATACCCTCGTGCGCATCTATTTCCATCATGTTGATTGTCATTACTTTAGAAGTATAATGATAAGCCTCATCTAGTGACATTTCTACCTGTTTATAAAAAGCCTCCTTTCCAATCTTTACTGTAGAGGTTGGCTTTGAAGCTATCAATTTTGCTAGGTTTAGTGTATCAACACGAAGCCGTTCTAATGGCACGCATTTATTAATAAGCCCAAACTGAACAGCTTCTTGTGCATTTAGTTTTTCTCCAGTTAAAAGCATTTCCATGATTTTTTTTCTGCTAATGTTTCGAGAGACCGCGACCATGGGTGTTGAGCAAAAAAGACCTATATTTACGCCTGGAGTCATAAAAGAAGATTGTTCTGAAGCAACAGCTAAATCACAGCTTGCTACTAGTTGACAACCAGCAGCAGCGGCAATTCCACAAACCTCAGCTATAACTGGTTGTGGCAACTTTAATATGGTTTGCATTAAGATTGAACATTCATCAAATAAATTTTTAAAAAAAACTTTATTTTTCTTGTTTTGCCTTAGCTCTTCTAGATCGTGCCCAGCTGAGAAACCAGGTCCCTCAGAAGAAATAATTATTACTTTAATTTTAGATTGTGCAGAAACATCTTCTAGAGCTTTTGTAAGATCTTTTATTAATTGTAAAGATAATGGATTGTGTTTTTTACCGTTAGTTAATTCTATCCTAACTATGTTCTCAGTTTCATCTTTAATAGAAAAAAAATTATCCATTTTTTGATCATAAATTGTTTAAATAATCATTTGAAACATATTTTGAATTTTGGTCAATAAATAATCTTATTTTATTGTTTGTTTTACTTAAAATTAAAATCACATTAAATTTGGTTAAAAAGAATTGTTATTAAATGAAAAATTTTAATTATAAAGTTTTAATCTTAATTTTAACTGGAACTGCAGCTCTTGCTCTAGCAATAGGAATTGGTAGGTTTACTTATACTCCTATATTGCCCTTTATGTTAGAAGAGTTAAATATTACTAAAACTGAAGGCGGTTTAATTGCCTCATGGAACTTTTTTGGGTACCTATGTGGTTCACTGTTATCAATTTCGTCAATTTTTAAACAAAGAATTAAGCTTGTTTTTTTTATTTCTATAGTTCTTTCAATATCAACTACATTTTTAATGAGCATAAATGATGAAGTAGTATTTTTTATTATTATTCGATTTATAAGTGGTTTATCCAGCGCTTTTGTTCTCATATTTGGGACGGCTTTAATTCTACCAAGCATTCAAGCATTTGGGAAAAAATCACTTAGCACTTCACACTTTATGGGTGTAGGTTTTGGAATAGTCATATCTTCCATTCTAGTTACATTTTTAGGAGAATTAGGTTTCCATTGGGATGACTTATGGATTGGTGTAGCAGTGTTATCAGTAATTTTAGCTGTTCCAATTTTTATATATACTCCCAACGAAATTTTGCAGCATTCATATTTTCAAAATTCAAATTATAAGAATAATTTTAGTTTTTCTTTAATTTCTATTTCATATGGTTTGTACGGTTTTGGATACGTAATTTTGGGGACTTTTATTTCAGCCATGGCTAGGGAAACATCTGGTCTAGAAACCACTGAAATGTATGTTTGGTTGTTAGTAGGTTTAGCAGGCATACCTATGGTTATTTTTTGGCCATGGTTTGGTAAAAAAATCGGCAATGATTTAGCTCTTTTTTTTGCTTGTGCTATTATGGGATTAGGAGTTTTAATGCCCATGTTATTAGAAAATAAAGTTGGGATTACTTCTGCATCTATTTTACTTGGCTCAACGTTTATACCAATAACTGCACTTGCATTATTAGAAGGTCAATCTAGATATAAAGGATCAATTAGAGTCTCTACTGCCATTTTAACTTCGTCATTTAGTGTTGGTCAAATGATAGGACCATATTTTGGTGGAGTCATAATAGATTTATTTAATTCATATAGTATTGCATTAACTATATCTTCAATATCACTTTTCATTGCTTCTATATTAATGATTAATCCTACAAGATTTATTAATAGAAAATTTAGAGATATTCTTTGAGTATTTTTGAACCTAAATCTGCAACTGGTTCTGCTTGTTCTCCAACTTCATAAGCATTTTCGCCTGAGTTGTTCCCATTAATAACACGTTTTGCTATACCTTGAAGAATACCTGCAAATCTAAAACAATTAAATGCTAGCAAAAACTTCCAATATTTTGGCTTATCAAAACTTGTTAAATTTAAATAACTTTCTAAAATTTTTTCTTCTGTTGGTATGCCAGAGTAAAAATTTTGATTATTAAGATCACTCAAACCGCCAATTGGCCATGTTTTTTCGAATTTAAGCATTAATACCCAGTATGATAAATCAATAAAAGGGGGTGATAGTGTTGACAATTCCCAATCTAACAAACCAATTATCTTTGGGATAGATTTATTTTTTTCTAAAATCATATTATCTAAACGATAATCACCGTGTAAAAGACATGGTTTCAAATTATCTATTTCAGTTGGAATATACCTAGGTATAGTCTCAATCAAGTATTCCATACTTTTTATATGTTTTGTTTCAGAGTCTCTATACTGTTTTATCCATAATTTAATTTGTCTTTCAAGATAAGCATTAGGTTTACCAAAATTCTCTAACCCAATTTTTTTTAAATCTAACTTAACTAATTCAGCTAAAATTTTAATTTTGTGTTTGTAAATTTTCTCTCTTTGTTCGCTTGTATAATTTAATAGATCTGGATCAAACTCATGTGCCCCATCTATAAACTCCATAATATAAAATTCACTTCCAATTATATCTACATCACTACAATATCCGTACATTTTAGGAATTGGAATTTTTGAATTTGATAAAGCACTCATCACTTTAAATTCTCTGTCAATTCGATGTGCACCTCTTAGCAGATTTCCCAATGGTTTAGACCTAAGCACAAAGTTTTTATTATAAGATTTCAAAAGAAATGTAGGGTTAGATTGGCCTGTCTCAAATTTTTTAATAGATAAAATTTGTTCATCGATTGATGTATTTTTTTTTACCCAAAGATTTATACTATTTATTTTATTTTTTACTGACATATTTACATGACTAATTTATTCTAACTGAAATATCACATTCAAATTAAATTTAGGTA
Organism: uncultured SAR116 cluster alpha proteobacterium; assembly: GCA_902625215.1. GTDB lineage: Bacteria > Pseudomonadota > Alphaproteobacteria > Puniceispirillales > Marisalimonadaceae > Marisalimonas. The sequence goes on from CACOAO010000002.1 coordinate 81,429, forward strand.
TATGATCCATGAGTAATCAATCTAACACTGTTTTAATAACAGGTGCAAGCAGAGGGTTAGGCGCAAATTTTTCCAAAACATTAGCACATGATGGTTTTAAAATTATTGGTGTTGGTCGTAATTTAAAAAATCTAAAATCAGTTATTTCTACTCTTCCTAACCAAGATCTAGGGCATTCATATTTAGAACTGGACATTACAGATGAGTCACAAGTGTTGGAGTTGTTAAAAGATTTAAATATTTATGCTTTAATTAATAATGCTGGTATTGCAAATACTAAGTTGTTACATGAAGAAACTTATTCTGACTTGACAAGAATATTTGATACTAATTTATTAGGTTCAATTAATGTATCAAATGCGTTAATTCCAAATATGATTAAAAATAAAAATGGGAAAATTATTAACATTGCTTCCACTCTTGGTTACAGACCTTTATCATTTGTTGGAGCTTATTCTGCAACTAAAGCTGCTTTAATACAAATTACTAAATCTCAATCAATAGAACTAGCAAAACATAATATATGCGTTAATGCACTTGCACCAGGCTATATACTGACTGACATTAATAAAAAACAGTTAGAAGGTGAGGCAGGTGTTTTACTTAAAAAGAAAATACCTCTTAAAAGATTTGCTACTTTAGATGAACTCGATGTAATTATTTCTATGTTAGTAAATCCACTAAACACTTATATGACTGGCGCTACAATAGCTGTAGATGGTGGATTAAGTACAGGTCTTTAACAAAAGGAGACATTTATGGATTTTACACTTCCTGAACATATTGAAACACTCAGATTAAAAACAAGAGACTTTGTTAATCAAAATATTATTCCTTTAGAGTCAGAGATTTCGTCATATGATGAACATGAGAATATAAAAGAAGATCTGCTAAAGCAAATCCGCTTGGATGTTCAAGCCGCAGGACTTTGGTCACCGCAAATGCCTACATCCAGATCTGGTCTTGGGTTAGGTCCAATTGGTATGTCTGCACTATATGAGGAAATGAATAGATCAATTTTTGGACCTGTTTGTTTCAATTGTGCTGCTCCTGATGACGGTAATATGTACATACTTAATAAAATTGGAACTGAAGTACAAAAAGTTAAATGGCTTGATCCAATAATTAATGGTGATGTTCGTTCATCCCTTGCTATGACTGAACCAGCACCTGGCGGTGGTTCTGATCCATCTATGATTAAAACTGAAGCTGTTTATTCAAATGGTAAATGGATAATAAATGGTCTTAAATGGTATATTACTGGAGCTGCTGTTGCATCTCATTTTATTTTACTTGCCAAAACTAAAGATGGTTTAACGGCTTTCCTTTATCATAAAGATCAACCAGGTTGGAAAATTAAAAGACGTATTCCAATTATGGGTCCCGAAGAACATGGTGGACATTGTGAGATAGAATATAATGGCCTAGAAATCCCTGATGAAGATAGGTTAGGAGAAGTTGGTAAGGGTCTTAAAATTGTTCAAATACGTCTTGGACTTGCTCGTCTTACACATTGCATGAGGTGGATAGGACTTTCTAAAAGATGTTTAGAAATAGCTTTAGATTATGTTTCCACTAGAGAAGGTTTTGGTATTAAACTTTCTGACAGAGAATCAGTTCAAATAAAACTTGGCAAATCTGCAATGGACATTGACATTGCTCGTTTACTAGTGATGAGAGCTGCATGGAAAATTGAACATGGTAGTAAATCTCGGCAAGATGTTTCAATGGCGAAAATACATGTTGCTGATACCTTAAACAATGTTTCTGATACAGCCATTCAGTTGAATGGAGCTAAAGGTTACAGCAAAGATATTATTCTTGAATGGATTTATCGTTATGCACGTCAAGCAAAGTTAGTTGATGGAGCTTCTGAAGTTCATCAAATGATTATCAATAGATTTTTTAATAATTATAAAGCTAATTTTTGGCATTGGGGTATAGGGCACGATAATTAATTTTTTAACAATTTTTCTATTTGTTCTAACGAATTTATTATTCTATCTGGTTTTCCTGGTAGTTTCTCCAATCTACTAAAAGATCTATTTACCCATATAGTTTTAAAACCATAATTTGAAGCTGCATGCATGTCCCATGCATTACTTGAGAAAAATAATACGTTTTGTTTGTTTACACCCATTTTTTTTTCAACTAAGTCATATACATCACTTGAAGGTTTATATACTTTGCATTCATCTACAGATAAAACTTCATCAAGTAAATTTTTTATATTTGCATTTGTTACCGCGCTTTCTAACATTTTATTATTTCCATTAGATAATATAGCAGTTTTAAACCCCATACTTTTTATATTTTCTAGAACGGATTTAACCTCAGGATAAGCTTCTAGCTTTAAATATAGTGACAATAATTCATCTCTTAATTTAATATTTTCTATATTTAATGTTTCCAAAGCATAGTCTAAAGCATCAGATGTTATTTTCCAGAAATCAATATATTCCCTCATTGAATTTCTTAACCATGTGTACTCTACTTGCCGTAATCTCCATAAACTTGAGAGTTCGTTCCATTTATCACCAACTTCTTTTGATAATTCTCGACATGCTGCATTTACATCAAATAATGTTCCGTATGCGTCAAAAACACATGCTGTAATTTTATCCATTTTTTTCCTCACTTAGATATTCATAAAATCCTTTTTTATTTTTTTGTGCCCATTCCATATACTTCTTATTTTTAATGCGTCTTAATGCAAATATCTTTGCTACCCTTAAATTTTTCATTTTCAATGATTTTATCTGATAGTTTTTATAGGCTTGATCAATTTTAATTGAAAATCCTTTTTCCTTAGTTACAGATTCCTTTTGAATATTTAACTTATAATAATCATTTTTTATCATCTCTACTTTGTTTTTATCACTTAGTAATATTGCTGTATTGTATACATCCTGACTTCTATTTTTCTCAAATTTTTTAATTAAGCTTTTTTTTACAAATGGATGAAAGCTACAAGGAATTTCTCCTATATCTTTAATACTTAAATAACTTTTCTCTTTTCCCTCGAATTTACCAATTAAAATATTATTTTTGTAAACTCTTGTCGGTGCAAATGCTAATCCATTTTTTTTTACTAATTCATACATTTTTTCAAAATAATTTTCTGACCACTCATCATCGGCATCTAAAAACCCAATGAATTTTCCTTTTGCCTTTGCAAGCCCAACATTTCTTGCATTTCCGGGTCCAGTTTTTATGGCATCAGTTTTTAAAAACCTAACAGACATGTCTTTATTCATTTTAGGTACTATGTTTTTATAATTTTTTCCATCATCTATTATCAAAAGAATTTCAATTTTTTTCTTAGATTGAATTTTTTGATTATTTATTGAATCTAATGTTTTTTTCAGTGTATTAACTGCTTTGTATACTGGTATTATTATTGAAACATTTATTTTCATTTAATTTCTTTTTTTTTCCTTTATATTGTCATTAGTTTTTAACTTTGCAAAATTTTATTTGTAAGGAATTTTCCTAATGAAGCCACTCCTTCTTCATCCTACTAATTGGAAAGACTATTCTTTAATTGATTCTGGCAATGGTAAAAAATTAGAACGTTTCGGCAATTTCTTATTTAGCAGACCTGAACCACAAGCCCTATGGTCACCTAGATTATCTCTCAAAGAATGGGAAAAGTCTTCCGGGGTATTTCTATCATCTTCAAATCCTCTAAACGAAGATGCTAATGGTAAATGGTCCTTTAAAGAACATTTACCACTCAAATGGGAAATGGAATATGGCAATATAAAATTTTTTGCAACTCCAACTCCTTTTAGGCATCTTGGTTTCTTTCCAGATCAATCCCCACATTGGCTTTGGGCTTCTAAAAAAATACAATCTTTGATAAAAATTCATGATAAAAATTACTCCCCCAAAGTTCTTAACCTTTTTGCCTATTCAGGTCTCGCTTCTTTACACGCAGCGTATAATGGGGCTTCTGTAACACATGTTGATGCTAGTAAAAAAGCAATAAACTTTGCTTTTGAAAATAGGAACTTGTCTTCATTTCAACACTTACCAATTAAATTTATCACTGACGATGCCATTAAATTTGTTAAGCGAGAAATTCGTCGAGAAAATAGATATGATGGTATAATTCTTGATCCACCTAAATATGGAAGAGGACCAAATGGTGAGATATGGGATTTTTTTAATGATCTTCCAATTTTATTAAAATTAATTACTCAAATATTAACTCCTAAACCTATTTTTATTATTCTAAATAGCTATGCGATTAGATCTAGCCACTTATCTTTACATTTTGCATTAAATGAAACAATGAAAGGGTTTTCTGGTAAAGTTGAATCTGGTGAACTATCCATTGTTGAAGATCAGGAAGACCCAAGACAAATAAACACAGCTATTTTCGCTAGATGGGAACAATAATTGAATTAATTAGGATATTTCCTTATTGATTCATATAGAATAATTCCTGTAGACACCGCTAAGTTAAGACTGTCTGATTTACCTAGCATTGGTATTTTTATCAATTGATCACAATTATTGATAAATTTATCTGACAAACCATTTTGCTCATTACCCATTGCTAAAACAAAAGGTGTTTTCCAATTAGCCTTGGTGTAGTTAGAGGCTTTCTTTAATGAGGTTCCAATCAAATTAATATTCTTATTAGACTTCCATTTTAAAAACTGTTCAAGATTTGAAGCTATAATGTTTATGTTAAAAATAGCTCCCATACTCGCCCTTACTGCTTCATATGAAAAAGGATCTGTGCATTCATTAAGTAGTACGCAGTCAGTAGCCCCCATACCATCCATAGTTCTTAGAATTGTGCCTAAATTACCGGGGTCCTTTACACTTTCAAGAGCAACAATGCGTTTTTTATCAACAGAATTAGGAAGATGATGCCATTTTTGCATAAAAACACCTAATACATTCTGAGGGTTATTTTTATGCGACAATTTAGATAATATTTGAGAAGACACTGCTATTGTATCTGCACCTAATGAAGTTGTTTCATTCACTAATTCATGTATAGCTAAGTTAACTCTATTCTCTTTATTAAATAATAGATATTTAATTTCCCAATTATTCTCTAGAGCTTCTTTGCAAATTCTAACACCTTCTGCAACGAAAAGGTTCAAATCCTTTCTATATTTACGATGATATAAACTATTTATTAGTTTAACTTTATTATTAGTTAAACTAGAAATTTCATACTGTTTTCCAGAAACAACCAAATTGTATTTCCTATGTTAACTTAACTTTAGCTGAATTTTTAATCGAGGAAACAAGAGAAGAAAGACCATTTTTTCTTGTAGGAGATAAATGATCATTCAATCCAATTTGTTCAAGAAAATTTATATTTGTGTCCAAAATTTCTTGAGGTTTTTTTCCTGAAAAAACTTTTAACATTAAAGCAATTAGGCCTTGAACTATGGCTGCATCACTATTCGCTAAAAAAGTAATAGTTCCATCTTCATTGTAATATTTATAAAAATATACTACAGATTGGCAGCCTTTCATTTTATTATCTTCAGTTTTGAGCGCTTCATCCATTTGAGGAACATTTCTTCCCATATCGATTAGATATTGATACTTATCTTCCCAAGAATCAAAAAAAGAAAAATCTTCTATTAGTTCATTTATTTCATTACTAAAATTCATTTAAAACACTTTTTTGTTAAATTAAGCTATTAATTAAACTCAATTGTATAACAAATCAAGAAGGTACGCTTAATTTGTTTTTTAACTCCTAACTCACAATAATATTGTAATTTGGTTAATTATAGAATATTTTGGAATTATCGGGAGAGTAGAATGTTATCACTCCGTAACAAGAGAGAAAGCCTTACATTACTTAAAACTCCTGTAGTTTTTTTTATCTTAATAACCATAACTATTTTAAGGATATATTCTTTATACCTATCCCCAATAGAATTATCTGTTGACGAAGCACAATATTGGCATTGGTCGAGGAATATAGACTTTGGCTATTTTACTAAGCCACCATTAATAGCATGGCTGATTGGATCTTCGACTTTTATTTTTGGAAATGAAGAATGGGCAGTTAGACTTTTTGCACCCATTACACATTTATTTATTTCCTTAGTTTTATGGGGAACCGCGAAATATGCATTTGGAGCAAATTCTGGAAAAATTGCAGCTTTAATTTGGATATTCACACCAGCAGCTTCATTAGGTGGATTTATAATTTCAACAGATACTCCACTATTATTATTTTGGTCTTTATCTTTGTTATTTTTATTATTTTCGTTAAGACAAAATTCTATCTTTACATCTTTATTTGTAGGTATTTTTCTAGGCTTCGCATTTTTATCTAAATATGCAGCTTTATATTTTTTGATTTTTTTCATTATTTGGTGGCTAATTTACGACCGGAATACATTTTTAAGTATTAAAAATATATTAATCATACTGTTTACAAGTTTTTTGATAGCAAGCACAAATTTATATTGGAATTATTTAAATGATTTTGTAACTGTAAATCATACAATTTCAAACGCAAACCTTACAGTAATTACTCTCAACTATAATAATGTGATTGATTTTTTATCATCTCAATTTTTGGTGTTTGGGCCATTATTATTTTTATTATATCTTTTGGTAATAATGGATAGTTTTTTTAAAGACCGAGAAATAACTCTATTAACTCTGATTTCTTTTCCAATAATTATTCTAATTGCAATTCAAAGTTTTTTAAAAATTGCAAATGCTAATTGGGCAGTTACCGCTTATGTAGGTGCAACTCTAATCATAAGTTACTATGTTACCTTGACACGAAGTAATGCCTTTAAGATATTGTTTTATTTGGGACTTTTTTTAAATATTGCTATTTCAGTATATATATTAACAATTACAATCAATGGAAGTTTTTACCCATTAAATTTAAAATCTAATCCGTTAAGAAAAAATTTAGGATTCGAAAATTTAGCTTCAAAATTACATGACACATTTAAGGAAGAGAAAATATCAAAAATAATTTTTGAAAAAAGAGGAGATATCTCAAGATTTAATTATTATCTTAATCGTGATGATAATGATTTGGAAAATAAAATTTATATCAAAACAAATAGCTTAGTTCCTGGTAACTTTTACGAATTGAATTTTAATTACGATCTTATAAACAAAAGAAAAGGTGAAAAAATATTAATTGTAAAAAATGAGACTGATGCGGTCTTTAAAAACTACGATCTTCATAAAATTAAATTACTGAAAACTATTACTACAAAAACAGTTAAAAATTTGAAAAGAACTTATTATCTGTATGTAGGGGAAAAAAGATAAGATTTAAGTTTTGTTAAATTTTTCAAAAACACTTAAAGTCTCAGCACTAACGTGATGCTCTAAACCTTCAGCATCATTTTTAGCAACCTCTTCATTAACACCAATTTTTATTAAAAAATTGAAAACAATTTCGTGTCTTTTTTTGCAGTAATCTGCCAACAGTTTTCCTTTTTCAGTCAAAAAAATAGATCTATAAGGCTTACTTTCTACTAAACCTTCTCTCACTAAACGCCTAATAATACTATTAACGGTTGGACCAGTTACCCCAAAGTGTTTTGCTAAATCGACAGCTCTTGCTTCTCCGGTCTCTCTAATCAAATCTGCTATCATTTCAGTATAGTCTTCAGCTGTTTCTGTGTTTCTAGCATTTCTTACTTGAGCAAACCTATCAGAGTTAATTTCAATATCATTAATCATAACTAAACACCTAAAGTTAGCCTAAGCTAATATAATTTTTAAAAGTTTACAATTTTTTTTAATTTATTTGTTTTTGATTTGAATTTAGATTAAAAAATAATCTAGAATCTTCAAATAAGGTAATATTATGAATCCAGAACAAAAAACAAAAATTGAGTCTATTGTTTTTAACAAACTTTTAAAACATCTCCAAAATAGAACTGATGTTCAAAATATTGATCTTATGAATTTAAGTGGTTTTTGTAGAAATTGCTTATCAAGATGGTATTCAGAGGCAGCCAAAGAAACTGGTTTGAAAATAGACAAAGACCATGCAAGAGAAATAGTGTATGGTATGCCACATTCAGTCTGGAAAGAAAAATACCAAACTGATGCAAATAAAGATCAAAAAAGTAAATTTGAAACCTCTATTACTAATGATCACTAACATGAATGAAAAATCAAAAAACAACCAGCAAACAATTCAAAAAGGAGATGATAAACTTAAGAGTTTTATAGAGAGAATTGAAAGGCTGTACGAAGAAAAAAATAATATAAATTTTGATATTAAAGAAGTTTTTTCTGAAGCAAAGTCTATGGGTTATGACACTAAAATTATGAGAAAGATTATAGCCTTGCGAAAAATGGATATTGACGAAAGAATTGAACAAGAAGCATTATTAAATACTTATAGAAATTCATTGGGTATTTACTAATAGATGATTGATCATTTTGGCGATAGACTTGTAGAAAAAATAAGGAGAACTAAATCTTTTTTATGCCTTGGCATTGATCCTCATTTAGATTTAATTCCAGAAATCTTTTATGACAATAATCAAGCTAGGAGTACAAGTAAAATAGAAAAATTTTGTTTCTCCTTGTTAGAAACGGTCATTGGGAAAATTCCAGCTATAAAACCACAAATTGCATTTTTTGAACAATTAGGCCCAGATGGAATGAAATTGTTATCATCTTTATGTAAATTTGCACAGTCCAAAGATTTTCTAGTTATAATGGATGCAAAAAGAGGTGATATTGGCAGCACTAGCAAAGCATATGCAAGTGCATATCTTGGCAAAAACGCTCCATTCCCTAGTGATGCATTAACTGTTAACCCATGGTTAGGGCTTGATAGTCTAGAACCTTTTTTTATCAAAGCACAGGAAACAGGATCAGGTTTATTTATTTTAGTTCATACTAGCAACAAAGGTTCACTTGATATTCAAGAGATTTTAATAAATAGAAATTTAAAATGTTATGAACACTTAGCCAATATTCTTAAACCCATTATTGAAAAAAATAATGGTAAATCAGGATTATCCTCTATTGGCATAGTTTCAGGAGCCACTTATAAAGAACAGGCCTTATCTTTAAGAAAAATTCTTCCAAGCGCACCATTTTTAATTCCAGGATATGGAGCCCAAGGAGCCTCCGCTTCTGAAGCATGCGCTCCACTAATTACAGACCAAAGTTATAATGGTCTCAAAAATTTTGGATTGATAAATGCGTCAAGAAGTCTGTTATTCCCAAAAAAATCATATTCAGTTAAAAGTATTGAAGAGTGGCAAGATATGATATTAACAGAGTTAGAAAAAACTAACAATATTCTTATTAATACACAAACGTAAGAAAGTTTAATTAATGACAAAACCTAATCAACTTGATGCACTGGGTAATAAAAATAATATTCCAAATTATCCTGACAAAAATATTCTTGAAAAAGTAAATAATCCAAAAAAAGATTTAGATTATTCTATTAGATTAACCTGTCCAGAGTTTACCTCTATATGCCCAGTAACCTCTCAACCAGATTTTGCTTATATAATTTTAGATTATGTGCCAAATAAATTTATAGTAGAGAGCAAATCATTTAAATTATATCTATTAGGTTACAGGAATCATGGAGCATTTCATGAGGATTGTACAATATCACTTGCTCAAGATATAATTGACCTTTTATCGCCCAAATGGTTAAGAATAGCAGGTTATTGGTATCCAAGAGGTGGCATTCCGATTGATATTTTTTGGCAAACTGGGGAAAAACCAGAACATCTATTTTTACCGGATCATAATGTTCCAAATTATAGAGGTAGAGGATAAAAAAGTTATTTTAATCTTAGATAAGGTAATATTAACAAATTTGTAAGGAAATGAAATGTTATCAAAAAAAGTTGATTGGCAGTTAATCGTTTTAGTTTGCTCATTAATAATTATTATGATTATGGGAGTTCGTCAGTCTTTAGGTCTTTTTTTAGAACCTATTAGCCAGTTTATGAAAGACGGGAAAGAATTTTTTTCTTTTGCAATAGGTTTTCAAGCAATAATATGGGGTGTTGTAACTTTTGGTTTGGGTATTTTAATTGATAAATTTGGACCACAAAAAGTTTTAGCTTTTGGAATCGTTTGTTTTGCATTTGGAATTTTTTTAATGAGCAACCCCAATAATCAACTAAAATTATTTTCAGCTACCTCATTAATGGGATTTGGACTAGGTGGTGCTGGAATGGCCACAATGGTTAGTATTGCAGGTAAAGTCGCACCTCTAGAAAAGAGATCTTTTGCAATGGGTTTAATTGCAGCTGCTGCATCTTTTGGTCAATTCGCAGTCGTTCTGCCTACGATGTGGATGAATAAAATTTTTGGATGGGAAACAAGTCTAATTGTTTTATCTATAATAACAATCTCACTTTTATTATTATTACCCTTATTAAATAGTACAAATGAACAAAACAATAAAAACGACATCTTTAAAGATAGATTACAAAACACTTTAATTTTCTCATTGAAAGAGCGTAATTATCTTTTATTAATAATGGGATTTTTTGTATGTGGATTTCATGTAACGTTTATAGGATTACACCTCCCAACTGACTTGATGTTTAAAGGTATTTCAGCTGAAGTTGCTGGTTGGTCTCTAGCGATAATTGGTGTTACTAACATTCTGGGTACGCTTGGATTTGGATGGCTAGGAACAAAAACTAAAAAACCTATACCTTTGGCCTTTATATATTTAATGAGGTCAGTTACTATAACTATATTTGTTTTATCTCCGCCATCTGCAACTGTGGCTATTTTGTTTGGCGCTGTAATAGGTGTTTTATGGTTGGCAACTGTCCCAATGACAAACGCTATAATATTATCATTTATTGGGCCAAAATACTTAGCAACATTGTCTGGTATATGTTTCATTTGCCATCAATTTGGTGCTGTCTTAGGTGCTTGGCTTGGTGGACGATTCTTTGATTTTTATGGAAGTTATGAAAATATGTGGTGGCTAAGTGTAGCTCTTGGGATTGTAGCTTTCTTATTAACAATTACTGTTAAAGAAGAACCATTTTTAGTTAATTCAGAAGTTAAACAAACGGGTTAAGCATCTAATTCTTTAATATTCTTATATTCTTCTAAACATTCAGGGTTAGCTAATGCAGTGATATTATTTATTGCTTTGTTATGAATTAAGTCTCTTACTGCAAGTTCTGCTATCTTACCTGACTTTGTTCTTGGAATGTCATGAACTGATATTATCTTTGCTGGCACATGTTTTGGGGAGGCTCCTGTCTTAATTTTGTTTTTAATTTTACCCACTAATTCTTTAGTCAAAGTAGAATTTTCATTAAGCCTTACAAAAAGCACAACCCTAGTGTCACCTTTCCAGATCTGGCCTACAACCAAACCCTCCATAACCTCTTCAATTTGTTCAACTTGCCTGTAAATTTCAGCTGTGCCAATACGAACTCCTCCAGGATTAAGGGTAGCATCTGATCTACCAAATATTATGAACCCATTATTTTCAGTCTTTAAGATGTAATCACCATGACACCACACATTCGTATATTTATTAAAATATGCATCATGATATTTTTCATTATTGTTATCATTCCAAAAGTATAATGGCATACTGGGAAAACTTTTAATACAGACTAATTCTCCTTTTTCATTTTTTAAAGAGTTTGCATTTTCGTCATATACATGTACATCCATTCCTAAAATTGGACCTTGAATTTCTCCTCTTCTAACCACTGACATTGGATTGCCACCTATAAAACATCCAACTATGTCAGTTCCACCAGATAAGCTTGCAACCGAAACGTCTTTTTTGATACTATTATAAATATAATCAAAACTCTCATGGATTAATGGGGAGCCAGTTGAGCCTATAATCTCTAAATTTTTTAATTCATATTTGTCAATCACATTGATGTTTTCCTTACTTAAAGCATCAATATATTTTGCTGACACACCCATATAATTTATTTTTTCACTATCAACAAAATTCCAAAGAACTTCTGGGTTTGGATAGAAAGGTGAGCCGTCATATAAATAAATTGTAGACTTTAACAAGAGACCAGACACAAGCCAATTCCACATCATCCATCCACAAGTAGTAAAATAAAACACTCTACTTTCTTTTTTTGCATTTGAATGCAACCCCATTTCAACTAAATGTTTTAGAAGAATTCCACCATTAGAATGAACTATGCATTTTGGTTTTCCAGTAGTGCCACTTGAGAACATTATATACAAAGGATCACTTAAAGCGAGAGGTTCAAAAAGTATTTCGTTAGTTTTATATTGATTTTGAATATCATTATAATTTATAAATTTTTCGTTGTTATAATCAATTTTTATTCCCAAAAGAGGCGCAATCATAACTTTTTGTAAAGAAGGCAAAGCTTTAACAACATTTAAAACTTTATTGGTAATATTAATTTCTTTACCATTGTACCAATACCCATCAGTAGTAAGTAAAACTTTTGGTTCAATTTGACCAAATCTATCTAAAACTCCTTCTACTCCAAAATCTGGGGACGCAGACGAAAAAATTGCTCCTATTGACGAAGTTGCCAACATCATTATTACTGTTTCAATCATATTTGGCATGTAAGCAGCAACCCTATCACCTTTAGTAACGCCCAGTATTTTTAAAAAATTTGCTAATGCTGCCACTTGAACCTTTAACTCTTTCCAAGATACCTCTTTTCTGATTTTATTTTCAGATTTAAATACAATAGCAGAACCTGTAACATCGCCAGAAAGCATATTTTGAGCATAATTAACTTTTCCATTGGGGAAAAACTTACTTCCAGGCATTTGATTTATTGGATCAACATAAGGCTCCATCCCCTTAGATCCAATGACACCAAAAAAATCCCAAATGGATGACCAAAAGTTAGACTTATTCTCTATTGACCAAGTATGTAAATCAGTAAAATTTTCAATATTTATATTATTTTTTTCGTTAATAATTTTTAAAAATTTATACATCTGGGAAGACCTGACTCGTTCACCTGATGGAGACCATAAGACAGGATTGGAAAATATCTCTTTTTTCATAATCAATTCACTAAAAATTAAATATAATTTTTAAAACAACTTTCTGCAAAAAGTGCCATGTCATAATCTAATTCTGTAATTCCACCTTTATCATGAGTAGTAAGGGTTATTGTTACTTTATTATAAACATTTTCCCATTCAGGATGATGATTTATTTGCTCAGCTTTCATTGCTACAGACGTCATAAAAGAAAAGGCTTGTTTAAAATCAGAGAATTTAAAGAGCTTTGTGAAAGCTTCTCTTCCATCAGATGTTTTTTCCCACCCATCAATTTCTCTAAACTTGTGATTTAGATTTTTACATTCCATTTCCAAAATCCTTTCTGTTTATTATTTTTCTGAGTGGGCTCATATAATGAGTATACGATAAGAATAAATTCAAAACATAATCAATTCTGTTATCAAGCCAATCAGGAATGTTATTTCCATGATTCCCAGGGTTAAACTCTTCAACATTTCTAATTATTATGTTTTCTGGTATCCACATTATATGAGTATTCTTATATGAGGATGACCTTAATTCAGATACCGGATAAGAACCACCATTGCCACTACTTACAGAAACTATTAAGCCAGGCTTATGAGCAAATTCACCATTACCACATAACAAAAATATATTTTTAGCAGCTGGTGTTGCCATGCCACCATACTCAGGCACAACTAAAATAAAACCGTCTGAATTATCAAGATTTTTCGAAATTGAATTCCATGTATCTCCCCATACACCTTCTCCAGTTTTTTTATTAGTTGACCATAGTGGTAATGACACTTCTGCTAAATCTAAAGAAAAAATATCTAAATTCGAATTCATCTTTAACAAGTCACATTGAATAAAATCAGAAATTTTTTTTGATTGGGAGTTCTTTCTGTGACTAGAAGAAATAATTGAAATTTTCATAATTAATTTTCCAAAACTTAATGAACAATTATATAAAATTGTGTATGTTATTAACATATCAAATTACATTTTAAAAGTTTAGAAAATATTATGAATGAAATTGAAATAATTAAACCTGATGACTGGCACGTCCATTTTAGGGACGGTGAAATTTTAAAAGCAGTCGTGCCAGAAACTTCAAGAGATTTTTCTCGAGCAATAGTAATGCCAAACCTGATCCCGCCGGTTTTAAATGAAAAAGACGCAATTGAATATAAAAAAAGAATCTTAAAAGCAGTTCCTTATAAGGATAATTTTACTCCTTTTATGACTCTATATTTAACTGAACATACAAACAAAAATGATTTAAAAGAAGCCTATTTAAATCAATCCGTTTTTGCTGCTAAACTCTATCCGGCAGGGGCAACAACAAATTCAAGTTCAGGCGTAAAAGATATTAAGAGAATAATGCCTATACTAGAAACAATGACTGAAATTGGAATGCCTCTTTTAATTCATGGAGAAGTCACAAATAAATCTATTGATATTTTTGATAGAGAAAAAGTATTTATAGATACAGTTTTAGACTTTATTTGCAGAAAACTTCCTAACCTTAAAATTACCCTTGAACACATTACTACAAAGGAAGCAGTTTTATATATAAAACAGGGAAATAAAAGTTTAGCAGCATCTATTACTCCTCATCATTTAGCTTTAAATAGAAATGCTCTTTTTGATGGTGGTATAAGGCCGCACAATTATTGTTTACCTATTTTAAAGAGAGAAAAACATAGGGAAGCTCTTATAAAAGTAGCCACAAGCGGAAACGAAAAGTTTTTTTTGGGGTCTGATACAGCTCCTCATTTAATAGCTGATAAAGAAAACTCATGTGGCTGTGCAGGTGTTTTTAACGCAACTTATTGCTTATCTGTTTTAACACAGATATTTGAAAATGAAAAAAAATTACCATATCTGGAAAAGTTTATTAGCATAAATGGTTCTAAACATTACAATTTAAAAACGAATAAACTAAAAATTAAATTAGTAAAAACAAGCAAGCCATTAACTTTTCAGAAAAAATTGAATGTAAATAATCAGAATATACAAATTTTTAACCCAGATTTCCCAATTTTTTGGAAAGTTTCATAATACTATAAATTAGCTTTGGATTAAGTAAACATAATGATTAAAATGAAAGACATAAAACCAGCTGTAATTGGATTAGGTTATGTTGGATTACCACTTGCAGTTGAAATTTCTAAAAAGTACAATGTTTTAGGTTTTGATATTAGTCAACAGCGAATAAAAGATCTAAAAAAAAATGTTGATGCTACTAGACAAGTTTCGTCAACTGAACTGTCAACGGCTAGAAATTTATCTCTCACTTCAACTTCTAAAGACTTATATGAAAGAAATTTTTTTATTGTTACTGTTCCAACTCCTATTGATTCTGCTAATTCTCCAAATTTACAACATCTTCTAGAAGCTTCTAATTTAGTTGGAAACTCAATGACTAAAGATAATATTGTAATTTATGAATCTACTGTATATCCAGGTGCAACCGAAGAAATATGTATTCCAATTCTTGAAAAAAACTCAGGTCTAAAGTTAAATGTCGATTTTTTTGTAGGATATTCTCCTGAAAGGATGAACCCTGGTGACAAAGTTTATGGTGTTTCAAACATAATAAAAGTTACAAGTGGCAGCTCTAAAGAAAGTGCTAAATTAATTGATTTATTTTATAAATCTAACATTTCTGCAGGAACATATTTAGCACCTTCAATTAAAGTTGCCGAAGCAGCAAAAATTATTGAAAACACTCAACGTGACGTAAATATTGCTCTAATTAATGAACTGTCTATGTTGTTTGATAAGCTTAATATTGACACTCATTCTGTATTAGAAGCTGCAAATACAAAGTGGAACTTTCTCCCTTTTGTGCCAGGACTTGTTGGTGGACACTGTATCGGAGTTGACCCATATTATCTTACGTTTAAAGCCCAACAAGTTGGACATCATCCTGAATTAATTTCTGCAGGTAGAAGAGTAAATGACTCTATGCCAAAATTTATAGCTGAAAAATTATTATTAAAATTAATTAAATCTAAAACTGATCTTCAAAAAGCGAGAGTGGCTATCTTTGGCATTACGTTTAAAGAAAATTGTCCTGATATACGTAATTCGAAAACATGTGAATTAGTAAGAATACTACAAACTTATGGGGTGGATGTTGATATTATAGATCCACATGCTAACGCATCAGAGCTATATTTTGAGTATGGATTAGAATTAAAAGACAAACTTCAAGGAAAATATGAAGGAATCGTATTAGCGGTGAAACATAATGAGTTCGAAAAAATATCCGTGAGTAAATTACGATTAAACTTGATTAGTAATGGCGTATTATTTGATCTTAAAAACTGTCTACCAAAAACTGAAGTGGATTTAAGATTGTGATTAATAAAGTTTTAGTTACAGGAAGTGCAGGCTTTATAGGATTTCATCTTAGCCAGCACCTATTATCAAAAGGGTATTCAGTGTTAGGCATTGATGCATTAACAGAATATTATGATATAAACCTTAAATTAAACCGTTTAAAGTTATTAGAAAAAAATTCAAATTTTACCCACAAAAATATACGAATTGAAGAAAGTAGAGATGTAAGTGAAATATTTAAATCTTTTTTACCTAATTTTGTAGTTCATCTAGCTGCCCAAGCAGGTGTTAGATATTCTATTGACCATCCTGACGAGTATATAAAAACAAATATATTAGGTACGTTTACTATTTTAGAAGTTTGTAGAAAATTAAATATTCAGCATTTGTTAATGGCTTCTACTTCATCAATATATGGAGCAAACAAAGACCTTCCCTTTAAAGAGCTACAAAAAACAGAAACTCCAATGTCATTTTATGCTGCCACTAAAAAAAGTAATGAATTGATGGCTCATAGCTATTCACATGTTTTTAATTTACCTATAACCATACTAAGATTTTTTACAGTTTATGGCCCCTGGGGACGTCCAGATATGGCTTTATTTAAATTTGTCAAAGCTATTACTAATAATGAAGAAATAGAAATATATAATTATGGAAACATGAAGCGCGATTTCACATATGTTTCAGATTTGGTATTTTCAATTGAAAAACTTCTTAATTGTATTCCATTGGACATAAGTAAGCGAAATCCAAATTCTACCATTAAATTTGATAGTCTATCTGAAGTTGCACCATACAGGCATATTAATATTGGCAATTCAAAACCAATTGAATTAATGTCTTATATTCATGCTCTTGAAAATGCCCTTGGTTTAGAAGCAAAAAAGTCATATAAACCAATACAGTTAGGAGATGTTCCTGAAACTTGGGCAGATACGAGGCTATTAAAAGAATTAATTGGATATACCCCCTCCACTTCAGTCGAAATTGGTGTAAAAAATTTTGTTGAATGGTATTTATCCTATATAAATAAATAAGATAAAAATTTTTAATGAGATAATATGAAAAATTTAGATCTTTTTAAAAGAGTTCTTAATAAGAAAACAGAAGAACCCTTTATTATAGCTGAAGTCGGGCAGGCTCACGAAGGAAGTCTTGGGCAAGCATTAAGTTTTATTGATGTTGCTGCTGATGCGGGAGCAAATGCTATAAAATTTCAAACTCATTTTGCTTCGGAAGAAAGTTCTAAATTCGATGATTTTCGTATAAATGCTTTTCCTCAAGATAAAAACCGTACAGATTACTGGAAAAGAATGGAATTTATTCCAGAACAATGGAAACTTTTAGCAAAGCGGGCAAAAGAACGTAATATTGTATTTTTAAGCTCACCATTTTCAAACTTAGCTGTAGAAACATTATTAAATTGCGATATTGAAGCTTGGAAAATTGCTTCAGGTGAATTACAAAATTATCCAATGATTGATAAAATAATAAATACTAATAAGCCGGTGTTAATATCAACAGGAATGTCTAGTTGGCTTGAAATAGACGAAATATATAAATATACGCATGGAAGAAGCCGAGTATTGTTTCAATGCACCTCATCTTATCCTTCTCAACCAGAAAATATTGGATTAAATAATATAGAGCTAATGAAAAAGCGTTATAAAGATTGTGTGATAGGCTTATCAGATCATAGTGGCGATATTTATGCATCAATGTCAGCTTACATGCTAGGAGCTAGAGTTTTTGAAGTTCATGTAACTTGGTCAAAAAATATGTTTGGACCTGATACAACCTCGTCTTTAACAATGCAAGAATTAGCTTCATTGGTGAATTATCTTCAATTACAAAATCGTTTAATTTCTTCACCTACAGACAAAGACGTTTTAAGTAAAAATAAAACTGAGCTAGCTAAGCTTTTTGGAAGAAGTATTTATGCAAGAAAAAATATATTAATGGGTCAAAAAATCAGGGAGAAAGATTTAGCTTATTTAAAACCTTCTAAAGGTATTAATGCAAAATTTTATAAATCAGTAATAAATAAATATGCAAAAAAAAATATTACTGCCGGAAATGCAATATTTGAAAGTGACTTAGAAAAATGAAAAAACGTAGAATTGCAGTAATGGTTGCAAGTCGTGCTAATTATGGACGTGTTCGCTCAGTACTACGTGCAATAAATTCACATTCAAAATTAGAATTAGTTCTTATTGTTGGGGCATCTGCACTTCTATATAGATTTGGTAGTGTAGTAGATTTAATTGAAGAAGATGGTTTTGAAATAGCTTCAAAAATTTATACTGTAGTGGAAGGAGAGAATCCAACTACTATGGCAAAGTCTGTAGGCTTATCAATAATTGAATTAACTACTCAACTTGAAAACTTGTGCCCAGATATACTATTAACAGTTGCAGATCGTTATGAAACAATGGCAACTGCAATTGCGGCTTCATATATGAATATTCCAGTTGCTCATACGCAAGGTGGCGAATTAACTGGTTCAATAGACGAGAGTGTTCGTCATGCAATTACAAAGTTAGCACATATACATTTTCCGGCGACAAAACTTTCAAAAGATAGGCTTATAAGAATGGGCGAAGATGCACGTTTTGTGTTTAACCTAGGTTGTCCTGCAATTGACGAAATAGCTAATATTAACCTTAATCTAGAAAAAAACTTTTTTTTAAACGTTGGAGGAAGTGGTGATAATATTAATCAATATGAAGACTATCTTGTCGTGTTACAACATCCAGTAACGACAGAGTATGGGCAAGATAGTGCTCATATAATCGAAACAATAGAGTCAATTAAAAAATTAGCAATGCAGACTGTGTGGTTGTGGCCAAACGTAGACGCAGGTTCGGACGATATTTCAAAGCAACTTAGACAATTTGTAAATTCACAAAGAGATTTTTCATTAAGATTATATCGAAATTTTAGTGTGCAAGATTATGCTAAACTAATATATAATTGCAAGTGTTTAGTAGGAAATTCTTCTAGTGGAATTAGAGAAGCAGCTTTTCTAGGTGTCCCATCAGTAAATATAGGTAATAGACAATTAGGAAGAGAAAGAGGCTCAAATGTTTTAGATGTTAATAATGATAGAGCTAAAATTTTTCATGCAATAAAAAAACAAATGTCCCGTCAAGCAATTAAAAGGGATTATAGATTTGGCAATGGTACAGCTGGAAAAAAAATTGCGGAAATCTTAGCAACAGTTACTCCTGAAATTCAAAAAAAAATGGCGTACTAATTTATGCACAATCTTAAAAAAAAAGGGGACCCTGATGCATTTGATGAAAACTGGAAATCTCGTGAAGAAACCTATTATAATCACTTTACCGAGGGTGAGCCTAAAAATCAAATTCAACTAGCTTTTCAATCTCATTTTGAAGTTTTTAATGAAATATTATCCAAATATCCAACAATAGGAAAAAGTTTCTTAGAAACAGGTTGCGGCAGAGGTACATTATCGAATTATTTTGCAAAAAATCATTGGGATGTTACCCTTTTAGATTATAACGATAGCGTTCTTAAAGTGGCTAAAAAAATATTTAGAGCTCAAAATTTAAAAGTAAAAATCAAACAAGGTAATGCGCTTCATTTGGACTTTCCTGATAATTCATACGACATAGTTGCTAATATTGGTTTACTGGAACACTTTGAAGACATACAAAAATTAATGGATGAACAATTTAGAATTCTTAAGCCTTGTGGTTGGTGTTTCAGTTATGTTGTACCGGAGCGACACGACAATATACAACGCTACTTTAGATGGATAAATATATTACTAAATTTTTTAACTTTTAGTTGGATATTAAACAAAAAAAAAGAAAAGCCTGAGGTTTACAGAAGTGATAATTTTTCGGAAAGATATTTAAATTGTTTGGAAATGAATAAAGTGTCAAAAGTAATAACTCATGGAATGTATCCACTCCCAATGATTAGTCATAGTCCAGAATTTCCATTTTCTCTTTTACCAAAACCTATTGAACTATTACTTACAATTGTTTTTAAAATTACATTAAAAATCAGAAAAAAAATTTTTGGTAGACATGGATGGATTTGTAATGAAAAATTTGGTCAAGCTTTCTTGGTGGCCTTTCAAAAAAAATGACTAAAATTTGCCTTATAAATGAAATGAATCAATTTTCAAAAAATGCTTTGAAGGTTCTTAAACAAAGTTATAAAATCAAGGTGTTTGATGAACTTGAAGAAGATGAATTTAAATTTGTGACTGTTTTATTTGTTCGTCTAAGATATTTTATAAATAAAAAATATCTTTCAAAGTTTCCTAAATTAAAATATTTATGCTCACCAACTACTGGTTTAAATCACATTGATAAAGAGTATTGCAAAAATAAAAACATAACAATAATTAGTCTTAAAAATGAAAAAGAATTTCTATCCAAAAATATATCTGCAACTGCCGAGTATACCTGGGCTCTTTTTTTATGCGCTTGGCGAAAAATAATTTATGCTTACCAAGATGTCCTAGATAAAAATTGGGACAGAGATAAATTTAGAAGTTCACAACTTGCTGGTCAAACATTAGGTATTATTGGACTTGGCAGGATAGGAAAAAAAATATATCAATATGCAGAAACCTTTAACATGACAGCAAAGTATTATGATCCATACATTTTTGATAGCGATGGAAAAATAGATAATTTATTTGAATTAGTTTCAAAAACAAAAATACTATTCATCTGTTGTGAATATACGAACAAAACACATCACATGATAAATAATGAATTAATTTCAAATATGAAAAACGAAAGTTTAATAATTAACACAGCTAGAGGAGAAATTATAGACGAAACTGTATTACTTGATAACATAATTAAAAAAAACTTATTTTACGCTGCTGACGTTGTTAATGACGAACACTTAATTTTTAAAAACGGAGCTGTACCAAATTTATTACATCCAAAATACCAAAGAAATGTTATTATAACTCCACATATTGCTGGTGCGTGTAATGACTCTATGCATTTAACTGAAGAATATATAACAAAAAAACTTACGGAGATCACATGCTGAAAGGATTAATACCAGTTTTATTAACGCCAATGCTAAAAGATCATAAAGTTGACCCTAATGGGATGAAAAAATTAATCAACTATCTAGCCTCTCATAATTTAGACGGTCTATGGGCACTAGGTTCAGCTAGTGAAGAAATAAATATTGGGTTTTCACAAAAGATTAAAGTGGCCAAACTTATAAATAAGTTTAACAAGAATAAAATGAAAATTATTATGGGCTCAGGATGTGTAAGTTTAGATGATCATTATAGGTTTATTGATGAAACAGCAGAATGTAAATTTTATGGCTTACATATTCTACCGTATGATCTAAAAATGGGAAAATCTCGAACAATTAATTTATTTGAAAAAATAGCAGAAAGATCTCCTTGGCCAGTTTGGATGTATCACAATCCTAAAAGAGGTAGAGCTTTTGAGTTAGAAACCATTAGAGAGATATCCCAACACCACAACGTTGGAGGTATAAAAATTGGAGGCTATAATTTAACTGATATATCAAAATGCTTTATGTTAAAATCAAGTGAATTTGACGTTGTTGCTGCGGGAAGTGGACAACTTTATGCATGTTTAGCATTAGGAGCTGAAGCTCATACTACTAGTGAAGGATCTGTATATCCTCAAATTTTTAAAAAAATTTTTGAATTATTTCAATCTAACCACTTAGATGAAGCATTATCGCTACAAAGAAAGTGGATGTTATTAAATGCAAAAGTTCCAAGAACATCTAATGGAGAACATTGTGCTGAAGAAAAATATTTTTTACATAAGTTAGAGATTTGTCAGCGCTGGGTAAACGAAAACTATGAAATTCACACTGAAGAAGAAACTGTTAAATTAGATAAAATCCACAGTGAGATTATGTTATTGTGCGCGTCTTAAACTATATACCTTGTAAATCTGTTTCTAAAAGAATTTTTAAAAAAAATACTAAGTTATATGGGCATAAACGTTTAATAGATTATAGTGTTGATTTTGCAAAATATACTCAAAACGAAATATTAGTATCCAGTGACTCAAAAGAAATATTAAATAGTCTAAATGTAAATTATAAGCACTTAAGAGATAAGAGAACAAATAATATAGAAAAAACAAACTTGTCTATAATGCAAACATTATATGATGACAAATATTTTGAGAAATTTGACTTAATTTGTTTACTTCAACCAACACATCCACTTAGACGAATTAGTGATTATGAAGCACTAATAAATTATTCTAAAGAACATAAAAATCATATTATTGTTTCTTCAATTCTTAATAATGAAAATAAACAAATTCGTGAAGGAAGCTTTTACTTATTCCCTAAATCATATTTCATTTCAATGGAAAGAAAAGTTGAATATAAATTCGTATCAATTGGTATTTCTGTCAAATTGAACATTGATGATGTGTCAGACGAGATATATTTTCATAAGTTACTTAATAATATTGAAGAATTAAGATCTAATGGGGTTTATTTCAAATGAGAAAAATATTTGCAACTACCCAAGGAAAATTTCTTTTACTACTTGATAATATTGTAAAAGATATACCTAACATAGAAGCATTCATTATCACATCAGATTCCCGTGAATATTTTAAAAACAAACATAAACTTAATTCTTTAGAGAAAAATTATAATAAAATTGTATTTGAGTGGGAAATCTTTCAATCTAATATTTCCAATCTAGAAAAAAAAAGGGTAAATGATTTTGAAAAAACAGAGCTTAAAGGTAGTCTATACAAGTCTATAATTGCAGATAGACGATTTCTATATGGAAAAAAATGTAAATCTAAACAACATTATTCTCCAAGATTTTCAATTGATGAGACAGAAGAACGTTTAGTAAAGATGGCTGCTGTTATCTTAAAAGAATTTGATAATAATCCACCTGATTTATGTTTATCCTTTGGAATAACTACTATACAAGATTATTTGGTTTACAAAATTGCACAGATTCGAAAAATTAAATTTAAACAGTTGAGATCTCTTAAAATTGAAAACTTAGTTTGTGCTTTTGAAAGTCTAGAAGGTATAAAATTTGACAAAGTTAGCTATATCAAACCCATTTTTAAATCAAAAGCAAAAGATTTTATAAATAGAAAGATCAATGATAACAATCTAATTTATGAAGGGTCTATTAAAAAGACTCATATAATGCCATATCGATCTCTAATATCATTTTTAAAAGGAGTTAGAGCTGATTTTGAAAAATTTTTTAATTCTATTTACAGAACTGACAATCATGTTGAATGGTTAAGTATTCATAATTTTCGAAACGAATTTTTAAATAAATTAGTTTGGTCTTATCAAAGAAGAAAATTCTTTAATTTTAGATTTCAAAATAAAGATGAAAAGTTATTTCTCTATCCATTACATTTCGAACCAGAATTTTCAATACAATTCTATGGTGTCCCATATTTAAATCAAATAGAACTCATTAGGAACATAGCTGCTTCTTTACCTATAAGATCAAAACTTGTTGTAAAAGAACACCCTAGGTCATACGGCGTAAGAAAATCGTCTTTTTACAATAAATTATTAAAAATTCATCGTGTAAAGTTACTACAAACAGAAATCAGAATGTCTACAGCAATTAAAAATACTATGGGGGTGTTTACAATATCTGGGAGTGCAGGATTAGACGCAGCAATTAATAAAAAACCTTGTTGGGTATTTGGTGATACGTATTATTCTAAATTTGATTCAAAAATGATTTGTCATGTTAAAGAAATTTCTAAACTTGATGAAGAAGTAGCTTCATTGCTTGAAAATTTTAAATACAACAAACAATCATTAGTTAATAATTTGGCTTATTTGATTGGAAATTCTGTAAACTTTGATCTTTACACTGGTTTTCTTAAAAAGTCTGGAAGACATGGCTCTTCAAATGATTTTAAAAATTATAAAGCTCTAGCTGATATTTTGATTAAATAAAAAGCTATACTATGCCAAAAAGAAAGAACTAAAATAATTTAATTTGGATTATATATGTCAAATCTTCTAAATAAGAAAAATTATCATTAGGATCAATTAATGTTACTGAAAAATATTTATATAGGTACATTAATGAAAGTTCTTACCATGTTCGCTCCATTTCTTCTGTTTGGAATTCTTGATCGTCAATTAGATGCAAAAAATTTTGCACTTTGGTTATTGATTTTTCAATATATGAGATCTTTTCAACAAGTAGATTTAGGTACTACAGGAGTGGCTATTCGCCTACTCACTCCATATAGAAACATTGGATTTAATTTTCTAAATGTTGCAAAAACTTATTTTAAGTATGTACTCGCTTTTTTGTTATCATTTGGATTATTAAGTGGCCTTGTAGCTACGTTTTTTTTATTAAGTACTCCTATAATTTCAATTGTCTTATATTACGCGGCATTTCATTTATTACTTACATTTCTTCTAAAAATTTCACCAATTATTTTAGGTTGTACAAATAAATACTATTTCAATGATGGAATTATTACCATAAAAGGTTATTTGTCTTTATTGATGGTTTTTATCATAGAACCAAATACTTGGAATAACGTTTATTATGTTTATTTCGTTACCATTTTAATTTGCGATTTTATAATTAGTTTAAAAATAATTTCGATGCTAGAATTTGATAATAATAACTTAAAAAAAATTAAGCCAATTGAGTTAAATTTCTTATTTAATGCATTTGGTGTTGGGATTATTATTGCTGCCTCTGCGCTTACTCAAAAATTGTTTTTAACCTATGTACAAAGTAATTATTTAGAAATAAGTATGATTGTGACAGTAGCAATTCCTCTAATGTTGTTTAATTCATTAAATAGCCTTAGTAATTATCCTGCAAGATGGTCCAATAGTTTATTTTCAAAAATGACCAATAAAGAGTTCTTTTCATTTGGTAATAAAAAATTAACTTATTTAGTAGATTTTATTTTTATGAATGGGTTGATAATTTACTTATTAATATCAAGTTTTCTAGATACAATTTTAAATTTTTGGCTACCTAATCTTTTGTCAGAACAAATGATTTATATTTCTATATATACATCTTATTTAATTATAATATTATCTTTTTCTAATGCTAGTAATCTGTTTAGAAATTGTCTTCAAGCTAGAGGAAAATTTCAATTTGTATGGATTGTGGAATCAACATCAATATTGATACCTATCTCAGTTTTATTTATATTTGAGTTATATCAACCTATAGAAATTATTTCTTCTATAGTAATTATTAATATCCTAAGATTAATTTCACACAGTATTGTAATAAAAATATTTTTGAATGAGTTAACTATCTTCAAAAATGTAAGTAAATTAATTTTTCTAGTTTTTTTTCTTATTTTTCTTGAGTATTATCAAAATGTAATATTTGAAATGATTATACTTTTTTCTATCATCCCACTTTTTATTTTCTTTTCTATCAAAAAACAAAACGAAATTTTTTGATCCAAATTTTTTTCCAATTATAAAATTTTAAAAATCATTAATATTAAAATTATCTTTAAATTCTTATTTATAATCACTAATATCGAATACAAACTTAAAAGTGTTTTTATAATTTCATTGTGGATTGGTTAATTAAGTGAAAGATGACATTTATTTCTCTTATTTAAATAAAATTAGTTGGAGAAGCTATTTATATCGTTTCTATTTTGTATATCCAATAATTAAGAGATTTTGCAAAAAAAAAGTTTTAGACGTTGGGTGTGGGACTGGATTGTTTCTTAAATATTATCCAAATGCAGTTGGGGTAGATGTAAATAAATTTTGCGTAGCTCATTGTAAGTCGCTAGGTCTTAATGCAAAAAATATGAATTATGATGAGCTACCTTTTGATAATTCAAGTTATCAATCGATTATATTGGATAACGTAATTGAACATATTGAAAATCCAAAACCACTATTGAAAGAATGTCACCGTGTATTAGAATTTGGCGGAACTATAATAGTTCTTGTGCCAGGTAAAAAAGGTTATTTGAAAGATTACGATCACAAAGTTTACTATAATAGATTAAGTTTAAAAGATGTTTTAAAGAAAAATAATTTTTCCATATTGAAGGAAAAATCACTTCCATTTTTAGGTTTAGAAAATTACTTAAATGCCTTTTGTTTTATGACTGTAGGGATAAAACATGCATAAAATCAAAGAGTTTCTAATTAAAATTACAAGGCTTATTGGCTGGATTTTTTTATCTCTAAAAAAAAAGAAAGAAAATGAAGTACTCATTTTGTCAAATAAGAAAAAACATTGGTTTCTTGGTTATTATGACGTATTACTAAAAAGAAATAGTGAATTGTTTTTTCATGAGGTTGATATTAAAGAAAAAAAAATTCCATCTAAGTGCAAAATAATGTCCATAAATTTGCAAACCATGAAGACACATAAAATAGCCAATTCGCAAGCTGTAAATTGGCAGTTGGGTAGTAGACTTCAAATTCATGGTAACGATTTAGTATTCAATGATTGTGTGTCAAATAAACTTTGTCATTATATATATAATCTTAATAAAAAAGATTATATTTTTTGTGATACACCATTTTGGTCAAAAAATATAAAATTAAATTTAACATTTACCTTAGACTTTGGTCGACTATTTCAGGAACGCCCTGGTTACGGATATCGTGGTCAGATGAGAAGCGATTTAAGGGATACATTAGCTATATTAAATTATGATTGTAGTGAAGTATTATATCTATTTCATATTAATCAAATTTGTAGCGAACTTTCTCTTCCAAAGAATGGTTATTTAAACCACATAATAACAAATAATGATTGTAGTAAAATTATAACAACTTATAACATAAACAAAAACGGTAAAAGAATAGTTTTCCCAATTTTATTATCTATTTCCGACTTGTCTCTTTCGACATTTGATGCAGGTTCAACCTTTAGCCACCCTACCTTTATTAACCAAAATAAGATTTTTTTCTTTGACGGGAAAGGTTATGTTATAATTGACTTAACAAATCAAATTAAGAAATATTTATACAAAACTAAGAAAGATGGTCATCCTACATATATTGGTAAAAAGCATTTTATAACTGATACGTATCCAGACAAATTTTCTAAAATGAGTATATATGAATATAAAAATGGGAAAATAAAAAATATCTTTGATCATTTGAACCCTCCAAATTACTATGGAGACAATCGCTGTGATTTTCATCCAAGAGTTTATAAAAACTCTATTATATTAGATTTACCTTACTTTTCAGGCAGGGCTATCGGAGTTAAAAGCTTTTAGATGTTAAGGTTGTGGAACCTAATGTTTGATATTTTATATCGTTTGTCAAATGGCTTGAGTCTAAGATTCTTAAAAATAGGGAAATTGTCTTATTTATTTGAAAATCTTAGAACACTAATATTACGTAATGCAGGAGCAAATATAAAGATCAATGCTATTGTAAGATCAAATGTGTTTATAGCTAACCCCCAAAACTTACATTTAGGAAAAAGTTCAAAAATTGGAGAATTTTCTAAAATATATAATTTTGATAATGTGTTTATTTCAGACTATGTAGAAATAGGAAATGGCTTTCTAGCCTACACAAATAAACATATTATTTCTGGACCAGGTCCTCTTTCTAAACAAGGCTCTAAAATGGCCCCTGTTATAATTGAAAGTGACTGCTATATTGGAGCAAATGTTACAGTATTAGGAGGTGTAACTATTGAGTCAAGATGTGTGGTAGGGGCTTGTTCTTTAGTAATTTCCAATTTGAAGTCAGGATATTTATATGCCGGTGTACCTGCTAAGAGGATAAAAAAGATTAATGGGTAAAATAGTTCAATACATATCACCATCCATAATTCCCTCAAGGTCTGCAAATTCTGTACATGTATTAAATCAGTGCAATTCACTAGCCAAAAAATGTCGTTCAGTTAAATTATTTTTTGCAACTGATATTTTTAATATAACTCCCCAAAAAATAAATGAATTTTATGGTATAAAGTTAGAAAGTAATGTTTGTCTTAAACAAACAACAGTGAATAAAAAGTTCAGTATGCAAATAAGAATAGCATTTAACGCATTAATGAAAATTAACCTCACGTCAAAAAATCAAATTATAATTTCTAGAAATTTATATTTTTCCTTCTTGGTAACATTGTTAAAAAAATCTCATATCTACGAGGCACATGGTTTAGAATTTTCTAAATTAAAAAAAAGAATGCAAAATTTTATACTATCTCGAAATAAAAAGACTATTGCTATATCAGTTAAATTAACTGAAATGTTAAGAAAACAATGCCCTATATCAGAAAATATAATGATACTTCATGACGCTGCATCAATAGTAAAAAAAGAAAATGTTACTTCCTTTATTAAAAATCGTAAGAGATTTAAAGTAGGATATTTTGGGCACTTATATAGCGGTCGAGGTATCAGTGTTATAAAAACTCTTGCAAAAAAAATGATTGATGTTGATTTTTATGTTGTAGGAGGCGACGAAGAAAATATCAACAAGTTAAAGCTTATTAATATAAATCGTTTACATATCCTCGGATTTCTAAAAAACCTTATTGCCCGATCATTGATGAGTGAAATGGATTTGTTATTAATGCCATATCAAAGAAAAGTAAGTATTGGAATTGACAAATCTGACACTTCAAAATGGATGTCTCCACTTAAAATGTTTGAATATATGAGTTCTAAAACACCCTTAATTTCATCTAATTTGCCTGTATTAAGGGAAGTTTTAGAGCATGAGAAAAATTGTCTTTTAGTAGATCCAGATAATATTTATCAATGGCATGAAGCAATTATGAGGATAAAAGAAAATCCTCAATTAGGTAAAAAAATTGCAATCCAAGCACATAAAGATTTTATTACCAAGTATACTTGGGATGCAAGAGCTGAGAAATTACTAGATTATGGATCGTAAAATAATAATTTTAGTGCCACGATTAGATTTTTCAGGACCTGTTCGAGGAGCTATTGCATTGTTAAATGGTTTTTTGCACTTAGGTAGGGACGCTCAAATTATTCCTGTTTATGAGGGCAAGAAAAAAATATTTACAAAATATAATAATTTTTTAACTAAGGAAAAAAATTTTATAAAAAAAGTGTATTTACTCAAGAATTTTTGTAATTCAGAAGTAAATAAGTCTGAAAGAAAGTTGGTAATTATTACTTTCTGTTTTATTGCTGATTTTATTTCTTGGATTTCTGGATTTGGCAATCAAACTATTAGTAGTGTCAGAGGTGACCTTTATAAAAATTACAAGGATGATTATGGTATAAAAGGAGTGTTTTTAGCTTGGTTACATTACAAAATACTCTCAAAACTTAAAGTTTTAACTGCTTTAAATGAGCCTATGACTTTATATTTAAAAAATTATTCTTCTAATGTTTTCAAAATTCCAAACTTTTTAGACGAGAAAAATATTCAATGTGAGTATAAAAAACTATCTGGTGCGTTTAGATTTGTTTTTGTAGGAAAATTAAGCAAGAGAAAAGCTGTTTTAGAAACTTTAGATGCATTTTATAAAGTATTGAATTTTTTCCCAGATTGTCAGTTACATATTCTTGGAGAGGGTGCGATCAAAAAAACTGTTTTAAAAAAAATAAAAGATTTAAATCTAAATTCTAAAGTTAAGTTTCACGGATTTATTGAAGATCCATTAAAAATAGTATCAAATTGTGATGTTTTTGTTTTGCCATCTTACTCAGAAGGGATTTCCAGAGCTGCTATGGAAGCTTTGTTTTTGGGTAAACGCTGCATTATGCAAAATGTTGATGGAAATAATGAATTAATATCAAGCAATCTTCAAGGAGTATTGATTAATCAAATGTTAGATTTATCTGATGAAATGATAAAAATGTTAAAGAGAGGCAGAATTGATGACAAAATGCGTTTACCTAAAAATTTTCGTCAATACAATTGTGTTAAGCAATATATTGATCTAACAGCAAAATTTTAAGGAAGTAACTAATTATAATTTCTTAATAAAAGAAATGGGTATATTAAAAATTAAAATATAAATTGAAGATATAAAAAGATTAAATGAAATATTAACAAAAAATAACGAAGATTATGAAAATAACATTGTCAGTAGTTTCACATGGTCAAATAGATTTAGTACAACAACTATTAAGTTCTATAGACAAATATTTAATTTGTGAAAAACATGAAATAAATCTAATTGTTACTCAAAACTTCCCTGAATATAATGATTTAATTTCAAAGCTTTCTATAACTATAAAAACAAATTTAAACCAAAGAGGATTTGGGGCAAATCATAACTCAATATTCGAAAGCGAAAATCCAGATATATTTATAATTATAAATCCAGATATAAAATTAATTGAGAAACTTGATTTAGATCAAATTATTACTAAAGTTAAATCAAACAGAATTTCTATTACTTCTCCAATAATTGTCGATAAAAATAGTAATGTTGATGATTATAAAAGATCAAATTTAACACCAATTAATTTGATTAAAAGAAAGATCTTTAAAAAAAAAGATACAAAATTTGACTGGTATGCTGGAATGTTTTTAATTGTCACTGGTGAAAGCTTTAAAAAATTAAATGGTTTTGATGAGAGATTTTTTATGTATTTAGAAGATTGTGACTTGTGCGTTCGTGCTCAAAAATTAGGATTAAGTGTTCAAGATATAACAAATGCAAAAGTTTTACATGATGCTAGGCGATTAAGTAGAAAATCATTTCGTTATTTTCAATTACATGTAAAAAGTTTAATAAAATATTGGTGGAAAATATTTATTGAGTAATTAATAAGGAAAAATTTTATAAATTTATATTCCACTGATATTATACATTTTGATCCTTTGAAAAATTCTATAATATAAAATTTCATAAATTATTATAAAACTGATTATACCAATTTGTATCATTCTCTCATTTTGGTAAAAATTTATGATAAAACAACAATTGATAAATTGTAATAAAATTATTGTGCAAGAAGCATAAGTATTAGAAAAAATCTTGGATTTAGATTTTATTAATAAAAAATGTAAATAAAATATACTATGCAAGTGCTTCAAATCAGGCTGTGATATGTCTGTCTTATCAAAAAAAAATCTTCTTATAGTTGACCTAAGTAACTCATATGATGGATAAATTATAATTTGAGCAATCACAAATGGTGATATAGTTTTATTATTATTAACAAATATTATTAGTATTGCAGATAAAATTAGACCTATCAAATATGCGCCACTATCACCAAGAAAAATTTTACTATACGGGAAATTATACATTAAAATTCCAACTAATATTGATATTAAAGAAATTGAAACATTAAGTATTTCAAAATCATCTTGAAGTTGGGCAATTAGACTAATTGTAGATAAGCTTAGGATACAAGTAATCAAACTTAAACCATTTAAACCGTCTATAATGTTGAAAGATTGGGTTAAATAGGTAATACAAAACACTGTAAACATAAATCCAATTAATTTGAAACTTAATAGTTCGTCAATTATAGATATTCCAATTTTAGAAACAAAATTTTGAAAAATTAAGATAAATAAAAGTGAACTTAGCACTGAACCTATTAGCCTTAAGCTAGGAGAAATTGATTGTGTAATATCCTCTAAAAATCCAAATAAAAAAACAGGTGTAGAGATAATTATTAATAATATAAATACATTTTTATAATTCTCTGTATGTAAGTAAGAAATAATGGCGAGAATACAAAACGTTATATATAATGACAACCCCCCCATTCTTGGAGTGTTATTGACATGAATATTTTGAGGACGTTTAGAATTTAAGGTAACTTTTTCAAATTTTCTATATATAAATTTATATGCCAAAAAAGTACTCAATGAAGAAACACAGAAATATGTCAACATTTTGAATAGACTTATATCGTACATCTAACTGTTCACCAATCTAGTCCTTAAAATTAATTTTATTAGTGTGATTGTCTTCATGTATTTTCTAAAAATTAATATAATTAGATAAGAGTAATAAATTTGAATTGTGTTAATAAATAGTTTATTTAATATTATAAAGTTAAAGCTAAAATTTACTAGTTATAGATCTTCAAAATATACTTGTGTCAATCATATTTTTTCTTTTTCGAAGTTTTTCGTTCGAAGGAACAACATTATTCATTAATCCATTTTTTACTCTTCCCAATTTTACCATTACCATTGAAGAAATTATATTTAAACAAATTTTTTGTGCTGTACCTGCTTTTAACCTAGTTGAACCAGCTATAACTTCTTCTTTTGTATTTAGTATGATTTTAACTTTACCAAATTCGAGTAAATTTCCTTTTGGATTATTACTTAAAACAATAGTAAGTGCTTTTTTAGCTTTAGCTTCTTCAGTCACTTTACAAGTAAAAGGAGTGTTACCACTAGCTGCTATGCCAATCACAACATCGTGATAGTTTATTAACTTTGATTTTACCGCCTCTTCAGCAGCATGTATGTCATCTTCAGAATTTTCAACAGATTTCAATACCGCTTGATCTCCACCAGCTATTATGAAATCTAGACGATCATCAGGCCAGTTAAACGTTGGTAAAAGTTCAACCCCATCTTGTATGCCGATTCTACCTGACGTACCTGCGCCCACATAAATCAATCTTCCTCTTTTGCTTAACGTTAAATGTTCATATATAGAATTTACTGCTAACTCAATTGCTTCAGATGATTCATAAACAGCTAAAGCAGCTTTCTGATGTTCATTAATCATTAAATTGATACCATCTATTATCTTTAATTGATCAATTGGTTTACTATTATTAAATGGAAGCTCAGTTTTTGGTAAATTATTTTTTATATATATTTCTTTCATTTTATATTATACCTAATATTAAAATTGTATTGTACTTAAATAAATGAATACCACTCAAACACTAGTTTATTCTATGCAATTAATTTATGTTAAGTGATAATTTGTAAAATTTAAATTTTTCCGTTTGATTAATGAAATTATAATCAATGAATTATTTTAGCGAAATTTTAAATGAAAGAAACAAAATATTAATTTTTGGACTTAATGGCCAACTTGGTCAAACCTTTAATTATTTTTTTGAAAAAAGTGAAAACATTCTTCAGTTAAGTAGTAAAGATGTGAATTTTTTGGAGCCTAATTTAATCTCAAATGTAATAAATGATTTCAAACCAAATTATATAATTAATACTTCAGCATATACTGACGTAAACATGGCAGAAAGCAATTCTTATGAAGCTTTTAAGGTTAATGGAGAAGCATTAAAATTTATGGCTGAAGCAGCAAAAAATAATAAATCACTTCTAATTCATTATTCTACTGATTATGTTTTCGATGGACAAAATAGTATAAGATACAAACCTACTGACATACCTAATCCAATTAATATTTATGGTAAAAGCAAACAAACTGGGGAACAAAACATATTAAAAAGTGGTTGTGATTTTGTTATCTTCCGAATTAGTTGGTTAGTATCTGAATTTGGTAATAACTTTATTAAAACAATTATTTCTAAATTAGAAAATGATAAAGAGTTATTTATTGTGAATGATCAAATAGGAACTCCTATTTCATCTAAATTGGTAGCTAATATTACTGCTAAGACTATATTACTTAATACACATCAACACTCTAATCATATTTTTCATCTCAGTACAAAAGGCAAAGTTTCTTGGTATGATTTGGCCAAATATATATATAATTTTTTAGAAAAAAAATACAAAAATAGAAAAATTACTCCTATTTTGTCCAAAAAATACCCTACAAATGTAATCAGGCCACAAAATTCTCTTTTTAATCATTCTGATATTGAAAATTACTTAAATATGAAGTTACCATCTTGGCAAGAAGATACTAAACATATAATAAATAATTTATGTAAAAAACTTATTTGAGAATTAAAAGAATTATATATTAATGTAAAAATAGGTTATTAATTTCGTAATTTTTTTTAAAAGTGAGTGCAAGTTTATCTTTAGATGATAGTAAAGGTTTTGTACAATTCCAATTTATAGAAAGATCCTTATCATTCCATATTATTGAACATTCAGAAAATTTGTTGTAGGGTTTATTAACCTTGTATGAAATTTTGGTTGATTTACTCATTGATAAAAATCCATGAGCAAATCCTTCAGGTATGTAAATACTTTCATTATTTACATCATCAAGTTTATAACTTAGCCATTTACCAAAATTTTTAGAACTTTTTCTGATATCAACTACTATATCTAGAATGCTTCCTTTAATTACATTTATTAACTTACTTTGTGCATGCTTCCCCTTTTGAAAATGGAGACCTCTTATTACATTTTTTTTTGACAAAGAAATGTTTTCTTGCATCACATCGAATGAAATACCAGTATTCTTTTTGAATTTTTTATAATTGAAGTTTTCAAAAAACTCTCCTCTTAAATCACTAAATTTTTTTGGCTTGAAAACTATAACTTCCGGGAAGACTAATTTTTTGTATTGCTTATCCATTAAAAATTAGCCTCCTACTTTTCTAAAATTTTTGTTTTCATTTTAAAAATTTGTTTATACCTGTTATAAGAACATTAATAATTTAAGAGGTATATTTTGTCAAAAAAATATAGTGTTTTAGTTACTGGTGGGGCGGGATTTATTGGCTCTGCATTATGCCAAAAAATAGTAAAAAAAAGCAATTTTAATTTGATAATTTTAGATAAATTAACTTATGCAAGTAATTGGAATAAAATTAAAAATATTATTAATAATGAAGATGTATTTTTTTATAAAGGTTCTATTGGAAACCAAAAAATTTTAAACGAAATATTAATAAAATTTAAACCAATTTATATTTTTAATTTAGCCGCTGAGACACATGTAGATAATTCAATATTGAATCCATCAAAATTTATAAAAACAAATATATTAGATACGCATAATTTTTTGAGGGTTCTTTTAAAGTATTATAAAAACCTTAACAAAAAAGAAGCTAATAAATTCAAATTTTTACAAATCTCAACTGATGAGGTTTACGGCGATATTGAATTAATAGAAAAACCTGTAAACGAATTAAAAAGCTATAATCCAAGTTCACCTTATTCAGCATCAAAGGCCGCTGGAGATCATTTGGTAAAAGCATACTTTAGAACTTTTGATTTTCCAGGCTTAGTGTCAAATTGTTGTAATAATTTTGGCCCATTTCAACATCATGAAAAATTTATTCCAGTAATTATTAAAAGTTTACTAGAGAATAAGAAAATACCTGTTTATGGAAATGGCCTACAAATTAGAGAATGGATTTATATTGATGATCATTGTAATGCTTTATTGAAATTAATAGAATCAGGTAAAATAGGCGAAAGTTATAATATTGGAACTGGTTTTGAATTAACAAACTTCCAAATGATAGAAAGAATATTCAATTGCATGAGGGATTTATCTTTAATAAAAAATGTTTCAATCAAAGAATGTATAAATTTCATTGAAGATAGACCAGGGCACGATAAGAGATATTCATTGAATAGTTCAAAAATTAATAAACTTTGTGGCTGGAAACCATTAAAAGATTTTAATGAAGGATTGAAAGAAACAATTTATTCATTTGTTAAAAAATAAAATATATACTTAACAATAATTTTGGAGTTTTTGATGACTAAAGGGATAATACTAGCTGGAGGATCAGGTTCTAGATTATTTCCATTAACTTTTTCAGTTACAAAACAATTATTACCTATCTACGACAAACCAATGATTTATTATCCATTATCGAATTTGCTAGAACTAGGTATTGACAATATTTTAATAATAAGTACAGATCATGACAAACCACTTTTTGAAAAACTTCTTGGTGATGGGAGTGATTTAGGAGTAAAAATTTCATATAAAACCCAGAATAAGCCAAATGGTATAGCAGAAGGATTAATAATTGGTGAAAAATTTATAGATGGTGATCCTTTTGTATTTATTTTAGGTGATAACTTGTTTGTAGGATCTTTTGCTAAAAAATTGTTTAAAAAAAGATTATTTTGCAAAAGTGGAGCTACAATTTTTACATATAGCGTTAAAGACCCAGAAAGGTACGGCGTAATAACGTTAGACGATGATGACAACCCAGTAGAAATCGTTGAAAAACCAAAATTTTCACTATCAAATCATGCTATTACAGGATTATACTTTTATGACGCTTCTGCTTGCGAAATTGCTAAAAATTTAATGCCTTCTAGTAGAAACGAACTAGAAATTACAGACGTTAATAAATTTTATTTAAAGAAGAATATGTTGTCAGTGATCCAATTAAATGATGAATTGACATGGCTAGATGCTGGCACTGTTAGTGCTTTATACGAAGCATCTAACTTTATTGCTGCATTAGAAATAAGAACTGGGAGTAAAATAGGTTGCATTGAAGAAATAGCCTATTCCAAAAACAAAATTAATCTTAAAGAATTGACATTAACTAGAAAAAAATATGGATCTAGCGAGTACGGTTTGTATTTACAAAAACTTATTAATTCTATTAGTTAAATATCTTCTCTAATTAATTGATAATTTTTACTAAGACGTTCCAAAGTTTTATTAATTTTTTCTACAACTACTCTACCATGATGAGCACTTGCATGTATTAATTCGTTTTTATTCAAAATGATTGCTACATGACCATGCCAAAATATAATGTTACCTCGAAAAAAGTCTTTTTCGTGATAATTTTTAAGAACAATATAGTTTTTATTTTTCTTAAAATATTTGAGTTGATCTGAACTATCTCTTGGTATTTTTTCTCCATTAAATGCTTTGGATAATTGTAATAAGGAAGAGCAATCAAGCCCTATGCTATCCCTGCCACCCCAACGATATGGAACTGAAGTTAACTTTTCAGCATATTTAACCCAATTTGATTTAATATGTGAATCTTTTAAAATGTTTGATTTTAAAATATAACCATATTTAAAACGATTTTTGATAGGAAGTCTTATTTTTGCCCAATCATCTTTTATTTTGATCACATTTATTTTTGATCTCATAGGTAAAAAAAAAATAAATTCTGACTTAACGTTAGGTTCTGCCATAACACAAGTTCTTATCGAAGATACTACATAATTTGTATTAGACACTAAATTTAGAGAGTTTGATTTTATCCAACCTTCATATTTATCTTCATATGAAATTCCATATGAGTACAAACCTTCTGTATAATAAATTTTAAATTTTTCACCATAAAGGCATTCCGTATCAATAGTTTTATTTTTTTTATATTTTTTTAGAGGGGCAGACGGCAGGATAATTTGATGTAAATCAGCACTCACTTTAAACCTCTTTCTTTACACCATTTTTTTACATCAAAATTTGGACATGTTTTGTGAGTAACAATCGCATCGCAATGACCTATAATTTTTGCATGAGGGTAATTTTTTTTCCAATTTATTAAAGTTGTTTCTAGTGCATTAAACTGTAATTCCGTAAAAGATTTTCTACCTATTAAACAAACACCAAGCGATATTTCATTTTTTCCAAAAACATGCGCCCCTTTCCAATATTCTGGCCTACCATTTTCAATAGTACCATTTCTAGTTATTACCTTATGATATCCAATTCCATCCCAACCAAATTCTAAGTGCATTTTATGAATATCTATTGAGGTTAAATTTTTATTATCATCAGTATCAGAACAATGTATTACTAGATTTCTAATATTTTTTTTATATAACATACTATTCTCTATTATAAGGGTCATCTAATCTGATAATATCATCTTCACCAAAATAATCACCTAATTGAATTTCAATAATTATTAGATCTTGATGATATGTATTTGCTAGATAATGTTTGCTACCCCTTTTTACATCAGTTGACTCCCCAGCTTTTAATGAAAATTCTTTACCATCAATGTGAATATCAGCTATGCCTGAAACTATAAACCAATGTTCACTCCTCCTTTTATGATATTGCAATGATAATCTTTTGCCAGAAAATACAACTATTTTTTTTACTTTACAAAATTTACTATCAAACAAAATTTCGAAACTTCCCCATGGTCTCTCTTCATAGAAAATATTTTCAACATAGGGTGAGGTCTTCTTTACAAGTGTTTCAACCAGTTTTTTTAAATTTTTGGAGTTATTTTTTTTTGTAATTAATGTTGTGTCTTGAGTATCAATAACTAATAAATTATCTACACCAACTGTTGCTATCATTCGATCACGTGAAGTAAGAACTTTATTCTGACCATCTATTTCTACAGAATTAACATTTTTATTAAATTTACCATTTATTATTTCAAAATAACTATCCCAAGAGCCTATGTCATCCCAACTTGTATTAAATAAGGAGCATAAAATATTATTTTCCTTTTCAATAACTGCTTTATCTATCGATATAGAGGGTATTTTCTTGAAAGCACATGTTTCCAAAGATATAGATTTTTCTAATATTTTTGGTTCAAGTGATTTAAGAACATCTTCACATGTAAGATAGAGATCTTTTGCATAAAATTTTATAGAACTAAGGGCCTTTTCTCTATTTACTAAAAAAATGCCTGAGTTGAATAGAAATTTTTTTGAGAGGTAATACTTTTTTGCAACTGCCAAATTTGGTTTTTCAACAAATTTATCAATCTTGTAAATTATGTTTTCATTATCCTTTTTTATAATCTTATTATAATCAATTTTTATATGACCATAATCTTCAGAAGGCTTTTTTGGTTTTACACCGAAAATCATCCAGTTATCTTTGTTAATTTGTTTTAAAGAAAAATTAATTATTTTTTTAAACTTACTTACATCTGGAATAAAGTGATCAGATGGCATTATAAGTAAAAAATCATTATCTTTACTTAAGTAAGAACTAAAAAATATAGCAGCACCAGTATTTTTTGCAATTGGCTCAAAGATTAACTTTGCTTTAATATTTTTTTTTAATAATATATCTTCAATTTTAAATTTATACTTTTTTGAAGAAATAATAATTGGTTCGCGACAGTTATTTAAATGTTTTAACCTATCCAATGTTAATTCAAAAAGAGATTTCCCATCAATAATTTTTAAAAATTGTTTAGGTAAGCTTTTTTTACTTAATGGCCATAACCTTGAACCAAAGCCACCACATAATATAATTGGCTGTAATAAAATTTCATTTTTCATATGATAACTTATCAGTTTTTCGATTTATTTTAAATAATTTATATTAAAAATTCATTTGTTGAAAATATATATTTCATTATATAATTTAATTTTGAATTAATTCTAAATATGTCTTACATTTATAACTTATAATTCACTATAAAAAATGATGTCTTATCCTATAATTGGACTTATGTCCGGAACTAGCAATGATGGTATAGATGCTAGTCTTGTCTATACTAATGGTGAAAAAATTTCACGAACTAATTTCAAATCCATAACAGCATATTCAAAAAAAACAAAGGCTCTATTAGACATAGCTATTAAAAACCCCTTAGCATTTATAAATAATGAAAAAAATTATAAACAATTGTCGTACTTAATTACTCTTGAGCATGCCAAAGCAGTTAAAGAAATAATTAGAATATCAAAAGTTAAACCTTTTTTAGTAGGATTTCATGGACAAACTATTTTTCATAATCCTGTAAATAAAAAATCATACCAATTAGGAGATGGTAAACTTTTGTCAAAATTATTAGAAACTAATGTCGTTTATAATTTTAGATCAAATGATCTAAAAAATGGAGGACAAGGAGCTCCAATTGCTCCTATTTATCATCGTGAAATTTTAAGAAATTTAAAATTTGAATTGCCTTCTACTATTGTAAATATTGGAGGTATAACAAATCTTACGTATTGGGATGGGAAGGAACTTATTGGTTTTGATACAGGGCCTGGAAACAATTTAATGGATTATTGTATGAAAAAAAAATTTAATAAAGATTTTGATGATAAAGGTAAGCAGGCGTCTAAAGGAAAAACTAATTTCAATTTGATCTCAAAATATTTAATGGATACTTATTTTACTAAAAAGCCTCCTAAATCACTTGAACGTCAAAATATATTTCAAAATAAATATCTAGAAGAAATACTTCTGCTTAATAAATATGATAGTTTATCTACATTATGTGCTTTGACATCCAAGACCTTGGAGCTTGGGTTTAATCTTCTAAAGATCAAACCTCATAATACAATCATTGTTGGTGGAGGACAAAACAATAAACATTTAATCAAGCTTATCAAAAAAACACATATTTCTGGTAATATATATACTGGCAATGAAATTGGTTTAGACAGCGATTATATAGAAGCAGAATTAATTGCCTATTTAGCTGCTAGAAAATTCTATCATTTGCCATCTTCATTCCCAAGTACTACTGGCGTTAAAGAAAATACTATTTTAGGTGATTTAATAAAACTTAAAGACTAAACCATTGATTTTGATGATGACTTATAGAATGAATTAATACCAGGAGATGAGGGTAATAATTCTCTTATATCAGCAAAAGGGAATGTTTTTTCATGCCTATATGCTTCAGCATAATTTTCTGTTGGTGCATTACATTGAGCAGATCTAAATCTATTTAATAATTTTGTAGCCTCCAAGAATTTACTTGGATTTTGGCTTTCATGTTTTAAAATCGCCCTAGCTTTCTGATCAAAATGAAGTGTAATGTCTATATAAAAATCTGGAATAAAGTTTATTCCCATTAGTGTGTCAGCGTATATAATAGGACATTTAAAACCAACAGCTTGTTTCATTATATATGATAATGCTCTATGATCTGGATGATAATCTTCTGGGGCATGGGTGAGAATTATATCAGGTGATATACTTTGAGTATATTCTTTAATTTTACCAACTACATCTCTAGAGACAATCAATTCACCATCAGGAAAATTGAAAAAAAAAGGATCTGCAATAAAATTTAGAGCTTTTTGTGCTTCGTTCTTTCGAACATTAGTTAGATTACTATACCCTAAAACATCTCCACTTGCTCCATCTGTAGCAATAGCTAAATGTATCTGATGACCTTGATCTTTATAACACAAAATTAGTCCTAACATAAAAATTTCTATGTCATCAGGATGTGCGCCTATAGCAAGTACTTTCATTAATTAGTTTCTTAATATAATAATATAATTTTAATAAGTTATAATATGATGATGACAAAACTTACAATAAATGTAAATGGATATATAGAAGGTTTTTATGGCCGATTATTGAAATGGTCTGAAAGACATATTCTCCTTAAAAAATTAAGTTCTTGTAACTTTAATACCTATTTTTATTGCCCAAAAGAAGATTTGAAACACAGACTAAAATGGAGAGAGGCGTATACAAATAAATGGCTACT
Source organism: uncultured SAR116 cluster alpha proteobacterium (assembly GCA_902625215.1). Lineage (GTDB taxonomy): Bacteria > Pseudomonadota > Alphaproteobacteria > Puniceispirillales > Marisalimonadaceae > Marisalimonas. The sequence goes on from CACOAO010000002.1 coordinate 122,993, forward strand.
TGCTTTCAAGAACTTTTGTGAAACTGCAAAAACTCATAAAGTAAACATTATTATTGGTATTTCACCTGGGTTGGATTTTAATTTTAAAGAAAATAGTCCTGATTTTAATACACTAGTTAAAAAGGCAAAAATATTAAAGTCAAAAGGAGCAACAAGTATTGTATTAATGTTTGACGATATTGAACCTTACGCAATTAATGGTAACGTATCAGAGGGTCTTTTGCACGCTAAACTTGCAAATTATCTATCAAAAAAATTGAATGAAGAGATACTTGTTGTGCCGAGAGTATATTGCGACGAATTAATTGTAAATGGAAGTTCTTACTTGGATGATTTCAATAAAAATTTAAATAAGGATATAACAATATTTTACTGCGGGAAAAAAATCATATCAGATACTAATAAAAAAAGAGAATTAAATACAATTCGAAAAACAAGTTCTAATAAAATAATCTTTTGGGATAATTTGTATGCAAATGATTATTGCCCAAAAAAAATCTTTCTAGGTCCATACTTTGGTAGATCAAATTTTAATAATACAATGGTTAACTTAACTGGACTTATTAAAACAGATTTATTTATCCTTGATTTGATAAAACTAACTTTTGAGCACGAAAATATAGAAGCTGGTTGGATAAATGTCTTACAAAAATATAATATTCCAAAACAGTTTAACATAATTTGTAATTATTTTTTTCCAATTAACTCTAAACAAAAAAATAAAATTAGACTTAACAGTTATCAACAAGAAACTGAAGCACTTGATTTTTTACTGTGGAAGTGGAAAATTCCTCTTTCTAGAGAATGGTATCAGTATATGTTAATATTAAAACAAGATTTACAACTTTTAAATGAAAATTTAAAAGATAATCGTATAGAAAAAATCTTTCCAGCACCCTTGAAAGAAGCTTTATTCAAATTGAAATGGAGAAACAAATGAAAAAAATTGGTTTTATTGGATTAGGAAATATGGGTTTTTTTATGTCAAAAAATCTCTCTACTAATAATTACATTGTAAATGGATATGACGTTAACCAAGAAGTATTTGTAGAATTAAAAGCTTATGGCGTTAATCAAAAATCATCTATTGAGGAAGTTAGTCAAGAAAATGAGATTATAATAACCATGCTTCCAAATGGAAAAATAGTTGAGGAAGTATGGACATTATTAATGAAAGATATAAAACCAAAAACATTAATTGTTGATTGTTCTACGATTGACATTGAAACAACAAAAAAATTACATAACTTAGCAGAGGGTAAAAAAATCCTATCATTAGACGCTCCTGTTTCAGGGGGTACTATTGGGGCTAATAATGGCTCTTTAACTTTTATGGTTGGAGGTAAAGTTGAAGCATACAAAAAAATGTTGCCACTATTTGAAATCATGGGAAAAAAGTCAATTTTATGTGGTGAAGCTGGATTAGGACAAGCCACTAAAATGTGTAATAATTTGTTGTTAGCAATAACTATGTCTGGTTTAGGTGAAGCAATCAAATTAGCAAATTCACAACATTTAGATATGAATAAATTCTATGATGTTTTATCAACTTCAACAGGATCTTGTTGGGCTTTAAACAATTACTCACCAATAAAAGGAGTTGGACCTAACAGTCCTGCAGATAATGATTTTAAGCCAGGCTTTTCTTCTCAACTTATGTTTAAAGATTTAACTTTAGCTTTATCTGCTGCTGTTGATGCAAATATTAATTTAGAAATCGGAAAAAAAGTTTTAACTAATTATGAAGAATTAGTAAATAAAAATAAAGGAAATTTAGATTTTTCAAGCATAGTAAATTTAGAAAAATAACATTGATTTAAAATATTTTATAATCCTAAGATTTTTATCTTTTTTGAATGTTTTTTATTAAGAATTATTCAAGTTCACCATTAAGTTAAAATTTGTAACAAAAAAAGTATGTAATTATGTTTTAACAATTATTGACCCGATTACTTAAATGATATCAATTAATATTAAATAGAATCCAATTAGACTTTTTATAATAATGGAGCTATTACCAAACTAACAATAGCCATTACATTAATTAAAATATTCATTGATGGTCCAGAAGTGTCTTTTAATGGATCTCCAACTGTGTCTCCTACAACAGCTGCTTTATGAATCTCAGAACCTTTACCACCAAAATTTCCTTTTTCAACAAACTTCTTTGCATTATCCCAAGCACCACCGGCATTGGACATCATTAAAGCCATCATTACACAACATATAAGTGCACCACCTAACATTCCCCCTAATGCTTTTGGACCTAATAAAAATCCAACTACGACAGGTGATAGTACCGCTAAAGCTCCAGGTAAAATCATTTTTCGCAGCGCAGCTCTTGTTGCAATGTCTACACATCTGGCAGTATCAGGCTTTGCTTTGCCTTCTAACAAGCCTGGAATTTCTTTGAATTGTCTTCTAATTTCTTTAATCATATCAAAAGCAGCATCCCCTACTGCGGTCATCGTCAATGAACTAACAATAAATGGAAAAATCCCACCTAAAAACATTCCACATAAAACTAAGGGATCATTAATAGCTAAAACGAAAGTTGAATCTTTTGCTGAAATTTTCTCAATATAGGCACTTATTAGGGCTAATGCAGCTAAAGCTGCTGCACTTATAGCAAACCCCTTACCAATGGCTGCTGTTGTGTTCCCAACCTCGTCAAGTGAGTCTGTAATATCTCTAGTTTCCTTACCCATTTCAGACATTTCCGCAATACCACCGGCATTATCAGCAACTGGACCATATGCATCTATAGCCATTGTAATACCAACAGTACTTAACATACCTACAGCAGCAATACCTACACCATAAAGACCTGCATAAATATTGGATATAAAAATAATACAAACAATTGTTAAAACAGGTATAGCGACGGATTGCATGCCTGTAGCCAAACCAGAAATTAGGACAGTTGCTGAACCTGTTTCTCCATCTTTAGCAATTTTTTTAACAGGGCTTCCACCTGTATAATATTCAGTTACTAACCCTACTATAATACCTCCAACTGAACCAACTAATACTGCAATCCATACACCAGTAGAAACATTCATTAAATTAATTAGGAAGTAAGATAATATAACAAAAATAATTGCTGATCCTATAGTGCCATATCTTAGAGCTGTTTCAGCACTTTTACTAGAGAAGACCTTTACGGTAAGGATACCCAATAATGAACAAACGATACCTAAAGAAGCTAATGCTAAAGGCATAAATTGTAACATATATTGGCTACCACCAAGACTGTTGACTGTGGCACTGGTCATAGAAGCAGCAAGTGCTATACATGCTATCATAGATCCACAATATGATTCAAAAATATCAGAGCCCATTCCAGCAACATCACCAACGTTATCTCCAACATTATCTGCTATAACACCAGGATTTCTAGGATCATCTTCTGGGATTCCTGCTTCTACTTTTCCTACTAAATCTGCACCAACATCAGCACTCTTAGTAAATATACCACCACCTACTCTTGAAAACAAAGCTACTGATGAAGCACCCATTGCAAAACCTTCAATTGCATGTATTGTTTTAACGTCACTCGCAAAATAGTGAAATAAGATTCCAACACCAAATAAGCCCATTGCAGCAACTGTTAATCCCATAATGGACCCACCATAAAAAGCTATATTTAAAGCCTCAGAAGCGCCTTTTTCATTTGCGGCAACAGCAGTTCTAACATTAGCCTTTGTTGCTGAATACATTCCTATAAATCCTGCAGTACCTGAACATAAGGCCCCAAGTAAAAATGATATAGCAGTTTGCCATCCAAGAGAAAAATATAAAGCTAACATGCATACTAAACAAAAAATAGCTAATCTTTTATATTCTGCAGACATAAAAACCATTGCACCAAGATGTATTTCGTCTCCAATTTCTTTGACACGACCTTCACCTTCAGACGATGACTTAACCTTCAAATAAACGAAATAAGCTGAAAGTAGTCCAAGAAGACCAAGAATAACTGATATTAATGAATATGGCATATATAACCCCGATTTTATTTAAAAAATCTACTTTTAATTCGATTAATTAAATCTGTAAAGTTTTATATTTTTTATTACTAATTTTAAATTTTTATATATATATTATCTCGAAGATTCTTAATTAAAAAAACTAGATCTTTTTTTTTCAATGCAATACAGCCAGCAGTGTTTCTATAATCTGAGAAACTACAATGAATAAAAATTGCGCTTCCTTTATTTTTAATTATTGGTTTAACATTGTGTGAGGTCACAATTATTATATCATATACCTCATCTTCTCTCCATAACATTTCATGATTAATATTTGGCGAAAGAGAATTTTTAATTTTAATATATTTGTTGTAAAAATGACTTTCAATATCATCACACCATGCACAATTTTTTGTTAATTTATTAATTTTTAAAATATTTTTTTTGCTAATTTTTGGTCTTAATACTTTATCAGATCTGTAATAAATAGTTTTTAAATACCACTTCCCTAGAGGAGTTGACATATCACCTTCTATTTTCTTTGCTGCTTGTTTAAAGCCTCCATCACCTATTTGACATCTAAAAATTCTATTACCAACTTTTAGAAAATAATTATTATTAAGATTTATAACAAACCAATTTTTATTCATAAGTAATTATAGATAATTTAATCAAACAAAAAATATATTTTTGTGTAAAATTAAGGTAAATCTATTATTAATTTTTCGGATTATTTTATTATCATGGAACAAAAACAAACTTTGCTTCAATCAATTTTAGTCTACAAAGACTTAAGAATGCTAAAAATTTTACTTATCGGTGCTATCAGTGGGTTTCCATGGGTACTTATAGCTAGTAGTTTAAGCCTTTGGCTAAAAGAAGAAGGATTAAGTAGGTCTACTATTGGTTGGGCAGGTTTAATATTTAGTGTCTATGCATTTAATTATTTATGGGCACCAATTATAGATAGAATTCAAATACCCATAATAACTAAAAAACTCGGTCACCGAAGGGGATGGATATTTTTAATGCAAGTGACCATTATATCAAGTTTGTTAGTTTGGAGTTTGATTAATCCGTCTCAAAACTTAACTTTATTAATTTTTATTGGATTAATAATTGCTGTAGCTTCAGCCACACAAGACATAAATCTTGACGCTCTAAGAATTGAACAAATAAATGAAAATGAAGGTAAAGCTATGGCGGCCGGAGCAGCTATTGCAGTTGTTGGTTGGTGGACTGGTTATAAATTAGGTGGTATTGTAGCTTTGTTTACTGCAGAATATTTTGAAAGCATTGGTATTGACAATTACTGGCAAGCAACCTTCTTAGTATTAGGGGTTGTAATAATTTTGATGAATATTGGTTTGATGTTTATCCATGAACCAATTGAAACTAACAGAAGAATAAATCAAAAAGAAACTGATAAAATCATTGCACAAAAACTTGGATCTAGTAACTTTTTTAAGAAATTTATTGTATATATTACGGGAACTATATTTGGTCCTATAGTTAACTTTTTTTATAAAAATGGATTTGCTATAGCTGCAGGCATATTAGGTTTTGTTTTCTTATTTAAAATTGGAGAAGCATTTCTTGGACGTATGTCTATTGTTTTTTATAAGGAGATTGGATTTTCTAAAGGGGACATTGCAATTTACTCAAAAGGACTGGGTTGGATAACAACTGTTGTTTTCACCTTATTAGGTGGTGTGATGGCAATGAGAGTGGGTACAATAAAAACTATGTTCTTTGCTGGGGGATTAATGGCTTTAACAAATCTTTTATTCGCCATATTGGCTTGGACAGGAAGATCTGAGTTATTGTTTGCAATTGCAGTTATTGCTGATGATATTACCGCAGCATTTGCAACAGTAGCTTTTGTTGCATTTATCTCATTATTAGTAGATAGAACTTATACTGCTACACAATATGCTTTACTCGCATCAATAGGAACTGCTGGTCGAACAACTCTTGCTTCATCTTCAGGAGCTCTTGTAGATTGGCTTAACGGAGATTGGGGAACTTTTTTTATTTTGACTACAATAATGGTTATTCCTTCTCTAATATGTTTATGGTTTATAAGGAAGAAAATAAAATTTGGTATTCAATAATTACCATTTTATATTTGTCTTTAATACCTGTGAGTAAAATTTAAACCTAAATTTAGGTCTCAGAATTTATAATATTAAACTTGTTTTTAAGAATAAATTGTTTAATAACAATCACCAAATACATATCTTATTTTTGGAACTGATAATGTTGAAGTATATTTCCATCCCTGAACTTAATTTTGTAAAAAGTTGGAAAGAAGGTCTAATTAAAATTAGATCTCTAAGCAAATTTGATAAATATATGACAATTTTCTGGTTGCTTGGACCGTTTATATATTTAATTGAAAGAGATCCCGCAGATCTATGGTTATCTTTTTTGAGCATTGCATTTTTGTTTAGATGTCTAAAAAATCAAGATTGGAGTTGGACATCACAACTATGGTTTAAAAGTGCTTTTGCGTTGTGGGCCTTTGGTTTATTTTCTGCGTTAACAAGCCAAGACCCTTTTTTTACATTTCAACAAGGTTTAGTTTGGATACGTTTTCCACTCTATGTGGCCGCTGCACAAGTATGGCTTGCAAAAGATAGAGATATTAGAATTGTAATGTTGTTGTCAATGTTAATAGGTATGTTAATGATGTGCGGAATTTTGATTGCAGAAGCCATAATTGAACCTAAAACACGGCTTACTTGGCCATATGGAGATCTAGTGCCTGGAGGATATATTGCTAAAGTTTCGTTACCTTTGTTTTGTGTTTTAATAGCAATTGCAGTTAGCAAGAAAAGCAAAGCAGGTTTGTTTTCTGGTATAATTGGTTTTTTGTCTATAGGAGTATCTGTTCTAACTGGTGAAAGAAATAATTTTCTTATCAGAGCATGTGGAGGTATTTTAGCTAGTATAGTTTGGAAACCAAAATTTATAATGATATCAACTTTAATTATTATTGAAATTTTTGCAATCTTAGTTATTTTTTTTAGTCGCTCTGATTTAACAGACCGTTTTGGTAAACAATTCCTAAATAGCATTCCTATCACTAACACATCGGATGATAATCCATATTGGGGATCTTGGCGAGGTGGCATTCAACAGGGCTTAATTACACCTGTTAAAGGTATAGGTCCTTCTGGTACCAGAAAAACGTGTATTAACTTGAACACAAATCTACCTGAATGGTTGCCAGGCAAGAATTATTGTGGCAACCATCCTCATAATTTTTATATACAATTATTTGCTGAAGTAGGGATAATTGGGTTGTTGATAGGATGCATAATGTTTTGTTCATTAATTAAAACTTGCTATAATGCCAGATTAAAAAATTTCAATTGCCCAATGGCTGCAACAGCATTCGTTGTTCCGTTTGGATTATTTTTTCCGATTCAACAATTTGGAAGTTTTTATGGTCAATGGGGTAATTTATTTACTTGGTTTGCCATAGCTTTTGCTGTTTCACAATATCAAGATTGGCGAAAGAATTAAATAACTTAAAAATACTTATTTTAAATTTTAAAAAATAAATGTTAAAATTTACTCCATATAAATTAGTTGTTAGTATAAATGTAAGGTATGTTAATTATTTGGTAAAAATTTAATTTCTGAGGTAAAAACAATTTTACCAATAAAAATGTCTCAGAAAAATTTATGTTTTTGCTAATTCTTTTAATTAAGGCTATTAAAAAAAATTAACTGTCGATTATGATCGTATTGATCATATGTTCTATGACGAAGCATATTAATTTATAATTATTTAATATTTAAAAAATCATAAAAAAAGTATTTATTATTTTGACAATAAGTTCGACAAATTGATTTAAAAATTTCGTATTAGAAGTGACAAAAAATGTAAAATAAAAAATGGGGTTAATTTTTACTATAAATTATGTAAAGAGTATGTAAGGTTAAATCAATCTAAAATTAATGATTTCCATTCTTTAAGTTTTAACATAATTTCTTGATTAATAAATTCCTGATTTGCAATAACTTTTTGGTACTTGTTCGTCAAAGGAGCATATTCCTCGTTTATCATATATGGTTCATTTTTGTAATTATATACTACCAACAGCGGGACACCTGACATAGACGCAACATGCACACACCCACATTCATATGTAATCACAAGTTTTGAGTTTATTATTGCTTTTCTCCAATTCTGAAAGTTTAATTTATCTAAAATGATTATCTCTTTATCACATTCATTTAATTTATATAGATTAGAATCATTAAACTTCTCAAAAAGTTGAGTGGTTTTTTTAAATCTTTTATTACTTGATTGATCGGTTGAAAGATATAATTTTCCATAATTTTGTTTTAATTGTTCTATTAATTCCAAAAATAATTCTTCGCTATATTCATCATCAATCCATCTTTCTGATAAGTGTATTAAAATTCTTTCTTGAAAGATTCTTCCAACGTGTTTTTTTTGCGGAAGAAATTTGAATGATTTAGGTTTTTTGATATCAAGATTTTTTTTTACTAACTCGTACATAATTTGAGTCTGATGAAATTTCAATTTTTTTTTGTAAGATTCATTTCTATCTATTTTAACATAATCATAGCTAAATATTTTTGTTATAAATCTTTGAAATATTTTAGAATATTTTGGATTACCATATCTTGATAAATATATTATTATTGATTTATTTACTGAATTTATAGTTAACATCATTAGAAAAGTTCTAATATCTTGACTGAAATTAAATAATAAATCATATGAGTTTTTCCTTTGATTTACAAAATAAATTAATTTGGATACAAAGTTATCTTTTTTGTCAAAAATATAATATCTGTCTACAAATGGCGCTTCCTCACACAAGAAAAAATTTGAGTTAGAACAAATGACATTAATATTTGAGTTGGGGTAACTATCTTTAATTTCTCTAATTATTGGTAAAGTTAGTATCATATCTCCCATTTTATCATTTCTTATAATACAAATATTTATTTTTTTTGATTTTTTCATGTTAATTAATTTAATGTATTATAAATCATTATTATATAGAATTATTTCCAATTATTATGATTATTAAAGGAATTTTTAGTTGCAAAATATTATCTGCATGAAGTGGGGCTCAAGATACGGACCAGAATTTGTTAATAGGTTATACTCATCTATAAAAAGGCATACTAAAAGAAAAACTAGACTCTATTGTTTTACTGATGATTACAGAGATATTGAAGACAATATAATATGTAAACCTTTGCCGAACATACATTTACCTGAAGCTATATCTTTTTCACCCTGGAGAAAATTAAGTATTTGGCAGTATCCTCTATACGATTTGAAAGGTGATGTATTATTTTTAGATTTAGACTTAGTAATTACAGGTGATTTAGATCGTTTTTTTGATTTCAAACCAGGCTATTATTGTGTTATTGAAAATTGGACTCAATTGGGACAAAATATTGGAAATACAAGTTGTTTTAGATTTCCAGTTGGAAAATTTAATTCAGTTTTCGAAAAATTTGAAAAAAATCCAAAGAAATACTGGGAAAAGTATCACATCGAACAAATTTTTTTAAGTGCTCAAATTAAAGATCAAATTTTTTGGCCAACTGAGTGGTGCAAAAGTTTTAAACATGACCTTCTTCCTAATTGGCCATTTAGAATTTGGCAACCTGCAAAGCTTCCTAAAGAAACATCTATTGTAGCTTTTACTGGAAAACCCGATCCAGATGATGTTATTAATGGTAAATGGCCAGTAAAAAAGTCACAATTTTATAAAAAAATTTATAAACAATTGAAGACACCTAAATGGGTTTTAAATAATTGGCTATAAACTAATTTAAAACATTTATTGTTTTTTTATTTATAAAAGACTCAATTGCCTTTAGATAACCATTAAAAAACTTATCATAAGTCTCTGAAGAGACATAACCAATATGAGGTGTAAGGATTGTATTTTTTGTTTTTCTTAAAATATGATCTTTTGGAAGAGGCTCTTGATCAAATACATCCAAAGCTACGCAAGAAATATTACCATTATTTAAAGCACTGATTAAGTCATTTTCATTAATGATTTGTCCACGACTTGTATTTACAAGTACAGAGTTTTTTTTCATCAATCTTAATTTATTTTTATCAATGAATCCTTGAGTTCGTTCAGATAAACGAGTATGTATTGTTAAAATATCTGATTTAATAAATAAGTCCTCATGATTAACGTATTCTATATTTAAGTTCTCACAATCTTCTTTTTTCAAGTTATGACTCCAAGCAATAACATTCATTCCAAAAGCTTTGCCATAGTTAGCGACTTGTTTACCTTGTTTTCCAAGCCCAAATATTCCTAAAGTGTTTCCTTTTAATCCTCTTCCAACGGTAGTTTGCCATTTTCCATCCTTCATATTTTGAATTTCAGTCTGTAATCCTCTCCAACTATTCATTATTAAGGCCCATGCTAGTTCTGCTGTTGAGTGAATTTTGGTATCAGTTCCACAATAAACTATGTTTCTCTTTTTAAGTTCCTCTGCGTCTATGGAAGCATTCCACATTCCGCTTGTAATGACCAACTTTAGATTTGGAAGTTCATTAATTAATTCTTTTGGCAATTGTGTTCTTTCTCTCATTAAACACAAAACATCATATTTGAATAATATATTTGATAAATTTTTTTCTTTTCCGATATATTCATTGAAAATATCGAGTTCTATATTATCACTGAGCCTGTTCCAATCAGCAAAATCGCGAGAAACATTTTGATAATCATCAAGGATTGCAACATTGAGTTTCTTCATCTTTAATCCTTATTGAGCAGCGCCATATCCTGCAATTCTTCCAAAAACTGCTCCAGAAGTTAATCCTGAACCTCCAGGATATCCATTAAAAAAAACTCCACCTACTAATTCCCCACAAGCAAACAAACCACTGATAGGTTCATTATTTTTATTCAAAACTGATCCGTACTCATTTATTTTTAATCCCCCATATGTAAAGGTTATACCCCCAGTAACTGGAAAAGCTTTGAATGGCCCTTCATCAATTCTTTGAGCCCAATTAGATTTTTCAATATCTAGACCTTTAGTAGATTTACCGTCTAAAATGGTTGGATCGAAAGAAATCGTTAAATCTATTGAATTATTATATTGTTCTATGGTTTTTTTTGTTTTTATCTTATCAATTCCATCCATTTTTTCAATTAGTTCATCTATGCTATTACCTTCAACAAAATGAGCATCATGAAATCTATATTCTTCGTAAAGCAAATTAAAAACTTTACTATCAAAAATTTGCCAAGCAAAATGACCTGGTTGTTCTAGAACTTTTCTACCATATTGTGCATATGTATAATTCCTAAAATTTTTACCTTCATCAAGGAATCTTTGACCTTTGGCATTAATCATGATCCCAAGGAAATAACAAATTTTGCGATAATTTTTTCGTTCCTTTGGTTCTAAATCTAAACCACCATAATTTTTCATATGAAGATCCATTGGGGTTGCATGACAGCCGTCATATATGCCATGTTTTATTGCTCCAATTTTTAAAGCCATTTTAAGACCATCACCCGTATTATAGGGAGTACCCCTTACCTTAGCACTTAACCAGTCATCTCCAATAAATGATTTACGTAAATCATCATTAGCTTCAAAACCACCAGAAGCTAATATAACCGCATCAGCTTCGATTTTTTTGTCACCTAAGTAAATACCTCTCACGATATTATCTTTAAAAAATAGATCAGTAACAGTACTTTCATAAAATATTTTTCCACCTAAAGTTAAAAAAGCTTTCAATTCCTGATCAAACAAGCCCACGCCTTCATTTTCAGAAGCCAGAGTTAATCCACCCCAAAAAATATGTTTGCCTTCTTTTTTAAAACTTTGTCTTGAATATATTGGCTCAAATTTTACATCGTGCGATGATAGCCATTGGATTGTTTCTAGTGACTTAGACACTAAAATCTCTTGTTCCCAACTCAATGGTCTACCATCATTAAAATTCAGAAGATCAGTTTTGAACTTTTCTTGAGTGTAAGAGCCAAAATCTGTGTCTTTTAATCTTAGATCATTTGGGTTGTTTAAAAGATCAATTAACTGATCTCCACTTTCATAAGAAAATCTCATTGCACCAGCAGTATATTTAGTATTTCCACCTGCCATCCTCTTATCAGCTTTTTCGTAAATTGTTACTTCTGCACCCTTTTCTAGGGAAGCTATACCAGCTGATAATGCAGCATTGCCAGAACCAACAATAATAATTTTTTTAGACATATAAAATTTCCAACATAATACTTTATACATTAATGATTGTTTAATTATTGATATTATTTAAGATAGTAATTTTCAAGTTGAATTTTTTCTAGGCTTTAAATGTCTTCAAATTTAATTGGATCACTGATCTGGTTGTTATTCATTTTTTTATCAGTGTTTTCTCATATGATAATTAAGTCGCTAACTGGTGAGGTTGATTTTGTTATTACGTTATTTGCTAGATTTGTATATTCATTACCACTTCTTTTTATTTTAGCCTTTTTTGCAAGGAAAATACTTTTTTTACAAATAAATAATTGGGGCAACATATTTATTCGCTCTTTATTTGGTTTTGTAACAATGATAATGGTTTTTTCGTCTTTACAACTTATTCCGATCGGCTTAACCACTGCCTTGGCACAGAGCTCAGCTATATATGTCACACTATTATCTCCATTAATTTTAGGAGAAAAAATTGGCCCTATTAGATGGACAGCCGTAATTACTGGATTAATGGGAGTTTTTTTAATGATTAACCCAATTGGTATCATAGAAAAGACAAGCGAATTATCGTCATTGGGTTTATTACTAGCTTTTGGTAGTGCAATAACTCATGCTGGATTAGCATTAATCCTTCGTAAAATTGGCAAAACAGAACATCCTGCGTCAACAGCACTAATACATAATCTCATTACCTCTATAGTAATTATTATTACAATAATTTTCTTTGGTACAAAATTTTATGGAACCCCAGGAAAATACGATATTGAAATTTTAATTACACCAAATTTTATATTTTATTCTTTGATATTTTTGGGACTTACTGGCTCGTTAGTACAATATTTAATGGCACAAAGTTATAAGTACGCAGAAGCAACTATATTAGTAACTCTTAGATATTTAGCTATTCCCGTTGCCGCAATCTTTGGTTATATGATATGGGGTGAAATTCCAACATCTAATCAGATTATGGGAGGATTAACTGTAATTGGATCTTGTCTTTTGATAACTTATAGAGAAATGAAGAAAAATAGAAATTAATATCCAATTGCACACCCATCTTTTCTAAAATCACTCGCCCCAATTAAAATATTTTTTTCATTATCAACCAGTATTATTTGACCACCACCAATTGGCGAGACAGGATAATTAATTTTATGACCTCTTGAGATCATGTCTTCAATAATAGAATTGTCAAAATTTATTTCAAAATCTAAAATATTGTTGTTCGGAAAAACTCTGGGCAAATCAAGAGCTTCTTGTGGACTTAAACCAAAATCAATCATTTGTGATAAAACATATGCGTGACCAGCTGCTTGATATTGACCTCCCATAACTCCAAAGGAACCAATTAATTTATTTTTACTTGAAATCATAGCTGGAATAATAGTATGGAGAGGTCTTTTATTTGGAGAAAGTTCATTTGGATGACCCTCAATCAAATTAAACCCTCGTCCTCTGCAATGGAAAAGAACGCCACTTCTTGGTGCTGTAATTCCACTACCAAAGGGATCAAAAAGTGAATTTATAAATGAAATTGTCATTCCATTTTTATCCCTCACCGTTAAATAAATTGTGTCAGGATGATCAGGAAACAGGCTTTTGTCATAAACTTTGGCTTTTTTAAAATTAATGTTGGACGCGTATTGCTCAAGTGACTTTTTACTTAAAAAACTTTTTACAGATAATTTATTACAACTACTGTCTGCAAGATATTGATCTCTTAAGAAGTATCCTATTTTAACTGCTTCACAAAATAAGTGAATGTAATCATTCTTTGACATACTTTTAACATTAAATAATTCTAGTATTCCTATTATAATTAGAGCAACAATACCCTGACCATTGGGGGGGCATTCATGAATCTTAATATTTCTATAATTTTGAGAAATAGGTTTTATCCATTCTGCACTTGATTTCATAAAATCAGCTTTAGTATGAGATCCTCCAATACTATTTAATTTTTCTAGCATATCTTCAACCACCCAACCATTATAAAAACCTGAGGCTCCCTCACTAGCAATTGTCTCAAAAGTTTTTGATAAATTAATGTTTTTGAAGTTTTCCATGACATTAAATGGTTTTGTATTGTTTAAAAAAATATTTGATGTATCTCTATCAGCCAACAATTTTTTTTCGTTTTTAGCCCAATCATATGCTGTTCTTTCATGAACTATTATACCTGACTTGGCATAGTTTATAGCTGGTTCAAATATTTTATCCCAAGGCATATATCCATGTTCATTATGAAGCAAACTCCATCCTGAGATAGCACCGGGTATTGTGATTGCATCAGGCATTTCAGATTTAATAACTTTTATGCCTTTATTTCTAAGACAGCTAGCACTTGAATTTTGTGAAGACTTTCCTGAAGCATTTAAACATTTTATATTAGAACTACCATCAATTGAAAGCATTGCAAAGCAATCTCCACCGATACCAGTCATATGTGGTTCAGCAACACATAAAACTGCACTCATCGCTAATGCCGCATCAACAGCATTTCCTCCATTTTTTAAAATTTCAATACCAACAGACGATGCTATATGATGCGAGGATACAGTCATAAAGTTATTGCTTATTATATTAGATTTACCAGGGCTGGAAAAATCTCGAGTAATAAATTTATCTAATGTCTCCATAAATTTCCATTCGGTTTAATCTGGTTAGAAAAATACATAATATCTATATTAATAATTTCTTAATATTTTTTGCAGCTTGTCTAATTCTTTGTACATTCTCTACTAAACCAACTCTTACAAAACCTTCTCCAAATTCACCAAAAGCTACACCTGGAGAAACTGCAACATCTGCTTTAAGCATTAATTCTTTTGCAAATTCTAAAGATCCTTTATCTTTATATTTATCTGGTATAGGAGCCCAAGCAAACATGCTTGCTTTTGGACTTGGAATACTCCATCCAGCCCTAGCCATAGAATTTATTAGAACGTCTCTTCTTTTTTGATAAATGCTTCTTATATCTTGAACACAATCTTGAGGACCATTCAATGCAGCAGCAGCTGCAACTTGAACAGGGGTAAATGCCCCATAATCTAAATAGGACTTTATTCTAGTAAGTGCATTTATTAGTGTTGTATTACCAACAGCAAAACCAATTCTCCATCCTGCCATAGCATAAGTTTTAGACATTGAAGTAAATTCTACTGCCACTTCTTTTGCTTTTGGTATTTGAAGAATTGAAGGAGGTGGAGAATTATCATAATATATCTCTGCATAAGCAAGGTCAGACAATATATAGACATTGTATTTAAGAGCAATTTTTACAACTTCTTCATAAAATTCCAGTGACACAACTTGTGCAGTAGGATTGGAGGGAAAGGATACAATAACAGCTACTGGAGCAGGTATACTCTCAATAATAGATCTTTCTAATCTTTCTAAATATAATTCAGGGTTAAAAATTCCATCATCCATAGCCGGTAAATGACGCAATGAAGCACCTGCAATTATAAACCCATAAGGATGAATAGGATATGAAGGATTAGGAGATAATATTATATCTCCAGGTGATGTTATTGCTTGAGCTAAATTAGCTAGACCTTCTTTTGAACCCAAAGTAACTATGACTTCATTTTCAGGATCTAAATTAACATCAAATCGTCTTTTATAGTAAGTAGCCTGCGCTTTTCTAAGTCCATTGATACCCTTACTCGTAGAATATCTGCCAGTGCCAGGTTTTTCTACAGTTTCTTTTAATTTTTCCTTGATATGCTTTGGTGTTGGCATATCTGGATTTCCCATTCCAAAATCAATTATATCTTTACCTTTAGATCTTAATTTAGCTTTAAGATTATTTACCTCAGCAAAGACGTATGGTGGTAATCTTTTAATTCTATCAAATTCGTTTCGCATAAACTTCAATAAGTCCTTAAAATATTATCTAAAAAATAATTACTTAGGCTATAAATTTGCTATAACTGATAATATGTTAAGATGTAATATGTTTATTTTAAGGTATCAATGCGTTTTTTTATTAAAATTATTTTTTTTCTCTCAGGAATTACTGTTATTGGGCTAATGTTATGGTTCGGTATGCCTAATATTCAACAAGCTTTTAAACCTGTGGAAGTCATTTCTGTTACAATTACTTTAAATAACAAATGCTCTGTAGATGATGATAGTTTTGTAGTTGCAGTTCCAGGAACAGATATAATTTTCCCTTTTAAAAAAGGGGTAGCAAGATATAGACTGAAATCAGATAGAAAAGTACAACTCATATCTAACCCGAAATATAAATCAGTACGTTACGTTGGCATCCATGTACCAGTAGAAAAAAATTTGATCTTAGAGGCCGATTGTTCAACCTCGCCAAGATTAAAAGGAATTTTTGGTTCTATGAAAAATCAATTTAAAAATTAAAGGAGTTTTTTAATGAATGACCCTAATATAAATCTACCAAAAGACCCTTTAAGTGGTATCACCATTGAGGAGTTAGGTCAAAAATTTAGAAACCGTTTACTATCATGCAGAGAAGTTACATCGACCTATTATGAAAGAATTAGAATTTTAAATCCTCACCTTCATTCATATATATTCGTAGATGAAGAAAAGGGCCTTGAATGGGCAGATGGAATAGATAAATTATTTAAGTGTGGGGTTGACTTAGGGCCACTAATGGGTGTGCCTGTTGCAATTAAAGATATTTGTTCAGTTTATGGTATGCCTACCACTAATGGCTCTAATATAATTAGTGATGATATTACTGGCCCAGAAGGTAGCCTTGTTAAAAGACTAAAGGCACTTGGGTGTGTTATTTTAGGTAAAACACATACAGTAGAATTTGCTCTAGGTGCGACAGGATTGAATAAGTATAAAGGGACTCCAAAAAATCCTTGGGATGACAAAATCCATAGAATACCTGGTGGATCAAGTAGCGGTTCGGGAGTTGCGGTTGCAGCAGGATTAGCAGCTTTTGCAATTGGAACAGATACAGGTGGATCAGTTCGAATACCAGCATCGTTTAATGGTATTGTTGGTTTAAAAACTACAAAAAACAAATGGCCGACTGACGGAATATTTCCACTTTCACCTACTTTGGATACTCCAGGACCACTAGCTAGATCAGTAAAAGATACAAAATTAATTTTTGATACATATAATAAAAATAAGAAAGTATTAAAACCGTTAGAAATTAAAAATCTAGTAATTGGTAAATTACAGGAACCATTTACTGAAAATTTAGATGACAGTGTGATGAAAGCATATGACAATTTTTGTAAGAAATTAGAAGATGCTGGCGCCAAAATTGAAGATGTAATAATTAATGAAGCTAGAGAAAAAGCCAAATTATTTCCAACTATAGTTGGATCAGAAATCATAAGTGCATTTGGGAGAGAAAAATTTTTACAAGTTGTAGATCAAATGGATCCTGTGACAGGCATTAGAGCTAAATTAGGATTAAATGTATCATCAGTAGAATATATTAATGCAAAAAAAAGAATTCTGGAGTTAAATTCTATTGTAGGAAAGTATTTCAAAAAGTATGATGCCCTTGTTTCTCCTACAACAATCATGCAAGCAATAGAAGTTGATAATAGTGCAGTAGGGACTGAATTACACGAGAGGAGTCTTTTGGCTTCAGCAAATACTCAACCAGTGAATATCTTTGGAATGTGTGCAATTACCTACCCCATTCAGAAATTTGCTAGTAGTGAAAGTCAACAAATTTTACCAATTGGTTTACAAGTTATTTGTAATAAAGATGACGATGACTATGCAGTTGCAATCGCTTTGGCTTTAGAAGAGGCATTTGGAGAACCTGAACTACCAGACGTAAATAAATTTATATAGTGTTAAATTAAAAATAATTATAACAAAAAAACTTTTTTATCTTGAAATTTTGATTTTTAAAATTAATTAAATCCAATAAAAATCTTTTCAACGAATATGAACTTAAGGATATTATAATTGCCTGATAAATTAATAAACGCAAAAAATTTAAAAAAATCCTTCGATCAATTTATTGCTGTTGACAAAATCAACTTACAAGTTGATAGGGGTGAGGTAGTTGGTTTTCTTGGCCCGAATGGCGCAGGCAAGTCTACAACTATGAAAATGCTTACAGGTTTTTTAGAACCTGATGACGGTGAAATATTTATCAACGGTATTGATCTAAAGTCCAATCCTCTTAAGGCTAAGGAATATATTGGGTATTTACCCGAAGGTGCACCATCATATTCAGATATGATAGTTTCAGACTTTTTATCATTTATTGGAAAAATGAGAGGTTTGAGTGATAAAAGTTTGAGTAATCGATTAGAAGAAATGGCAGATCAAATTAATTTAAAAGAAATGTGGGACAGACCTGTAGAAACCCTTTCGAAAGGTTTTAAAAGAAGGGTTGGTATTGCTCAAGCATTAATACATGATCCTGATATATTAATTTTAGATGAACCAACTGACGGGTTGGATCCAAATCAAAAACACGAGATGAGAAACCTTATAAAAAAAATATCAAAAAATAAAGCAATTGTAATTTCTACCCACATATTAGAGGAAGTTGAAGCGGTTTGTTCACGAGCTATTATTATTGCTGATGGAAAATTACTTGCAAATGATACACCACAAAATTTAGAAAATAAGTTTTTAAACAAACATACTTTATCTATCAAAATATCCGATAAAATTAACAATGTTGTTTCTAGAGAAATAAAATCATCGTTAAAATATGAAGAAGTTAAAATTCAAAAATATGACGCATCAACTTATATAATTTTAATTAGTGACAATAAAAAAGTGCCGAATATAAACACAGTTTTAAAACAAATTAATAAACATAAACTCAATGTTATTGAAGCAAATTTTCAAAAGGTAAATCTTGAAAAAATTTTTAGATCAATAACCACAGGTAAAAATTAAAAATAAATGGTGCGTACCTATGAATAATTACTTAAACAAAACATATATTATATTAGATAGAGAACTAAGAGGTTATTTTAGAACACCACTAGCATCAATTTTCTTACTTGTTTTTTTAGCTTTATCATCCGGAATGACTTTCTTTTTAGGGAGATTTTTTGAGAGAGATCAGGCTGATTTAACTGCTTTTTTTTCTTGGCATCCATGGTTGTTTCTTGTGTTAATGCCAGCTATTGGCATGAGGTTGTGGGCTGAGGAAAGAAGGTCTGGTACCATTGAATTATTGATTACTTTACCTGTAACTAATACACAATTAGTGGTCGGTAAATTTTTAGCAAGTTGGTTTTTTACTCTTATTGCGCTTATTCTAACCATGCCAATTTGGATAACTGTAAATTTTTTGGGAGACCCAGATAATAATGTAATTCTAATATCTTACATTGGTAGCTGGTTTATGGCAGGCGCCTTTTTGGCTCTTACTTCTTGCCTATCAGTACTTACAAAAAATCAGGTCATAGCTTTTATAATTTCTTCTATAAGTGGTTTTATACTTATAATGGCTGGTTTCAATTTGGTTTTATCAGCTGTAAGGTCATGGTCACCAAATTGGATTACAGAAACTATTAGTTCAATGTCTTTTCTATCACATTTTACTAGGATTCAAATGGGTGTTTTTGATTTAAGTACCTTAGTGTTTTTTATTTCTATGATGATTTTATGTCTTTGGATAAACGTACAACTCGTTCAACTAAAAAAAGCAGATTGAGGTTAAAATGAATTTTTTAGATAATATTAAACCTAAAAATCTTGTTAAGTTTTCTATTTTATTTTCAATAATTATATTTCTTTGCATAAATATAATTACTAATAATGTATTTAATTCATCAAGAATAGACTTTACAGAAAAGAAACTTTATTCATTGTCCAATAGCACAGTAGATCTACTGAAAAACTTGAATGAACCAATACATGTTAGATTGTTTGTATCAGGAAATTTAATTAAAGAAGTACCCCAACTTTCAACATATGCTCGAAGAGTTGAAACTATTTTAAAATCTTACAGTAATATTTCTAATGGAAAAATTACACTAGAAGTTATTGATCCTAAACCTTTCTCAGACGAAGAAGATAGAGCAGTTGGAATGGGTATAAATTCATTTTCTGCTACAGAAATGTCTGATGCATTATATTTTGGACTAGCAGCTACGAATTCCACAACTGGTCAAAAAAATATTCCTATTTTTTCACCAGAAAGAGAAACTTTCCTTGAGTACGATCTTTCAAGTTTGATCTCTGAGTTAAGTCAGATTAATAAACCAGTTATAAGTATTATTGATAATCTTGGACTAATGGCAGATAGCAGAATTGGCAAACCAGAACAACAAATATTAAAACAAATGAATGAGATGTTTGAAGTTGAAATGGTAAATGAAAGTGATAACAAGCTCAACGAAAACACAAAAGTCCTCATGATCATTCACCCAAAATTTCTGTCAGATGATAGTTTATATATGATAGACCAGTGGGTTCTTAAGGGAGGAGCAACTCTAATTTTTTTAGATCCTTATGCAGAAACAGAGGTGAGCAGACGACCAGGTATGCCTCCAATGAACCCACGATCAGATCTTAAAAAACTATTAGATACCTGGGGGATAAAATTCGATAATAAAAAAACTGTCTTAGACTCAGAATTTGGTTTTAGGATATCTAGAAATATTGATGGACGTGACATACAAGTAACCAACTACCCCTGGTTAAATATCAGAGGAGATGGCTTAAATAAAAATGAAAGCTCATTATCTAATTTAAGTACCATTGTTATGACTACTGCTGGCTCTCTAGAAAAAGCTAACAAAGATACAGTATTTGAACCAATTATTACTACTAGTAAAAAATCGGGTTTAGGTGATGCACAAAAAGCAGGTGACCCTAAAAATGATCCACGAGACTTTATATCGAAAATAAAATCTGACAACAACAATTTAGTTTTAGCAGGCTGGATAAAAGCAAACCTTAATTCGTCATTTAGTGGAAAAGAAAATAAAAGAGATGGACAGCTTTTAAAATCTGAAAATAAATCAAATGTTCTTCTTGTTTCTGATGCTGATATGTTAATGGATCGTAATTGGTTAACACAGCGAGGTGCCTTCGCTAACAATGGAGATTTTGTTCTTAATGTAGTTGAAAAGATGATCGGCGGTAATGCTCTTTCAGATCTTAGAGGTAAGAGCACTTCTTGGCGTCCTTTTGATAAAATAATTGAATTAGAAAAAATTGCTGAAGAAAAATTTCTTTTAGAAGAACAAAGACTCGCAAATAAATTGAAGGAAATGGAAAATAAAATTAGAGATTTAACACAAAATAATGATGATAACTCAGACGTGTTATCTCCTGAAACCATTGAAGCTATTGACGGATTCAAAGCTGAAATGATGTCGACCAGATCTCAACTTAGAAGTGTTAAATTCGATCTTAGAAGAGATGTTGAAAATTTAAAAAAATGGGTTATTGCTCTTAACGTAGCTATAATTCCAATATTTTTTGCAGGCTTAGCCCTAATTATATCATTAAGAAGAAAAAGATTTTTCAACTAATTATAAATTTTGGATTAAAAAATGAATAAAAAAAGATTTTTGAATTTATCTATAATATCTATAGCTTTTGTTGTTTTAGCAATTATCTCAATTAATCTTAACACTAGTAATTATGGTTTTGAAAATAGAGGTAAATTGTTTTTGGAAGATTTTACCAAAAATGTTAATGATATTAATACTATATCAATTAGTTCCTTTGAAAATAACATAAATCTAGTTAAACAAAATAACAGTTATATTTCAGAATCTGGCTATCCACTTAAAAAAGGATTGTGGGAAAATTTAATAACTAGTTTATCGTTATTAAGAATTGAAGAATTAAAAACCAATGATCCTATTAGACACGCTCAACTGAACTTGCTCCTCCCAGAACAAAATAAAAGTGAAGATGAAGACGATGGTTATGGAACAAAAATTACATTAAAAAAAGAAGATGGAACTATTTACTCATCAGTCCTTTTTGGGATGGTAGATAGAAGTGTAGGTGGAATAAGTGGAGGTCAATTTGCAAGATTTCCAAGTGAGGATCAGACTTATCTTCTTAAAGGCGCAATTAGAATGCCCACAACAAAGTCAGATTGGTTTGAAAGTTTACTTTTATCTATTAAAAAAAATGATGTTCAGAAAGTTAGCTTAAATAATAAAAATGGGATAATTGAAATTCTATCTAAAGACGACAAATTAAATCTAACAATCCCTGAAAATGTAAAATTTGATATTGATGATACACAACTAAGTGATGCAAGAGACATAATCAATAGCTTTTATTTTTATGATGTTAAAAAAGCTTTAAAAGAATATCCAGAAAACTTACCTACATTGTCATTTAAAGTTAAAGATGGATTAGTCATAACAATTTCTTCAATTAACCCTGATGAAGGAGGAGAGAGTTGGGTGTTAATTAATGCAATGTCAAATGATAGTAAATCAGAAAAATTAGCTATTGAAATCAACCAAAAAACTAAGGGTTATGAGTTTCTAGCGAACATAATTACTAGCGATATTTTGAGATGGAAACTTCAAGATCTTGCCATTAAAGATAAAAAATCTTAATAAGATCTTGGCATTCCTAATACATGCTCAGCTAAATATGATAAAATTAAATTCGTTGATATTGGAGCTACTTGATATAACCTAGCTTCTCTAAACTTTCTTTCTACGTCATATTCCTCTGCGAAGCCAAATCCTCCGTGAGTTTGCACACATGCTTCAGCAGCTGCCCACGATGCGTCCGCAGCAAGTAGCTTGGCTGTGTTAGCCTCTTCACCTATAGGCTTACCTGCTTCATAGAGTCTTGCTGCATGATAAACCATTAGTTCTGCTGCTTTCATTTGCGCATAAGCTCTTGCAATTGGAAACTGAATACCTTGATTTTGTCCAATTGCTCTTCCAAAAATATTTCTGTCATTAGCATAACTTGTCGATTTGTGAGTAAACCATTTGGCATCACCAATACACTCTGCAGCTATTAAGATTCTTTCTGCGTTCATTCCAGATAAAATATATCTAAAGCCTTTGTTTTCTTCACCAATAAGATTTGAAGCTGGTATTCTTAAATTATCAAAAAACACTTCAGTAGTAGAGTGGTTCATCATTGTCCTAATTGGCCTAATTGTAAGTCCATTACCTTTAGCTTTTCTCATATCCAAAAGGAAAACTGATAGACCTTCTGTTTTCTTTTTAACTTGATTTAAAGGGGTTGTTCTTGCTAATAACAACATCAAATCCGAGTGTTCAGCTCTACTTGTCCAAATTTTTTGACCATTGATTACAAAATCGTC
Organism: uncultured SAR116 cluster alpha proteobacterium; assembly: GCA_902625215.1. Taxonomy (GTDB): domain Bacteria; phylum Pseudomonadota; class Alphaproteobacteria; order Puniceispirillales; family Marisalimonadaceae; genus Marisalimonas. Next base: position 146,459 of record CACOAO010000002.1, read on the forward strand.
TCCATCACGAACAGCAACAGTACGCAAGCTTGTTGTATCCGTGCCACTTGTTGGTTCTGTTACACCAAAGGCTTGTAATCTGAGAGAACCGTCTGCAATTTTTGGCAAGTATTCTTGTTTTTGTTCAGGTGACCCATGTCTAAGAACAGTTCCCATTGTGTACATTTGTGCATGACAAGCAGCAGCATTGCATCCTTGGTGATGAATTTCTTCTAAAATTACAGATGCAGCTACCATACCTAAGCCAACACCTCCATACTCTTCAGGTATGAGTGCACCTAAAAAACCAGCATCAGTTAATGCCTTAACAAATTCTGTTGGGTAGGCCTGTTCTCTATCAAGTTTTCGCCAATATTCACCCGGGAAATCTCCACAGAGTTTTGCTACAGATTCTCTAACATCTTTAATCATAGCATCATTGCTATCAGCTTTTTCTACTTGGATGGTAGTGTCTGGCATTTTTGATCCTCATTAAACTATTTTTGTTGAAGTATATATATATTAATTTATTTTAATATTACTAGCTAATTTTTATTAATTAATTGCATATTATAATCAGTAAAATCAATTAATACTTTGGAGATCACGAATGAAGTTAGAATTTCACCATATTAACTTTGTATCTAAGGATGTGGATAAGATGGACAAATTTTATAAAAAAATTTTAAATATGAAAGGTATTCCACTAGAAAACTTTCCTAGAACAGAAGAAACTGACGACAGTGGGTATAGTGGAAAAATAAATTTTGTAACTGAGGGCAAAATAGAAATGCATCTCGCAGAAAGAGACCTAAATGTTGCCTTTAAAAATAATCAGACAATTAATCCCGTTGATAAAGGACATATAGCGTTTAGAACTGACGACATTAAAACATTTTTAAAAATTTTAAAAAGAGAAAAAATTCCATTTTCTGATTACGGTACCACTTTTGCTAAAGAATGGCATCAGGTTTTTTTTCAAGATCCAGAAGGAAATGTAGTTGAAGTTCATCAGAAAATTTCTTAGCGAATTTTATGATTAGAGAGTGCTTTAAAAATCCTGATTTTAGAGTTCTATGGGGTGCCGGGTGCATGACAGGCATAGCACGAGCTATGGAATTTTTAGCTCTAAGCTTATATGCACTTCAAGAGTTAGGTCTCCCATATTTGGTTACAATAATTTTTGCAGCCAGAATGTTGCCTATGAGTTTGTTCGGTATAATAATAGGCACTATTTCTGAAAGAATATCTCCACTATTATTAATTAAAGTAATTTATTCTTTTTCAAATATTTTCACGCTCATAAGTGTAATATTAGTTTTTACTAATCACTTTAGTGTAATTTTTGCATTTATTCTTGCTTTTATAAATGGAATTACCTGGGTTGTAGATCTTGCTGTCAGAAGACGTGTATTAGCCGATAATATTAAAAAAAATCTTTTAAGTACTTCACTGGCTATGGAAACTCTTTCAAATAATGCCACAAGATTAATAGGTCCTCTTTTTGCTGGTTCTCTTTACGCTTTTGTCGGTCTCACTGGAATTTTTAGCCTTCAATTGGCTATGTATATTTTAGCACTAATATTGATAGTAATTTTTGAAAAAAATAGTAAAAATTTTAAACAAAATTTTAAACAAGAGCTTACACCAATTGTCAAAGAACATTGGGCACATGGTCTTCTTAGTGAAATTTTAAAAACTGGCAAAAAAGCATATAATTTAGTTAGTTTAAGGTTCGTTCTAGTTATAACTCTCATCTTTAACATTTTTGGTTTTCCCTTAGTTTCGTTAATACCGGTTTTAGGACGCGAAAAGCTAATGTTGTCTGAAGTTGATATTGGAATTTTAGCTTCCTCAGAAGGTTTGGGAGCTCTAATAGGAGCCTTACTTATTGGTAATATTTCACCTCAAAAAAATCTTTCTTTGATTTTTATTACAGGAGTTGGAGGTTTCTTTTTAGGTATGTTTATATTTTCTTACTCTCCTAGCCTATTGATAGCTTTTGTAAGCTTAACATTTGGAGGTATATTTTTATCGGGTTTTAGTACAATGCAGGGGGCCCTTGTTTATCAAGCATCAACTTCCTCGAGAGGAAATAACTTTGGCATATTAGTAACATGCATTGGTACCGCACCTTTAGGATTAATGAACCTATCTTGGATAATCACACAAACCCCAGTTGATGAAACACTTAGGATTAACGTGTTTATAGGTCTTTTATTGCTTATCGTTACCGGTATTTATTTTTTAATAAAAAATAAACGTTGATTAATTTGGAATAGCTTTTAATAAAAATTGATTCATTATTTTGCTAAATTGAGCTGGATCAGCAGGCATCTTACCTTCCATTAGTCTTGCTTGTTCAAATAAAAGCGTTCCAGCATCACTTACTAATTCATTGTTATCTTTTTTACTTAGAAGTGATTTCATATTTTTGATTAAAGAATGATCTCCATTAATTTCTAATATTCTTGGAGCTCCTTTATAATTAGAGTCTCTTTGGGCCATTAAATGTTCCATAGCTATGTCCATATCACCCTCATCAGCAACCAAACAAACTGGACTATCAGTCAATTTAGATGATAATCTTATATCTTTTACCTGATCACCTAATACGACCTTTAACTGAGCAATTAGATCAACAAATTCTTTATCTTGTTTTTCTTTATTTTCCTTTTTGTCTTTATCTTTATTTTTACTTTTTGCATCTAATTCGTCTAAATTAATTTTTCCTTGTGTAATTGAAGTAAACTTCTTTTCTTTAAAGGAGCCGACCATAGGCAACCAGAATTGATCAATAGCATCAGTCATTATCAACACAGGTACATTCTTTGATTTAAAACCTTCTAAATGGGGACTGGCTAGAGCTTGGGCACTTGTCTCTGCTGAGATATAGTAAATATCTTTTTGGTTTTCAGGCATTTTTTCTAAATATTGTGACAATGAAATTGGGTCTTCACTCTCATTAGTCGTAAATCTGCACAAATCTAATAATGCTTCCTTTCTTTCAGCGTCCTCATATAAACCTTCTTTTAGTACAGCTCCATATTCTTTCCAAAAATTCTTATAACCATCCAAATCTTTTTCACTTACTTTTTTAAGTTCTCTTAAAATTTTACCTACTAAAGATTTGCTAATTTTGGCAACTGCTGGATTATTTTGAAGCATTTCTCTACTTACATTCAAATCTATATCTTGTGTATCAACTAGACCCTTAATAAATCTAAGATAACTAGGAATTAATGCGTCACATTTATCAGTTATGAAAACTCTATTGATATATAATTTTAGAGATGACTTTCTATCAGGATTAAATAAATCAAAAGGTCTAGTAGAAGGTATGCATATAAGATTTGTATAACTTATTGTACCTTCTGTATTATTATGCATTGTTAAGAGAGGCTTTCCAAAACCTGCACCTATGTGAGAGAAAAATTCTTGATATTGTTCGTCTTTGATTTCTTTAGAAGGACGAGTCCAAAGGGCAGAGGCTTCATTTAATGTTTTAAGCTCAGCGTCTTTTTTATCTATTTGATTTAATTTGACAGGATAAGAAATGTGATCAGAATATTTTCTTACGACAAATTGAAGTCTAGTTTCATCTAAAAATTCTTTAGCATCTTTTTTTAATCTTAATAAAATGGATGTACCAGATTTTTCTTTCTCCGACTTTTCTAAATTAAAACCATTTTTACCATCAGAAGACCATTTCCAAGCTTCACTATCACCAGCTTTTCTTGATAATACTTCAACACTGTCAGCCACCATAAAAGATGCGTAAAAGCCAACACCAAATTGGCCAATCATTGACATGTCAGTTTGTTTATCTTTAGTGTTTTTAGAAATTTGTTCTAAAAAGGCTTTTGTTCCTGATCTAGCTATAGTTCCCAATGATGACTTAAGATCTTCTTCATTCATTCCAATACCGCTATCAGAAATTGTTAGGGTTTTTTCTTTATTATTTACTTCGATAATTATTTCAGCTGTCTCTGATGAATTAGCAATTTTTTTATCCGTCAAACCAAGGTATTTTCTTTTGTCTAGCGCATCTGAGGAGTTTGAAATCAACTCACGTAAAAATATTTCTCTTTCTGAATATAATGAATTAATAACTATATCTAAGATTTTACCGGTATCAGCTTCGAATTTATTATTCATATTAGTCATAGAATTACCCTGATTGTTGTTAATTAATAATGTAAATTGGTAATTTAAAATGTTTTTTCAAGAGTAAAAATTATATTTTTACATACAAAAAAAGACTTAATTTTTTTCTAAAGATTTATAACTTAAAGATATTATTGGATTTTATATCATAATTGATAATTAGTGATTATAATCTGAGTTTTCTTGGTCTAAAATAAACTTTATTTCTCTTAAAAAAGCTGTTCCTGCAGGATTAGGATGTTCTTCACTTTCTAATTCCTGGGCAGTCTTTTCAGCTACAATGTCATCTAATATACTTAATTTTTTCCCAGTCTGAAGAGCTTTAATATACATTTTAGCTGCTCTTTCAAAATAAAATAATCTATTAAAAGTCTCTGCAACATTTTGTCCAAAGATTAATATTCCGTGATTACCCATTATAAAAGTATGTTTTTTGGGGTCGGAAAGTAAATTTGCACATCTTTTACCTTCTTCTTCAAAAGCCAAGCCTCCATAATTTTTATCTACTACCTGTCTGTTAAAAAACATAGACGCAACTTGATTTATTGGAGGTAAAATACAGTCTTGTAAAGAAGCTAAAGTGGTTGCGTATATTGAATGAACATGCATTATACATTTTGCATGTGGGCATAATTTATGAATTGCCCCATGTAATCCCCATGCTGTAGCATCGGGTGGATTTTTACTTGTAAGTACTGACTTATCATCTACATCTAATAATAGCAAATCAGATGCCTTAATTCTTGAAAAATGCCACATATTGGGGTTCATTAGAAATTCAGTACCATCAGAATTTACCGCAAGACTAAAATGGTTTGCTACAGCTTCGTGCAAATTACATCTTTCTGCCCATCTAAATGCAGCAGCCAAATCTTTTCTTTCTTCAAGAAAGTTATTGTTTGATAGGTAATTTTCTCTATGTTTAATTTCATCCATTTTTTACAGCTATAAAATAATTTTTTTATATTGTAATTAAAAAAGCCAAATTGTACAAACTAAAGTAAACATAAGGATAATAATGGGATATTTATACCTTTTTATAGCTATTGTTGGTGAAGTAATAGCCACTACTTATCTCAAAAGTACCAACAATTTTACAGAGTTTTTACCCACAACTTATGTTGTAATAGGTTACGGGACAGCTTTCTATTTCATGATGCTAGCAATGAAAACTATTCCTATCGCCATTACATATTCAATTTGGGCAGGCATAGGTATTTCTGCAATTACAATTTTAGGCGCCTTAAAATATAAAGAGATACCAGATATGTTAGCTATTTTAGGACTTTTACTAATAATTCTCGGGGTAATAATATTAGTTTTTTTTAGTAAAATGAGTGCCAGTTAAAAATGTATTGCTTTAGAGTAGGTTGCTAATGCAGCTTCTTTAATTGCCTCGTTAACAGTAGGATGACCGTGACATATTCTAGCCACATCTTCTGATGATGCTCCAAATCCCATAGCAATGGATAATTCATGAATTACAGTCCCTGCCTCATGGCCAATCATGTGAGCCCCCAAAATTTTATCTGTGGATTTATCAGAAAGTATCTTCACCATACCATCAGTATGACTAATAGCTTTAGCTCTACTATTTGCAATTAATGGAAATGTCCCTTTATTATAAGAAATTCTCGCTGCTTTTAATTCTTCTTCTGTTTTACCAATTACTGCCACTTCAGGTGCAGTATATATAATTCCTGGAACAAGATTGTAGTCAACATGTCCTGCTTCACCATTCATTATCTCAACAGCAGCTACACCATCTTCTTCGGCTTTGTGAGCTAACATAGGCCCCCTGATCACATCTCCAATTGCATAAATATTTGAAATTGAAGTTTGAAAATTTTCGTTTGTTTCTATAAAACCGTGTTTGTCTATTTTCAAATTTAATTTATCTAAACCTAAGCCATTGGTATTTGGTTTTCTACCAACAGATACTAATGCAACATCAGCAATTAAATCGTTAATATTGTTATTATTAACATCTTTAATTGTAAGTGATACTTTATCTTTATCTATCAATGCTTTTTCAACCGAACTGCCCAGTCTGAATTTTACTCCTTGTTTTTGAAGTATTTTCATAAAATTATTAGCTATTTCATCATCAATCCCAGGTAAAATTCTTGGTAGATATTCTACTACCTCGACTTCTGCCCCCAGCCTTCTCCATACAGTACCCATTTCAAGACCAATTATTCCAGCACCAATGACAACCATCTTTTGAGGAACCTTGTCCAACTCTAAGGCACCTGTTGATGTTACAATTTTCTTCTCATCTACATCTATATTAGGAAGATTTGCAGGTTCAGATCCTGTTGCAATAATTATTTTTTCTGTATTGATTATTTCAATTTCTTTATCATTCATAACTTCAATCTCATTTGGAGATAAAATTTTTGCAGTCCCAATATATTTAGAAACCTTATTTTTTTTGAACAGGAAATCTATTCCTTTTGTAAGCTCGTCTACGATACCTAGTTTCTTTTTAAGTAATTTTGGCAAGTCAAGGCTTACATCTTTATATCTAATGCCCCATTCCTCATTTCCACTAGATTTGATTGAATTTTCATATTGTTCTGAAGCGTGTAACAATGCCTTAGATGGTATACATCCTACATTCAAACACGTTCCACCCAGAGTTTTTCGTTTTTCTATACATGCTACTTTCATACCTTTTTGAGCAGCAACTATAGCGGCAACATAGCCTCCAGGCCCTGAGCCAATTACAACAAGATCAAATTTTTTATCAGACATTTAACACCTTCAATTTATACACTAAGCGCCTACAACAAGACGTCTTGGATCTTCTATTATTTCTTTGATTCTAACTAGAAAGGATACTGCTTCTCGTCCATCAATTATTCTATGATCATATGAAAGTGCCAGGTACATCATTGGCCTAATCTCGATGTTATCTCCTATTGCCACTGGTCTTTTTTGAATTTTGTGCATTCCTAGAATACCTGATTGAGGTGGATTTAAAATTGGTGAAGACATTAATGATCCGTAAACTCCACCATTTGAAATAGTAAAAGTTCCACCAGCCATATCAGACATTGATAAATTACCTTCTTTAGCTTTTTGACCAAACTCAGCAATTGTTGCTTCAGTTTCACCAAAAGACATTTTGTCTGCATTTTTTAAAACAGGAACAACCAAACCTTGGGATGTTCCTACAGCCACACCTATATTATAATAATTCTTATAAATAATATCATTACCATCTATTTCTGCATTCACAGCCGGAAATTGATTTAAAGCGTCAATTGACGCTTTAACAAAAAAGCTCATATATCCGAGCCTAACACCATTCTTCTTTTCAAAACTCTCCTGATAATTTTTTCGCATTTCCATTAGTGCTGACATGTCAACTTCATTATATGTTGTTAACATTGCCGCGGTGTTCTGGGCTTCTTTTAATCTCCTGGCAATAGCTTGACGAAGACGAGACATCGGAATTCTCTCTTCAAGATCAACACTATCTTCGTTTCGAGTGTTTTCAATTACTTGGTCACTAGATTTAGTTTCAAGTTTGTTAATAGTTGGTTTTTCTTTTTCTACATCTTTAACTTTAACTTCCTCAGAAATTTCTTCTTTTTTATCCTGCTTTTCTCCAGCAATTATTGTTCCTAACAAAGCTCCAACTTCTACTGTATCTCCTTCTGAAACAACGGTGTTTTCTAATATTCCTGAAGTAGAAGCAGGAACTTCTAATGTTACCTTATCTGTTTCTAATTCTACTATTGGGTCATCTACTTCAACATAGTCACCTTGTTTTTTTATCCACTTAGATACAGTCGCCTCAACAACAGACTCTCCTAAAACTGGAACTAAGACATCCATACCATTTACCTTTCCTTTAAGAATATTATTATTGGAATTAGAAATTTTTTCATCTAGTTTAGTATTATTTATTAAGTTTAAGTGAAGAAGAACATCTCCTTTTGTTACTCTACCATCAACACCTGTGCCAATTATATTATTAATATCTAATTTTTTTTCTATAATTAGCTTTGCTGCAGAAGGCATCGCAAGCTTTTGGATATTTTTATTGCTCATTAAATGATTTACTCTGCTGCATGTCTGCTAGCTTTCTTTGCGGTAAATTGAAGAGCATCATTAACTAAGTCATTTTGCTCTTTGTTATGTCTAGAAAAAGATCCTGTTGCAGGAGAAGCAGCTTCTGATCTTCCAGCGTAAATTGGCCTTGAAAATTTTGCTTTAATGTCAACTAGAACTTGTTCAATTCTTCTATCTACAAAAAACCATGCTCCCATATTTTTAGGCTCTTCTTGACACCAGACAACTTCAGCATTTGGTGTTTTTGACAACATTTCTTTTAATGTTTTCGAAGGAAAAGGATAAATTTGTTCTAGTCTAAGTATTCGAATATTATTAATTTTTCTTTTGTCTCTTTCTTCTAATAAATTATAAAAAACTTTACCTGAACAAATCACTACTCTTTTTATTTCGCTATCCTTAAGCTCTATATTTGGGTCTCTGATGACTCTTCTAAAAGCAGTTTGCTCTGACATATCTGATAAACTAGATACGCACATTTTATGTCTTAATAAACTCTTTGGGGTCATTATTATTAGAGGTTTTCGAAAATCTCGTTTTAATTGTCTTCTCAAAGCATGAAAATAGTTTGCAGGTGTGCTACAATTCAATACTTGCATATTATCTTCACCACAGAGCTGTAAATATCTTTCTAATCTAGCTGATGAGTGTTCTGGCCCTTGACCTTCATATCCGTGTGGTAAAAGCATAACCAAACCTGACATTCTTAACCATTTTGCTTCACCACTTGAAATAAATTGGTCAACTATTACTTGGGCACCATTGGCAAAGTCTCCAAATTGTGCCTCCCACATGACTAAGGCTGTTGGTTCAGTCAATGAGAAACCATATTCAAATCCGAGTACGGAAGCTTCTGACAAAGGTGAGTCAATTACTTCAAATGTTTCTTGTTTATCTTTTATGTTATTTAATGGAGTGTATCTATTTTCAGAAATTTGATCTATGAAGACAGAATGTCTTTGAGAAAAAGTTCCTCTACGACTATCCTGACCAGACAGTCTTACTGGATGACCCTCTAAAAGCAGTGACCCAAACGCTAAATGTTCTGCAGTTGACCAGTCAATTCCTTCTCCACTATCAATAGCTTTTTTCCTAGCATCAATAACTCTTAATAATTTTTTATTGATATGAAAGCCTTCAGGAACGGTGGTAATAGCCTTTCCAATTTCTTTTAGTATTTCTGTTGAAACAGAAGTTTCACCTCTTCTTGCATCACCATGAGCGGTTCTTAGGTTTGACCATTGTCCTTCTAACCAGTCAGCCTTATTGGGTTTGTAACTTGAGCCAGCTATAAATTCTTTTTCTAAAAATTTATTATGGTTATCAACTTCGTCTTTGGCTTCCTTTTGACTTATTATTCCCTGGTTAATAAGCTTTTGAGCATAAATTTTACTAATACTATCGTGAGAGCCTATTGTTTTATACATTAATGGTTGAGTAAATGCCGGTTCATCACCTTCATTGTGACCATATCGTCTATAACTTATAATATCTAACACTACGTCACATGCAAATTTTTGTCTGAATTCAGTTGCAATTCTAGAAGCATGAACAACAGCTTCTGGATCATCTCCATTAATGTGCATTATAGGAGCCATTACCATTTTAGCTACATCAGTACAATAAGGACTTGAGCGAGAATAATTAGGGCTAGTAGTGAAGCCAATTTGATTATTCACAACTATATGTATTGTCCCTCCAGTCCTGTAACCTCTAAGTCCAGAAAAATCAAAAGTTTCAGCGACTATACCTTGACCTGCAAAAGCAGCATCACCGTGAAGAACAATTCCTAGTACAGACAATCTGTCATTAGTATCATTATGTTGATTTTGTTTTGCTCTTACTCTGCCTATCACAACTGGTGCAACAACCTCTAAATGTGAAGGATTGGCTTGTAAGGACAAGTGAACTGTTTTTCCATCAAACTCTCTGTCAGCTGAAGCACCCATGTGGTATTTAACGTCTCCAGAACCTCCGGCATCTTCTGGATTTGCTTGGTTACCTAAAAATTCAGAAATAATCGCTCGAAAAGGTTTATTTAAAATATTATATAAAAGGTTGAGTCTTCCTCTGTGAGCCATCGCAATTACAACTTCTTTCATTCCTAATTGACTGCCACGTTTCAATATTTGCTCTATTGCTGGCACTACTGACTCGGAACCGTCTAGTCCAAATCTTTTAGTTCCTGCATATTTTTTATGAAGAAATTGTTCGAATGTTTCTGCTCCAACTAAACGTTCGTAAATAGCCTTTTTACCTCTTTTAGTAAATTCAGTAGCATTACGAATAGACTCAATTCTTTCTTGTATCCATGCTTTTTGAGCTGGATCCTGAACATGCATAAATTCTATTCCTATGGATCCACAATAGGTTTCTTTGACTATTTCCATAATTTGCCTAAGAGTAGCGGACTCCATACCTAGGACATAGTCTATGAATATAGGTCTATCCCAGTCATCATCAGTAAATCCATATGTCTGAGGATCTAATTCAGGATGAATGTTCTGTTCTTGTAAATTGAGCGGATCTAATTTAGCTAAAAGATGTCCATTTATCCTGTATGCTCTAATAAGCATAATAGCTCTTATAGAGTCAGTTGTTGCTGCTCTTAAATCTGTAGCAGATAAATTGCCTTTTCCTGCTATTCCTCGAGCAACTGCTTTTACACTCTCAACAGTATCAATTGCTCCAATAACCTTACTATTTTTTTTTGCCCAACTAGGTCCTTCATCTAATAATTTGTCGTCTGCGTTTGTTTTAAACCATAAATCCCATTCCTTTGGAACTGAATTTGAGTTTTCTTTCCATTCTTTATACAAATCATTTATGAAGGTAGCATTAGCACCAGAAAGAAAGCTTTGATCAGAGCTTTGGTCATTCATGGTTTATAGTCCTTTTAAAGTGTATATGCTTACAAATACAATAAACAAAAACTTAACAATTAAATCAAGTTATTTCCATTCTTCAATTGCTTTTACAACCGCTTCACCCAAGCCAGATGGAGATTCAGACATTATAAACCCACATTCACTCATGACTTTAACTTTGGTATCTGCACCTCCACTTCCACCACTGACTATTGCACCGGCATGGCCCATTGTTCTACCTGGAGGAGCAGTTTTCCCTGCAATAAAACCTGCAATTGGTTTTTTAATTTTATGATTTTTATAGAAATTTGCTGCTTCTTCTTCGGCATTACCGCCAATTTCACCAATCATCAAAATTGCCTCTGTTTGCTCGTCATTAAGAAACATATCTAAACAATCTATAAAATTTGTTCCATTAATTGGATCGCCTCCAATGCCAATACATGTTGATTGACCTAAACTAGCAGCCGTGGTTTGTGCAACTGCCTCATAAGTTAATGTTCCAGATCTGGAAACAATTCCTATTTTACCAGGAGTATGAATATGTCCTGGCATAATTCCAATTTTACACTGACCAGGAGTGATTACACCTGGGCAGTTAGGGCCTATAAGTCTAGATTTTGACTGGTTCAAAAACTGCTTAACTTTGATCATATCCTGAACTGGTATACCTTCTGTAATACATATTATCAGAGGTATTTTCGATTCTATCGCCTCTAATATTGAGTCAGCTGCAAAAGGAGGAGGAACATATATAACTGTTGCATCAGGATTTACTTCTTTAACACACTCATTAACAGTATTGAAAACTGGAAGATTTAAATGTTTAGTGCCACCCTTACCTGGGGTGACTCCTCCAACCATTTTAGTTCCGTATGCTATGGCTTGCTCTGAATGAAAAGTTCCTTGTCCTCCGGTAAACCCTTGGCAAATAACTTTTGTATCTTTGTTAATCAATACAGACATCTTGTTAATCTCCTTTAACAGCACTTACAATTTTCATTGCCGCATCATCTAAGTCGTCCGCAGGTATTATTTTCAATCCAGAATCCCTAAGAATTTTTTTTCCTTCTTCTACATTTGTACCAGCTAATCTTACAACCAAAGGTTTGGATAATGAGAGTGTCTTAGCTGCTGCAACTACTCCACTGGCAATAATATCACAGCGCATAATCCCTCCGAAAATATTTACCAAAATACCTTCTACAGCTGAGTCAGATAAAATGATTTTAAAAGCTTCAGTAACTTTTTCCTTGGTAGCACTTCCTCCTACATCTAAAAAATTTGCTGGGGATGCACCTTTAAGTTTAATAATATCCATTGTAGCCATGGCAAGACCTGCACCATTCACTAAACAACCTATTGTTCCATCAAGTTTTATATAGGCTAAATCAAATTTGCTGGCTAATATTTCAGCAGGATCCTCTTCAGTTTCGTCTCTTAATGATATTATATCAGAGTGCTTGAATAAGGCATTATTATCAAAAGACATTTTTGCATCAAGGGCAATTAAACTATTTTCAGAGGTCAATACAAGTGGATTAATTTCCAATAAACTAGCGTCTTTTTCAGTAAAGAGTTTATATAGTTGATTAAAAAATTTTCCTGATTGCTTAAAACTAGATCCTTCTAATTTAAGTTCGTTTGCTATTAATCTTGAATGAAAGGGTTGAAAGCCAATAGTTGGATCTATATTGAATGATAGAATTTTTTCAGGGGTTTCTTTTGCCACCTGTTCAATGTCCATGCCTCCTTCAGTGGATGCTATTATTGAAACTCTACTAGTGACTCGGTCTACTACCATGGAAAAATAATATTCAGCATTTATATCACATCCGTCTTCAATGTAGAGCCTCTGAACTAATTTACCCTCAGAGCCTGTTTGATGAGTAATTAAGTTTTTTCCTAATATTATCTCAGCCGAATTTTTTACTTGATCTAAACTTTTTACAACTTTAACTCCACCCGCCTTTCCTCTTCCACCTGCATGTATTTGGGCTTTGACAACAAAGATTGGACCTGGTAATTTTTTTGCTGCTCTTACAGCCTCGTCAGTTGTGAATGCAACGTATCCAGAGGGCGTAGGTATATTATATTGTCTTAATAACTCTTTAGCCTGGTGTTCATGAATGTCCAAAACTTTAACCTTTCTATCGTGAGCTTATGATGCTTCAAACTTTGAAGCAACTTCATTTAATTGTTTTACGGCAGAAACAGAATTATTGAACATATCTTTTTCATCAGAGGTAAAGCTTATTTCAACAATCCTTTCCACACCATTTTTCCCAATAATAACAGGCACACCAACATACAAGCCATCTAAATCATAATATCCATCAACATAGGCTGCGCATGGCAATAACTTTTTCTTATCTTTTAAAAACGAGTCTGCCATTTCAATAGCAGACGATGCCGGTGCATAAAATGCTGAACCTGTTTTAAGCAATCCTACTATTTCTGCTCCACCATCTCGCGTTCTTTGAACAATCTGATCTATTTTTTCCTGAGTACTCCATCCCATTTTCACTAAATCTGGTACAGGAATACCTGCTACCGCAGAATATCTTGCTAATGGAACCATTGTGTCTCCATGACCACCTAGTACAAATGCGGTTACATCACTCACAGAAACATCAAATTCCTCTGCTAGAAAGTGTCTAAATCTAGAAGAATCTAAAACACCTGCCATTCCGACTACCATATTGGTAGGCAAACTAGATGCTCTTTGCAAAACTCCAACCATTGCATCTAGTGGATTAGTTATACAAATGACAAATGCTTTTGGGCAATTATCCTTTATGCCTTTACCAACTTGTTTCATAACTTTAGTATTAATTTCTACTAAGTCATCTCTACTCATACCTGGCTTTCTAGCTACTCCTGCAGTAACTATCACAACATCACTATCTTTGAGATCTTTGTAATCATTTGAACCAATCATTTTACTATCAAAATTTTCAACTGGGCCTGATTGAGCAAGATCTAATGACTTGCCCTGAGGAATACCTTCTGCGATATCAAACAAGGTTACATCCCCAAGCTCTTTAATTGCAGCTAAGTGTGCAAGAGTACCACCAATATTTCCTGATCCAACCAAGGTTATTTTGTTTCGCATATCAATTTCCTATTATTATTTAATTGGGACAATATATTAATTAATCATTATTTTTGTTTTATCTTTTAGACTTTTTTTTAGAGTGTATCAAGGTTAGAATAAAGTTATTAACTCTTAAAGTTGTGACATCTCAGTTATTCTTGATATCGTTCTTTGGAACTCAAACTTCCAATGTTCACCTGTATATATATCAGAAAAATCTGCATTAGCTGTTGCAATAAGAAAACATTCTTTATCATAAAGAGCATCTATTAACCAAATAAATCTTCTAGTTTCATTTCGTAGATTATCGTTTAGATTTGGAATGTTATCAATAATAATACCTTTATATCTTAGAGCTATTTCAATATAATCGGATGCTGCTAAAGGTTTGTTACATAAATCATCAAAACTGATTCTAGCAACACCTGCTGCAACTTCTGGAATATTTATTTGTCTACCAGACACCTCAAGATTTTCACATACTATTTCAAAACCTTTGGATAAAGTTTTAAAAATTTCATTAATTTTTTCTTTGTTTTTTTTATTATCTGGATTTAACCAATATTTTTGGCCACTAAGAGATCTTTTTCTCCAATCTTCACCTTCAGGAATTTTAACAACGTCAGTTTTAAGTTTTAAATTTTTTATAAATGGTAAAATTCTATCTCTATGCAATCCATCTTTATATAAACCGTCAGGAGGCTGGTTTGATGTTGTAACCAATATTGTACCCTGTTCAAACATAACTTCGAATAATCTGGACAAAATCATTGCATCAGCAATATCTTTAACCTCCATTTCGTCAAAGCATAATAATTTTGCGTTTTTAGCTAGATCATGACCAACTAAAAGGACTGTATCCTTATTTTTTTCAATTTTTCTTTTTTCAAGTATTCTTTGATGAACTTCTTTCATAAAATCATGAAAATGTAGACGTCTCTTCTCTTTTATTTGGACTTGATGATAAAATAAGTCCATCATCATTGATTTGCCTCTACCTACACCACCATAAAGATAGATGCCTATTGTTTCATTAGAATATTTTTTAGAAAAAAATTTATGTAAGATATTACCTTTTTTGAAATTGTTTATTTTGGAAAGTAAAGTATCAAGATATTTAGAAACATATATTTGTCCTTCGTCAAAATTAATTGATTTATCCGAAGCTATTAAACAGAGTGACTTTTCTTCTTTTATTGCCAAATCATTAACCGCGCTGTTAAGCTATAAATTATTTTCTTTCAAGTTGAAGTTTTTTAATTTCACCTATAGCTTTAGCAGGATTTAGTCCTTTTGGACAAGTTTTAGTGCAATTCATTATTGTGTGGCAACGATATAGTTTGAAGGAATCTTCTAACTCTTCCAATCTTTGGTCAGTGTTTTCGTCTCTACTATCTGCTATCCACCTATAAGCTTGTAATAAAACAGCAGGACCAAGATATTTGTCTCCATTCCACCAATAAGAAGGGCATGAAGTAGAACAAGAAAAACATAGTACACATTCCCAAAGTCCGTCTATTTTCTCTCTTTGCTCTGGAGATTGTTTTCTCGATTTTCCATCTTCAGGTTTGGTTTTACTTTGAAGCCACGGTTTTACTGATGTTAATTGTTCATATGCTTTAGATAAATCTGGAACCAGATCTTTTACCACTTCCATATGAGGAAGTGGATAAATATTAATATCACCTTTTACATCTTCAATTGATTTCAAGCATGCAAGGGTATTGGTACCATCAATATTCATCGAACATGAACCACATATTCCTTCTCTACAAGAACGTCTAAAAGTTAAACTAGAATCTATTTCTTGTTTTATCTTTATAAGAGCATCTAAAACCATGGGACCACATTGGTCTAAGTCAATGGTGTAAGTGTCAATCCTAGGATTTTCATCATCATCAGGAGACCATCTGTAGACATTGACCTTCCTAGGGTTTGCGACTTCAGTATCAAGATTATATTCTTTACCTTTAACAATTTTCGAGTGTTTTGGAAGTGCAAATTCTGCCAACTAAATCTCCTATAACTTAATAAACTCTGGCAGCAGGTGGTACAGTTGCGACTTCGTTAGTTAAAGTATTTAAATGTACATCTCTGTAGTCAAGCTTGGTTTTATTTTTATCATTAAGCCACATAATTGTATGTTTCATCCAGTTTTTATCATCCCTTTCAGGATAATCTTCATGTGAATGTGCACCTCTTGATTCTTTTCTCTGATCAGCTGATTTCATTGTGACAATGGCCTGTTGCATTAAATTTTCTAATTCTAGAGCCTCTACAAGATCTGTGTTAAAAATCATTGATCTGTCTTTAATACCTATATTTTCTATCCCCTTTGAGATAGTATCAACTTTTTTTACACCTTCCGTCATTGAATTGTTAGACCTAAACACCGCAGCATGTTTTTGCATAGCGTTCTGCATGGAGTTTCTTATCTCACCAACAGAAGTGTCACCTTTAGAAAATCTAATCTTATCAAGTCTTGCTATAATTTTGTCTGTAACATATTTAGGAAGTGGTGCATGAGAGCTACCTTTTTCAACTGTTTTTAATGCTCTTTGAGCAGCGGCTCTTCCAAAAACCACGATATCTAGTAAAGAATTTGTCCCTAACCTATTAGCTCCGTGAACAGAAACACAAGCAGCTTCACCAATAGCCATTAGACCGGATACCACAGAGTTTTGATCTTCGCCTCTTCTTGTTACTACTTCACCATTATAATTTGTAGGTATTCCACCCATATTATAATGAACAGTTGGTAAAACTGGAATTGGCTCCTTAGTAACATCAACCCCACAAAAGATTTTTGCTGTTTCGCTAATACCAGGTAGTCTCATATGTAAGGTGGCAGGATCAATATGCTCTAAATGCATGTATATATGATCTTTATTAGTTCCTACACCTCTTCCTTCGTTTATTTCAATTGTCATTGATCTTGAAACTACATCTCTACTAGCAAGGTCTTTGGCTGTAGGAGCATATCTTTCCATAAACCTTTCACCTTCAGAGTTTGTAAGGTAACCACCTTCACCACGAGACCCTTCAGTTATGAGAACACCGGCACCATATACCCCTGTAGGATGAAATTGAACAAATTCCATATCTTGGAGAGGTAAGCCAGCTCTTAGAACCATAGCATTACCATCACCCGTACAAGTATGTGCAGAGGTACAAGAAAAATAAACCCTACCATACCCACCTGTTGCAAGTACTGTTTGGTGTCCCCTAAATCTATGAATTTTACCATCATCCATACACAGAGCTAAAACACCTACGCATTTCCCGTTATCGTCCATCAATAAATCTAAAGCAATATATTCTATAAAAAATTCTGCTTGATATTTTAAACATTGCTGGTAAAGAGTATGAAGGATGGCGTGACCAGTTCTATCAGCTGCAGCACAGGCTCTTCTGGCCATTTTTTTTCCATAATCCAGTGTATGACCGCCAAAAGGTCTTTGGTATACTTCACCATCTTCGGTTCTAGAAAATGGAACTCCAAAATTCTCTAATTCCGTTACCGAAGGAATAGCTTCTTTACACATATATTCAATCGCATCTTGGTCGCCAAGCCAATCAGAACCTTTAACCGTGTCATACATATGAAATTGCCAACTATCATTTTCACCCATATTGTTTAAAGCGGCACCAATTCCTCCTTGAGCTGCAACTGTATGACTTCTTGTTGGGAACACTTTAGTAATACATGCAGTTTTTAGCCCACCTGACACCATTCCAAGTGTTGCTCTTAATCCTGCACCACCTGCACCAACGACCACAACATCGTGTTCATGGTCAATAATTTCATAATCTGACATTAATTAACTTTCTTAATTATAAATAAATCTTTAACACGCATAAAATCGACAAGACGCCTAAAAGAATTGATAATAGTTTTATAAGTATTAAAGAAGCAATTTTCAACCCCTCATGATGAACATAATCTTCGATAACTACTTGTAAACCTGATGATGCATGAAAATATAGAGTGCCAAATAAAAGAATTAATCCTGTTGCGTTGAATGGACTCTGCAACCAATTAATTGAACTATCATAACCTTTCAAAATAGTTAACATTAATGACGTCGTAAACCATAAAACAAGTGGAATCATTGCTAAAGCAGATATTCTTTGTAACTTCCAGTGAGCAATACCTGGTGTTTTTATATTTTTCATTAATTCAACCTATTTGGTTACCAATTATTGTCATTCAAGAATCTATATAAGCTTTATATAAATTATTAACCAGGTTAGCGCTGTTAAAAACAATGATGAAAAAACAACAATACCCCCCGATATGTAAGCATGTTTCAAATCATAACCATATCCAGCATCCCAAAACAAATGTCTTATACCATTAGAAAGATGATAAAAAAGTCCAAATGTAAAACCAAACAATATGATGTGGCTAAACCAATGATTAATAATTTGAGAATAAATAAGATATGTATCTCTACCTAGAGTTAATGCTATAATCCAAGAAACCAAAATAATACTGCCCATTGATAATACAACACCTGTACCTCTATGAAGAATTGACAAAATAGAGGTTAATTGTGGTTTATAGATTTGAAGATGTGGTGAAAGTGGTCTTTGCCTGCTCATCAGATTACTCGTCAGTTAATTTTACGATATAAATGTAATAACAACTATCTAAAATTCAATTTAAAATTCAAAAACTAAAAGTTTTTTTGAAAAATTATAATTAAAATTGATATACCCAGAAGTACTATACCAAATAATTCCGTTTTCTTTAATCTTTCTTTGAAAAATAACAACGAAATCAAGATTGAAAATATTAATTCAATTTGTCCAACTGCTCGAACCTCTGCCGCAGTTGTTAATCCAAATGCCACAAACCAACCAAAAGTTGCACCTGTGCCACATAATCCAGCAGGCAAGCTAGGTTTCCAATATTTAATTACAGCAAAGAATTCATTTCTTTTAACGAAAAAAAGATATACTCCGACTAATATTGTCTGAAAAACTATAGCAATGAATGAAACAAACAATGATCTATCAAGAAGGGGTCCATCAATAGAAATAATAGACATCCTGAAAGTAACTACTGAACCAGCAAGTAAAAGACCAGACAATAGCCCTATTAATGTCCCCATAGAAGAAACTGATGATATAAGGAGTTTAATTGTCTCTATTATGTTGTCAGCCTTTTTTGCATAAGATAAAAAAAGTACAGATAAAACTCCAAGTGTTATACCTGTTATAAGTGGAAATGAAAAAATTACATTTAGTATAATAACTTCTAAAAAAGCTATCAATATTACTTCAGTTTTAGAAAAAGCGATACCTGCTGCAAAGCTTTTGTGAGAAAAAACCTTCATTAAAACATATGTAAAAAGAATTTGGAAAATTGATCCCAAAAAACACAAAAAAATAGAATTAAAAGATAAATCTGGAATTGAATTTCCAGACATATTTATCCATATCAACCATATCAAAGAAGTAAAAGGTAAAGCATAGCAAAATCTTATGTAGGCTGCTCCGTAATCTCCAAGCAGTGGTATCATATTTTTTTGAAAAGCCGATCTAGCAGTCTGACATCCTGCCGCAAAGATAGCAGCAAAAATCCATAAATATTCCATATCAATGATTTCGAATAGATGAATTATAAATCATTAAAGAGGAGCCCCCTTAAGTTTCTTGCTTACTAGCAATTCGGCTATCTGGACTGTATTTAGTGCTGCACCTTTTCTTAAATTATCTCCGACACACCAAAAAGCAATACCATTTTTAACTGATGGATCATTTCTAATCCTACTGACATAAACATCATCTTCACCTGCGACTTCTTCAGGAGTTACATATCCTTCATCTGCTCTATGATCTATAACCGTTACTCCACGAGCATCTCTTAACAAGCTTCTAACATTATTTTCATCAACATTTTTTTTGCATTCAATAAAAACCGCTTCGCTATGACCAATAAACACAGGAACCCTTACGCAATGAGCAACTAAATTAATATTAGGATCTAATATTTTTTTTGTCTCTACTCTCATTTTCCATTCTTCTTTTGTAAATCCGTCATCCATAAATGTATCGATATGAGGGATAACATTAAAGGCAATTTTTTTTGTAAATTGTTCTGGCTTAGCTTGATCATGAACAAAAACACCTTTTGTTTGGTTAAACAATTCATCCATTGCTGGTTTTCCAGCCCCTGAAACAGCCTGGTATGTTGAAACAACAACTCTTGATATTTCATACTTTTTATGAATTGGTTTTAAAGCAACTACTAACTGAATTGTTGAACAATTAGGGTTAGCAATTATATTTTTGTTTTTATAACCACTAATCGCTTCAGGATTAACTTCAGGAACAATAAGTGGGACTTTGTCATCCATCCTAAAACAAGAGGAATTATCAATAACAATACAACCTTTAACTCCTGCTTTAGAACCAAATTTTTTGGCTATATCTGAGCCAGCTGAGAAAAGACCTATATCTGCTTTTTTAAAGTCAAATTCGTCAACGGCACTAACTTTTAATACTTTATCATCACCAAAAGAAACTTCTTTACCTACAGAAGACCTTGAAGCCAGAGCATAAATATTTTTAATTGGAAATTTTCTTTCAAACAATGTTTGAAGCATTTCTCGACCAACGGCACCTGTGGCACCAACAACTGCAACGTTATAAGACATTTATTTTGTTAATTCCTCTAACTTATTGATGACTGAGTCCATCATCCCTTTTGTGCCAACTTTAACTCTTCCTGAAGCCATTATATCTTGTGTTCTGGGTCCAGCATCTAAAGCTCTTGAAACTGCCTCATCAATTAGATCTGCATCTTCTTTCATATCAAAGGAATATCGAAATAACATCGACAAACTAAGAAGTTCAGCTAATGGATTTGCTAGCTCTTTTCCAGCAATGTCAGGAGCAGAACCGTGCACTGGCTCATACATAGCATGTCTCTTGCCAGTATTTCTGTCTACCGATCCTAGACTTGCAGAAGGAAGCATCCCAAGTGAACCTGTTAACATTGCTGCGCAATCAGACAAAATATCACCAAATAAATTATCAGTTACAATAACATCAAATTGTTTTGGATCTCTTACAAGTTGCATAGCGCAATTATCAGCATACATATGGTTAATTTTAATATCAGAACCTTCTATCTCGTGAAGATTAATCATTACTTCTCTCCACAAAACACCTGACATCATTACATTAGCTTTTTCTACAGAAGTAACTTTTCCATTTCTGGCCCTGGCCATATCAAAGGCAACCCTACCAATTCTTTCAATCTCTGGGGTAGTATATAAATTAGTATCAAAACCTTTTTTAATTTTGGTATCTATTTCCTCTATTCCGCGAGGTTCTGCAAAATAAATACCTCCCGTTAGCTCTCTTAATATTAAAATATCTAGACCAGAAATTATATCAGATTTAAGAGAAGAAGCATCAACTAGAGCCGGGAAAACCATGGCAGGCCTTAAATTAGCAAATAAATCCATTTCTTTTCTTAATCTTAGAAGACCGTTTTCAGGTCTTTTTTCAAAGTCAACTCCGTCGTACTTTGGACTTCCTACAGCACCAAATAATATTGCATCTGCATCAATTGCATCTGCTAATGTTTCATCTGAAAGAGGTGTACCGTATTTATCAAAAGAAGCGCCTCCTACCAAACCTTCTTTTATATTAAAACTAATACTTTTATTTTTTGCAAACCAGTCAACAACTCTTAAAGTTTCTTTAACAACTTCAGGTCCAACTCCGTCTCCAGGGAGTACCATTAATGTACGATTAGATGACATTTTTTTAACTCACTATTTAATTATAACCACGGTCTTTCATTGGACATTTTGGTTTCAAATTCTTTAATATCATTAGATTTTTGCATTGTTATGCCTATATCATCTAATCCCTCAAGTAAGCATTTTTTTCTAAAAGGGTCTATTTCGAACTTAATAACTGCTCCATTGGGCCTTCTTATTTCTTGTGATGGAAGGTCAATTTCTATTTCAGGATTTTCTTTATCTTTTGAGTCTGCCAACAAAGCTTCTCTTTCGTCAGGTGAAACTTTAATTGGCAAAAGACCATTTTTAAAAGAATTGTTATAAAAAATGTCTGCGAAAGATGTTGAAATAATACATTTTATCCCAAAATCAGATAAAGCCCAAGGTGCATGCTCTCTACTTGAACCACATCCAAAGTTATCTCCCGCAATTAAAATATTACTATTTCTATATGGTTCTTTATTTAAAATAAATTCTTCTTTTTCAGAGCCATCATCATTGAATCTCATCTCATCAAATAGATGTTTACCTAAGCCTGTTCTTTCAATTGTTTTTAAAAATTGTTTTGGAATGATTTTGTCAGTGTCAACATTTATAAAATTAAATGGAGCAGCTATACCTTTAAGATTTATAAATTTTTCCATAGTTAAACCTCAAAAAACTATATAATTGAATTACAATCGGTTAATTTACCAGTTATTGCAGATGCAGCAGCTATTTCAGGACTAACTAGATGGGTTCTACCACCTTTTCCTTGTCTACCTTCAAAATTACGATTGGATGTACTTGCGCATCTTTCACCAGGTTGAAGTTTATCTTCATTCATAGCTAAGCACATTGAACATCCAGGCTCTCTCCATTCAAAACCAGCCTGAGTAAACAATAAATTAAGACCCTCTTCTTCAGCTTGACTTTTCACCAAACCAGAACCTGGAACAACCATAGCTCTAATTCCTTTTTTAACTTTTTTACCGTCAATAACTTTTGCAGCTGACCTTAAATCTTCTATTCTAGAATTTGTACATGATCCAATGAATACCGTGTTTATTTCTACATCAGATATTTTTTGACCACCTTCTAATCCCATATAGTCAAGTGATCTTTGAACTTTAGCTTTTGCATCCTCATCTTTAATCTTCGAAGGATCCGGTATATAACCATCAATTGGAACAACATCTTCTGGACTAGTGCCCCATGTTACTGTTGGTTTAATTTTATTAGCATCAATGGTAATTTTCTTGTCATAAAATGCATCTTTATCTGAAGGTAATGATTGCCACCACTTCAGAGCCAAGTCCCAATCTTTACCTTTTGGTGACATTGGTTTGTCTCTTAAATAATCAAATGTTACTTTATCAGGTGCTATCATTCCTGCTCTTGCGCCTGCCTCTATTGACATATTACAAACTGTCATACGACCTTCCATGGAAAGTTTTTCTATAGCCTTTCCAGAATATTCTATAACATGACCAGTTCCACCAGCAGTTCCTATTTCTCCAATAATTGCAAGAACTAAATCCTTAGGAGACACTCCTGATTGAAGCTCACCTTCTACATTAATAAGCATATTTTTAGCTGGCTTTTGGATTAAAGTTTGTGTTGCTAAAACATGTTCAACTTCTGATGTACCAATACCAAATGCTAAGGCTCCAAATGCACCGTGTGTTGCAGTATGGCTATCGCCACAAACAATTGTCATTCCAGGTTGAGTAAAACCTTGTTCTGGTCCTATTACATGAACAATTCCCTGTCTTTTATCCATCATGTTAAAATATGGCACGCCAAAATCTTCAACATTTTTATCTAATGCTTCAACTTGGATCCTAGATTCTTCTTCTTGAATTCCTTCTGTTCTATCAGTTGTTGGAACGTTATGATCAGCCACAGCTAATGTTCTATTAGGAGAATTTACAACTCTACCAGACATTCTCAAACCTTCAAATGCTTGTGGGCTTGTAACTTCATGTACTAAATGTCTATCGATATAAATCAATGATGCTCCATCTTCTTGTGTGCTAATAAGATGGTAATCCCAAATTTTATCAAAAAGTGTTTTGGGCTTCATTTTTAAACTCCACTAAGTAGAAGATAAAATTATAATCATATTATCAATTAAATAAAGTTAATGATTTGTTATGAACTTGTATCTTCAACAACTTCGTCAGAAACAGATTGTACAACTTGAGCTTTGGCATCTTTTTTTGAAACCTGTATTTTTTCAACAATTCGAGCTGATTTTCCTCTTCTGTCCCTGAGATAATATAATTTAGCTCTTCTTACTTTACCTTTTTTAAGAACGGTAATTCCAGCAATTTTGGGTGAAAATACTGGGAAAATTCTTTCTACACCCTCACCATATGAAATTTTTCTAACAGTGAAGCTTTCGTTCAACCCGCCACCACTTCTAGCAATACATAATCCCTCAAATGCTTGAATTCTTTCTTTATCACCTTCAAGAATCTTTACATCTACTTTAATCGTATCACCTGCATTAAAATCAGGTATAGCTCTTTCTGCAGTAATTTTGTCAATCTGGTCTTTTTGAATTTTATCAATTACATTCATCTATCTACCCTTTCGTGAAAATACTTCTAGCAAATTAATAATAATATTTCTAGTTAAGATTTAATATATTTTGACCATAAATCTGGTCTCCTTAATTTGGTAAGCTTTTCAGACATCTTTAACTTCCACATTTGAATTTTTTTATGATTCCCAGATAATAATACTTTTGGTACTTCCAAATCATTCCATACTCTTGGATAAGTATATAATGGATATTCTAACAAATGTCTCTCGAAACTTTCATCTGTCAATCCTCCAGCATTACCAATGACATTAGGAATGAGTCTTATGGTTGCGTCCATAATTAATTGAGCACCTATTTCACCACCAGATAAGATAAAATCTCCAACGCTTATCTCTTCTATTTCATTATGAATTAAAAACCTTTCATCAACACCTTCATATCTTCCACATATAAAAACAGCACCTTTTTCTTGAGATAATATCTTTGCGAAATCTTGATCAAATTTTTTTCCTCTTGGTGAAAGGTAAATTCTCCGACCTTTGGCTTGAGAAACAGACTTCAGAGCTTTATCTAAAACTTCTGGATTAATAACCATTCCTGGTCCACCCCCAAACGGAACTTCATCAACTTTACCATTTTTGTCATCTGAAAAATGTCTAATATTTACAGTTTTTAAAGACCACAAATTATTTCTAAGAGCTTTTCCTGCTATTGAAAAATCAAGAGTGCCAGGAAACATTTCTGGGAATAATGACAAAACAGTTGCATTCCACACAAAAATTCTCCTTTTTTAATTTTCAATAAAATCTATATTTAGATCTAGAGTTATTCGTTGTTGTTCATAATCAATTTCTTTCAGAAAAGATTTTCCCATTGGTAAATAAAAAGTTTTTTTATTTTTTTTTACCTCAGCTAATAACCCAGCTCCAAAATCCTCCAAAGACAAAACTTTACCAAAGTTTTCTCTATTTAAATTATGTACTTCAAAACCCAACAAATCAGAGTGGTAAAATTCGTCATCAGTAAGGTTTGGGAGGCTTTCTCTTAATACAAATAATTTTAACCCTATAAGCTTCTCCGCATCGCTTCTGGTTAAAACATTTTCAATTTTACAAACAAATATTTGTTTAACTTTTCTGATGAACGTTAGTTTTATTGGATTTTCAAAACTGTCTAAAAAAATTTCTTTGAAAGAAAAAATATTTTTTGGTACCTCTGTAAAGCTTTTGAGCTTAGCTTCACCATTAATACCATGGACTCCAACAAATGATCCTATTTCAATTAAATTTTTCTTAGACAAAATTATTCTATTCTTTTTTATCCTCTTCAGTTTTAATCTCATCTACAGCTGCTTCCTCAACTGGAGCTTCTGCCGCAGGTGACTCTTCTACAGCTGCTTCCTCAACTGGAGCTTCTGCCGCAGGTGACTCTTCTACAGCTGCTTCCTCAACTGGAGCTTCTGCCGCAGGTGACTCTTCTACAGCTGCTTCCTTAACTTGAGCTTCTGCCGCAGATGCCTCTTCTACAACCGCTTCCTCCGCTGGAGCTTCTGCCGCAGGTGCCTCTTCTACAGCCGCTTCCTCTACTGGAGCCGCTGATTTTTCTGAAGCTTCTGCCTCTCTTTCTTGTCTTTTCTTACCTGGAGCACTTTTAATTGGTTGGTCCCTAATAACTGGTGCTTTTACCAAACCGTCTGATGAAAGCATTTTTGCAACTCTTAGTGTTGGCTGAGCACCTTTTGATAACCAGTATTTTGCTCTTTCAACATTAAGAACTAATCTTTCGGCATTATCTTTAGCAACCATTGGATTATATGAGCCTAATCTTTCAATAAACTTACCATCTCTTGGTGATAATGCTTCTGCGACTACGATTTTGTAAAAAGGTCTCTTTTTTGCTCCACCTCTAGACAATCTTATTTTTAACGCCATTTTCTTTCCTTACAATTAAGTTATTGTTTAATAAATTTATCTTCTTTTCTTAGACGGCTTTCCACCTAACCCTGGTAAACCCATGCCTCCAAATCGATTTGCCATATTACCTAGATTAGGCATGTTACCACCCATCATTTTTTGTAATTCGGCCATCTTATTTGCATCCATAACTGAATTTTGACCATTCCCTAATTCAGGATTTGAGTTTCCACCTCCAAGTGAGGACATCATGTTTTTAAATCCTCCAAGACCACCCATTTTACCCATTTTTTTCATCATACGAGCCATGTCTTGTTGTTGTTTCACAAGCCTATTCACATCAGAGACAGCAGTTCCAGATCCTGAAGCAATTCTTTTTCTTCGAGAGGCATTTAATAAAGAAACATTTACTCTCTCTTTTTTTGTCATCGAGTATATTATAGCTTCTTGTTTTGAGATTGCTTTATCATTGAAATTATTAGCAGCCATTTGTTTTTGGAGCTTACCTATACCTGGAAGCATGGACATTATTCCACCTAAACCTCCCATTTTTTTTAACTGTCCAATTTGTTTCAACATATCATTCATGTCAAAGCTGCCCTCTGACATTCTTTTCATCATTTGGGCGGCATCTTCTTCTGCAATAGTCTCAGCGGCTTTTTCTACAAGTGATACAACATCTCCCATATCTAAAATTCTTCCAGCCGCCCTATCTGGATAAAATTGTTCTAATCCATCTAGTTTTTCAGAATTACCAACAAGTTTTATAGGGCATCCAGTTACCGATCTCATTGATAGTGCTGCACCACCTCTTGCGTCACCATCAGACCGTGTTAAAACAACGCCTGATATTTTAATTAAGTCTGAAAAGGCTTTTGCTGTATGAACAGCATCCTGACCTGTCATTGCATCTGCAACCAATAGAGTTTCAGATGGGTTGGATAATTTAAAAATCTCTTTTGCCTCAGACATCATGGCTGTATCAAGTGTCGTTCTACCTGCTGTATCAAGTATCAAAACATCTATTGCCTGAACTTTAGATGCGGCTATTGCTCTTTTCGTTATTTTTTCTGGACTTTCTCCATCAATTTCTGGAAGTACTAACACTTCTGCTTGTTCACCTAATATCCTAAGTTGTTCTCTAGCTGCAGGTCTGTAAATATCAAGTGATGCAAGCATAACTTTCTTTCTTTTTTTAGATTTTAAATAAAAAGCCAGCTTACCTGCAGTTGTAGTTTTACCAGAACCTTGAAGACCTACTAACAATATAACTGCTGGAGGAGCATGATCTATTAATAACTCTGATTCTGTAGAGCCAAGAACTTCTATTAAAACGTCATTAACAATTTTGATAACTTGCTGACCAGGAGTAACTGATCTGAGAACTTCTTCACCAACTGACCTTACCTTAACTTTATCAATAAATTCCCTGACAACAGACAATGCAACGTCAGCTTCGAGTAAGGCTGTTCTTACTTCTTTGAGGGCGTTTTCAACATCACTCTCTGAAAGGGCACCTCTTTTAGTAAGACCTTTAAAAACATTTCCAAGTTTGTTAGTTAAGTTTTCAAACATTTTAAAACCAATTAATAATTATAACTACAAGAACGCCCGTGCTTGAAACTCAAGGACGCGCGTTTAGTATCTTTTAAAATATAATTTTTATTTTCAGTATAGAGTTTTATCAATCAAGTCAAGCCTAACTGAAAGAAATCACTAATCTAAACCAGCTAAGGCCTTTGAAAATGAAGAAGCTTCAAAAATTTGTAGATCATCTAATCTTTCGCCAATACCTACTGCATGAATAGGAATCTCGAACTTTTCAGCTAAAGATACAACAACCCCACCTTTTGCACTCCCATCTAACTTTGTAATTATCATACCTGTTAAGCCAATAGATTCATCAAAGCTTTGCAATTGAGAATGTGCATTCTGTCCAACGGTGCCATCTAAAACTACAACTTTTTGATGTGGAGCATCATGATCTAATTTTGACACTACTCGACAGGTTTTTTTCAATTCGTCCATCAAATTTTTTTTATTTTGTAATCTTCCAGCTGTATCGATAATTACAATATCAATATCTTCTTTTTTTGCTAGTTCAAAAGCTCTAAAAGCCACAGCGGCAGAGTCTCCTCCTTCTTCTCCGGAGACAACTTGTGCACCAACTCTTTTTCCCCAAGTTTTTAATTGATCTACAGCAGCTGCTCGAAAAGTATCGGATGCAGCCAAAATTACAGATTTTTTTTCAAGCCTGAACTTTTCTGCTATTTTTGCTGCAGTTGTGGTTTTTCCAGAACCATTAACACCCGCTAAAAGTAAGACATGTGGTTTAGAATTTACTTTTTGATAAAGGTTTTCTTCACGAGGAAGTAAAATTTGTTCAATTTCTTCAGCTAAAGTTTTTGCAATTTGTGTCTTTTCTATTTCTTTACTTTTGTTTAATTCAAATTTTTGGTCTTTAATTTTTTTAGCAATTTTACCAGCAACTTCTACACCAAGGTCAGCTAATATTAATTGATCCTCAATATCGTCAAGTGTGTCCTGATCAATTGTTTTTTTACCAGTTATAGAAGCAATCGCACCTTCAACTTTAGATGCTGATTTACTCAAGCCTGATTTTAATTTTTTGAACCAATTTAATGCCATTAAATCAAACTCATTTTATATATTTAAATTTCCAACAGATCCCAATAATACTTCAGAGTCAATTTCTAAAATTTTTGTAGAGACGATTGTGCTCGCTTCAACATTTTCTTTTAATTTTATTTTTGAAAAATTTGTAGCATGACCAACTGAATTATTCTCTATTAAAACATTTTGAATGGTTCCAATTTGACTTAGCAAAAACTTATTATGTTGTATCTTTGCTAAATCTCTAATTTCTTTAGCCCTTTTTTTTATAATTTTTTCGGGAACCTTTGGCATATTAGAAGCTGGGGTATTTTTTCTGTCAGAGTAGGGAAAAACATGAATATATGTAATGTTAGCTTCACTTATAAGTTCCATACTTTTTTGATGAGCATTCTCGTCTTCAGTTGGAAATCCAGCTATAAAGTCACCTCCAAAGACTATGTCTTTTCTTCTTCTCTTTGCTTCTTTAACAAAATTAATTACGTCTCTATAAAGGTGTCTTCTTTTCATCCTTTTCAAAATTATATCATCACCATGTTGTATAGATAAATGAATATGAGGCATTAGTCTTTTTTCATATTCAAATGCATCCATCAAATCAAAATCAACTTCTGCTGGATCAATAGATGACAGCCTCAATCTTGGCAAATTTGGTATGTTTTTTAAAATCTTTTTTACTAACAAACCTAAACTTGGCCTCCCAAAAATATCAATGCCCCAAGATGTTAAATCTACACCGGTAAGAACAATTTCTTTGACACCATTTTTTAATAAAGAATTGATAGAATTAATAACATTTTGAGTTGATACTGATCTACTCGGGCCTCTTCCAAATGGAATAATACAAAATGTACATCTGTGATCACAACCATTTTGAACCTGAACAAAACCTCGTGTGTGTTTGTTAAAAGATTCAACAAGATGCTCAGAAGTACTCTTAACTTCCATAATATCTTGAACAAATATACTTTGATTATGATCAAAGTTATCTTCTAATACAAATTTCTTCCAAAAGTTTTTATCAAGCTTTTCTTTGTTACCTATTACAAAATCCACTTCAGGCATGATATTCCATTTTTGAGGATCTATTTGAGCAGCACAACCTGTAACCATAATTTTAGCATCTGGTCTATCTTTTTTAGACGATCTTATTGCTTGTCTTGCTTGACGTTCAGCTTCACTAGTTACAGCACATGTATTAAAAATTATTAAATCGCTTTGACCATTTTTACTAGCAAGATCATTAATAACCTGACTTTCCCAGATATTAAGCCTACATCCAAAAGTTTTAATGTCAGGTAATGAGTTTTTATTTTTTGAAACATTTTTCATTTACTCACCTATAAAACCTTCAAATACTATTTCTGTATCTCCAGAAAGTGTTACTGATCCATCATCAAGCCACTTAATAAACAAATCTCCACCATCTAAAACAATTTTATTGTCTTTAGCACTTATATTCAATGAAGAAGCAGCGACCAATGTTGCGCACGCTCCAGATCCACATGCTGAAGTCATACCTGCTCCTCTCTCCCAAACTCTCATTCTTAGAGATTTATCTTCTAAAACAGATACAAATTCAATATTTGCAAATTCAGGAAAAATAGAATGTTTTTCCAACCGGGGACCAATAGAATTTATGTTTAAATTTTCAAGCTCTTCTAGGCTTTTTATAAAAATAACTGCATGTGGATTTCCCATGGATAAACAGAAAGCTTCAAACTCGTCTAGTTTGACATTTTGAGTATCTTGCTCTTTTGATAATGGTATTTCATTCCAGCTAAATTTGGGCACACCCATATTTACAGTAACTGAATTATCAGTTTTAAAACAAAATAGCTCATTACTAACGCTTTCTATAGTTAAAGATTTTAATTTATTCTTTTTCATGAGATAATTAGCAACGCATCTTGTGCCATTTCCACAAGCACCAGTTTCCGAACCATCAGAATTGTAAATTTTAACTTTAAAATTTTCAGGAGTATGTGTGTTTTCAATAATCAAAACTTGATCACAACCAATACCTATACGTCTTTTACTTATTTTATTTATAAATTTTGTATCATGAATAAGAGAATTATTGATATTATCAAATATAATAAAATCATTTCCTAATCCATGCATTTTAATAAATGGTATTTTCAAAATTACCCCTAAAAAAATTAAATGTCTAAATCTACAACAATTGGCACATGATCTGAAGGTTTTTTCCATGACCTAGTCTCTTTGTAAATAACACCAGATTTTACTTGTGAAAACAAATTTTTAGAAACCCAAAAATGGTCTAATCTTCTGCCCCTATTAGAAGCTTCCCAATTTCTGTTTCTGTAAGACCACCATGAATATAGTTTTTCATTATTTGGTACAAATTTTCTCATTACATCAACCCATTCCCCAGACTGAATAATTTCTAATAGAGTATTTGTCTCTAGAGGTGTATGAGAAACTACATTTAAAAGCTGTTTGTGGGACCACACGTCATTTTCTAATGGAGCAATATTTAAATCACCTACTAAAATTTTTTTGTCTTTTGTGTTATATAAGAAATAACTTTTCATCTCATTTAAAAAAGAAATTTTATGTTCAAATTTTGTATTAATTGAGATGTCTGGTTCATCTCCACCTGCTGGAACATAAAAGTTATGAAGTTTAATATTATTTTTTAATTCTACATAAATATGACGAGTGTCGTTTTTATTACACCAATTAACATGACCATTACCTGTAAATTTAAATTTTGATAAAATAGCTACACCATTATAAGATTTTTCTCCTCTGAAGAATTGATAACTATACCCAATTTTTTCAAGCTCTTTACTTGGGAAAAATTCATTTGGTGTTTTAGTTTCCTGTAGACACAAAATATCAATATTTTGACTTTTCAAAA
>CACOAO010000003.1 GCA_902625215.1 uncultured SAR116 cluster alpha proteobacterium
CTATTAATTATGTTTCTGAAATGATTGTATCTTTAATTAAAAGTCAAAATGATTTTTGTGACAAAAAAGTATAGGTGCGTAAGTGGGTTTTAAGTGTGGAATTGTAGGATTACCAAATGTAGGAAAATCTACCTTATTTAATGCACTTACTGAAACTTCATCTGCTGAAGCTGCAAATTATCCTTTTTGTACAATAGAACCTAATTCTGGCATTGTATCTGTTCCTGATAAAAGATTAAATTTACTCTCCAATTTAGCAAAATCTCAAAAAACTATTCCCGCACAGATGCAATTTGTAGATATTGCTGGACTTGTAAGTGGCGCTAGTAAAGGAGAAGGTTTAGGAAATAAATTTTTATCTCATATAAGAGAGGTCGATGCGATTATACATGTGGTTAGATGCTTTGAAAATACCGACATAACACACGTGGATAATATTATAAACCCGTTAAGAGACACTGAAACTATAGATACTGAATTAATGTTAGCTGATTTAGAAAGTTTAGACCGACAAACTCAAAACTTGTCAAAAAAAGCTAAATCTAATGATATAGAAGCTAAAAATAATTTAGAACTTATGATAAAATTATCTAAATTTTTATCTGATGGTATTCCACTTCGTTTGGCTAATTTAACTGATGAAGAAATAACAAGAATAAAAACTTTTAATCTGCTAACTTCAAAACCAGTTCTTTATGCATGTAATGTTAGTGAAGACGATGCCTCTAATGGGAATAACTTTACTAAGGACATATTTGACAAAGCTAAAAGTGAAAACTGCGAAGCAATAATAATTTCAGGTTCTATAGAATCCGAAATAGCAATGCTAGAAGAAACTGAAAAGAAAGAATTTCTAAAAGATTTAAATTTAGAAGAATCTGGACTTAATAGATTAATAAGAACAGGATTCAGCTTGCTTGATCTAATCACATTTTTTACAGTTGGAGCAAAAGAAACAAAAGCATGGACAATAAAAAATAATTCAACTGCACCAGAAGCTGCCGGTATTATTCATACAGATTTTCAAAAAGGATTTATTCGTGCAGAAACAATATCTTATAATGATTATTTAAATTTCAAAAGTGAACAAGCTGCAAAGGATGCTGGACGTATGAGGGTTGAGGGTGCAGATTATATAGTTAAAGACGGAGACGTATTTCATTTTAGATTTAATGTTTGATTGGGGATAAATAATGAATGGGATTATAGAAATTACAGCAAAAGATAATCATCAATTCTCAGCTTATATTTCTCAACCTTCAGGAAAACCAAAAGCAGGGATTGTAATTATACAAGAAATTTTTGGTGTAAACGCACATATTAAAGAAGTAACAGACCTATATGCCAGCAAAGGTTATCTATGTGTTGCACCTTCATTGTTTGACAGAATTGAAAAAAATGTAACCTTAAATTATGACGAAATAGGTGTGTCTAAGGGAAGAAATCTAAAAGAGTTGTGTGATAAGAACGCTTTAAAAGACATAGAGGCTAGTATATCCGTAGTATCATCAGCTGGAAAAGTAGGAGTAATAGGATATTGTTGGGGTGGATCTTTGTCTTGGAAAATTGGATGTGAGGCTTCTAATCTCTCAGCTTCTGTTTGTTACTATGGTGGAGACATTCCAAAACTTAAAGATTTAAAACCAAATTGTAATGTTTTAACTCATTTTGGTGAACTTGATAAAGGTATACCAATAAATGAGGTAAAAAAATTTGAAAAAACAAAACCTGAGGTCCTTACATACACATATCCTGCTGACCATGGTTTTAATTGTGACCATAGAAGCCAGTATAATAAAGTATGCGCAGATATTGCACTTGATAGAACACTAAAATTTCTTAAAAAAAACTTGGATTAAATTATCTATTTTTTACTGGAGCCCAAATTTGCTTCATTGCAAAATAAGACAAAGTGGTAAGCACAAGCAAAAATAATATTACCGTTATACCTAATTGCTTTCTTTCTTCCATTTCAGGCTCAGAGGCCCATGCTAGAAATGCTGTAACATCTTTTGCCATTTGATCAGGAGTTGCTTTAGTACCATCTGCATATTCAACCCCATCATCATAAAGTGGCTGAGGCATCCCAATTAACTTTCCAGAATAATACTTATTATAATACATACCATCAGGAACTTTTTTTTCAGCAGGTGCGTCTACATAACCAGTTAAAAGTGCATGTAGATAATTTGCACCATCAGGTCTTGCCTTCACAATTAAAGATAAATCTGGAGGATATGCACCACCGTTTGCAGCTCTAGCTGCTTTATCATTAGGATAAGGTGATACGAACCTATCGCTTGGCCTAGCTGGCCTTTCAACAACTTCACCATCATCGTTAATAGTGTTTACACTGTTTTCTGCAGCAAATGCTTTAATCTCGTCTTCATTATATCCAAGAGCCTTTAAATTCCTATATGCTAGGAGTCTCATTCCATGACAACCTGAACAAACTTCTTTATAAACTTGTAGCCCCCTTTGTTGGGATGCACGATCAAAAGTACCTAAAATCCCTGAAAATGACCAATCTAGTTGTGGATAAACAATTTTTTCACTCGCAGCTATGGATGTTTTTGAAATGAAAAAAATTATTAAAAATAGAAATAATTTTAAAATATTAACCAAAAGAAAATTTGACGAACTATTATTCATCTATTTCTTCTCTCTCACTGCAAAAGCAGAAGCTGTTGCACCACCACTTAATATTGGTTCTGCAATCGAAATTGGGAGTGGTTTTGTTTTTTCTATGTAAGGTAATAAAGGAAATAAAACTAAAAAGTGAAAGAAGTAGTAAGCCGTAGCTATTCTTGATAGTATTACATATATACCTTCAGCCGGCATGGCGCCTAAATATCCTAACAAAATACAGTCAAGTAAAAGCACCCAAAAGAAGAACTTAAATATAGGTCTAAATTGAGATGATCTTATTGGGGATCTATCTAACCATGGTAGGATAAATAAAACTGCTATCGCACCAAACATAAAAAGTACTCCACCAAGTTTATCTGGTATTGCTCTCAAAATTGCATAAAATGGGAGGAAGTACCACTCAGGTACAATATGTGCAGGTGTGACCATTGGATTTGCTTCAATGTAGTTGTCTGGATGCCCCATGAAATTAGGAAAGAAGAATACCGCTGAAGAAAAAAACGTTAAAAATATACCTAATCCAAATAAATCCTTAATTGTATAATAAGGATGGAAAGGAAGTGTATCCTGTGTTCCTCTTACATCAATGCCAATTGGGTTATTAGATCCAAATCGATGCAATGCGACTAGGTGAAGTATCACTACACCAACAATTACAAAAGGTAAAACAAAATGGAGGGAGAAAAATCGATTGAGAGTAGAATTATCAACAGAAAAACCACCCCATAACCATGTTACAATACTCTCACCTACAAATGGAATAGCTGAAAATAAATTAGTTATAACTGTAGCTCCCCAAAAACTCATTTGTCCCCATGGTAGAACATATCCCATAAAGGCTGTGGCCATCATTAAAAGAAGTATTAAAACACCTAATATCCATAAAAGCTCTCTTGGGGCTTTGTAAGACCCATAATATAATCCTCGAAAAATATGGATATAAACCACAATAAAGAAAAAGCTAGCTCCATTCATGTGAATGTACCTTATTAGCCAACCATGGTTAACGTCTCTCATTATCCTCTCAACAGAATCAAATGCATAATCAACATGAGCAGTGTAATTCATTGATAGAACAATTCCACTAATAATCATTGTTACTAAAGCAAAACCAGCTAAAGATCCGAAATTCCAAAAATAATTTAAATTTTTTGGAGTTGGATAATGATTTAACTCATGATCCATAAAAGAAAATATGGGTAATCTATGATCAATCCATTTCACAACCGGGTTTTTAAACTTTGACTTTGACAATTATAACTCCATTAAATTAACCAATTTTTATCAAATTATCCGACAAAAATTCATAAGATGGTATTGCTAAATTAGTAGGTGCCGGACCTTTTCTAATTCTTCCAGAGTGATCATAATGGGATCCATGACAAGGACAAAACCAGCCTCCATATTCGCCCTTTACGTCTCCCGATTTCTGACCAAGCGGAACGCATCCTAAGTGTGTACAAACTCCAACTAAAACAATGAATTTTTCATTGGGTGCCCTTTCTTCGTCTGTCTCAGGGTGTCTCATATCATCTAAAGAAACTTCCTTAGCTAGCTTAATTTCTTCAGGTGTTCTGTGACGAACAAAAACTGGCTTACCTCTCCATGTTACAGTTATAGCTTGACCTTCTTCAAGAGAGGATAAATCTACCTCAGTCGATGCTAAGGCCAAAGTATCAGCTGCAGGATTCATTTGATCTATTAAAGGCCATGCAACAGCAGCAGCTCCAATTCCTGCCATAGTATATGTAGAAATTATTAAGAAATCTCTTTTACCTTCACTATTATTTTTTGATTTAGAATTCTTGGACATTAACTCACTTTATAAACATATTATTTATATAACATTGTAAAAAAAAAATTCCAGTGTTTTTTAAAATGATTCTAAAAAGAATTAAATTATTTTAACTATTTAATTCCAAATAGCTTTTGGAGGTAAACTCATCAATACTGCTTCAGTGTTGCCACCAGTTTTTAACCCAAAAATTGTACCCCTATCGTACAATAAATTAAACTCTACATAACGCCCTCTTTTAATAAGCTGTAATTTTCTGTCTTTTTTACTAAATTCTTTATTCAATCTATTTTTAATAATTTTCATATATGAAGACAAAAATGTTGAACCAATATCTTGAATCAGAGAAAAATCTTTTTCCCAATCCTCATTGTACAAATAATCAAGAAAAATTCCTCCTACTCCACGAGGTTCTTCTCTGTGTGGTAAATAAAAATATTCATCACACCAACCTTTAAATTTAGGATAATATGATTTTTCGTATTCATCGCACATAGATTTTAAATCTTGATGAAATATGTTTGATAATTCTGTGTCATTGAAGGTTGGAGTAAGATCACATCCTCCACCAAACCATAGTTTTTTTTTATCACCCTCACCTGTTACTAACATTCTTGTGTTCATATGTGCAGCAGGCACATGCGGGTTACACATATGTGAGACAACAGAAATACCAGATGCCCAAAACAAACCGTTATCTTCTGCACCAGGTATTTGTTGTCTGAACTCTTTAGAAAATTTACCGTGGACTGTGGATATATTCACACCTACTTTTTCAAAAACATTACCATGCATAATTGATATTACTCCACCACCACCACCATTTCTATTCCATTTCTTTTGATCAAAAGTTATCTTCTGTTTTTTATTTATTTTATTGTTTTCAACCTCTTCAAAAGAATTACAAATTTTATCACGAAGTTCTTTGAACCAAGAACTTGTTAATTCCTTTTTGCTTTGTAGTGTTTGAAAATCGTCTAAACAATCTTTATCATTTAAACTTTCAAGCATTTCATTTTTTACAGACATATTTTTCTTAACTTTTTTCTAAAAAATTTAAAATTTCTTTCGGCGAGCTTTTAAA
This sequence comes from uncultured SAR116 cluster alpha proteobacterium, assembly GCA_902625215.1. GTDB lineage: Bacteria > Pseudomonadota > Alphaproteobacteria > Puniceispirillales > Marisalimonadaceae > Marisalimonas. The sequence goes on from CACOAO010000003.1 coordinate 5,529, forward strand.
ATTATTATTTACCCAAAAATCTTCTGCTTGAAAAAATAATTTTTCTAATTGATTATGTGTAATAGAATTTTTTAATTTCACTATATCTTCTTTGTCTATTGGAAATACAGGCCACTTAATCTCAAAAAAATCAATGTCTTTTATTTTTTTAAAAGAAAAAAGATGTAAAAAACCAAATTTGTACCAACTAAGTGGTATTCTATCTTTTTCAAATAATCCCTGTTTTTTAGGAATTATAATACACCTAAATTTCCAAATTAATTGAAGAAGTTTGATCTGTTTTTCCCTTACCTCAAGTTTATCTAAACAATTGTTTTTAATATTAATTTTTAAATTTATTATTTGTCTGAGAAAATGTAAAAATTTTATTTTTCTTTTATTTAAGTCAAATCTATAAATAATCATTTCAATATTACTTTCTCCGTATAAATGGATCATCAATACGGAAATTAAATCTAATTTTTCATTTTGGATTAACTTTTTCGCGTTCAATTTAATAAAATCAATTATTTTGTAATTATCAAGTACAAATCCGTTGTGAATATTTAATTTAAGATGATTATTTTTATTTATTAGAATATATTTATCTAATGATAATTTTGTCATCATTTGTAAACATTTATGACAATTCTTGGCTAATAAGATTTTTTCAATCTCATCTCTAATTCTCATGTTTGATAAATAAATAACATTTGGGACTCTTGATACAATTTTTTTTATAAGATTGTCGGAGATATTGTGATAAAAATTTCCAGAAAAGCGACAAAATCTAATAATTCTTAAATAATCTTCATCAATTCTTTTTATCGGATTACCTATAAAGATAAGTTTTCTTTTATTAATGTCATTTTTTCCATTAAGAAGATCTATTAAATTTCCTTGTGAGTCTAAATATAGGCTATTGATTGTAAAATCTCTTCTTTTTACGTCCTCACTCAAATCAAATGCATTATCTACGAGTGCGGATCTTCCAAAAGAAATTAAATCTTTCCTAAAACTTGTTACATGATACTCCTTTTTTTTTATTATTAATGAAATAGTTTTGTAATTTATGTAAGTTTCATTTACCTTAAGGTTATTTTTACTTATTTTTTTTGCAAATGTTTTTATATCTTCATTTATCACAAAATCAATATCTGTAACTTCTTGATTAGTAAGGTAATCTCTTAAAGCTCCGCCTACTATCCAAATTTTAACACCAATACTCTCAGCGAGATTAAAAATAACTTTAATATTTTTATCTATTTCATAAAAATTTTTAAATTTGTTTTTAATAATTTAAATACCTCTTTACTTCGAAAAGTTTCCATCTTTGACTTTTCCATCAATTAATGTGGGCGGTTGGTAAGAATAACTTGGATCAAAAGAATCCATTTCTAAGTATAAAAAAGAAAATAAAATAAAAATACAAAAGCCAATAACACTTACTAGGGTTGAATAAAAAATTTGATTATTTTTTGTTACTTTGTCCAAAATATATTTTGTTAAAAAAAATAGTACAATAGCAAATATTATTGCTAAAAAAATAATTAAATATCGTCGCACGGTGGAAACTCCCTTAAACCTAACCCTGCAGATATAGTTACTAACACTCTTGCTGTTAACCCCCAAATATTTTTATTATTATAATTAATTGTCCATGTCATAGACATGCTTGAGTTAATAGGCGGTTTTTCTCTCAATTGATACTCAGGTAATAAAAGACAATCAGTTGGAGGAAAAAAAACTTGTTCAACTTCACCTAAATTAGGTTTTAATAATTTGCTCCAGTTAGAATTAGAATCAATAATACCAAGAAATGGTGTAACCACATAACCTGTGCCAGTAAAAAATTTCGGAAATTTGCCAACTATAGTATAATGTTTTCCATAAATATTTATTTCTTCTTCAGTTTCTCTTCTTGCTGTTTCTTCTAAATTTAAATCCTCTTTTTCTTTTCTTCCACCTGGGAAAGCTACTTGTCCTGCATGTTTTCTTAGATTATCTTTTCTTTTAATCATTAAAATAGAGCTACTTTTTTTTACTTTGTTATTAATGAATAATACTAAAACACTCGCTTCATTATATTTATCATCTGATCGCTCTTTATCACCAGCATTCCTAACCCTATAAATACATTTTTCAAGATCAGTTTTGGAAATAGTTTTTATCATATGCTTAAGTTCAAATAATTATTTTTTAAATATTAATAATGTATTATTATGTTTAAAGAAACAATGATGAAACTCTAATGTATATTTATTTACCTATAGCAGAACAGCCAATTCACTCGTTAGCAATTTTAAGTGTTGGAGCATTTCTTGGTCTTATAATGGGATTGGTTGGTGTAGGTGGGGGTTTTCTACTTACCCCAATCATGATGTTTTTAGGAATACCACCACCTGTGGCAGTTGCTTCGGTGGCTAATCAATTAGTAGCGCCTTCAGTTTCAGGTGTTTTATCTCACTGGAAAAGAAGTAATGTTGATTTCAAAATGGGTACTGTTTTATTATTAGGTGGGGTTGTAGGATCTTCGATAGGTGTTCTTTTATTTAATTTTTTGGGGAAAATTGGACAATTAGACTTTGTGATCAAATCATCCTACGTAATTTTTTTAACTCTTATTGGTACTTTGATGTTTTCAGAATCACTTAGATTAACTTTAAGAACAAGTAGAGGAAAGATCTCTAGAGGGAAACTTCATCAACATAATTGGCTGCATGGATTACCTTTTAAAATTAGATTCAGGAAATCAAAATTATATATTTCAATTTTATTACCTATTTTAATTGGAGTTGTAGTCGGCATCCTTGCTGCTTTGATGGGTATTGGTGGTGGTTTTATTATAGTTCCAGCAATGATATATCTTTTAGGTATGCCAACATCTTTAGTAGTAGGTACCTCTTTATTTCAAATTATTTTTGTTGCTGCAAATACAACTATTCTACAAGCATCTCAAAATCAAACTGTTGATATAGTACTTGCAACAATATTATTACTGGGTTCTGTAGTAGGTGTCCAAGTAGGCTCGAGGTTTACAAATATTTTAAAAGGTGAATATCTAAGGTTGATATTATCTTCTATTATTATTTTAGTAAGTTTAAAGCTCTTGATTGATTTGATTACTGTTCCGTCTGATCTTTTTTCAGTAATAATTAGTAGGTAATTTAAAATGAATTTTTTTTTTCATATCAATCTAATTTTTTTAGTAATGACTCTGACTTCTAACACCTTTGCACAAAACCAAATTGTTGCGGATCTATCACAAGAAAATGTTAAGATTTCAACTGATTTTCAAGGTGCTAAGATACTACTATTTGGTGCGTATGATGGGGAAAAAGGAGATGATATAATTGTAATTGTTACTGGCCCAAAAGGATTAGTCACTGTTCAAAAGAAAGAAAAAATATTCGGCGTTTGGGTGAACACAAAAAAAGTCAATTATATAAATGCTCCTAAATATTTAAGTATCTCATCCAATAGAAAAATAGAAGACATATTAAATAAAAAAACACAAAAGATATCTGAAATTGGATTAAATAATTTTAATATTAGGATTCAACCAGGCATTAAAGTTGAAAATGAAAAACAATGGAGACAAGCACTTACTAGAAATATGTTGAAATCAAAACTATGGAGTGTAAATGAAAACTCTGTGAGTTTAAATAAAGATGCACTTTTTAGATCTTTTTTAAAGTTACCATCAAATGTAATTACTGGCCAATTTGAAGTTAAAATTTTACATTATCGTAATAGTAAACTTGTTTCACAACAAATTAATTCAATCAATGTTTCGAAATCAGGTATTAGTGCAGAAATTTATGATATAGCCCAGAATTACTCTACGTTATATGGTATTTTTGCAGTTTTTTTGGCAATTTTAGTTGGTTGGGGATCAAATCTAATTTTTAGAAAAGTTTGATGAGGGACTAATGACTAGTAGAAACGCAAATAATAAGAAAAATGTTTCAAAAACGAGAAACAGATTATTCTTAGTTGTAGCAGATGATAGTAAGGAATTACATCAAGCTCTTTATTATGCTGCACGAAGAGCAGCAACAGCTGGTGGTGAAGTAGCATTATTTAGATGCATTGAACCTATTGAAGGACAGCTTTGGGGGGGAGTAACTGAAATTATGGAAGCAGAAGCCGAACAAGCTAGTAAAGATTTACTTCTAAAACTTAGTGAATATTGTGAAAAGTTGGGAGCACCCAAACCTAGAACGTTTGTTAAAAAAGGAATTCTTCACGAAGAACTCTTTAATTTAATTGATAAAGAAAAATCTATAAGAGTGTTGGTGTTGGGAGTTTCAATAGAACATGGAAATCCAGGACCTTTAATTAATTATGTAATTAATAAGGGTAGCACTGAGTGCAGAGTACCCATTACTATTGTGCCTGGGAATCTTACAGATGAACAAATTGATGCACTTGTGTAAAATAATAGTTGATTTTAAGTGAACTAAGTTTATACGTATTATAGTAATTGAAGAGTGATTAATGTTTAAAAAATTATTTATTATAATATTAGGCATAATGTGTATAACCATGGTAAAACCAATTAAAAAAGCAACTGCAAGTTCAAGTAAATTCATAACAATTCAGACAACTAAAGGTAAAATTGTAATTGAAACTTTACCGAAAATTGCACCTAATCATGTTAAAAGAATTAAAGAGCTAGTTAAACAGAGATTTTACGATGGAATTATTTTCCATAGAGTTATAGTGGGGTTTATGGCTCAAACAGGTGATCCCGAAGGTAATGGTACTGGTGGTTCGGGAAAGAATTTAAAAGCTGAATTCTCAGATTACGAATACAAGTATGGAACTGTTGGAATGGCAAGATCTATGAACCCAGACAGCGCAGACAGTCAGTTTTTTATATGTTATGATGGATGCGGTCATTTGACGGGTCAGTATACAGTATGGGGTCAAGTTATTTCAGGGATGGATACAGTTGAAAGCCTGGAAATAGGAGAACCTCCAAGTAATCCTGACAAAATGATATCAGTTAGACTTGGTAAAAAATAAAATTAAATTTCAACAACTCTAATTGAATTTGTTGAACCAGATATTCCAAAAGGCATGCCTGCGACCACTACTATTGTATCACCTTTTTTTGCAAAATTTTTAACTTTTATAATATCTCTTGCCTCTTGTATTGCTGCTTCATAACCTTGAACTTTACTAAAAAAAGGATACGCTCCCCACAGAAGAGATAGCTTTCTTTTTACATTAATTTCAGGTGTCATAACTACTAACAATAAATTTGAACGTTCCCTGGACATTCTGTAAGCAGTGTTTCCAGACGCTGTAAAAGCTACAACAGCCTTTGCGTTTACTGATTCAGCTAAACTTACAGCAGAACGTGACACAGCATTATAAATAAAGTTTTCTTTTCTTAAATTTTGCGGGCCATCGCCAGGATGTATTTTAATATGGTTTTCAGCTGATGTTATTATTCTATCCATGATGTTTACAGTCTCGAGTGGATAAGAACCAACAGCAGTTTCTGCAGAAAGCATAACTGCATCTGCTCCGTCAAAAACAGCAGTAGCAACATCAGAAGCCTCTGCTCGCGTAGGTGATGGTGTTTCGATCATAGATTCGAGCATTTGTGTAGCAACAATGACCGGTTTACCTGCTTGTCTGCATTTGAGAATAATTTCTTTTTGTATACCTGGAACTTCTTCAGGCGCTAATTCAACTCCTAAATCACCTCTTGCGACCATTATACCATCACAAGACTCAATTATTTCATTTAATTCTTTTAAAGCAGACGGCTTTTCAATTTTAGCAATTACACCAGCTTTATCTCCAATATATTTTTTTACTTCTTCCACGTCTTTTAATTTTTGGACGAAAGAAAGAGCTATCCAATCAATTTCTTGATTTAATATAAATTTGAGATCTTCAACGTCTTTCATGGTCAAAGGGCTTGTATTTAGTACAACATCAGGGAGATTTACACCTTTATTACTTTTAATAACTCCTCCCACTATAACTTCAGTTGTTATTTTATCTTTCGAAATATCTTTGACTTTAAATTGTAACTTTCCATCATCCATAAGTATGTTTGAACCAATTGACAAACTTTTAAAAATTTCATCGTGTGGTAAATTTACCCTTTTAAAATTTCCAATTTCTGGATCTTTATCAAAAATGAAATTACTCCCCTTGATCACTTTTGATTCATTTTTAACCTCTCCAACTCTAAATTTTGGTCCTTGAAGATCCGCAAGGATTGCAACATTAGAATTTATTTCTTTTTCTGCAGATCTTATATATGTGATTCTTTTTAAGTGATCTCCGTGATTACCATGACTAAAATTAAGACGAAAAACATTTACACCTGTTTTAATTAATTTTTTTACAATATTTAGGTCATCTGTCGCAGTTCCAATTGTTGCAACAATTTTAGTTGATCGTTGTAACTTATAGTTAATCATTATTTATTCCTTTACTTTCATCTTTATACATTAATTTTGAGAAAAATATTAAATTTATTTTTTTAAACATTAAAATCGGCAAGCTATTTGCAAACCTCAGACATACTACAGGAGAAATATAAATGGCCCAGATTGTCCCCTTTCCACTTGATAAAGTAAGAAAATCAAAAAAAGAAAATATTTTTGAAGAAAAACATATATTACATATGATAAAAAATATTAGACAAAATTATCCTCCATCACTCTGGAACACTGTTTATCAGCTTACAAAACAAGGCCATATCGATAATGATGAGATCTGTAAGTCTAGAGATGTTAACCCTAAAAAATGAATTTTTTTTAAAAATTGGTTTAAAAAATAAAAGCATTTCATAATTTTTAAAATTTATTTAAAATTATTCTATTATGAAAAACAATTTTAAATATCCAATTTTATATACATTTAGAAGATGCCCTTATGCAATGAGGGCACGATTTGCCATTAGATCATCCAAGATTATGGTTGAAGTAAGAGAGATTAAATTAAAGGAAAAACCATCTGAATTTTTAAAATCATCTCCAAAAGGAACTGTGCCAGTTTTGATTACAAAATCAGGTGATGTTTTAGAAGAAAGTTTGGATATAATTAACTGGGCTCTAAACATAAATGATCCTCATAAATGGCTTGCTGATGGAAAATTAGAAAAGAAAGAGATTACAAACCTATTAGATGATTTTGAAATGAAATTTAAAATCAATTTAGATAAGTATAAATATCCAAATAGATTTTCTGGTGTGGATCAATATTTATATAGAGACAAAAATTTATGCTTTCTTGAAAAATTAAATTCTTACCTCAAAAACAACAAATCACTAAATTCAGAACATCTTACTTTATTAGACTATGCTATATTTCCTTTTGTAAGACAATTTAGAAATGTTGATAAAGATTGGTTTGACAAATTAAATTTCAGTCTTTTGAATAATTGGATAAATCATATCATTGATAGTGAAGAGTTTTCATCTATAATGAAAAAATACAAAAAATGGGAACCAGATGATGTTCCGATTTATACAAATTTTGAATAATGTAGTTGCCTAGGAGAGTTTTTATGTCAGAAGCATATATTTGTGAAGGAACAAGAACACCAATTGGGAAGTTTGGGGGAAGTTTATCTTCTATAAGAACTGATGATCTCGCAGCCTTACCACTAATAGCAATGAAAAAAGATTTAAAAAAAACAGACTGGGAAAACTTGGAAGAAGTCTTTTATGGTAATGCTAATCAAGCAGGTGAAGATAATCGTAATATTGCTAGAATGGCTCTACTTTTAGCAGATCTTCCTCATACCGTTCCAGGTATCACACTCAACAGATTGTGTGCTTCAGGTATGGAAGCTATATCAAGCGCATCAAGAATGATAAAATCTAATGAAGCTGATATGACTATTGCAGGAGGCGCAGAAAGTATGAGTAGAGCTCCTTTTGTAATGCCTAAAGCTAGTTCTGCTTTTTCTAGGAATGCAGAAATTTATGATACAACAATAGGCTGGAGATTTGTCAACCCTATAATGAAAGCTAATTACGGTATAGATTCAATGCCAGAAACTGCAGAAAATGTTGCAGAAAAATATCAAGTTAGTAGGGATGATCAAGATAAAATGGCCCTTTCTAGTCAAATAAAGGCTTCTAATGCAATTCAGAATGGAAGATTAGCTAAAGAAATTACTCCTGTAAAAATCCCTCAAAGAAAGGGTGAAGTATTAGTATTTGACAAAGACGAACATCCTAGAAACACATCAATTGAAAAACTTTCTTCACTCCCAACACCATTTCGAAATAATGGTACTGTTACCGCAGGAAATGCAAGTGGTGTTAATGATGGTGCAGCAGCAATGATAATTGCAAGTGAAGAAGGAATAAAACGAAATCATTTAACCGCTAGAGCAAGAATAATCTCAGCAGCAAGTTCTGGGGTTGAGCCAGCATTGATGGGCATTGGGCCTGTTCCAGCTTCTTTAAAAGCACTTAAAATAGCTGGGATTAAAATAAAAGATATTGATGTTATTGAAATAAATGAAGCATTTGCTGCTCAAGGTTTGGCTAGTTTAAGATCACTTGGCATTGAAGATGACGATGAAAGAGTAAATCCTAATGGTGGAGCAATTGCTCTAGGCCATCCTCTTGGTATGTCTGGAACAAGATTAGTCCTTACAGCTACTCAAGAATTAATTGAAAAAAACTTAAAGTACGCATTATGTACAATGTGTGTTGGCGTTGGTCAAGGCAGTGCAATTATAATAGAAAGAGTTTAAAAAAATCTATGTTAATTGATATGCTTGTCTATCTATAGATACTGAGCTTATATAAATAAATACACTATCATTTATCAATAATTTCATTTTTTTTAGGTTATAAGTTGTTATCCTAGATCTAAGTTTTTGTATTTTTTTGTTATTTTTTAAATTTTGTAATTTAATTACTAATTCAGAAAATGCTGAATTATCTTCAATTTCAATTGAAGATATTATACCTTGTAATTCATTTTCAGTAATTTTTGTTTCTAAACGTGTAGATGAAAGAAGTATATCTCTAGACCTTATTCTAACTCTTACTATATCCTTTAAGTTACCAGGTAGACCTGGAACAATCAATTTTTGTCCATCCAAATCAAGAGTTGTGATGCGCAGGATTTGATCATAACTCATAACTCTTCCTTCTAATACGGAACTTATCTCAAACTTCCCTATCAAATCTACGAATGAGCTTCTATTAAAAACATTTGTAACACTCCCACTATCAATTTTTTTGCCATCTTTAATTAATACAATTTGATCTCCAATTTGTGATATTTCTTCTATTGAATGGGTAATATATAAAATTGGTATTTTAAATTTTTTATTAAAATCTTTTAAAAAAATTAGAAGCTTAGCTTTATATTTTATATCTAAATCTGACATGGGTTCGTCTAAAAGTAGATAATTAGGTTGTTTTAAAATTGTTCTAGCTAGAACCACTCTAAGCTTTTCACCCCCAGATAAATTCTCAGGTGACCTCTTCAATAGGGAAGTCAATTCAAGGTGATTAATTAGATAATTTTTACTTATTAATTTTTTATTTTGAGAGTTTGATTTCTGCCTTTTTATAACAAAATCAAAGTTTTCTTCTACATTTAAGTGTTCAAATAATATTGGATTTTGAAACATTATTCCAAATGGTCTCTTGTAGGGAGGATATTTATCTAAGTCCTTAAATTCATTTCCATTAAAAATAATTCTACTTTCTATATTTTTAATAAATCCGCCTAATGCAGAAATAATTGTAGTTTTTCCTGATCCATTTGGACCATATAAGATAGTTATCCCATCATTTTTAAAAGTATGCTCAAAATTTAAAAATAAACTTCCAATATTACCTTTTAAAAAAACTGACAAATTTGACATTATTTTACTCTCACAACTGTTCTTTTATTAAAATAAAACAGACTTAATAATATAATAAATGATAGAATTAACATTCCACCCGCTAAAATGTGTGCTTCACCAAAGGATAATTGTTCCACATGATCATAAATTGAAATAGCAATTACTTTTGTTTTACCGTGAATGCCACCACCTACCATCAAAACGATCCCAAATTCACCTAAGGTGTGTGCGAAGGAAATTATAAAGGATGTAAAAAAACCTTTTTTAGATAAGGGTATTATCACATTAAAAAAAGTATCTAATAAACCAGCCCCTAAACTATGAGATGTCCAAATAGTATCTCTTCCAATTTTTTCAAATGAAGCTTGAAGAGGCTGAACCCAAAAAGGAAGAGAATATATTATAGAAGCCAGAACTAAACCGTAAAATGAAAAAATTAATTGTTCTCCTGTTAATATTATGAAAATTTTACCTAATGCTGTTTCAGGACTAAAAAAAATAATTAAATAAAATCCAATTACTGTGGGTGGTAAAACAAGTGGCAATGTTACTATTGTTTCAATAAATGGTTTGGTCTTTTTTGACTTAAATGCTAAAAAATATGCTAAAGGGGTACCTATTAAAGCCAAGAAGAAACATGTAATAACAGCTAACTTTAATGTAATTAAAATTGCAGTGATGTCTGAACTTAAATGGTGAAAAATATCCATATTAAAAGACCAACTTACTTTGGTATTGATTTGTGTATTATATCCTAACTAGATTATAATGGGGAATTATAAATGTCATTTATAAAAACTGATGATAATGTAAAATTGTTTTATGAGTCTAATGGTAAGGGTGAACCAATCATATTTGTTCACGAATTTGCTGGTGATTATAGAAGTTGGGAACCACAAATTAATTATTTATCTAGATATTATCAATGTATAACATTTTGTGCTAGGGGGTACCCACCATCAGAAGTTCCAAAAGATGAAAGTAGTTATAATCAGGAAAGAGCATGGCGTGATATTTTGAGTGTGATGGATAATCTAAAAATCGAAAAAGCTCATATTGTTGGTTTATCTATGGGAGGATTTGCAACTCTTCATTTAGGGATAAATGCTCAGGATAGAGTCTTAAGTCTAGTAATAGCTGGTTGCGGTTATGGTGCTATACCAACTGATAAAACTACTTTCAATAAAGAAGCAGACTTTTCTAATATTTCGTTAGATAGTGCAAAAATTATATTAAATGAGGGAATGGATAAATTTGGATCAGAATATGCCCTAGGCCCTTCTAGGGTCCAGTTTCAAAATAAAGATCCAAAAGGTTGGCAAGTATTTAATGACCAACTAATTGAACATGATCCTATCGGCTCCGCAAATACTTTATTGGGCGTTCAAAATAAAAGACCTAACTTATATTCTTTAGAAGAAGCAATTAGTGATATAACTTGTCCAACGTTAATAATAAATGGTGATGAAGATGATATGTGTCTTGAGGTAGGTTTGTTTTTGAAAAGGACTATTAAGACAGCTGGTCTGTTAATAGTTCCTAAAACAGGGCATACAATCAATTTAGAAGAACCAGATTTATTTAATAACCATTTACTTAAATTTTTTACTGCTGTGAATTCATCTTCATGGGGCAGTAGAGATCAAAGAGCAAAAATAATTAAATTCTAATCTCTAAAATTTTCATATTGTAATGGGTGCTTAATATTTAATTCTTTTATTAATTTAATTGCTGCTTGAAGATCATCTCTTTTTTTCCCAGACACTCTTACTTCATCACCTTGTATAGATGTTTGTACTTTACTTTTTGAGGATTTAATTGCCTTTACTATCTTTTGGGCCACATCTCTATCAATACCTTGTTTGATTATTACAACTTGTCTAATGGAATTACCTGACGCAGCTTCTGGTTTTTCAAATTCTAACGCGCCTGTATCTACTTTTTTTCTAGTAAGATGTGTGATAATTAGATCTTCAACTTGCTTTCTTTTTAAATCGTCATCAGCTCTAATTATAATTTTATCTTCTTGCTGTTCTACTTCACACATACTTCCTTTAAAATCATACCTAGTGCTAATTTCTTTTTTTACACCATCTAAACCATTTTGAACTGAAGGCATATCTATTTTACTTACTATATCAAAGCTAGGCATTTTTTATTCCCTAATAATGTTATTAATAACCATAATATTAAATTTTTATTTTTCAAACAATCTAATTAAAAGTTGATAGAAATTATTTAAAATTATAGATTATGAATTTATTAATATAAATTATAAATAAAGTTATAATGGATAGCGTTTTTAAATTAATTTTACTTATACCTTTAATTTTAAGTTCAATTTTCCTTTTTATGAATATTGGAATATGGTCAATATTTCCATTTTGGATTTTATGTGGATTAATTGATGTCTCTAGACACAAAACAATGGATCTAAAATTAATTAAAGAATATTTCATAGGTAAAGGATTTTTAACTTTTTTACTATCACCATTAAATCTTTTGTCTGATCTTTTGTCTCACAGAAACCTTCATACCTATGAAATTGAAGACCTTCCCCAAGGTCATCAAAATGAAATCAATGACGTTATTTCATTATTTGATAAAAACTCTAAAGAAATTGCTAAGAGATTTAAAGAAAATCCAAATGATAATAGAAGTATGTTATTTTACAAATGGTATGGATATGAACTGGATGATTCAATTGAAGAGTTTAATAATGAGTATAAATATCTAAAGACAATTGGTGTTTCACTTTTCAGAGAAAAGACTTCAACGTCTAGACATTTTGGTCCTTTGAGAATGACTTATCGGATTTTATATAATTTTAATAAAGTTAAAAATGAAGGCTCATTTATTGAAGCTGACGGTAGAATTCATAAGTGGAAGTCTGATCCATTATTTATTTTTGATGATACTTTGATACACCAAAGCTTTAACGAAGAAGATGATTTAAGATTTTGTGCTTTTATTGATATTATTAGGCCATCACATTTTGACAACATAATCAAATTAATTTTAAAAGCTGTTGGCTTTTTATTAAAAAATACTAGAAGTATTTTTTATAAAAATTGGAAAATGATATAAAAACTACGCGTTAGGCATAAGTATCTGTCTAACTACTTCACCTTTTGACAATTTATCAAAACCTTCATTCAAATTATCAAAAGTAATTTTCCCATCTATCAGTTTATTCACTGGTAGACGTCCTTGTTTATATAAATTTAGAAATCTAGGGACATCTCTTACAGGAACACATGAACCCATATAGCTTCCTAAAATTGATTTTTCCTGTGCAACTAGATCACTATGATTAAAACTAAATTTCGTATTTATAGGAGACAAACCAGCAGTAACCACAGATCCTCCATATCTTATAATTTGATAAGCAGTATCCATGGCTTGTATTACCCCAGCTAGGTCAATAGCATAGTCAACACCACCATTGGTTAAATCTCTTATTTCTTCAACCATATTGTTTTTTCTACTATCAAAACAATGTGTTGCCCCAAGTTCTTCTGCTCTTATGAATTTTGATGGATCTATATCAATTGCAATTATAGTTTCAGCTCCTGCTAGTTTTGCACCAATTATACCATTTAGCCCTACACCTCCTAGTCCAATAATGGCAACCGAATCTCCTGGTCTTATTCTAGCGGTATTAATTACAGCTCCAACACCAGTCATAACAGCACACCCAAAAAGAGCAGCATCTTCTATATTAAAGGCTTTGTCTATTGCAACTACAGATCCTCTATCAACTACATTATATTGAGACATACATGAGATCCCAGTATGGTGATTAAGCCTATTCCCTTCCATATCTGTCAATCTGCTTCCACCTGACATTAAATCACCTTTACCTTTTGTTGCAGCTGCAAGTTCACATACTTGAGGTCTTCCTTCAAGACACCTTCTACATCTCCCACAAGAAGGTGAAAATTGAAAAGCAACATGATCTCCAACTTTTATATCTTTTACAGCACTTCCTAATTCAACTACTTCACCAGAACCTTCATGACCAATTACCAGTGGTAGAGGCATCACTCTGGATCCATTAATAACTGACAAATCAGAATGACAAAGACCTGCACCCATAACTTTCACAAGAACTTCATTTTCAAGAGGAGGTGAAATTTTGATTTCCTCAATGGATAAGGGCTTTGAATCCTTATATGGTTCAGTTAATTTGTTATTTCTAATAACTGCAGCTTTACATGTAATTGACATTTAAAAACTCCTATTTTTAATATTCACCGGTTTGCCATGAGGTGTAGATAAATAAGCTTGAGTCCAATCTTCTTTTAATATCATCAAAGTCTTTTGATTACTTATTTTCTTTATAATAAGGATTTCTTCAAGTGCATTTAACCAACAAGAAAAATAATCATTACTACCATCTAAATTATTTGAGAGTGATCTTTGTTTTTTAAGCGACTCTCCAAAAACTTCTACAAACTCTTTCCAGCTAAAATTTCCTTTTTCTGACATTTGAACTGTAATCGCGAATAATTGACTGTGCCAAGGATTTTGGAAAACAATTTGATCTTCGGTTTTATTCGTAAAAGGTAAATTATAATCAGAATTCATTTTTTTTAAGATTAATTTGGTAAAGGTTTTAAATATGGTTCCCATAAGTCTAGAAGGATACTGTCATTTTGACTCTCCGCCAATTCTCCCCATAGCTCTGAAGATTTAAACTCAACGGTGTATAATGGTAAAGGGTTCTCTCCCAAACCATGAGCATTTTTATCAGGGAAAACGTGATTATTGTTATAAGAATGGATTACACCCACTCTTCCCATGGCATATTTTGGCAAACGAGTGTGTCCCCCAGTAATGTCTTTGTTTGGACTATAATTTTGGGTAATAACTTTATCACCTATATTAAAAACAGGACTTACATTTACGTCTCTAATAGAGGGACCTCCCCAACCAAGTGTTTTTTGAACATCTTTAGCTAACCAAGTTCTTTCATCAAGTATAATCTCTTTTTCAATAATATTGTCTATAGTTCCATTTTTAGCTGCAGAAACATATTCTTTTAATTCATTTAATGAAATCAGTTCTTTATCTATTAGAAGATTAACAAGGGCAGCCAACCATTTTTCATAATAAGAAAAATTTATGTAGTCCTTTGGTGGCAAACATTCTCTATAATGACGGCTAACATCAATGTTCCATTCTCCTAAAGCACCAGCAGCAAGAGTTATTGCCCACGCTCTTGCATGCCAATCATATTTAAAAGTTGGTTCAAAATTAACTACTTCATTTTCATCATTCCTTGGGACGGGAATTGATCCATCACCAAAACGGCCACCCATGTCATGTAATCTGCTCATTTGATTTCCTTTGGCAATCCAGTACCTATCATAGAATTTCTGGTAACTAACTCTGCAAGTTCACTTTCACCCATATCTTCAGTACCTTTAGGTCTCATTGGCAATACCAAATATCTTATTTCTGCGGTAGAATCCCATACCTTTATTTGAACTTTAGGATCTAAAGATAAACCAAATTCTAAAAGAACTTTCCTTGGTTCTCTTACTGTTCTAGATCTATATTCGTCACTTTTATACCAAGTTGGTGGAATACCTAAAACTGGCCATGGATAACAACTACATAATGTACAGACTATTACATTGTGAATTTCAGGTGTGTTTTCCACAACAACCATATTCTCACCTTGTCTTCCTTGGTAACTCAATTCTCTAATTGCTGACGTAGCGTCAATCAAAAGTCTTTTTTTATACTCTGGATCTACCCAAGCTTTAGCTACTACATTTGCACCATTTTTAGGTCCTATTCGATTCTCATAAGTGTCAATCAATTCATCTAAAGTTTTAGAGTCTATTAAACCTTTGTTTAAAAGCAAAGTCTCTACGGCTTTTACTCTTAATTCAGGATCTGATGGTAAATGTGAGTGCGCATGATCATGTGAATGATGATGACCATCAGCAATTTTTTTCTTTTCAATCATAATTCAATCTCTTTTTTTATTATTTTATACTTCTAATTTGGAGTCAAAACTATTCTTCCGTTAACTTTTCCTGCTCGCAAATCAGACATTGCTTGATTTGCTGTTTCTAAACCTTGTTTTTTTACTGGTATTAATTTTATTGTGCCTGATTTAATAATATTTACCAGTTCTTTTAATTCTCTTAGCTCGCCAACATAAGAACCTTTGAGCGTCATAGATCTCATTGGTACTAACGGCAATGAAAGTTTTAGTGATCCACCGTATAAACCAACAACAATTACCATGCCCCCTTTTTTTACAAGTGACAAACCAAAGTCAGTTGTTTCAGGTCTTCCAACAAAATCTATAGTTGCAGAAGCTCCAATTCCAATTTTATTTCTAATTTCAGTTTCTTGATCTGGTGAAAAAACTTCATTCGCACCAGACTCAATAGCTTTTTTTCTCTTTTCGGGGTCATTATCTATAACTAAAATTTTTGCATCATGTATTGCAGGTGATAATAAAATACCATTTATACCAACACCACCTGCACCTATAATTATAATCCAATCATCTTTCGAAGTTGTAGGAATTTTTTTCAAAGCACTATATGCGGTTAATCCTGAACATGCATATGGTGCAGCTTGTGCAGGATCCATGTCACCGTAAGAAACTATATATTTACTGTGAGGTACAATTATATGATCAGAATAGCCTCCATTAAGACGAGCACCTAAATATTTAGGTGCTTCGCATAATGTTTCATTATTTTCTAAACAAGCTTCACATTTACCACAACCAATCCAAGGAAATACTATTCCAGTGTCACCTATTTTTATATCTTTAACATTCTCCCCAAGGGCAACTACAGTTCCAGTTATTTCATGTCCTGGAGTAAAAGGAAGCTTTGTTCCTCTGTCAGCCAAAGTTATTCTTTTTCCATCTCCCAAATCAAAATAACCATCTGCTAAATGAAGATCACTATGACAGACGCCGCACGCTGTAATCTTTACAAGAACTTCTTCTCCTTTTGGCTTAGGATTTTCATATTCCCTTAATTCTAAAGGCTGCCCGAACTCAACAACCTGATAACTCTTCATAGTCTTATTCTCCTCATTTATAAATTCTTAACTTCTTTTTGAAGTTTCATATTTGCTAGATACTTCGTAATAGTCATTAAAGCCGATTTTTTGTCTTAAATCAGTAAAGTCAAGTAATAAGTCTGACCTGTCTTCATCTTTCATAAGTAACTTTAATGATTTAGTCATTGCTTTCATTGCTGAACTCATGACAGTAAGTGGATACACGGCCAGCTTATAACCAATATCTGTTAATTCTTTCATTGATAAATTTGGTGTGATGCCTCCTTCAACAATATTAGCTATTTTAACACCAGGAACCTCGTTACAGATTGTTCTCATTTCTTCTTTATTTTTTGGGGCTTCAACAAACATGATATCTGCTCCTAATTCATAAAATTTTTGTGATCTTGATATTGCCTCACTCAAACCATGAGTATGGTTGGCGTCAGTTCTTGCCATAATTAAAATATCATAACCTTCATTTCTCATATCACTCGCTGCTCTTATTCTATCAAATGCTTCTTCACGATTTACAACATCTTTTCCTGGGGTATGACCACAACGCTTCGGTGCTAACTGATCTTCAATCAATATGCCAGCACAACCTGCCTTAGAACATTCTTTTAATGTTCTTCGAACATTCATAGCATTTCCATATCCAGTATCACCGTCTACAATCATCGGTATATCGATTGCATTACAGATATTATTTGCTTGATCAAAAACCTCAGAGAAGGTCATAAGTCCAAGATCTGGAGAACCTATCCTAGAAGCAGACGCAGCAAAACCTGACATAAACGTTACATCAAAATTTGCTTGTTCAATTAATTTAGCAGATAAAGCATCAAAACAAGATGGTATTGGAACAAAAGATTTTTCTTTTAAAATTTTTCTTAATTTATCTGGTTGACTTGTTTTTTTAATTTTGTCTGTTTCATTTATCATTTCAAAATCCTGCTAATAACTATTTCATACAAATTTATAATTTAAAAGGTATATAAAGTGCTAAATCAGGCCATATATACATCACAAAAACCGTAAAGATCATCATCACAATAAAAGGAAACACCCCTTTAGCTACTTCTCCTAATTGAGTTTTTGCTACTGACTGTATCACATAAAGATTTAATCCTACAGGAGGTGTAATAAGGGCACATTCTACCATTATGACCATAAAAATACCAAACCATATTGGATCTACACCAATTGCCATTGCTGCTGGCAAAAGAACTGGTACCATTATTATAACCATCGACAACGTTTCAAAAACCAAACCCATAGCAACTAGAATTATACATACAACAATCATGAAAAGAGCTTTTGTATCGATGCTAGAACTAATGAAATAGGATATATCCTGAGGAATTCTATATAGTGCAATTGCCTTTCCAAATGTTTTTGCACATGCAACTATTATCAAAATAGCTGCAGTAGTAACCATTGACTCAAAAACAGCTTCTTTAAAATCATTCCAGGTTAAGGTTTTTAAAATAAGTACAGTTATAATTAACGACAAAGAAAAACCTATAGCAGCAGCCTCAGTTGGAGTGAATACACCTGTGTAAATTCCACCAAGTATTAAAAAAGCTAATATAATTGTAGGAATTACTTTTTTAGAGGTATTTTTTTTAATTTCCCAACTGCTAGGCTTTAATTTTTTGAAGCCACCAAAAAATTGAGAGAATATGATAGAATAAATAATAAACAAAGATATTAAGAATATTCCAGGTCCAATCCCAGCAAGAAATAGCGCAATTACCGACTCCTCTGTAATAAAACCATACACAATCATTGGCAAACTTGGAGGTATTAATATTCCTAGTGTCCCCCCAGCAGCTAATAGGCCATAAACAAAGTTTTTGTTATAACCTCTTTTGATCATTTCTGGTATGGCAACAACACCAATAGTAGCTGCAGTTGCAACAGACACACCAGAAATAGCTGCAAAAATACCACATGAAATTATTGTTGCTACGGCTAAACCGCCGGGCCAATGACCAACCCAAGCTTGTACGGCATTGAACAAATCTTTTCCACATCCACCTTTTAAAAGAACATTACTCATAAGAAGAAAAAGAGGTACGGCGAGTAATATAAAACCATCAAGGGTCGATAAAATTGCCTGTGGTGCCATTAAAGGAGAGAAACCACCAAAAATCAACATAGAAAGTCCAAGAAAACCAAGGGAGAAAGATACTGGAAGTCCAGATAATAGTAAAACAAACATTAATGTTAAAACTAAAAGTATAGTCATAATTAATGATCACTTTCTGGTGGTTCTATATTTTTTAATAATTTGATAATTTCCAAAATTGACTGTATAAAAAGTAAAAAAAAGCATAATGGTACTGACAACTCAGCAATCCATGAGGGTAAATTTAACAAGCTACCTGTTGTCCTACCTCTGAAAAAAGAATCATAAAATATGTCAAAACCAAAAATCATAACGTAAGACGAAAAAATAATTAAAATTATCATTATTAAGATATTTATTATTTTTTTATACCTCTTGGATAATCTATTTATTACTAAATTTATTTGGATATGTTTTCTTGATTTTAATGCCCATGGCATAGCTAGTAAAGTACCATAAATTAATGAAAGTTGGCTAAGTTCGGCAGCCCACGAAGTAGGTGCTAAAAAAAAGTATCTGGCTATAACTTCATATGAAAGCATAAAACCAGCTAAACAGAATAACCATGCCGATAACCATGCGAATAAATCTATAATCTTTTCGAAATAAGTCATAATTAGATTAGAGAGAGTTAAAAACTCTCTCTTTTCAATTTTTACAATTTAGAAGCTGCATCTAAAAGCTGCGCACCAAGTGATCCAGCATTTTTCTTGTAATCTTCATAAACTGGTTTAGATGCAGACTTAAACGCATCAATATCAGCTTTACTTGGAGTTACAATTTTCATACCCTTTGACTTTGCTAAATCATATGCCTCTTGTTCTA
The DNA here is from genome assembly GCA_902625215.1 of uncultured SAR116 cluster alpha proteobacterium. Taxonomy (GTDB): domain Bacteria; phylum Pseudomonadota; class Alphaproteobacteria; order Puniceispirillales; family Marisalimonadaceae; genus Marisalimonas. The sequence continues at coordinate 25,361 of CACOAO010000003.1, forward strand.
TTTTAGCAACATTATTACGTACATCTTTTTCAGCAATTTCTGCAGATTTAACAATGATATCTTTTTGTTTTGCGGACAGGCTATTGAACCATTTTGTATTAGCAACTACGATAAATTCAATTACACCATGATTAGTTTTGGTAATAGTATCCATAACTTCAAATAGTTTTCTTGACTTCACACCTGATACACCTGTCATTCCAACATCAACTGTACCTCTTTGATAAGCTAAATATTGTTCAGAACCAGAGATTAATGTTGGTGCACCCCCGGCTGCCTTCACAAAAGTACCTAATGTCTTTCCAAATACTCTAACTTTCTTTCCTTTCATATCAGAAGGATTTTTAATAGCTTGACCTTTTGAAAGCATTATCGCATTACCATATGCTTGCCACCATAATACAGTAGAACCAGTGTTTTTAATTGCATTGTCTATTGGTCCTCTAATTGACGATCCCTTAGAAACGGCTTTTCTTACTTTTTTGTCAGTGTTTAACAAGAAGGGTTGATAAAACAAATCAACTGCTGGAATATCACCAACATATCTTGTTAATGAAGCCACACCTGATTCAATCGATCCCGAACCAACTGCTGCGGGTACTTCTTTATCTTTATAAAGCTGCGCTGAGTCGTAAATTTCGACCTTAATTTCTCCATTTGATCTGCTTTCAACTTCTTTTTTAAAGAGTAATAAATTTTGGCCTAAGTGACTTTTCATAGGCAACTGCAATGATATCCTCATCGTTATATCTGCCGCGAATGCACTAGCAGTAAAAAATAAGCTCGTAAAACTAATCATTAGTATTTTAATCAATTTATTCATCATAACTCCTATCTGTTGTTATTATAAAAATTACCTAAGCAAATTTAAACCCTAATTTACTTATGTTATCAGAGTCAATTGCAAACTCTGTCAAAAGTTCTTTTATATTTCCAGTTTGTCCAAAGCGGTCAACTCCAAGAGGTATTACTTTATGACCAAGTACAGAGCCTAACCAAGATAATGTTAATTGATGACCATCAATTACTGTCAAAATTTTAGTATCTCTTGGAACATCTTTTAATAAATTTTCAATATGAGATTCAGTATTATTTTGATTAGGAGATAAATATTTATCTTTCCAGGCACTTAATAATATATCTGAACTCGTAATAGCCAAGACCCCAATATCTCTGAATTTTTCTCCTAAATTAGCAGTTGATTGAATGACTTCTGCTGCTATAACACCTTGGTAAGCTAATATGATTTCTGGGTTTGAACCAGGTTGCTTTAACCAATATCCTCCCTTTAAAATTTGACCTTGTAGATCTTTAGATAATTCTCTAGATGGTTGATCAATTGATCGAGTGCTTAATCTGATATATACAGAACCACCATTTTCATCTTGCAGATAATTGAAACTGTAATTCATCATAATTGACAGTTCATCTGCAAAAGCAGGTTCAAAACTTAGCAGTCCAGGCTGACTTATACCAGTTAAAGGAGTTCCTATAGATTGATGAGCGCCGCCCTCTGGTGCTAGGGAGACACCAGAGGGAGTTCCTACAATTATAAATCTTGCATCTTGATAGCAGGCATAATTTAGAGCATCTAAACCTCGTGCTATAAATGGATCATAAACTGTGCCTATAGGGAACAATCTTTCATTAAACAACTCATGAGAAAGACCAGCAGATCCAAGCATTATAAATAAGTTCATTTCAGCTATACCAAGTTCTATATGCTGTCCATCTGGAGAAAAAATCCATTTTTGAGCTGAGGGTATTTTCCTATCTTTAAAAATATCAGAATTATCTTTTCTACTGAACAATCCTCTCCTATTAATCCATGATCCAAGGTTAGTCGAGACTGATACATCAGGTGAAGTGGTTACAATTCTTTGTGTAAATTCAGTATCATTTTTGGCATATGTGTCTAGAATTTTTCCAAATGCACTTTGAGTAGATATTTTATTATCATTAATCAAAACGGGTTCATCGATTACTATTTTAGTTCCACTAAATTTTCTATGACCTACTTTTTGAAAAGGTAAATTTTTTATATATTCATCTATACTTAAATACTTTTTGTCATCAGAAAAATTATTCCATTCCTCGCCATCATTAATTTCTAATTTAGATTTAAAATCATTCATTTGAGCTTTAGTCATAAGACCAGCATGATTGTCTTTATGGCCTGCTAATGGGGTACCCCAACCTTTAATTGTATATGCAATGAAAGCAGTTGGTTTATCATCCTTAATTTTACTAAATGACTCACACAGAGTAGAAATGCAATGACCTCCTAAGTTTGACATTAATTCTAAAAACTCAGAATCAGATCTTTTGTTAACCAGATTTGAAATCTCAGATTGATCGCCAATATCGTCTAAAACTCTTTTCTTAAAAGCTTCACCTCCTTCAAATATTAGAGCTGAATATAATTGATTAGGGCAATCATCAATCCATTTTCTTAATTTATTTCCACCAGGTTCTTTAAATGCTTCTTCTTGTAATTTACCATATTTTAATACCACAAGGTTCCAATCAAAAGCTGAAAAAACAGAGCTTAGCCTTTCAGATAACCCTTCATGGACAACTCCATCAAGTGATTGTCGGTTATAATCAATTATCCACCAAACATTCCTTAAATCATGTTTCCAGCCTTCTTGAAGACACTCATAAACGTTACCCTCATCTAGCTCTGCATCACCAACTAACGCAATCATTCTCCCTAGAGGTTTATTTTTATAAAATTGTTTTCTTGCAATATAATCTTGAATTAATGAAATGAAACTTGTCATTGCTACCCCTAATCCAACTGATCCAGTTGAAATATCAACATCATCAATATCTTTAGTTCTAGACGGGTATGATTGCGCACCACCAAAACCTCTAAAATTTTCAATTTTTTCTTTAGTTTGTAATCCAGACAAATACTGAATAGCATGAAATACTGGACTTGCATGAGGTTTGACTGCAACTCTGTCCTCAGGCTTTAAAATACTAAAATACAAAGCTGTCATTATTGAGACTATTGAAGCAGAACTTGCTTGATGGCCACCAACTTTAAGACCATCTTGATTTTCTCTAATGTGATTTGCATTATGAATCATCCAGCAAGCAAGCCACAACACTTTCTTTTCAATTTTTTTTAAAATTTCAACATCATTCATTTTTTTAATGTAGCATCTTTTAAATAGAATGAATGACTAAATATTATAAAAATACTTCTAAATTTAATATTATCTGCTAATATAATTATATTAGTAAAATATTATATTAAAATAGGTTTTTTTTGAGCAATATTGATAAAATAGATCAAAAAATTATTTTTTTTCTTCAGCAAAATGGAAAATTAACTAATTTTGAGTTAGCTGAAAAAGTTGGCTTGTCACCTTCTCCTTGCTTAAGAAGAGTAAAAACCTTGGAGCAAAAAGGTTTAATAGCTGGTTACACAGCTATTATTGATGAAATTGCTTATGGTTATCCTGTAACTGCTTTTGTATCTGTTAGATTAGAGAATCAAACTGATCAAATTTTAAAGTCATTTGAAAAAGAAATAACATCTTTAGATGCTGTTATGGACTGTTGGTTAGTAACTGGAAATAGGGATTATTTATTAAGAGTTGTTGCAACTGACTTAAAAAACTATGAAATCTTCATGAGAGAAGAACTCACAAAAGTTAAAGGTATTGCATCAATAGAGACAAATTTTGCGCTAGGAAGAGTTAAGACAATAAATACCTTACCTATAAATTATTAATAATTTATGTTGTTTGAAAATTGAAAAAGAATTTAAAAAATATAAATGCTGGAGATTTAAATGTAAGCTATTTTGAGGCGGGTTCAAGAAAAGGTTTACCTGTAATACTTCTGCATGGTTTCCCATACGATATTCACGCTTACGAAGAAGTAGTTCCGTTATTAATATCTAGCTGCAGAATAATCATTCCTTACTTAAGAGGATATGGTCACACAATTTTTTTACAAAATGACACCTTGCGTTCAGGTCAACAAGCAGCACTTGGATTTGACTTGTTAAAACTTATGGACGCACTTAAAATAGATAAAGCAATTGTTGGAGGATATGATTGGGGCGGCAGAGCAGCTTGCGTAGTTGCTGCACTATATCCTAATAGGTGTTTAGGTTTAGTTTCCTGCAACGGCTACAATATTCAAGACATAAAAAAATCATCGATACCAGCCAAACCAGAAATTGAACAAAAATTATGGTATCAATATTTTTTCCATAGTGAAAGGGGACGAAATGGCCTTTTAAATCAACGTCATGATTTTATAAAATATATATGGAAAACGTGGTCACCAACTTGGAATATTAATAATGATTTATATAATTTAAGTGCAAATGCTTTTGAGAACCCTGATTTTGTAGAAGTAGTCATTCATAGTTACCGACATCGATTTGGGCTAGTATGTGGAGACAAAAGGTTTGAAAAAATAGAAAAGAAATTATCTAACCAACCTGTTATTTCTGTGCCCGCCATAACAATTGATGGTGATAATGACGGCGTGACTGGATTATCTGATATTGCAAAAATCAAAAAAAAATTTTCAAGTCATCTTAAACATGAAATTCTTCCAAATATTGGTCATAATGTGCCTCAGGAGGACCCTAAAAATTTTTCAGAAGCCATTTTACATATAATAAATATTCACAAAAATTTATAAATTCGCAATCTTTGTGGGTATTCCAAATTCTTTTCTACATATTATAGCCAAACGTTTAATGCCCTCATCAATTTCTTTAATTGAAGGATTACCAAAGCAAAGTCTCATTTTATGTCTACCACTTTTGTTAATTGACCATTCATTTCCTGGATTTATAGCCACACCATCTTTTAATGCCAATTCGTAAAGACGAGATGTGTCTACTTTTTTATGCATATCAACCCAAACAAAAATTCCACCATCAGGTTTTTTATATTCAGCAGAAGACCCAAAATATTTATCCAAAGCATTACAAATAGCCTCTGATTTTTTTTGTAATTTATTTTTTAGGGTTTTGACATGTGAGTTAAAATTTTCCTCACAAAACTCTGCCAATGCCATTTGTTCTAATGATCCGCTACCTGCGTCAGTTTTATAAGGTAATATTCTTGATAAAACATCCCAATTTGCAACTAAATAACCAACCCTTAGTGCTGGCGCGATTGATTTAGAAAAAGATCCACAGTAAGTTACATATCCTTCTTTATCAAATGACTTTATCGCAGGAGGTCTTTCTTTTTCAAAAAGAAGATCTGCGTAACAATCATCTTCAAAAATAGGTATTTGATATTTTTTTGATAATTTTATTAGTTGCTTCCTTTTTGCAACAGACATTACTGTTCCAGTTGGGTTTTGAATTGTTGGAATCGTGTAAATATATCTTGGTATTATTTCTTTTTTCAGAAGATCATTTAACTCTTGCTCTAGAATTTTTAAATTCATTCCGTCTTTTTCTAGAGGTATTCCAACCATATTTACATCAAGTCTTTTCAGCCTTGAAATAGTTCCTCCATAATTTTCCTCTTCAATTATTACTGTATCTCCTTTTCGAAGAAAAGTCTGATTTACAAGATCTAAAGCTTGCAATGAACCAGATAGAACTAATATCTCTCTTTCGGAGCAATTAATTTTTGAACTAATTTCTAGCTGATTTGATATAAATTTTCTTAATGGTAAAAAGCCCTGAGGCCCACTTTCTAGTCCATATTTAGCTAAAGTTTTTCCCTCTTTTAATATTATTTTATTGAGAGAATCCTTTATAGATTGCACTGGGATGCTATCACCATCAATATGCCCTCCTACAAAATTGTATTTTGGAAAACCTTTCCATTCCACTGCTGGTTTTAGAGCATCTAAATGTAAAAAATCATTAATGTTAAACATTTCTCCCCCTATAGTATAAACTTATATCAAAGATTCCTTTTGTAAAATATTTATAAAGATTTATATTTTACATAATGGAAAGAATATAGTTATGCTATCAATCGAAAATTGGATAAACAACATAAATTCCAATAAAAGATTAATTGAAAATGGTCGTTGGTTAAATATCACTTTCACATTTGGTATTGGAGACAAAGATTATTTATTTGAGATCCTGAGTGGGAATGTATTGTCTATAAATGAAAGAGAAATTTTAACAAAAAGTGGAACTTTTAAAATTTATGGACAAAGGGATAGTTGGAATAAACATTGGTTAAAAATACCTCCTAGAGATTACCATGATATCTTTGCTATGCTTGCAAAAAAAATCGTTTATATTGATGGAGATTTAACTCCATTTATACAAAATCTGCAATATTTTAAAGATCTTATAGCATCGAATAGAGAAAAGCATGACTGATTTAAAGTTCGAAGATATAGTTGGTAGATATTTTAATTTAAATGTAAATCAGGATAGTTACAGAATTTACGTAGAAGAGGCAGGTCAAGGAATACCTTTATTGTGCCTACACACAGCAGGGTCTGATGGAAGACAATTTCGCCATATTTTAAATGACAAAATAATTACAAGTAATTATAGAGTGATAGTTTTTGATTTACCTTGGCATGGAAAGTCTAATCCTCCAGATGGCTACGAATTAAATGACTACAAACTTACTACCGAATTATATAAAGAGATAATAATGTCTTTTTGTAAGCAATATAAATTAATTGACCCAGTAATAATGGGCTGTTCAATGGGAGGAAGGGTTGTTTTACATCTTGCCCTTGAACATAGCAATTTTTTTAGAGCAGTGATTGCCTTGGAAGGCGCTGACAAGCTTGAACCTTATTACGACTTAGATTGGCTTTATAGACCTGATGTTCATGGCGGATTAGTTCAAGCTGCCTTCGTTTCTTCACAAATAGCGCCCCAAAGTCCAAATAATTTTAAACATGAAACTTTATGGCATTATATGCAGGGAGGACCTGGTGTATTTAAGGGTGATCTTTACTTTTATTGGCATGACGGAGATTTTGATGACCGTTCAAGTTTAATTGACACCTCAAAATGTCCTGTATATCTATTATCAGGTGAATATGACTGCTCTTGTACACCAGAAAGAATGTTGGAAACTGCAAAAAGAATTAAAGGATCAAAAGCTACTATTATACCAGGGATAGGTCACTTCCCTATGTCGGAAAATCCTGAATTATTTAAATCTTACATTTATCCTATTTTAGAGGAAATCATTGATTGACTCAACGTTTCCGCAAACACTGACTGCTTGACCTGATATATTTTTACCTAAAGGACTACAAAGAAAATGTGCTTGTTCAGCCAAATCTTCGTGTGTAACAAAATTTCTCAAAGATGCACTTGATAATATCTTGTTTTTCATCTCCTCAAAAGAAAGTTTGTTTAATTTCGCTTTTGCTTCAATGACACGATTTTGTCTATCTCCTTTTACAGTTCCTGGAAGAAGCGCGTTTACTCTAATACCTCTTGGTCCAAGCTCTATCGCTAAACTTTTAACCATGCCTATGACAGCCCATTTTGTGGCTGCATAAGGTAACCTATAAGCAAAGCCAACTCGACCTGCGACAGAAGAAACTGAAAGAATTGATCCATTATCATTCATTCTAGGCACGATTAATCTCATTGTTTCAAAATGGCTTGTCATATTTACCTGCAGACATTCATGCCACCCACCTAATGTTTGCTCTCCAACACTAGCGGTCTCACCTGCTATTCCCGCATTGTTTACAATAATATCTATCTCTTTTAAATATTCAAAACCAGCTTCAACCATAGACCCAATTAACTGAGATTGTCTAAGGTCACATTCAAATGCTTTGATATTATCATCAATTTCATTGACTCTTGTAACAGCCTCAGAGTTAATGTCGCATACAAATACATCTGCACCCGCCTTTTCAAATCTTTTAGCAATTGCGTAACCAATACCATCTGCTCCAGCCGTTATAAGAGCTTTTTTTCCTTCAAGTAGTTTTTCGTAGTTCATTTTAATCTTTCTATTTTATGTTAGTATTATTTTTTCCTTTAAGGCCTAACATTTGCCTTGCTTCATCTGATGTGGCAACCTCGAGTGAAAGACCCTCTAGTATCTCTCTTACTCTCTTGACTTGATCAGCATTCGTCTTAGCTAAATTACCAGGTCCATCCCAAAGAGAATCTTCAAGACCAACACGCACATGAGAACCTAAAGAAGCACCAGTTGCATTCATCCTCATTTGAGTTGCTCCAGCGCCCACAACTGACCATTCATAACCTACTTCACCAAATAATTTATCAGCTGTTTTTTTCATGTGTAACAAATTGTCTGCATCAGCACCTATACCACCCATTATGCCCATGACAAATTGGATAAAATAAGGACCTTTTAACATACCTTCTCTGTGAAAATAATGTAGGTTATATAAGTGACCAACGTCATAACATTCAAATTCAAACTTAGTTCCATTTTCATATCCAAAAGTCATAATATTTTCAATATCTTCAAAAGTATTTTTAAAAAGAGAATGTTTACTTTTTTCAAGCATTTCTTTTTCCCATGAATGTTTTAACTGATTATGCCTTTTAAGCATTGGGAAAAGACCAAAATTCATTGACCCCATATTCAAAGAAGCAAGTTCTGGTTTGAAATGCATAGCAGGTTTCATTCTCTCTTCCACAGTCATTTGTGGCCCACCACCAGTTGTAATATTTATAACTGCATCACATGAATTATGAATTGTTGGAAGAAATTTTTGAAACTCTTCTGGATCTTGTGTTGGGTGACCATCTACTTCATCTCTAGCATGCAAATGTAAAACAGCAGCACCAGCTTCGTGAGCAGCTAAAGAATGTTCTATAACTTCGTCAGCTGTTACTGGTAAATATTCTGACATTGAAGGAGTATGTATAGCTCCTGTAACTGCGCAACTAATTATTACTTTTTTAGCCATTTAAATATCCTCTCCTAATTCAAGTTTAAGCTTTCTAATTAATGCAATCATTTTATTTCTTTTTTCTACTCTTTCGTTCCTTGCATCATAAGATAATCTCTTTCTTTGATCTATTTCTAATTTATTTAAGTATTCTTCAGAGTATCCTGGTACACTATTTTGTTCCCTTGCTAAATTTTGAATACCCTTTTTATATCGAGTAAATGAGTCTTTAATACCCTCAGGTGCGTTTAGATCCATAATCTCGAAAGGGCCTAAAAAAGCCCACCTTATACCTAATGCATGTTTTAAAGCTATATCAATGTCTTCCATTGATGCATATCCGCCTTCATGAAGTCTTACTGCTTCATTTAATAGAGCACCTTGTAATCTATTTAGGACAAAACCATCCGTTTCTTTATTTACTGTTATTGCAGCGTAATTAGCAGCTTTGTAAATTGAGACTGCTTGTTTTATAATATTTGAGTCAGTATCTACCCCCCCCGCGACTTCAACAAATGGGACAATATGAGGAGGAAGTGCAGGATGAGCATTAATACATCTATGTTTACCTTCAACATGCTCAGAGATTTTAGAAATTAAGAGATAAGATGAAGATGACGCAATAATTGTATTCTTTAATGCAAATTTATCTAATTGTTCAAAAACTCTTTTTTTTATCTCTAAATTCTCTAACACGCTTTCTTGAACCAAAATTGAATCTTCACAAATTTCTTGAACAGTACAATCCAATTTTATATTAGTATTTATTTTTGCTTCATCTATAGCAGGATTAATTATACGTATATCTTGAATTAATTTTTTTGATTTTTCCTTGAATTTCATAAAGCTATCTTTATGAGTATCATAAATAAAAACTTTGAAACCAGCGTTAGCAAAGCCAATTGCCCAACTTGCTCCTATTAAGCCAACACCACAAATACCAATTTTTTCCATTTTTGGTCCTCTAAAAAAAACCGCATCATCTAAATGCGGTTTAATTAATTTTTTAGATTAACCGAGGTAGCCATAATGCCATTTCTGGTTCATAGATTACAAACCCAAGACCAATTAATTGTATTATAACAAATGGTATTACACCTCTATAAATGCTCAATGTTGCAACTTCTGGTGGTGCAACTCCTTTAAGATAAAATAAGGCAAAACCAAATGGTGGCGTTAGAAAAGAGGTTTGAAGATTGATAGCCATCAATACCAAAAACCACACCATAGTTTCTTTACGACCGTCAAGACCCGTTAATGCTGAAACATGATCACCAAAATCTAAAAGAACCACTAAGGGAGCAAATATGGGAAGTATAATTAGAGTAATTTCTACCCAATCTAGAAAAAAACCTAGTAAAAAAGTCATTCCCATCAACAGAAACAATAATCCCCAAGATCCAAGACCAGCTTTTTCAATTAACTCTTCAACAATGTAGTCTCCACCAAGAGATCTAAAAACATATGCAAAACAAGTTGCACTTAAAATAATCATAAAAACCATGGAAATTGTAAGACCAGAGGAATGTAGAACACTTCTTAACATTGGAATTGTAAATTTGTTTCCAATAATGGCTAATAACGTAGCTCCAAAGGCACCTACTGCACCGGCTTCACTTGGTGTAGCCCAACCAAGCAGAATTGATCCTTTGATTAACACTATTAGAGCAACAGGTGGAAGGAAAGCTTTTAAAACCATTTGAGGTAACTTACCTTTTTCATATTCTAGGTCACCCTCTTTTAAAGCAGGAGCAACTGTTCGATCAATAGAACACCATACAAAAATAAATATTAAATACATCAAAGCTAATGTTAATCCAGGAATAACAGCTCCCATAAATAAGTTTCCAACGGAAACTTGCATTATGTCAGCCATAATAATTAACATAATACTTGGAGGTATAAGAATACCTAATGTACCAGAGGCAGCTATTACTCCAGTTGAAAGTGCATGACTGTATTTGTTTTTCAACATTGTTGGTAATGCTAATGCAGTCATCATTGTGACTGAAGCACCAATAATTCCAGTCATTGCTGCCAGAACAGTACCCATAACAGTTACTGACATTGCCAAACCACCTGGGACTTTTCTCAGTAAAATCTGTGTTGTTCTTAACAAATCATTTGCAATACCACTTCTTTCCATCATTGTGCCCATGAAAACAAAACTAGGTATGGCTACTAATATCAAGTTTTCAGCAGAAAATCCCCACATACGCGGTACAAAGTTAAAAAATTCAGCAATTTTAAAAACTCCAAATAAATAACCTATAAATCCATAAGTTATAGCTACACCTCCAAGTATAAAACCGACAGGATAACCTATAAACAATAGAACACCCATGGTCAAAAACATAAAAATTGGAAGATATTCTATGATAATATCAACAAAATCCATAATAGCACCTATGCTTTCTCTTTTTTAATATTATAATTTTCAAATTCTCTGGTATATCTCTGCCAAGCAACAATCCGTGATACTCTCCACCCATATTTTACAGCAAGTAGTAACAAACTAACTAATATCATAAGTGACACAAAAGATGAGTTTTTTGATACTGCCTCGTAAAGACTAAATAAAATTACAACAGAAGGAGCTAAAGAAATAACGTATGAAGATATTAGTTCATATTTACGAATAACATTAAAAACTGAGTATATTACAGAAACAGACAAGAATAACCACACTAAATAGATGAAACTATTACTTTCCAAGACAGAGAGTAAAGCTGCCAATCCAATTATAACATATATTGAACCAACAAACACACCATATGCTGTCAACTCATATTGAGATTGTGCCAAGGTTAATTCCTTTGCCTCTTTTAAATAGGGTGTTTTTTGTTTATCAAATATATAGCCTTGAACTTTTGAAAACCACATTATTTAACTCATCTTTTCAAAATTGATAAAATAGAGCAACTATTTACTTTTATCATAATCTAAAACCATTAAATCAAGTTTCTTTTTATTATCACCCCATATTACAGCTATAAGTTGTATCATTACGGACATACCGCCTAAGAATAAAAAGAAATAACCAACAGGAAGGAATGTTTTAATAATCCATCTATTACTCAACCCAACTAGTGAGGCCGATACTTCTTTGATAACGTACGAATCAATCATGTAAATCCATGAGAAATAAACACAAATGAGTGTAAAAGGTAGCATAAAGAAAATGTTACCATAAAATTCTACCTTGGCTTTAGATTGAAATTGGAAATTCTCTCTTAAAAAATCAACCCTAACGTGTCTGTTGTGTGTATATCCATACCCCAAAACCAAGCAAAAAACTACAGTGTGAAGGTGCCATTCCATTTCTTGCATTAAAGTTGATTCGAAGAAGGAGCCAAAATTAGCCACCATAAATATTTGTATCCATACCAACTTCCTTGCAACGACATCCCACATTGTAATGATAACCAATGGAACTAGAAGCCAAGTGCTTGCTCGACCAACTCTATTAACTATTTCACGTAAAATTTCGCTAATTGAAATTAGACCCTGCATGTTATTTTCCGTAAGTGCCATCGGATTTCCTCGTTGTATAAATTATTAAAATTAAATTATTCATTCGACAATAAAGCCTTAATATTGACGAAAAAAAGTACACCTACTTTCCAATAGGTGTACTTATATTTTTACGAAATTAGTAAGTTTTAGACTTTAAATATGCTCTTTGTGACCAAATACTGTAGTCTTTTCTAAAAGCATTGTAACTTGCTGTAATTTCTTTGAATAAAGGATCTGAAGCTGATTTTTCTTTAACAACTTCTTCCCAAGCTCTTTTGAACTTAGAAATTTCAGAGTCAGGCCATGTTACAAATGTAACACCTTTCTTCTCTAACTCACGCATAGCAGGAACCTGCTTAGCATCAGATCTTACAAGTGCCCACCACATTGTGTCACGACAAGCAGTATTAATGATTGCTTGTTGGGTTTTTGTTAGACCTCCCCATCCTTTTGTACTCATTAGAAGTTCACCAATTGATGTTTGCTGGTGCCAACCTGGAAAGTAGTTGAATTTTGCTAATTGGTAAAATCCATAACTCAAGTCATGTGTAGGCATTGAAAATTCTGTGGCATCTATAACACCTTTTTCTAATGCTGGATAAATATCTCCACCTGCTAATAGCTGAGTAGAAACACCTAACTTACTCATAACCATAGCGCCAAGACCAAAGAAACGCATTTTCATTCCTTTGAGTTCTTCAACGTTATTGATTTTCTTTCTAAACCAACCTGAAGTTTCTGGAGCATGAGTAATACAGTTCAGTGCTTTTAAACCATATTCACCATAAATCCTGTCTTTTAGCTGGTTTCCTCCACCGTATTCCATCCAACCATGGTACTCACTTGCACCTGGACCAAAAGGAACAGCAGTAAAGTATGAAACTGCAGGAATCTTACCAGCATGATATCCAGGAGTTGTATAACCAGCATCTACAGATCCGTTTTTAACAGCATCCCATACCTCTAAAGAAGGTACAAGAGCATTTGGCTCGTGAAATCTTAATTGAACAGCTCCACCTGATATTTCCTTAACTTTGTTAGAAAAATATACAGCTGACTCTCCATTAATAGCAACCTGACTACCCCAAGTACTCTGCATTTTCCAACGTAGCTTTTCAACTGCATTTGCTGAAACTGCTACTAAACTAGTTGCGGCCAAAGCCACAGCGCCTACAAATAGGCTAGATTTGAATTTCATAGAATTCCTCCCTAGTATATTAAAAATAAGGCTAAATTTAAAAAAGTTTAATTATTCCCCAAAGATAACCCAAACAAAAAGAAACATAACGTTTCAATATTGATTCATATATTTCGAAATTATTTTAATAAAGGCAAGAAAAAAGTAATAAAATATTAATAAATTTTTTTTGCTTGACAGCGTCATTTTTTATTTTAGTGAAATTATTTAAAAATAAAGAGTTAACAATGTGTTTGATATGTTTTTTTTTTAAAGAATAAAAGAATCTCTATCTTTTAACGATTATTTTTTTTTTGATTATTCTATTCAAAGCCTTTGATTTATATGAAATATATTAATCTTTTTTCTTGTTGATTAATGTATTTATAAAACTAATCATCAAAATGACCTGATGATGCAAAATATCCCCCATGGGTAGTAACTAAAGGATCTTTCGAATCAATAAACCCATCTTTTTCTTCAACTAAATTTCTAAAGTGTTCTCCATTATCTTTAGGTTTATAGCCAATGTGTTTAGCATATTTATTGTCAACTAATACCGAATCATTATTTGACACTCCAAAAATAATAGAATGCTCCACATTTGGTGTATTAATGCATGCAACAATTAAACTTCTTAAATCATTGTAACTAAGCCAGGTTGACAATATTCTGTGATCTTTTGGTTCAGCCAAACATGAATATATTCTTACTGATACAGTTTCTATTTTGTATTTATCCCAATAATATTGAGCTAATGACTCACCAAAAACTTTTGATAATCCGTAATTACTATCAGGTCGTGGTGGCACTTTACTATCAATAACCTCTGACCTTGGATAAAAGCCTACAGTGTGAACTGAACTTGCCCATATAACCCTTTTAACATTATTTTTTCTGCAACCTTCATATAAGTTATACATACCAATTATGTTAGAGTTCAAAACATTGCTCCATGAACCTTCTATGCTTTGTCCACCCATATGAACTACACAATCAATATTTTGTGTTAAATCTAACATTGCTTCTGCAGATGAAAGATCTGCTAGATTTACTTCTTCATTTTGAAACTTTTTAAGTAATTTTTTTTTATCAGAGATTTTTAAAAAGTTGCAATTTTGTGATAAAGTTTTTCTTAACTGTTCACCTAAAGCACCAGCTGCTCCAGTTAATAAAATATTATTAAATTTGTGTTTAGACATTTTTTACTCCCTAACTTTTTTGACTTTTTATATATTCTCTCCAAAAAGTGAACAAACCTGCCGCGATTACTATTATCGAACCTAGAATTATTTCATTCTCTAATTTTTCATTAAAATATAGAACACCAATGATTGAAACAAAAACTAATTGTAAATATGTAAATGGCTGCAATATAGAGGCTTCACTATGTTTAAAAGCATTAATCATAAGAAAATGCCCACTAGCACCCAGTATGCAAATTGCTAATAAAAATAACCAATGAGAATTTTCAATTGGGGTGTAAAAAAATGGACCTACTGAACTTAAGATAACAAATCCTGTAATTCCAGTATAAAAAAGACTCGTATCGGCGCTGTCTTCGCTAGAAACATACCTTGTCAGAATCTGATAAATGGCAAATGCAAATGCACATGCTAATGCTATTAAAGACAATGGATCAAAAACCTTTGTTCCTGGTCTTAGCATAATTAGAATACCTATAAACCCAACTATGATTGCAGACCACCTTCTCCAACCAACTTGTTCTTTTAAAAAAAATACTGATAAGGCTGCTACTATCAACGGACAGCTGGCAAAAATTGCATGTGTTTCTATAAGTCCTATTTTTAAAAAAAGATAATGCGCGAAACACATTTCAATAGCTAGGATAGTACCTCGAAGAATTTGAATAACTTTAAATTTACTTTGGGATACTAGGATTATGCTCTTATTAGGCGTGCTATTAATAAAAATAACAAATAGAAATAAAAAAAAATAACGAAACATATTAATAGCAATAACATTGTAATAATCTGTTAAATATCTAGTAAAGCCGTCCATTAATGATAAACATGAAATTGCCGCAACAATGAATAATATACCTTTGGAATTAGAAGAAATATTAATAGGCATATTTTATTCTTTCATAATTAATTTAATAAAAGTTGATAGTTTTTTTTATTCCATCTTGAAGTGTGGTATATTTAAATTTACTAAAATATTTATAAGGTTCATCTCCAATAATTTCATCAACAACACTTAAAGACTTATCATTAAATCCTATTTTTGCGGCAGGAATATTTTTTTTAATTATGGAAACAATCTCACGAACATCTTTTGATATTCCATTGATATTGGTAGTAATTGGTCCCTTAGGACTATTCTTTAAATACATTTTAACTAGATTTGCAACATCCTCTACATACACAAAACCAGCTCTTCCTGCAAAATCAATAGTAAATTTAACACCTTGTTTAGCTGCCTTACAAGCCAATGTCACACCTGCTGTACCACCAATCTCTCTTCCTGGACCATATAAAACATATGGACGAATTCCAAAACTAGAAATATGCTTTTCGTTAAAATAAGCTCTTGCAACACCCTCAATTGCTAATTTGTAAGCACCATAGTGAGTTTCTGGGAAAGGGATTAATTTATCTTTGATACCAAACACACCTGCACTACTCGCATAAACAATAAAGTTGATATTATATTTTTTTGCAGCTTCAAAAACATTAATTGATCCTAAAATGTTTACTTTTGCACCTAAAATAGGATTAAAACTACAATCTGGCGTCATGAGACCAGCTAAATTGATAACATGGTCAGCTTTTCTTAAGACATTCTCAACTTGTGCTAAATTGGTGATATCCCCTTCAACAAATTTTACTTTGTCAATATTGTTCTTTGCAATAATATTTAATAAGTTTTTGTTAATATTCAGATCGAATATTGTTATCTTATAGTTTTCTTGTAAAAGTACTTTGGTTATCCAGCTTCCTAAAAAGCCACATCCACCAAATATAACTACTTTTTTCATTGTCTATTCATTTTTATTCACCATTAACTTAACTGCTTTACCAATTTCTTTAATGCAATCATGAGCTTTAGGGAAATGTTTGGAGTTAGACAAAAAGCCATGAATCTGCCCTGGGTAGAGTTTATAAGTTACTTTATTACCGAAATATTCCAATCTTTTTTTGTAAGCAAGACCCTCATCTAACAGTGGATCTAGACCAGCAGCAAATATATAAGTCTCAGGAAGATTCATTAAGTTTTTTGCGTATAATGGCGAAGCTTCCCAATTCAATGCCTCACTCTTATCATTTAGATAATGATTAATAAAGTACTTCATCGTATCATAAGTTAATGTCATTCCATCTAAGTAAATGTCCATAGATCTCATTGTTAAGGTTAAATCAACACAGGGATAAATTAATATTTGACCACGAATAGGCAATACATTTTTTTGTGCCGAGTTTATAGCTAATATAGTTGCTAAATTGCCCCCCGCACTGTCACCACAAACAAATACATTGTTAAAGTCTATTGAAAATTCATTTTTAAGTTGTGGTAAATTATTTATTACATCTTTTACTTCTTTAACAGCGTATGGGAATTTATATTCTGGAGACAAACTATAGTCAACAGCACACACAATAATTTGTGACTCAATGCAAATGGATCTGCATGTAAAATCATGTGTATCTAAATCACCCATTACAAAACCACCTCCATGAAAGAAAAAAATAATTGGGCTTTCGTGATTATTTTCCCATTTTTTAGGAAGATAAAACCTCAATTTGACAATTTTTTTAAAACTATTTTGTATTTCTAAATTTATAACATCAAAAATTTGTGGAGCTTGAAGATTATCTTCTTTAAGTTGTCTTAAACGTTCTGCCCTTAAATCTTCTGGTTCTAACAAATGATGAAGTTTTGAATTGTTATTTTTTCTATTGTCTAAAAATAACTGGGTTTCACTATCAATTATCATAAATCAAAATATTTCTAAAAATTAAATGTTTTTCATCTTCAAATTTATAATTATTTAAATATACTTTATAATAAAAAATATTTACAGGAGAAAACATGGCCAACCTTAGAGGTATAATT
Source organism: uncultured SAR116 cluster alpha proteobacterium (assembly GCA_902625215.1). Classification (GTDB taxonomy): domain Bacteria; phylum Pseudomonadota; class Alphaproteobacteria; order Puniceispirillales; family Marisalimonadaceae; genus Marisalimonas. Next base: position 42,996 of record CACOAO010000003.1, read on the forward strand.
GCACCTTTTACAACTCCATTCAAAGAAAACGGTGAGATTGATTTAAATTTGATTAAGCCACAAGTTGATTGGCTAATTGAAAATGGTGTTCATGGGCTAGCAGCTGGTGGTAGTACTGGTGAAGGTCATGTTTTGAATAGAGATGAATATGTATCATTAATGAGAAAAACATCAGAGGCTCTTAATAATCGAGTACCTTTAGTAGCTGGAATAATCTCAAATTCTACTGATGAAGTTATAGCTAGAGGCAACTCTGTAAAATCATTAAATGTTGCAGCACTGCAAATTACACCACCAAGTTACTTATTTAGACCTGACGATAATGCAATGATTAATCATTTTAGAGAAATACATGAAGAATGCCAAATTCCCATACTCATATATAATGTTGTTCCATGGTGTTATTTATCACCTGACTTACTGTTAAAAATAATGGATGAAGTTCCAGGAGTATTGGGTGTAAAACAAAGTGCTGGAGACATGAAACTCTTTGCAGACCTTATTAGAAGAGCAAAACCTGAAAATATGATTTTTAGTGCTGTTGATGCCCTTTTATATTCATCATATCAACTTGGTGCGCCTGGATCAATTGCAGCTATTTTAACGGCAGCACCTGGACCATCCGTTAAACTTTGGGATGCAGTTATTGCTGAAGACTGGAAAACTGGGAAAGATCTTCATGAAAAGTTAATGCCTTTGTGGGATGCTATTGGATTGGACAATATGCCATCTTTATGTAAGTACGCACAAAAGCTTCAAGGACTAGAAAGCGGTTTAGCAAGAAGACCTACAGCACCTGCAACCGATGAACAAAAAGAAAAGGTTAAGATTGCTCTAAAAAATCTTGATTTGATATAATTTATTTGGGGGTAAAAATTTGAATAATAATTTTCCTAAACCGACAAAAGATATTGAGTTAGCTCAAAAAGATTTAAAAAAATGGGGCTATTGTCTTTTGGAAAATGCAATTCCGCCAGATATAAATGAAAGGGCTATGGAAAGATTAAAAGAACAAGCAAAAGCTGAAAAAACTTTGAATATTGCATACGAAGATGGAAGCAAAACAAAGAAATGGGGAGAATTTAATAAAAAAGAGGATGATACTGGAGTTAATCAAAGAGTTTGGATGTTACCAAATAAAGGAAAAGTTTTTTTAGAAATTTTAGAAAATCACAACTATGTTGATTGTGTTAAGCAGATTGTTGGAGACGAGTACTTAATGTCAAGCTATGGAGCTAATATAGCTAAACCTGGCGGAATTCCAATGGATCTTCATACTGATCAATGGTGGTTACCAGATCCAGTTGACCGATATGAAGAATTTTTGCCTTCAGGATCAATAGATAGAAAAAATTTTAACTTTAAAGTTAATGAAGATATAATTGATAATAACGAGTTAATATCTAGGCCAGCAGTGACCAATGTACTTATAATGTTAAATGGCATGAGTAAAGAAAATGGAGGCACCTTAATAGTTCCAGGATCACATTTGTTTGGACGTCACCCAGATAAAAATATTGACAAGGATATTAAAACCATTTCTGCTGAGGGACCTCCTGGTTGTGCAATAATTACAGATGGTAGAGTATGGCATGGAACTGGAGCTAATATTACAAAGAAAGATCGACTAGTAATACTTATAACATTTTGTGGACCACAATTTAGACCTCAAGAGAATTTTACACTTGGAATTAAAAAAGAAGTTTTTAATCAACTTAATGATTATCAAAAACAATTATTTGGTTTCAAGGTATGGAATGGTTATGGAAGAATAGGTAATCCAACAGACACTTATCTTGACATTGAAAATAAAAAAATAGGTGAATTAAAGGTCTAGGTTATTTTATAAATAAAAAAAAAAATAATTTAATCTAAGTCAAACAGAACAGGTATTAATGAATTTTTTAATTCAAAATGCTAGATGGTTAATAGCCACAGCACTACTTTATTTTTGCTCATGCTTTGGGCAAACCTTTTTTATTTCACTATTTGCTGGTGAAATAAGAAGTGCATTTAGTTTAACTCACGGTGATTGGGGATTAATTTATTCTGGTGGTACGTTAACTTCTGCAATAGCCATGTTATGTTTTGGGGGGCTTGTTGATAGATACAAAATAACACTCAATATAAAGATTGTCGTTATTGCACTAAGTTTTCTCTGTTTATCAATGACGTTTATAAATACTATATGGATACTTCCTTTTATAATTTTTGGATTAAGATTTTTTGGTCAAGGTATGCTTATGCATATCCCTGCAGTTGCTATTGGAAAATGGTATGGAAAAAATAAGGGTAAAGCATTATCAATTTCAATTATGGGATTTTCTCTAGGAGAAGCTATATTTCCAGTTATATTTGTTAGTCTGTTTATAGTTTTAGGTTGGAGGAATAGTTGGATAATCGGAATGATTATACTTTTATTAGTATTACCAATAATCTTAAGACTGCTTTCAAATGAGAGAGTTCCAAATAGTCGTGATGAAAACATCGCTAATCAATATGGAATGAAGAATAAACATTGGACAAGAAAGGATGTTCTTAAAAATTGGGTTTTTTGGGCAGTAATTATCCCTTTTTTAATTCCACCAATCTTTTCCACTGCATTTTTTTTCAATATGGTCCATTTGACTGATGTCAAAAATTGGTCTTTAATTTCTTTTACGGCTCTATTTCCCATTTATACAGGAATGTCAATTTTAAGTACATTAAGCTCAGGGTGGATGCTTGATAAGTTTGGTGTTGAAAAAGTTTTACCTTTTTACCTACTTCCTATGACTCTTGGTTTAATAATTTTTTCATATGGAAACAGTTATATAAATGCTATCTTTGGACTTGCCTTCCTTGGAATGACACAAGGTTTTGCTATGACTATAGGTGGAACTTTCTGGCCAAATTATTATGGAACTAAACATTTAGGTTCAGTAAGATCTTTGTCTACTTCTACTATGGTTTTTGGAACTGCAATTGGACCTGCAGTAGTTGGAAAATTATTGGATTTTAATGTAGATTATAATGTTATTTTATTCGGAATGTCTTTATTAGGAATTATTGCTAGCGTTAGCCTAGCTATCACAATGAAGCAAGCACCAAAATTATTACCCAAAGCCAAAATATAAGGGAGAGAAAAATGTTAAACGTATATCTTTCAGGTGAAATTCATACTAATTGGCGAGAAGAAATTATAAATTTATGTAATAAAGATAATTTAAATATTTCCTTTTCTTCTCCTGTAACAAATCATGAAGCTTCTGATAATTGTGGAGTAGAAATATTAGGACATGAAGAAAAAAACTTTTGGAAAGACAGCAAAGGTGCAAACATAAACTCTATTAAAACAAGAAAAGCAATTAAAGATGCTGATATTGTTATTGTAAAATTTGGAGAAAAATATAAACAGTGGAATGCTGCATTTGATGCAGGTTTTGCTGCAGCTTTAAATAAATCTATAATTGTAATTCATAATGATGAACTTCAACATGCACTTAAAGAAGTAGATGCAGCCTCGTCTGCTGTTGCAAAAGATCAATATCAAGTTGTAAGAATATTAAAATATATTTTAGAAGGATCTCTAATTTAAAAATAAATTAGAAAATTTTTATGTTTAATATAATCTTATATAACCCTGAAATACCCCCTAATACTGGTAATATTTTGAGATTAGCTGCAAATACTGGGACTAAATTGCATTTAATTAAACCTTTAGGTTTTAATATAAATAATAAATCGTTAAAAAGAGCCAGCTTGGATTATAAAAAAGATACGGATTATTTTTTACATGACAGTTTTGATGTATGTTTGAATTCAATTGATTTTAACGAAATATATGCATTTACCAAATTTGCAACAAAAAAATTTACGAGTGTTAAATTCAAAAGAAACGATTGTTTTTTATTTGGTAGCGAAACTAGCGGATTACCTAAGAATATTTTAGATAAAATAAAAGATATAAATAAGCTCAGGATACCCATGATTAAGAATAGTAGAAGTCTTAATCTAAGCAACTCCGTTGCAATAGCAATTTATGAAGGACTTAGACAAAATAAGTTTGAAAATTTGGTTTAAGATTTGGTTTTAACATGAGCATTTATGAATGGCTAACGATTACACTTATTTGTATAGGCGGTGCCACAACCCCTGGACCAAGTATATTATTAATTATTTATATAAATAATGCTAAAGGCTTTGTATCAGGTGTTATAGCTTCAATTGCACATGGGCTGGGTATTTTTATTTATGCTCTAATCTCTATTTATACTATAAGTTTAATTGACAAAAATATACCCAATATAATTCCATTTATACAATTGATGGGAGCAGTATTTCTTATATTTTTAAGTTATAAAATGGTGTTTAACAATCCAACTAAAAAAAAGATTAACGAAGATTTATTTATACCCCAAAAAATGATAAGTAGCTTTCTAATGGGGTTTACAGCATCTATCGTCAATCCTAAAATTCTAATTTTTTTTATATCTGTCTTTAGTCAATTTATAAATAATGAATTTAATGATTATAATAAAGTATGTGTCGGATTATTAGCAGGTATAATTGACACAGCCTGGTATATTTTAGTTTCCTATTCTGTTAACCTCCCAAAATTAAAAAATTATATTATCTCTAATCAAAGAATAATTTTTTCATTTTTTGGAATAATTTTTATTATTTTTTCTATTTATTTAATTCATATTTCAATTAGATATTTTATTTAGTAATCTATTAGATCTATTACCTGAGGATATTTTTAACACATCAGGATTTTGATTACTTCCTATTTTTATCCAGTCAATGGTACTTAATTGATCACATTTTGGGCAATGTAATTCCCAATTATAATTTTTATTACCACAGGAATAACAAAAATAATTATATCCTTCTATAGCGCTTGCAGCTTTCTCAAGATAACTCTTAACTTCTCCAGGATTATTTTGAGATCCAGCGATATCAGCTAACGCTTGATAAGCTTTATTTGTAAGTTTATCCTCTGGAATATCTTTTAATATTTTTTCAGCCTCTCCCCAAATTTTCTCTGAAATAGCGAAACATGCCACTTCTATTTTAAGGTCACTTTTAATTTCCTGGGAAGATTTTTTAGCCAAAAGATTTATAGCTTTTGAAACACGCGATCCTGATGTTTTTAAATTCCATTTTTTTGATAGTTCTTCTAAAATATCTGGGTTGGCAGTTAATAGAAAAGTTTTTTCTAATTGAGCAATTAACTTGGTTTTTGAACCAATACCTTTAAGCAGACCTGACAACTTTAAAGAAGTACCAATATGACTTGGTTTTTGTTTTAAGGCTTCTTTTAAATGATTGGTGGCAAGATATTTTTTTTCATCTTCTAAGTAGTCTAATGCCTTTAAGTAATTTAAATCCGCAGATATATTTTTATAAATATTATCTTCAATATAATTCATTTTTTTTAATTTATTGAGATATACAAGAGAATTTGAAATGTCTTTCAGCTTTGCATATGAAAATAACAAAACTTCTAAAATTTGTTTTGACTTAGGCTCAAATTTAAGAGCTTTTAGACCTTCATTAATAATTTTATTTAAATCTTTTTTGTCAAAGATTGCTTGTCTCATCAGAGCTAAATGACCAACAAATGCTGTAGATGGTTCATCAGTAAGCCGTTTAAAATAATTTTTAGATAATTCTTCATTATCATTAGAATTTCTATTTATATTCTCAAAAACATTAAGGTGTGTATTCAATAATTTACCTAAATTTTTATCCTTAGTATTTTTTGATACTAAAGCAGCTTCCTTTGCCGCAGACTCAAATTCTCCATGACTTGCTAAAAGAAATGCCTTCACTAATTTTTGTTCTACTTTTTTATTATTGTTAGCTTCAAATCGTCTAAATGTTGCTTTCGGCAAATTCAAAAAAGCAAGCCAAATCCTATCAATAAAGATTAAAATTACAGAAAATAAAATAATTATAAGAATAAATCTGTCTGTAGGTATTTGAATTCCCCACTCCATCCAATTTATAGAAGTCACACCTGGATGCTCAGAAAAAAACTCTGATAAATACCAAATGACGGAAATAAAAATAATTAGTTTTAAGATTTTAAAAATCACTTTTTTACTCTTTTTTAATTTTTATTTAATGCTCTTTCAAACCTATTTATTGGGTCCTTTATAGTTTCTTTCCAATTCTCAGGAAGTTTCTTTAATATAGATATAAAGTCATAGAAATTTTTGTTTTTAAGTTCTTTTTCTGCCATTGTGATTAATCCCCTTGGGGTAGTATCATCTGAAAACTTTCTAAGTTTAAAAAAACCTGCAAAATAGTTTTTCAATTTATTCAAATATGTTTGTTCACTTAGATCTTCATCGTGACTAAAAGATAAACCAAAGTCTTTTTTTGAGAGAAGTTTTTCTATAATTAATTCAGCTTCTTTTGTAAGTTCTTTTTCAGATTTTTCTATATTTTGTGAAATCTTTCTAGGTTCATAAGAGCTAATAACATTAACATCATCATTATTGTGTTTGACTTCTTTATTAGCAGTTTCAGTTTTATTTTCTAAAATTTTAATTTTATTTGAGATTTTGTCTAACTGTTCATTTATCAATAACAAGGAATTACCTTGATTTTTAATTTCGAGGTTGATTGCTTCGCTAGTATTAAAGTCAAGGTTATTAAGCTTATTTTTTATTAATTTAATTTCTGTATTAATTTCATCAATTTTTATATTTTCTTTGTCTTTTAAAGTCTCAATTTCGTTATTTAGTTGTATGATTTTATTTGACTGCTCTTCAATATGATTTGGCAAATAGAAAACTGTTAACCAAATTAAAATTATTATAAATGAAAAGGCAATTATAAACGGGATTACAAAAATGGGATTTTTTAAAATAATTGTTTTTTGTGTTTCATTTACTGGCTCCATATCGATGATTGTTTCTTTATCACTCTTAGCTTTGTGAGTTTTGGCTTTTATCATCTTTATGTCCTGTTTACTAAGATAATTTGATTATATTATCTAAAAATTCTTTAGTAAAATTTTTCTTAATAATTTTTGTATTTATCCAACCTATACTCTCTGCTCTGTTAGCAACATTTTCACTGTTAACATATAAAGTTGATTTGTTTTTGACAATGTTGAATAAGTTGTAATTTTCTAGAATTTGTTTTGCAATTGACACATTTCTTGATGAAAATATGACTAAATTTAAGAAATCATAATCAATTAAATCCGTTTGCAAGTGTTTTGGTAGTTCTAAAATTGGTTGGGTGCTATAACCTTCGATAATTTCTATTTTTCTATTGTTATTTAATAAATTTTTTTCAAGTTCAACGCTTCTATTTTTAGCTGCAATCCATAAACCAAGATCTTCTTTTTTAGTGTTAGTGACAATTAAATTATGTAAAGAGTTAGAATTATTATTCGCTTGTACAATATTAGTATAAGATAACATTTGCAGATTATATGTGGTTTCAAATCCTACAGAAAAAATTCTTATGTCTTTAGTGAAATTTACTTGTGTGTTTAAAATTATTTTATCAAGAATTATTAATGCTTTAGGACTTGTTATAATAATATAATTAAAATCATCTTTAGAAATATTTAAGCTTTTAAAATCTTCATATTTTAATGTTGTTATAGGAAAAGGTTTTGAAAAAAAACCATTATCATTTAGATATTGTGAATTCCTTTCAGCGTCTTTTTTCTCTCGAAGGACAAAAGTTATTGTTTTTGATTTTTTAATCCCTCAACTCCTTGTAAAATGAAGTTATTTAAATAAAAAGTCACTGTTAGTTTGAGCTTTAATTTTATTTCCTAACTCTTTACCTAACTTAATTGCGTCTTTGATCGATCCTTTAATTTTAGATCTAATTACTTTCGTGCCATCTAAAGTTGCAACTGCTCCATACAATATCAATTCTTTACTATCTGTAAAATGTGCACTTGCTGAAATTGGAGATCTACAAGAACCATCCAAAGTTTTTAATAGACTTCTTTCAGCTAAAGTTTCAAAAAAAGTTTTTTCATCGTTAATTTTATTTAAGGTCATCTTTAATTGTTTTTGATATTCATTATTAACATTTGTAGTAGATTGAATTGCAATAACCCCTTGAGAAGATGCTGGAGGAATAATTTCATTTGGAATTATGTTACCAACGTTAATATTTAACCTATCCAAACCTGCTTTGGCTAATATAATTGCATCATATAATCCAGAGTTTAGCTTTTCAATTCGAGTTTCAACGTTGCCTCTCAGAACCTTTATGTTTAAATCAGGCCTATAATATTTAGCAAATGCAGCTCTTCTTACAGAACTTGTTCCCACAATTGCTTTATCTGGCAAATTATCCAATGAATCATAATTTCCTAACAAGACATCACTTCTATCACCTCTTGGAAGTACAGCTGAGATTTCAGTATTTTTTGCAATATCAGTTTCCATATCTTTCATTGAGTGAACAGCAATGTCTGCAAAACCATTTAAAATACTATACTCTAATTCCTTAATAAAAAGACCTTTACCTCCAATGTCAGATAAAGATTTATTTAAAATTTTGTCCCCTGATGTAGTAACTTTAATAATTTCAGTTTCAACAACTTCTCCAAAATAACTTCTAACAATATCTACTTGTCGTAAAGCGAGTTTTGAATTTCGAGTAGCAATTCTTATTTTAAGTGTCATTTTAATTTATTAATCTTCTATATCATCAAGTTATTTATTAATTCTTGAATATTTCTATACACTTATAGTAAATCGTAAAACATACAATATTAATTTATATTGCATTAATTAGTTTTAAATTTAATTTATAGTAAAATTTTAATTTACCTGGGAATTTCATGCGTGGTTCTAATGATATAAAGATACTTGGTATTGAAACAAGTTGTGATGATACTGCAATTGGCGTGGTTACTTCAAAAAAAGATATTTTGTCTAATGTTATAATCAATCAAAACTCAAATTTAAATAATTATGGTGGCGTTGTACCTGAAATAGCAGCTAGAGACCATCTATCTAACTTAGATCACGCAATTAATAGAGCATTAGAAGAATCAAAGATAAATTTAAAAGACATTGACTTAATTGCAGCTACAGGAGGACCAGGTTTAATTGGTGGTGTAATTGTAGGTACTGTATTTGCTAAATCTTTAGCTATGTCTCTTAAAAAACCTTACGTTGCTGTAAATCATTTAGAAGGACATGCATTAACAGCTCGTTTAACAGATAATATTGAATATCCTTATCTTCTGCTTTTAGTTTCTGGAGGTCATACTCAAATAATAGCTGTAATAGAATATGGAAAATATACCAGAATAAGTTCAACTTTAGACGATGCTGCTGGAGAAACTTTTGATAAAGCTGCAAAAATACTTGGAATTGGTTTTCCTGGTGGACCCATGATAGAAAAAATGTCTAAAGATGGTGATCCAAAAAGTTTTTATTTACCAAGACCAATGCATAAATCTAAAAATCCAAATTTCTCTTTTTCAGGTCTCAAAACAGCTTTTAATCATATAGCAATGAAAAACAAATTAAACAAAAAAATAATAAGTGATTTATCAGCAAGTATTCAAAAATCTATAACAGATTGTTTAATTGATAGAACTAGATTAGGAATTACAAAATTTAAGGAAATTCTTAGCAACAACTCTAATATTCAACTTGTAGTTGCAGGTGGAGTTGCTTCAAATTTACATATAAGAGAAGAACTTAAAAAACTATGTTTAGAAACAGATAGTACTTTTTTTGCGCCTCCTTTAGATTTATGTACAGATAATGGTGCAATGATAGCATGGGCAGGCTACGAGAAATATAATAATGAAGGTGAAAGTAATTTAAATTTTAAACCAAGACCAAGATGGCCATTAGATCTCAATGCACATTTAATAAACCCTATACATCAAAATATTGGGAAAAGTGGAGCGAAAGCATAAATGTCAATTTATTCAAATATATGTTTTTATGGAGGTGGTGCATGGGGGCAAGCATTAGCAATTACACTTTCCACGCTAAATCATAATTCTACTATATTAGTCTCTGATAAGACTCGAGAAACACAAATAAATAATAGTCAATCAGAGAGATTCCCTGATTTAAAATTAAGTCCTTTAATACAAGCATCTACAAATAAAGAAAAAGCCATAAAAGGTAGTGATTTAATTTTTATTACCACAGAAAGCAAAAGAGTGCTAATGGCTATCGAAGAAATCTCCTCTTTATCTAAAAACGAAATAAACGTTATTATTACTTCAAAAGGTTTCGCAACAAAAAAAGGTAAAACTTTTAATGAAATTGTAGAAAATAAATTTCATAATATATCACTTTCTATACTAACTGGACCCACTTTTGCTGATGAAATTGCTAACAACAAGCCTGCAGCTGCGATAGTAGCAAATAAAGAGATTGATATAGCCACTTCTATCTGCGAATTATTTCATAATTCAAATTTAAGACTTTATCCTAGTAATGATCCGAGTGGAGCATCTATTGCTGGCGCAATAAAAAATATAATTGCCATTGGTGCTGGTATTGTTGAAGGCTTAGAATTAGGTGATAATGCTAAAGCAGCGCTTATTACTAGAGGTATTTCGGAAACTTGCGAATTGATTAAAAAAGCAGGTGGAGATCACGCTACCGCCTTTGGTCTTGCTGGAATTGGAGATATGAGCTTAACATGTAGTGGTCCTCATTCTAGAAATATGGCATACGGGATTGATATAATAAAAAATAATTACCAGCGCCCTACTCGTCTAGTAGAAGGTTTAAACGCTTTAGATGCTGCCATTTCTTTGTCTAAAGACCTTAATGTAGAGCTACCAATCGTAGAAGCAATTTATAAAATAATTAACAAAAAAGCAGATATCAAAGAGATTATAAAAAACTTACTTGCCAGACCAATTAAAAATGAATTTTCATAAATCTAGCCTCTAGATTAATTTACTAAAAAATTATTGAAGAATTATTTTTCTAGTTTTTTTTCTCTATATATAAAATATAAATTTCTAGCGTATATAAATACACCAACCGACTGTCCAGCGATTATAACAGGGTCTTGTCTCCAAATTGCATAAGTTAATAAAACCAGTCCACCTGAAATTGAAAAATACCAGAAAGCTATGGGTATGACTGACTTACGTGCATTTTCACTGCTTATCCATTGAATGATAAAACGTGTTGCAAATAATGCCTGCCCTCCAAAACCTATAGTAATCATAATTGCCTCAGGATGATTTAATAAATAAGGCTTCATAAAAGGTAGAATGACAATTATTAACTCATTTAAAAAAATTGCACCTTTTTCTATTTGGTTTGATAAGAATGATATAAAATTCATTACAAATTCCTAATTATTTTAAAATTTCTTTAAAGGAAGTATTTTTTGGCATTCTATTTCTTAACCAGATTACACCTAGTACGTCAAAAAGGCCAACTAGGAATCTTCCAAAATTAGTATAATTTGAAGTCCCTACTACTCTTTCTCTATGTTTAACATTAAATTTTAAAACCTTGGCTCCTTCGCGTAAGGCTAAAGCTGATAAAAATCTGTGCATATGGTCAAAATAAGGAAGCCTTAAAAATAATTCTTTATGAAATACTTTTATGCCACAACCTGAATCAGGGTGAATATCCTTAAGCAAAATAAATCTACAATATTTTGCAAAAGATGATGCCCATAACCTAGTAATACTATCCTTACGATTTACTCTAACTCCGCCAATTAATACTAACTCATCTTTGTAGCTCTTCAGTGTATCAATCATTTTGGGAAGATCTGAGGGATCATTTTGACCGTCTCCATCCAAAGTTGCTATTAATTTTGAATTTGAAGCTTTAATACCTGTCCTTAAAGCTGCAGATTGACCTTGACTGTTTTCATGACTAATAACCCTTAACTTTTTGTTATTTTTCATATTATTTTTCAATTCTAATTCAGTATTATCATCTGATCCGTCATTGACGTATATTATTTCATAACTAAACTTTTTTAATGACTGATGAATTTCACTTACTAGAGTATCAATATTTCCTGCTTCATTTTTAACAGGAATAACTACAGATATTTCGGTTGTTTTGGACATGTTTAGTATTGCAATAATTGAATATAAAGAAACCAATAGCTATTTTAATTAGTCAGGTCAAACAATTGATTTTGAAAAATGTATATTTCTACATGTCTACCTTTAGCTATATTGAAACCTTTTACTATAAATATTTCATTTATTTTCAAATTAAGATCATTTGTTGTTTCTAAAAATTGTTTTAGATCATTTTTTTCTATTAACGCTACATTGTTTTTACCTTCTGCCATAAAAATAGCAGCTTCGTGAGGATTAGATAATAAAACATTACCATTTAATAAAAAAACAAGACTTGGTTCATGATAGCCTGAAGACGCAACCGCATCTGCCTTAACTTTTTTTAATTTCTTTATGATAGCCTTACTTGGATGTAAATAATCCAGTTTAGGTAAAACAAAATTATAATTAATAATATTAAAAATTGATCCAAGAGCAATGATTGCTAATAAAATATTGTAAAAACTTTTACTTATATCTAGGTATAAAGTTTTGAAATTAAAAATCAAAGTATGGGAAAAAATAAAAATAACAATCGCAATTAAGACAAGCAACATTGTGAAAAATGTTAAAATATAATCGTTATCAATATTAAACTTAGAAGAAATGTAAAAAATTCCTCCACTTAAAATAATTCCTCCAAAGCTAAATAAAATGGAAGAGATATAAGTAAATTTACGAAGTAAAACACTTTTTATTTTTTTGATATTAGATTTAAACTGCAATATCCCACCTATTGCTAGAATTGCAATTGCTGGAAGAACTGGAAGTGGATAATGAAGAAGTTTTGTTGGAATTAATTCGATAATAACCCAAAATGGTAATATCCAACACATTAAAAATTTTATAATTATATTAGCTCTATTTTGTAAGATAAATAAAATCAAACAAGGTAAAAAAGTTGCAATAGGCCATATTGAAATTGATAATGTTAATAAATGAGTTCCTGGCAATGCACCATGTCCTTCTTGACCAGTCTCCAATTTACTAAAAAAATCTTCTTGAAAAGCTTTTTGTAAAAAAATACCGTTTGTTGCTTCATCGATTGCAAAAAACCATGGCAAAATAACTAAAGTACATATTAAAAAACCTAACATGGGTCTTAAAGATTTTATCAGACTTATAGATTTCTGAATTATAGAAAAGGCAATAACTGTTAGAAATAGTATAGCTATTGAAATAGGACCTTTTACCAAAACTCCAAAAGAAAAAGCTAGCCAGACTAATACTGGGAAAAGGTATTTTACTTTTAAAGTATTATCTTGGTCCAAAATTATTTTAAGTAAAAAATATTGCTGAACACAGATTAAACACAGAAGAGTAGCATCAGTTTTGGCAAGATGAGCTTCTCCCATAAATACAATTGATGACGCAAATAATAATGTTACGATAAGAGTTTGATAAAGTGGGAAAATCAACCTAGTTATTAAACCAACAAAAACCAGTGTTATAATAGAGCTTATTAAAGATGGTATTCTATACGAACCAATATCTTCCTGACCAAATATTTTTGCTGAAAACGCTTGAAGCCAATAAATGCCAATTGGTTTCTTGGCTCTAATTTCGTCTTGAAATTTAATATTTACATAATCATCACTTTGAATCATTTGACTGCTAGCTTGAGCAAAACGGGCTTCATCCCGGTCTATAGGAGGTATTGAGTATTGCCCAGACAAAAGAGCTAAAATTATTAAAATAATCAAGGAACCAAAAATTAAAAAATTTAATTTTTTAAATTTGTTTAATATTTTTAAAAATTCCGAAAATTCTAAAATGCTATTCATTTCTTTAACTTTTTTATTAATTTAGAAATACCATATTTTCAGAGTAATGTTATAATTTTAAATTTTATTACGAGGTAATTAAATAATGGTATATAATTTCAATGAGATTCTAAATGGATTTTGCGAAAATAGAAAAATCAAATCAATTCCTCTTTATCTTTTTAACGATATAAAAAGTTTAAGTTCAACTAAGTTAATATCCGAAAAACAAAAAAAATTTTTAAATACAAGTTTTTCACTAGAAACGCAGCATTTTGGATTTTTCCCAAATGAGGAATTTGCTCTTGGTGGAGCAATTGCTATAATTAAAAAATCCCAAGAACCGAAAAAAAGCTTAATTGACCAAGCAGCTAAACTATCACAAAAACTTCCAAAGAAAAAATGGAGTGTTCAATTTGTTGACGAATTTGAAAACTTTGACAAGTTAAGCTTTATTTTAGGATGGGGATTAGCATTCTACAATTTTTCTATGGAAAAAAAAATCAAAAATTCTCATTCAAAGCAGTCCTTATGCTTGTCTCAATGTAGAAAAGAAATTTCAAAAAGTTCATTAGAAAAATGCTTTGCGGAAATGCAAGGTATTTTTCTAGCAAGAGATTTGATAAATTTGCCACCAAACATCCTAACACCATTAAACTATGAAAAAATAATTAAAAAATTATTTAAAAAATCCTCACCTATTATTTTAACATATAAAGGCAAACAACTAGAAAAGAATTTTCCCTTAATAGATATTGTTGGTAGATCTTCTGAAAACAAACCTGTTCTCATTGATCTTCAATGGAATAAAAATAAAAAAAACAATTATCCTAACATTGTTTTGATTGGTAAAGGAGTTACTTTTGATAGTGGAGGTTTGGATATAAAACCTTCCAATAGTATGTTATTAATGAAAAAAGATATGGGTGGTAGCGCAGTAGTTCTTGGAATAGCTTATGCATTGATGTCTATAAATTGCAACGTTAATTTAAGAGTAATACTACCAATTGCTGAGAACTCAGTGTCCGAAAAGTCCATGAGACCACTAGATATTGTTTATTCAAGAAACCAAACACTTGTTGAAATTGGTAATACTGATGCTGAAGGCAGACTATTACTTGCTGACGCACTTACTTATTGTCAGGAGAGTAAAGTAAAAAGTGATTTTATTATAGATTTTGCTACATTAACTGGGGCCGCAAGAGTGGCTTTAGGTACAGAATTACCTGCGTTGTTTACCAATAATGATAATTTAGGTGAGAGTATTATAAATGAGGGTATAAAACAAATTGACCCGATGTGGAAATTACCTTTATTTAGCCCTTATAATGAACAACTTGATAAAAATAATAATGCAATAAGCAGTACTGGATCATCAGGCACAGGTGGTGCAATAACTGCAGCCTTATTCCTAAATAGATTTATATATAAAAACACAAAATGGGCACATGTTGATCTAATGGCTTGGAACACCTCATCACGTCCAGGGTTCCCTGTAGGCGGAGAGGCTATGGGATTAAGGAATATAGTCAATATGATTATAAAATATTGTTCGAAAAGTTAGATTTTAAATTAATTCATATAATTAATTGCTGTATCATAAATATTTTTATCTCTTGCAACTATTACAGAGTACTTGCTTGATAAATCATTCTTAAAATTTATGTTTTTAGATTTCCAATCAGTTACAATAATATCTTTTGCTTTTAATATTGGTATCAGTGGCAAGATATCATATGAGAAAAGACCTTCTTCAACGACTAAATCCAAACCCCCTTTGATTACCAAACAGTAATTATGACAATCTCCTGACCAAACATGATACTTAAATTTTTTTATCAAAGTTTCATATTTTTGTTTACCAATTTCAGAAAATAAATGTGGCCCTGTAGAGCCAACTGTTGCTTCAGATATACTTTTGATTGATTTATAATTTTTTTTAAAAGCTACGTTGTTAAGCAGACACTTATTTTTATAACCAATCCATCTTTCATCTAAAGCAGGAAAATCAGCCATTCCAATGATAGGCTCCCCTTTAAATACAAGAGATATTAAAGTTCCCCATAAAGGCCTTCCAATAATATAACTTCGTGTTCCGTCTATTGGATCTATAATCCAAGTATAATCTGAATTATTTGATACAATTCCCATCTCTTCAGCAAATATATTGTGATTAGGAAATTTGGCTGATATAATTTCTCTTAATATCTTTTCAGCATTTATATCATAGTATGTTACAGGACTTCCATCGTCTTTGACTTGTAAAGTTGGATTTGAGTTAAAACCTTCTAAAGTGATAACTTTTGAGCGATCAGCTAATAAATTCATAAAATCTGAAATTTCAATAAATTCTGCTTCGTTCATAAAAGCAACCTTTTCAAAAGGGATATTTCTACATCTGTATTTATTTACGGTAAAGCAACAGGACTATCACTTTTTGTTCTTAACCATGCTATAAGATCGGCTCTATCTTTTGTTTTTGATAAGCCTGCATAATTCATTTTAGTCCCTTTGTAAAATAACTTTGGTTTATATAAAAACTTATTAAGCTCTTCGTAAGTCCATTTTCCAGATAAAGCTGCTAGAGTTTTTGAATATGCATAGTCAGCTTTACCTTGGTCTTTATTTACTATGTTGTAAAGATTAGGTCCAACCTTATTAGCTCCTCCAGCCTCAAATCCATGGCAAGCAACACATTTTTTGGAAATTTTCTGACCACTTTCTATATCTGCACTGGCCAAAAGAGCAAGAACTGGTTCAACTACTATTTCTTTAGTTTCTTTTATTTTTGTTTCAGCTTTTTCAGGTACTTCTATTGGATATGAATTTGAAACTTCGGTATTTGGGCTAACAAGGAAATTACCTATCTTTCCAAACATCATTAATAGCAAAACACCTGATAATAGTGCTGCTGCTATTTTATTAAACCTCAATGCGTCCATAAATTTACCTGAAAAAAAATACTCAATAAATAATTATTTACATGCAAGAAATGCTTTCTTCAAGTATAAAAGTTAAAAAATTAATAAATTATTTCCAAGAAATTTTAAATGTAGTTTATTAAAATTTATGGAGCTTTAAAATTGCAATATACTGATACCATTATAATGATACCTGCTAGATTAGGTTCATCAAGACTACCAAATAAACCGCTTCTTAAAATAAATGGTATACCATTAATAATTCATGCGTACAATTGTGCAAAAAATGCACAATTAAATGCTCCAGTAGTTGTCGCAACTGATGATGAATTAATTTTAGAAACTGTACTTGAATTTGGAGGAATTGGATTAATGACTTCACATCATCATGAGAGTGGATCAGATAGGATATTAGAAGCTCTAGAAAAATTTGATCCTGAAAAAAAATACAAAAATATAATCCATCTGCAAGGAGATCTTCCAAATATTTCTGGAAATTTAATTCAAAAGTTAGCTCAGGAAGCCAATGATCCATTGAAAGAAATTACAACGGTCATTGTTAAAGCATCACCTGATGAGTATAACGACCCATCAGTTGTTAAAGTAGCAGTGGCTTTCAAAAAAAATAATCCAAGAGTGAATGATGTTGGAAAAGCATTATACTTTAGTAGAGCTTGCATTCCGACTGGAAGTAAAAATATTTGGCATCATATTGGGGTTTATGCATGGCGAAGAAGTATTTTAGAAAAATTTGTAAAATTAAAACCTTCTCCACTGGAAAAATCAGAAAAACTTGAACAACTTCGTGCACTTGAATCAGGAATTCAGATACACACAATTGTTACTTCTGAACATCCCATTGGAGTGGATACTAAATCAGATTTGAAGAAAGCAGAAAATTATTTTAAAGACTTAGTTTAGTTATTCATATAATAAAATAAATAAACTATATAGAGATAAAAAATGAATGATAAAAGTAAACATATAATTGCTTTTCAAGGTATGGCTGGCGCATATTCAAATATGGCATGTGAGGCTTATTTTCCTAACTCCAAAACTCTTGCATGTACTTCGTTTGAAGATATGCTTAACTCAACTAAAAGTGGGGAGACAGATTACGCGATGGTCCCTGTTGAAAACTCTCTAGCAGGAAGGGTCGCAGACATTCATCACTTAATACCAGAGAGCGGATTATTTATCGTTGGGGAGCATTTTCAAAGGGTAAAGCATCAATTACTTGGACTTAAAACTGCTACTCTAGAAAATCTAAAATACATTAAAAGTCATGCACAAGGACTTGCGCAATGTAGAAAATTTATACAAAAGCAAGGTCTAATTCCAATACAGCATATAGATACTGCTGGAGCAGCAGAAGAAGTTTCAAGATTGGAAGACCCTAAAATTGCTGCAATAGCTTCAAAAATGGCAGCAAAAATCTATGACCTAAAAATATTGAAAAATAATATTGAAGATGCAGAACATAATACAACTAGGTTTTTGATAATGGCTAAAGATCCTCAAAAACCATCTGTAAACATACCAATTCCTGTGACAACAATAATTTTTGAGGTTAGATCAGTTCCTGCTGCATTATATAAAGTATTAGGTGGATTTGCCACTAACGGAATTAATCTCACTAAACTTGAAAGTTATATAGGTGGTAAGGAGATGAATGCAGCAAGATTTTATGTTGACGCGGAAGGTCATCCCGATACAAAAGCTATGCAAAACGCTTTAGAAGAAATGTATTTCTATAGCGAACCTAATTCAGTAAAAATTATTGGAACCTACTCGAGAGGTAGGAAAAACTAATTCAAAAAAACACAGAAAATCTTGCATATTATTATTATTTATAACATATATATTTATGAGGGGTCGCACGGACGTAATTCTTGCCAATCCGGTCAGGTCCGAAAGGAAGCAGCCGTAACAATGATAGCGGGTTGTGCGGCCCTTCGTTTTAGTGATTAAAAACGAGACATCAAATAAATAATATTAGTGAACAAAACAATTATAGAGTTTTAGCTCGTAAATACAGGCCAAATGATTTTGGAGAGTTAATTGGACAAGATACACTAGTTAAAACTTTTAATAACGCTCTTAACAATGGTAGACTAGCCCATGCTTTTCTCTTAACTGGCATAAGAGGTGTTGGCAAAACTACTACAGCAAGAATAATAGCTAAAGCCTTAAATTGTATTGGTGATGGCAGCAAAAAAGATGCTTCTTTTGAAATTTGTAATAATTGTTCACCGTGCAAGTCCATAAACAATGGAAATTTTCTTGATGTTATTGAGGTTGATGCTGCTAGTAGAACAGGTGTTGATGGCATTAGAGAAATAATTGACTCAGTTGTATATTCACCAAACAATGCAAGATACAAGGTTTACATTATTGATGAAGTTCACATGTTGTCAAACGCAGCATTTAATGCACTCTTGAAAACGCTTGAAGAACCACCACAAAATGTGAAATTTATTTTTGCAACTACTGAAATAAAAAAAATACCTGCAACAATAATCTCAAGATGTCAGAAATTTGATCTTCAAAGAGTTGATTTAAAAACATTGTCAAACCATTTAAAAAAAATTTGTCAAAATGAAAATATTTCTTTTGAGAATGGTTCTATATCGCATATTTGTAAAGCAAGTGAAGGATCTGTAAGAGATGCTCTATCATTACTAGATCAAGCAGCATCTCTATGTAGTGACGATATTAAGGAACAAATAGTCTTGAATATGCTTGGACTGAATGGTTATGAAAAAAACATTGAATTGTTTGAGCTATGTTTATCAAATCAATGTAGCAAAGCTTTAAAAGTTTATGATGAAATTTTACAAAATGGTGCACAACCACTTCAAATAATATCAAATCTATTAGAAATTAGTCACTTAGCGTCAAAAATGAATGTTATTAAATCAGACACTAATATGAGTGAGTACATACAGAAAAAAATTTCTGAAATTTCTGCAAATGGTTTACCAAAACTTGTCAGATTATGGCAAATTTTAATTAAGAGTATTGAAGAATTAAAATATGCCCCCAATGAACAACAAGCAGGTTCAATGGCGATAATAAAATTATGCTATGGATCATCACTTCCGGATCCAAGTCAATTTTTAGAAAAGATATCAGAGCAAACTAATGCTCAATCAGAGAATAAACAAACTAAAGTTTCTGAGACCCCAAACTTTCAAAAAAAAATAATTAAGGATAATATAACTTATTATAAAGAAGAGAAATCAAAGAATGGTCAAACTAAAATTTCTGACGGATTACATTCTAAAGATAAATTAAGCAAAGAAATAACAATTAATAATGAAAAAAAATTAGAAAATTTCAAAAATCCTAAATCTTTTGAAGATATCTTAGATTTACTTTTAAAAAACAGAGAGTCTCTGCTCCATGCTCAATTAATAAATAATGTTCATTTAATATCTTTTGAAGAACGTAGTATAAAGCTAAGATTAAAATTCAAATCTGATAAAGAAATTCTACAAAACTTATCTTTCACTTTAGAAAAAATAACAAAAACTAAATGGAATGTTACCTATTCTGAAGAAGAGGGAGAAAAAACTATAGTTGAAAAACAAAATATTAAATTGAATGAGCAGAAAGAACAAATAAAAACAAATCCTTATTTTGCAGAAGTATTTAAACATTTCCCTCAGGCTGAGATAACTTCAATTGAAGATAAAAAATCAAATTAAATAACATTTGGAAAATTAAAATGTCTGAAAAATATTTAGAAAAACTAATAAAAAAAGTTTCAAAACTACCTGGTTTGGGGCCTAGATCATCCAGAAGGATTATTTTAAACTTATTAAAAGATAAAGAAAAATTATTATTACCACTTATTGAAGATTTGAACACAGTAGCTAATAACATAAGAAATTGTGTTGAATGTGGTAATTTAGATGAAAATGAAATCTGTCAAATTTGTAAAGATTCTTCTAGGAATCAAAACTTGTTATGCGTTGTTGAAAGTGTTGCAGATTTGTGGGCCTTAGAAAGATCAAATGTTTATAATGGTAAATATCACATATTAGGTGGTGTTTTGTCAGCAATAGATGGCGTCAATCCAGAGCAACTTAATATTGCTTCTTTAGAAAAAAGATTAGAAAACAAATCTATTACAGAAATAATTATTGCAATCTCAGCCACACTTGACGGACAAACAACTGCACATTATTTAGCTGAAATACTGAGTAAATTTAACATTAGCATCACAAGATTAGCACATGGATTACCAGTAGGTGGAGAATTAGACTTTTTAGACGATGGAACAATTGCGCAAGCTTTAAAAGCTAGAAACAAATTATAATTTATTCAGTCAATTTTTTTTGATCACTTACATCAATAGATGTTATTAGATTACCTCTATCTTCAATTTTTCTATGTGAAATCTTGATTTCATCTAAGTCTTTTCTTGCCAAGTCAAAGTGTTTATCAAGTTTTAAAATTCTATTAGCTAATAAATTTAAATCATTAGTTAACTTATCTACTTCAATTTGTATTTTTCCTGCTGTTTGACTCATCGTGGCATCTCTTAATATAGCCCTAACAGTATGCAAAAGAAGCATTAAATTATCAGGACCTGCCATATACACTTTCTTATTTCTACTTTCATTGACTAGTCTTGGAAATCTAATATTAATTTCTGAATAAATTGATTCACTAGGAAGAAACATTATGGCTGAGTCTGCTGTTTCACCTGGTGAAATATATTTATCGGCAATATCTTTAATATGCTTTTGAACTGCATTATGAAATGATTTTAAATTATCTTTTTTTTCTTGTTCATTTGAAGAATTTGCAAATTTTTTATAATCTTCTAGTGGAAATTTCGAATCTATACAAATTGAACCAGGTGGTTGCGGCATTTTTACAATGCAGTCAACTCTAGTATTAGATAGTAGTGTATATTGAAATTGGTATGCATTCTGAGGAAGTGAGTCTTTAACTATATTTTCAAGTTGAACCTCGCCAAAAGCTCCTCTGAGTTGTTTATTCGACAAAATATTTTGTAGGTCATTTACCTGAGTTGATAATGAATGAATATTCTCTTGTGCTCTATCAATAATTGCTAATCTCTCATGCATCTCCATGAGAGATTTTTGTGTATTTTGAGTTTGCTGTGTCAGACTATTACCAATAGAAGTCCCAAAGTTACCCAATCTTTCTTCAATGCTAATATTTAATTGAGAAACTGCTCCTTTTAATTCTGTGATTTGGTTTAATTCATGATTTAAAGTTTTATTAAGATTTTTATTTTTATTTTCAAAATATAATTTACATATTAAAAAAATTATGATTGAGAGTATAAATAAAGAAATGATAAATATAACTAAATATTTTAAATCCATTTTGTCTCCATATTAATATAATATAATATTACAAAATGTTTTTAAATTAACTAGCACAAAATACATAAGGATTCCGCTAAATGAGCCTAAGAGAAATTATTAAAGTACCTAATCCTTTTTTGAAAGTTACTGCTAAACCCGTAACAGTTATTGATGAAAATATTTTAACCATTCTAGATGACATGATGGAAACTATGTATCACGCAAATGGTATTGGTTTAGCCGCCACACAAATTGCAATTGATAAGAGATTAATTGTAATGGATTGTGGAAAAACAAAGTTTGAAACTCAAAATCTATCAGAGGAAGAATATAGTGAAAAAATAAAGGATGAACAATTTGAACCTTTTCCAATTAAAATGATTAACCCAGAAATAATAAGTTTAGGTAAAAATCTTGAAGAAAGGGAAGAGGGTTGCTTGTCCATACCTGGATATAATGCAAAAATCAAAAGACCATCATCCTTAAAAGTAAAATATATAGATGAAAATAAAAAAGATAAAATCATTGATGCTGAGGGATTGTTAGCAACTTGCATTCAACATGAAATAGATCATTTAAATGGTATTCTTTTTATTGATCATCTATCAAAATTAAAAAGAGAAATAATTCTTAAAAAAGCTATCAAAGAATACTCTAATAGTTAAAATGTTATGTGAACGAGGGTTAGTTGAATATAATATTTATGGGAACTCCAGATTTTGCTGTTCCAAGCCTTAGATTTATTGAGAAAAATTATAAAATAGTCGCTGTTTATTCACAACCTGCTCGCCCTAGTGGAAGAGGTATGAAAACAAAACTTTCACCAGTTGAAAAAACTGCAAAAGAATTAAATTTAAAAACCATTACCCCTTCAATTTTAAAACAGGATGATGTGTTTCTTCAATTTAAAAAACTGAACCCAGATTTAGTTGTAGTTGTTGCATATGGATTGCTTCTACCTGAAAAATTCTTGTTAACACCCAAATTTGGTTGCATTAATGGTCATGCTAGCCTTTTACCAAGGTGGCGTGGTGCTGCTCCAATACAAAGAGCTATAGAAGCAGGTGATCGTACAACTGGTTCATGTGTAATGTTAATGGAAAAGGGTATGGATACTGGACCAATACTATCTTCAAAATCAATAAATATTCACAATAGTGATACTTCTAGAACTATACATGATAAACTATCTAATTTGACAGCTGAAATGCTTGTGAAGACTATAAAAGAATATGTTGATGGGAAAGTTGTGCCAATTAAGCAAAAGGAGGCTGGTGTTAAATATGCAGAGAAAATTGTTAAAGATGAGGCTATTATTAACTGGAGTTTGCCCTCGATTAATATTTTTAATAAAGTAAGAGCCTTTGATCCTTTCCCAAGCACATACACATTTTTATCTGGTGTTAAAATTAAAATTGTTGAAACCAAACTTTGTAAAGATAGTCATCAAATTGAACCAGGGACAATAATTGAATGTAACAACAAAATAATTGTAGCATGTGGTAACAAATCAACGTTAGAGATTAAATATCTACAAAAATCTGGGAAAAACGTCATGTCTGTCAAAGATTTTCTAAATGGAACTAAAATAAGTATTGGTGAAAAATTTGGAAGTTAATAAGACTGTTAAATTTGCTTTACTAATTGAGTATGATGGCAGTAACTTGGTTGGCTGGCAAAAGCAAAACGAAGGAATTTCTGTTCAAGGAAGTTTAGAAGAAGCTGCTAAGAATATTTTTAATCAAGAATTGGAAATTCAAGGTTCTGGTAGAACTGATGCTGGAGTTCATGCCCTAGGACAAGTGGCTCATATAAATCTTCCAAAAAATCACAGATTAACAAATAAACATCCATTTTATATAATCTCTGCTTTCAACTCACATTTAAGGAAATCTAATATTAGAGTAGTTTCTACTAAACAAGTTGAACCAGAGTTTAACGCTAGGTTCAGTGCAACAAAACGTCATTATAAGTATAGAATTTTGTGTCGTGCCGCACCACCTGGTATTGAAAAAGGAAAAGTTTGGCATTCAAGGAAAAGATTAAATATTCGATTAATGGAAGAAGGAGCTAAACACTTAATTGGAGAGCATGATTTTACAAGTTTTAGAACTATTAACTGTCAAGCCAAATCTCCCATTAGAACATTAGACAAAATATCACTATCATGTGTAGGTGATGAAATTATAATAAATGTATCCGCAAAAAGTTTTTTACATAGTCAAGTAAGAATTATTGTAGGAACAATTTACAAAGTAGGTGACAAAACGTTAGAGCCTAAGAATATAAAAAATATTATTGAAGGCAAAGATAGAAGTCTCGCAGGGCCCACCGCTCCAGCAGAGGGTCTATATCTTGAAAAAGTAGAATATCCTAATAATTTACTAGATGACAAATGGCCAATAATTTATGAAAGCAATTAGTATAATTGAATCAAATTGTCATTGAAAGTGAACGTGAAAACATTCCTAAACTTGCTTCAATAATAACTGATAAAAAAATCATGCCAGTGGCTCCCCAACCAGTCAAACCAACTTCTTCTTTTCCAATGCGCCATAAAGAAAAAGTAACCCAAATTACAACCATAATACCAAAAAACACAAAAATTGATGGTGGTAAAATTAAACCTAATACAGCAAAACTTAACATTAAAATTGCCTGAAAAGATTGTATCCAGTTAAATGGTATAATAAATTTATAGAACTTATCACCCTTACCAATTTTTTCAAAAATTGTGTTAACTAGAATTGAAAACATACAAATGTCTATAATAGTAATTAAAAGTAATCTAGGCAAAACTCCGCTTTGAATATTACCTTCAATATTAACTTTAATTCCGTATGAGGCTAAAATTGATATAACTGCATTTACAAAAAAAACTATCCAACAACTATCCCAAAAACCACTTAGATTTAAGTTGAATAATTTGCTAGCGTTGCCTTTTTTTGACATGAATTGAAAAGCAGATAAAAACCCATCTTTAATCAAAAAAGGATTTGGAGGTAAATTAATCATTTTTTTCAACTCCAAAATAATTATATAAAAATTTGTTGTAAATATTTGTTAACTTTATTATGTCTTCAACATCAACATTCTCATCTATTTTATGCATTGTTTTTCCTACCAAACCAAACTCTATTACAGGACATAATTTTGTAATAAACCTTGCATCTGAAGTGCCACCACTAGTTGATTTTTGGGGATTAACATTTACGACTTTTGTAATTGCATTTTGAAGTGTTGATTTAAGTTGTTCATCACTAGTAAGAAAAGGCTCAGCATTGCAAAAGTAATCGAACTCGTAGTTTTTAGTAACTACGTCAAATTGGTTTTTTAACATTTTATTAAGCGAAGCAATAGAATGTAAGGTATTATATCTTATATTAAACCTTGCCTTTACCTCGCTTGGAATTACATTACTTGCGTCATTATTTACATCAATTGTAGTAATCATCACAGAACTGGGTTGAAATTCGTTAGTTCCGTCATCTAAATATACTTTTGAAAAAGGCTTTAACATTTTTAAAAGTAAATTTATTGGGTTTTCCGCTAAATCAGGATAACCAACATGACCTTGAATACCTTTTACAGTCAAAAATCCTGTAAAACTTCCTCTTCTACCAATTTTAATTGTGTCACCCATTTGCTCTATATTAGTGGGCTCACCTACAATACAACCTGAAATCAATTCTGACTTGTTTATAAGCCATTCAACCACCTTCTTTGTACCGTTTATTGCCTTACCTTCTTCATCACTAGTTATTATAAAGGAAATACTGCCATAAGCTTCTAAATTTTTGTTTCTTTGCATAAACTCTGAAGCAGCAGCTATAAACGCTGCTATCCCAGATTTCATGTCTGCAGCGCCTCTTCCCCATATTTTTCCTTGTTTAATTTCTCCACCAAAAGGATTTATAGACCAACTTTTTTCGTCACCAGTGGGAACTACATCTACATGACCAGCAAAACAAATATTTGGTTCTAAGGAACCAAGTCTTGCATATAAATTTTCAACCTTTTCATCACCCTGTCCAAAGTCCAATTTTGTGCAGGTAAACCCCATAGGTTCTAAATATGAAATAATTAAGTCAATAGAACCTGCAGATGTTGGAGTTATACTTCTACACTTAATTAAAGCTGAAGTTAACTCTACTGGGTTTAAAATATTAGACATATAAGGCCTTAACTAATCTCTTAATAGTTCGTTTACTGATGTTTTTGAACGTGTCTGAGCATCAACTTTTTTTACAATTACAGCACAATATAAACTTGGCCCTTGAGAGCCATCAGATAGTGGTTTTCCAGGTAGAGAACCCGGAACTACAACAGAATATGCAGGTACTCTGCCTATATATATTTCGCCAGTATTTCTATCAATAATTTTAGTAGACGCACCAATAAACACTCCCATTGATAACACTGCTCCTGTTTCAACAACAACACCTTCTGCCACTTCAGATCTTGCTCCTATAAAACAATTATCCTCAATGATAACTGGTCCTGCTTGTAGAGGCTCTAAAACACCTCCAATACCTGCACCACCAGAAATATGCACATTTTTACCAATCTGTGCACAAGATCCAACAGTAGCCCAAGTATCAATCATACTTCCACTATCAACATAGGCACCGATATTTACAAATGATGGCATTAATACAACACTAGGTGCAATATAAGCAGAATGCCTAACTATACTTCCAGGAACTGCTCTAAAACTACCTTTTTTGAACTCTTCTTTATCCCATCCTGAAAACTTAGAAGGTATCTTGTCCCACCAATTAGCTGGACCAGTATTTTGACTTTTTGGTCCACCAGAAATTATGTCCATATCATTTATCTTAAAAGATAATAACACAGCTTTTTTTAACCACTGATTTACCTGCCATTTACTATTTCCCAATGGTTCAGCAACTCTTAATTTTCCTTGATCTAAGTAATTTAAAGTAGTTTCAATAGAGTCTCTAATTTCACCAGTGGTATTTGGGTTAATATCTTCATTATTATCGAAAACTCTCTCTATAACTGATTTAATATTCTCTATTTCCATCATATTTCCTTTAAATTAAAACTAATTATCCTTTTAAATTTCTAACATATTACTTAAAATAGATTTTAAGTCTGATCCAGTGAAATTAATATATTCTTTTAAAATATTAGCTTCTTTTCTATTAAAATCATTTTCTAGCCACACAGTACTCATTCCTAACTCACTTGCAGGTTTTAAATTTTTAGCAGTATCTTCAAAAAAAATACTTTTTGAAATATTCATATCATTAAGACCAAGTTTTTTTTTCATCATTAGATAAGAATTAAGATCAGGTTTGGCTATATAGTTTGCATCTTTAATATCAAAAATAATTTCAAATTCTTCAAATATTCCCATTGATATTAATATATTTTTTGCATGCTTAAATGATGCATTAGTGTAGATTGATTTCTTGCCTTTAATTTTACCTAACAATGTTTTAAGAGCAACATCTTCATTCAATTCACTAAAGTCTACATCGTGCACAAATTCAAGAAATGGCTCTGGGTCAATTTTTTTCTCGATCATTAAACCTCTTAAAGTTAAACCATATTTTTTATACATATTTCTTTGAAGAGTAAGAGCATCAATCTCATTTAAATCAAAAAAATCTTTAATGTAAACTGTCATTCTTGAAGATACTCTTCTGAACAAACCTAAATTAAAATCATAAATGGTGTTATCTAAATCAAAAATCCAATGATCAAATTTTTCATTAAAATCTCTGATATCAATATTATTCAAAAATGATTTCATAAAAATAAAAACTAATTAGAACTTTTTCTAATAATAGTTCCCACGCCATGTTCTGTAAAAAGTTCTAATAATAAAGAATGAGGCATTCTTCCATCCATAATTACAGATGCCTCAGCACCACCTAAAACTGCGTCAATGCACGTTTTAATTTTAGGGATCATGCCACCAACTACAATTTTATTTTTTATTAGCTCTTGTGCTTCTGAAATTGTCAATTCTGGAATCAACTTTCCATTTTGGTCAAGAACTCCTTCAACATCAGTTAACATTATCATTCTAGAGGCTTTCATTGCAGCTGAAATAGAACCAGCTGCTGTATCGGCATTTATATTATAAGTTAAGCCGTCTTTTCCAATCCCAACAGGAGCAATTACTGGTATCATTTTTTCATTAATTAAAGCATGAATAACTTGAGGATCAATTTTATCTGGTTCACCTACATAACCAAGATCAATTGCTTTTTCCACATTAGAGTCTGAGTTTTCGTCAACTTTAATTAGTCTTTTAGCTGTTATTAAATTTCCATCTTTACCAGAGATACCAACTGATTTTGCTCCAGAATTAGCAATTGCTGAAACTATTGACTTATTTGTTACTCCACTAAGAACCATTTCAACAACATCGATTGTTGCAGCATCAGTTATTCGAAGTCCATTTATAAACTCAGTTTTTATTTGAAGCTTAGATAACATTTCACCTATTTGGGGTCCACCTCCATGCACTACAACTGGAAGCATCCCAACTTGTTGTAATAAAACAATATCTTTTGCAAAGCTATTAACATATTCCTTTTTGCCCATCGCGTTTCCACCAAACTTTACAACAATAATCTTATTTGCATAGCGTTTCATGAAAGGTAGAGTTTCTGTTAGAAAATCAGCTTTTTTTAGCCATTCAGATTGAATTTTATCATTATTTTTTTTCAATGCATTAACCACCTTAATTTTTTATACTATTATTATCATATAATTTTGAAATTAATTATTATTTTATCTTTTTTATGCAAAGCTAGCCAAATATGTTCTCAGCAAACTAATACCGTTATTTTTGAAACTAGAAGTGGCCATTATTTCTGGGAAAGCCGCTGTATGTTTAGAAATAATATTGGTCGAGTTGTCTTTAACTTTTATGATTTCTTCATCACTCAATTTATCAATTTTTGTTAGAACTAAAACCCAACTTACTGCTGCCACATCAAGTTCTTTCATTATAGTTTTATCTAAATCCCCAATCCCGCGCCTGCTATCAATTAACAAACACACGGTTCTAAGAGTTGGCCTTCCTTTTAAATACTTTAAAGTAAGGGATGTCCAAGATTGTATATCTTTCTTTGGTGCTTTTGCATAACCATAACCAGGCAAATCAACTAACCTAAGTCTGTGGGTTTGATAAACAAGATCAAAAAAAATTAATTGCCTAGTTCTTCCTGGTGTTTGGCTCGTTCTAGCTAATGTTTTTCTATTAGTAAGAGCATTAACAAGCGAACTTTTGCCAACATTAGATCTTCCTGCAAATGCCACCTCATTACCTCCCTCCGAAGGTATAGCGTTGGTTTCAAGAGCTGCAGCTACAAATTTGCATTCTCCAGAAAATATTTTTCTAGCTTTTTCAATTTCAAGATCATCATATAGCAATAATTTAACCTACTTATTTTGATTCTTTATTCATCTTATTCATAATTACCCATTGCTGACATATGGAAAGCAGATTATTCCATGTCCAATATATAACTAAACCAGCAGGGAACGTTGCTAATAAAAATGTAAACGCAACTGGCATCCACGCAAATATTTTAGCCTGAATAGGATCCGGTGGAGTTGGGTTTAACCTTTGTTGTAAAAACATTGTCACACCCATTAATAATGGCCAAATACCAATATTTAAAAAGTCCGGTAAGATTGATGTACTATAAGGAAGCAAACCAAATAGGTTAAAAATACTGGTTGGATCTTGAACAGATAAATCTTTGATCCAACCAAAAAAGGGTGTTTGCCTCATTTCAATTGAAACAAATAAAACCTTATATAGAGCAAAGAACACTGGAATTTGAACTAAAATTGGGAGACACCCTGCCGCAGGATTCACCTTTTCTTTTTTATAAAGATTCATCATTTCTTGGTTTAATTTTTGTCGATCGTCACCAACTCTTTCTCTCAATTTTTGAATCTGAGGAGTTAATACTCTCATTTTAGCCATGCTTTTGTAAGATTTATTTGCTAATGGAAAAAATAATAATTTCACAATTACTGTTATAGCCAAAATTGCTAATCCAAAATTACCTAAATAATCATTAGCCCAAGATAAAGCATAAAAGAAAGGTTTCGTTAAAAAATAAAACCAACCAAAATCAATGGCTAGGTCAAAATGTTGGATGTTAAATTGTTTTTCATATTGATCAAACAAAGCCAGTCTTTTCGCTCCTGCAAATGTCCTTGATAAAAACTCACCTTTAGAATTTGCAGAAATAGTTACTGCATTTCCTAAGAAATCAGTTTGATATTGTCCACCATTTGAACTTAATTTTCTAAAAGTAAAATTGTATTTCTGATTTTGATCAGGTAATAGAGCTGTCATCCAATATTTGTCAGTCAGTCCAATCCAACCACCTGTTTCATCTGGCTTTATATTAATACCCTTTTTACCAGCTTCTGTTAAATCACCATAACTTTGTTCAGACAATGTTTTATCAAAAACCCCAAGCGGACCCTCATGCAATACAAAAAAATCAATTGTTTCTGGTTCACCAGCTCTTCTAATTAAACCATATGGATATAAAGTAACTGACTTAGCAGAACTATTTTCAACCCTTTGGTTAACAGTGATCATAAAAGTATCGTCGATACTTATATCTTGATAAAAATTAATTCCTTCACCGTTATTCCAATTTAAAGTAACAGTTTTTTCAGGAGTTAAAAGATTACTTGATGACTGCCATAATGTTTTACCATTAGGAACTTTTACACCATCAGGACTACTCCATCCAAATTCAATAAAATATGGCGTCCTACCATTAGACTTTAATAATAATTTAATCATATCGCTCTCAGGATCGAGAGATTCACGATACTGTGTTAAAGTAATATCATCAATTCTTGCACCTCTTAACGAGATAGACCCAGATACCTCTTCACTTTCCATTGAAATTCTAGGTACTGTTTTATTTTGATCAGTTGGTTCAATATTATCTGATGTAATAATTCCATTACCTACATTTTCAGGCAAAGGAATGTTTGAGGTGTCATTATTTTCTTTTGTAATTTTTTCTTGTTGATATAAATCTTTTTTGGGATCAACAAATAATATTTGATATCCTATAAGCACAGCCATAGATAAGCAAATTGCTGCAACTAAATTTCTTGTTTCTGGGTTCATTTTTTCTCGCTCAATTTATATCTAATAGAAATACATGTCTTATTTTTTTAATTGTTTAACCTAAAGTACCTTTGATTAAAAGAAATGAATTAAATAATTCATTTTATGGGATCATATCCGCTTTTCCCCCATGGATGACATCTAATAATTCTTTTAAAACCTAACCAAATTCCTTTTTTTAAACCAAACTTAATAATCGAATCTTTTGTGTATTCAGAACAAGTGGGCAAGTATCTACAGTTATTTCCTAAGAATGGTGAAATAATATATTTGTAAGCATCAATTAATTTAATTGAGGATAATGTCAAAAATCTTTTCATCATAATCTACTCAAAAATTGTTTCAATTGATTGTGCATCTCAAAAAAGGAAGCCTTTAAAATTGACTGTTTTGCTATTAAAACATAACTATATTTTTCTTTAAACAAAATATTATCTTCTTTTAACAATCTTGAGATTAATGCCCTCATTCTTCTCTTTGCCCTATTTCTTTTTACTGCATTACCAATTCTTTTAGTTGCTGTGAAACCAAACATAAGCCCTTGATCTGATATATTGGGGTTATAATACTCTTGTAAAATGAAATTTTTGTTATGTACTTTTAACCCATGCTTATTTGATAAAACAAAATCTCTTCTCTTCTTTAAAGTTACAAGTTTCATTTTACCATCTCATAAGCTATCTAACTTAACAAACAAGATATAGAAATAATTAAGAAGATTTAAGCAGAGAGTTTTTTTCTTCCTTTTGCTCTTCTACTACGAATTACATTTCTACCGCCTACAGTAGACATTCTGGATCTATAACCATGTCTTCTTTTTCTCACTAAATTACTAGGTTGAAATGTACGTTTCATAATATTCCTGTATTAAATACAGCCTCTTAAATCAATTTATGTGTTTTTAGACACTTTGCATCAGTTAGTCAATATGATTATTTTTGTGTACGCTCAGAAATCGTAGGAGCTGGCTTCATTTCCATATCCCAAGGAAAATATATCCATGTATCTTGAGAAACTTCTGTTATAAATGTATCAACCTGTTCCCTACCACTTGGCTTAGCATATACTGTTGCATAATGAGCATTAGGTAAACTTGATCTTATAGCTTTAATAGTTTCACCAGTATCTACAAGATCATCAACTATTAGCCAACCTTCGCCACTGTTTGCTATACTAGATTCTTTTAAAACTTTCACATCACCCTTTGTTTTTTGACTATAAGATAAAACACAAAAGGTATCGATTAATCTTATATCTAATTCTCTTGCTACTATGGCCGCGGGCACTAGTCCTCCTCTAGTAACAGCAATTATTCCTTTATAAGGCTTCAATTCAGATAAACGCCAAGCTAAAGCTTTGCTATTTCTGTGAATTTCTTCCCAAGACACTGGGAAAGATTTTTCATATGTATTTGTATTACTCATGTATTATATATAAAAGTTAACTTAATATTTTCTACACTAAATTTAACAAAAACATAATATTTATTTTCTTACTTGATTATAATTTTTTTATGAAGATAACTATTATTAATAATTCAATAACGTGCGCTCGTAGCTCAGCTGGATAGAGCACTAGACTACGAATCTAGGGGTCAGGGGTTCGAATCCTCTCGAGCGCACCACATTCAATGTCACTCTCACATTCAAAAATTCTAATTTAACTTGTAACTGACTTTTGGTGGTTTTTTTACCATAAAAATGGGGCAACATATGGGGCTACATTGAATATGTTATTCTAGTAGAAAAATTTACTCTGGAGTAAATTTAATTGTTAAATCATCAAAATAAACTATCTGCGAATAATTAAGGTTGTCTCTGTAAATACCAATTCTTGGTTTAACAGCTTTTATTTTTTTAAATGGAATATTGTCTAACTTTTTTTTTTCAAGGATTGTTTTACCATCAATTACAATTTTACAATAACCTTTTGTGTTTGATGGTCTGTAAGTCATCTCAATTTTATGCCATTCACCGTCAGCTAAATCTATTTTGAATAGATCATAAAGACTGTAAGCTCGATAACGTTTATATTTTTTTGGTGTATCTTTTTTGATGAAATGAGTGCAATATGCTCGTCCATAATTATCGATGTGAACTGCCATTGCTGGCTGTGCTCCACCACGATCTGGAATGGATTTAAACTGAGCTATCATTGTTCTTACTTCTTCAAATTTTTCATCCACTGTTTTAAATCCTTCCTTAGGAGTTCTGAATTTAAAAGAATAGTATGTTGTACCATTTATTGGAGTTCTGAAACCTAGTTCAGCTCTTTCAGTTCGTTGATATTTAACATCACTTGATGAACCTCTCATTCCAGGTTCAATAGTTATCTTTAATGTCTCATTTTCAATTATAGCTGCTTTCTTGGTGGTATTATATTTATGAGGATAATAATTTGGCATTTTTGAAAAATCATAAAACTTTGTAATTTCTTTATCACTTGTTTTTTGATCAAAACTGTAAGCAAATATTTTCGATGGGAAAATCAGAGAACAAAAAATTAATAGATATTTAAAATACATTTTTCATCCTAATTATAATCTTAATTTAATTTTTAATTTCTTTAATTTTTATATAATCATAATCAATAATGGAAGTTTCTAAAACTTCTTTTTCATTACCCGGTCTATAAATCCCAAATTTAATCAATGGTTTACCACATTTTGAAGTCCAAATCATAGATTGTGACCACAATTCTTCATCATCATAAAATAAAACAATATCTAATCCACCTTTATATACATCTTGAAATTTTGTCGGTGTTACAATTAATTTGAATTTAACCCATTTATTATAAATGTTAGTTACATTAATTTCAGGGTAGAAAGTAAGATGATTAGCTGAATCTTTGTTTAGAGCATAAAACATATATAAAATATTATCTTGGAATTTTAGCATAATTGGTGGTCTTTTTGAAGTAACACATCCCTTTACACTGTTATGATATTGAAAAAACGTTTCTCTGTAATTAGTAAAACCTTTTACAAATCTAACTTTAAATTCAATTTCATAAGCTTTATAATAACTTATATTATAAGATTTTTTGATTGCTAATTCGGCTCTTTCCCAATACGGAGCTCTGTTTCTTCTTTTATTATCACTTCGACTAGTACCTATTTGACCATTAAATAACCTAAACCTTAAAAACCTATTTTTATCTTCTTCTAACCAACGAGCATTCCACTTATCTTTAGAATTTGAAGGAAACCCTGCATTAGCGTAAAAAGAATGTGACCAATCTTCGTCCTTATATATTTTACCCTGATCAACACCTTTTTTTTGAGATTTGTTCCAGTTACCTCCTATAGCTAAATTTATACAACAAAAGGACAAAAATAAGCTAAGTATAATTTTAAAGATAATGTTCATTTAATTAAATCCTCAACTAAACAATCATCTAATAACTCTAGTGATTAATTTAAATTAAAATCAAAATTAATTATACATTTTTTCATCCTAACAATAACCTTAGTAATTTATATAAGCTTAAATCAAAATTAATTGAAAACTCTTTAACTTTTATAACTATTTTGATTAATGTTATAAATTATGAAAATTATATTTAGTAGAAAAGGTTTTGATAGTACTGCAGGTGGAATTCCAAGTATAAAAAGAGGTAAAAATCTTCAAAGCCTTCCAATACCCTATAAAAAAAATACATTAACTACATACAATCACCTAAATTTAGGAAAAGATGTAAAGCAGTTGTCAAAAAATAAAATCAGACCTACAGACACTTGCCACCATGACCCAAACTTAGTAACTGGTCACTTTGGACAAGTTGGCGCTGCACAAACTCATCTAGAAAATAATAATGTTGGAAAGGGTGATTTATTTCTCTTTTGGGGATGGTTTAGAGAAACTATAATAAACGAAAAAAAAATTTTATTTGATAAAACAGACCCTGGTCACTACAGAATTTTTGGTTGGTTTCAAATTGGTAGAATAATAAAATTAGGAGATGATCCAAGTTGGTATTTAAAGGGGAATCCAAATCCTAATTCACATCCACACACAATAGGTAAATGGCCAAAAAATAACACTCTATATGTAGCAAAATCAAAATTAGAAGGCTTTGGTTTACAAAATTATCCAGGATTTGGAAAATTTAGAGCTACTCAATTGACAAATTTAAGCCATGACCCTTCTATAAAAAAATCGAGATGGATTTGTCCTAAATGGTTAAACCCCAAACATAATGGTTGTGGAATGACATATCATAAAAATTTAAATAGATGGAGAGAAAATACAGTTGATATTGTTGGAAGAGGCCAAGAGTTTGTTGCCAAACCTAAAAATAATAATGAATGGAAAAAATGGCTAATTTCTATATTTAAGACAGTCGTTTTATAAAAGATATTAGTGTTTAAACTAATTTAAATTTTTAATAATATCGTAATGAATAATATTTACCATTAAAAATTATTTAATTAGGATATAATTATGAAATTAATTATTGCTACTCCAAGCCCATTTGCTCGTAAGGTACGTATAGCTTTACTCGAAAAAAAAATTAAATATGAGGAAATTATTGATATACCATGGAATAAAAACACCATTACTACAGGTATTAACCCTCTTGGCAAAATTCCTATTCTTCTTTTAAAAGATCATGAACCTATATTTGATAGTAAAGTTATAAATGAATATTTAGATTATTTAAAACCAAATCCTCCTTTATATCCTAGTTCATTTCAAGAAAACGTTTCCGCAAAATTAGTAGAAGCCGTTGCTGATGGAGTTTGTGATTCAATAGTTCTAGTTTTTCTTGAAAACTCAAGAAATAAAGATTTAAGAAGTAAAAATTGGATTAATAGACAAGAGAAAAAAATTTTTGAAGGAATAGAATACTTATCAAATCATCTAAAAGAAAAAGAATTTTTTGTTGGAAATAATTTTAGTATAGCTGATATAAGTTGTTTTTCTTGTTTGGAATATATCGATCTCAGATTTCCAAAATTTGACTGGAGAAAAAGGCATAAAAATTTAGACAAATATTGGAAAACTCATGAAATTAGAGATTCATTTCAAAAGACAAAACCAAAAGCACAAATGATAGAACCTATTCAGAATTAAAAAAATTAGCTGAATGAACTCTCCACTTAATATAACTTAGAAAATACAAATAAATTAAAACAAGAATCCTTATCAATAATAATTCTTTTAAGTTTAAAATATATCTGCCAGGTTAAATTATGTATTAAATAAATCGTCAAAAATATTTTTTAAGTTTAGGATGACATATGAATAAATTAGGAATTATATTAATAATTTTATTCGTACTTTTTGTTTTTTTTCCAACAATGTCATATTGGATTAATCATTGGAGTTCGTGAAAATGTTTAAATTAAATAGTTTTTGTAAAGAGTGTTTTGATCCATATAAAATTGTTTGGAGTTGTAAAAAAACCTTTGCTGAAAAAAATTGGATATTTCTTTGTGGTAATTGCATAAGATATTATCAACATCTAAATGGTAAAAATTTTAGATCTCAATTCCAAAATATTAAATCTTTAATCAAGTGTAAGTTGCACCTAAAGAAAATGCTACTTCCATTTTATGAATCAAAATAGATAAAATTATGGAAAATATAATTTTTAAAATATTTATTTTTTGTATGTTTATAATTTTAGGAGTTTTAATTTTTGGGTTGATAAGATGGATTTTTAAATATGTAAAACTTTGTAAGCAACACATTGATTGGAAAATTAAAATATTAATTATTTTTCCTTTAGGCGTTCTAATAATAATTCCTTGGTTGCTTGTACAAACTTTAGTTTTGAAAGGTTATACAGAATTAATTATAGCTATTATAGTAGGGTCTATCGGATCTTACTATATTTTTGGTAATGAAGAAAAAAAAGAAATTTAAAACAAATATTTAAATCTTATGTGTTTATGAAATATCATTATTGTTCAAGGTGTAAACTTTCTTTTAAAAAGTTATTTAATTGTAAGTACGAGAAAAATGACAAAGATTGTTTTTCTCTATGTGCCAGATGTGCATTAGAGTGCAGCAAAACCTTTAAAAAAACTTTTAAATCAAAATCTGGAAAGTTTGTTTCAATCGGTTTATTGAAATCCAAAAAAGAAAGAAGTATTTTTTAATCCTAATTAAAAAAATATTGAATAATCTTTACCTCTAATTTTATATTTGCTTAAATTACCAATATGACAAAACCTATAAATATATATTCTAAATTCAATAAATTTGATGATTACTGGTCTCCAAAAGTAATATCTGAGATGAATGATTATCAATTCAAACTAGTTAAAATAAAAGGTGAATTTATTAAACATCATCATCCAGATACAGATGAGGTTTTTATAGTAATTAGAGGTAGTATGAAAATAGAATTTGACTCAGAAATCATAGAGGTTAATGAGGGTGAAATGATAGTAGTACCTAAAGGGGTAGATCATAAACCAACTTCAGAAGACGAGTGTCAAGTTATGTTAGTAGAACCAAAAGGAGTATTAAATACAGGCAACATAAAAGGAGATTTGACAGCTCCTAATGATGAATGGATTTAAATAATGATTTCAGTTTATATAAAATTCTTTTGGATGATTTTTTTTACATTTTTAATTTTTTTTATAACTCATTCTGTTCACAGTGAAACGATGGGCCATTTAATTTGGAAAAAAGGAATTTATTATAAAAAAAATACCAAAATTCCTTTTAGTGGAAAAGTAAGTGGTAATATTAAAGGACTAATTACAAATGGAAAGAAAGAAGGGACATGGGTTAGATATTATACTAATGGACAATTATTTTCGGTATCTAATTATAAAAATGGAAGAAAAAACGGTGCCTGGATTACCTACAACAAAGAAGGTCATTTAATAGAAAAAGGTCAATATAAAAATGATCTTGAAGAAGGTTCATGGATACGTCTATTTGACAATGGTACAATTAACTATAAAGGACAATTTAAGAATGGAAAAAAATTAGGGAATTGGATTGCTTACCATTATAATGGACAATTAAAATATCAAGGGAATTATAAAAACGGAAAAAAGCAAGGCTATTGGGAATATTTTTCTGCATCTGGTTTTTTATATGAAGATTACTCTGGTTATTTCAAAAATAATAAAAAAGTTAGTAGTAAAATCTGAATAAAAATTCTAATTCAATTTTAGCTGATAATTCCTCTTATCATTGAAAGAAATGGAATTATTTTAGATGAAATAGTTTGAAATAATGCAACTGGGTTAATTCCAAATCTTGGCAAAATAAAGAATATAATTATTAAAATTGATAATGTAAAAATTATTGGAATTACGTGCCTAGCACTACTATTTTCTCTCTTAGAGGTTAATAAATTTAATACAAAGTAAGCAACCAAAAAAATAATAACAAAAAAAATGATTATTTTTAACATTTATTAAGTTTTTTTTTACTGTAATTTTGGTTTTTTTGAAAAATGCTTAGACAAAATTTTTATTATGTAGTTTTTAATTTTAGAGTAATTCCAAATACACACAAATGAAGCTAAAGCTAAAATAAAAGTAGAAAAAAAACTTGTTGTAGATCCAATACACATAAAATATTTCATAATGTAATAACAAAATTTTTTCAAGTTATATTTTAAAATTAAATATTTTTTAAATTATTTTTATTCCTTACAGTTCATACATATTTGTCAATGATGAATTATTGTTTTTTGGATTATTAACATCTGTAGAAACACGATAAAAATTTATATTATTGTTTGCTTTACTTTCAAAAATATCTTTTCCCAAGAGAAATGGTGAAATTTCATATTCTTCTAATAAAACAGGTTGTCTGTGGTGTATATGATTTATTTGATCTATTGAATTTCTAGTCAAGATTAAACAACCTATTTCATTATATAGACCAGCAAAATAACTGGTTTGGGAATAATGATAATAAGGTATTTTTTTATTATCTTTTGTTTGCCACTCATACCATCCGTTGTTAAAAATTATACATCTCTTAGCATCTTTAAATGATGGTTTTTCATTCATAGTTTCAGAACGACAATTAATTAGGTTCATATCTTGTTTCCACAATGGTGAATATGACCATTTCATTAACTGAGATTTTTCTTGAGTTTTTACTGGTACTAATTGTGACGGACATACATTATACGAAATGTCATATTCTAAATTAAATGCATTTTTTGACGAAATAACAAACCTACCACACATCAAAATAGAATAACTTATTCTACTCAAAACTGATAAATAAAATTTAACTTAATTTTTTTTAACATAAATTTTATTATCAAATTTTATATTTTATTAAGGATTGATTTTTGCTTGCTGATATTGTCTTAATATTACATTTTTTTATTGTGATTTTTATTACTGTTGGATTTTTTTTGATACCAATAGGTTATTATTATGATTGGAGTTGGATCAAAAGCCTTAAATTAAGGTTATTTCATTGCGGCTTAATGTTTTTAGTGACATTCGAAACTCTTGTTGGAATAACTTGTCCTTTAACTTCTATCGAAAATAATCTTCGAGGAATGAGTAATAGTAAATCATTTATTTCTTTTTGGATTGAAAAAATTATATATTGGGACTTCCCAACTAAATTTTTTATATTTTTATATTTTATATTTTTAGTATGGACATTATTGATGTTGAAGATTTATCCTCCAAATTTAAAGAACATACATTTAAAATAGATCTACCATAAACATTGGATAAAACAGTTGAAAAAATAAGAGATTAATATGGATTTTAAATATGCTCAAAGTTGGTTACTTGGAATTGTTTGTTTTGTATACGGAATTTACAGAGTTATTGGCGGATCAGATGAAACTTTTAATTGGGTAGACGCTGCTGCTATCTTTGGATTTTGCTATTCTATTTATGTTACCCAACTGAAGATATCTGAAGAAGATTAGGAACTTTAAAAGATATCAATATTTATGCATAATATGTATATATATGTATAATAATAAATATATATTGACCTAATCTTTTTTCATTAAATTTTTAATACTTTTAATGAGTTGTTCATTATCGTCTTTATACTTAAATTTTATTAAAGCAATTTTATCATCAATGTTATTAGTTTTTTTTAAATAAGAATCAAACAAATCACGTTTCTTGGATTTTAGTTTTCCGTCCGCTTTAAATTTATTAAGCTTATCATTTTCTTTTTTCATAAAATATAATAACACATGTAGGTGGTTAAAATAAATTACAACTTTAACATTTATCTACTCTTTGCGATTAAGTAAAAATTAGTTTAAACTTTCTTTATGACGAAATGTGATTTTTGCTTTGTTTATGTAACAGTTGAAAATTTTGAGCAAGCTGAATTGATAGCTGAACTTGCCATAAAAGAAAAATTAATTGCGTGTGCAAATATCTTTCCAGAATCTCATTCCATGTTTGAATGGAAAGGAGAAGTTAA
Organism: uncultured SAR116 cluster alpha proteobacterium; assembly: GCA_902625215.1. Taxonomy (GTDB): domain Bacteria; phylum Pseudomonadota; class Alphaproteobacteria; order Puniceispirillales; family Marisalimonadaceae; genus Marisalimonas. Next base: position 83,629 of record CACOAO010000003.1, read on the forward strand.
ATTAGAAAAGGAAACAGTTTTACTTTTAAAAACATTAGTTAATAAATATGATAAACTTGAAAAATTAATCATTAAAAATCATGTATACGAAACCCCATGTATTCTTAAAATTGATGTCTCTAAGGGACATAAAGATTTTTTAAAATGGGTAGAAACATCTGTTAATCTAACTGAATAAAATATATAAATTAAAGATGAAAAAATTTTCTACTTTTTTAATGATTTCAATCATATTTATTTCAATGTGTAATGCTTCTGAAAAAATAATTTTAGAAGACTATATCAATTCTTTTGTTTGGAAAAAAAGGATAGTCCTTTTTATTTCAAAATCTAAATACGTCTATTTCATCAATGAAACCGACAATTTTTTTAGAGAAAATAACTGTGAAAATGATAATAGAAATTTACTTTACATTAGAATAGTTGGAGACGAAATTAAAAAATATAACATTTCTGACAAATTTGAAAATAAATATGGAATGTGGTTAATTGGCTATGACGGTCAGATAAAATCATATTCATCAGATATCTCATTATTAAAAAAAATCTATAATATTATAGATAAAATGCCTATGAGAAAAAAAGAAAAATTAGAGCAGACAAGTAAATGTAATTAATAATTACGTATTAATAGTTGAATAAAACAAAAAAAATACCAAATAATCATATATCATAATAACTAAATTAGCCAGTTTGTATAAAATGATATTTTATCTAATAATATTTTTAATACTATCCATTGCCCCGATGATTTGGCTAAATTACGTGTTTACTAAAAATGACAAAATTTTAGTTAATATGCCTTTTACTGGATTGGAGTTTGGTAAAATCATTCTAAATGAACTTGGGTTAAAAGATGTTACAATAGAAAAATCTCTGAGTATTGACCATTACGACCTTAAGGAAAAAAAAGTAAAAGTTTCAGAAAATCGTCTTTCTAGAAAGAGTCTTACTGCAATTTCAATCGTCTGCCACGAAATTGGTCATGCAATTCAACATAATGAAAAATACAAACCACTGGAGCAGAGGACAAATCTAGTAAAAAATACAGCATGGATTTCGCAGTTAGGTAGTGGATTATTACTAATGGGTATACCTACAATCTTTGCAACTGGTTCGTATTCACTAATAAAAGTTTGTTTAATAATCGTTTTATTATCACTAACGATTGGAATAATAATACATTTAATAACCTTGGAAGTAGAATTAGATGCCAGTTTTAATAGAGCTTTGCCAATAATTAAAAGTAAAGTACCAAAAGAGTATCATGGTGCTTGTCAATCAATTCTTAAGGCAGCTGCATTTACTTATGTTATTGGAGTTATAAGAAATTTTGTATCTCTTAGATTCATATGGTTATTATTATCAAGAATTAGATAACTATGATTAATAAAAAACAAAAATACATTATAACACTTTTGGTAGATAATAGAGAATGGAACAGTCAACCTATAGAGGGAGAGTTAGGCGATCTTCAAAGCATAATTAATGAAGCATTAGAACAACATAGAATTTCTCGATTTTTTACAATAAGACCGAAACACGTTGAATTCAAAAGAGCTACGTTGCTCAAATAAAATTTGAATATACTAGTTTATAAAATTTATTTCTTTAATATAAATATCTGCAGAATGATCTCTGCCAAATGCAACAATACCTATGGAAGTAATATTTTTGGGATTTATGCGTTTGGATAAAAACATACTTGAACGTTTGAATTCACTAATTGGTAATTTAAATGTTTCAAAACTATTAAGAACCTTAAAACTTATTTGGTAATATTGCCACGGCAAAAAAGTTCCTGAAGTTCTTAAATGAATGAAATAATTTTGATTATTACCTTTTGCAACTATTTCAATAAATTTAGAACCCTCTAAATTTAATTTTTCGAGTTTTCTTCTAACCTGAATGAAACCTCCCTTGTTTTCTGTAGATACATTTCCTCTCATTCGAGCATAAAAATTATTATTAACATTTAAAAACTCAACTTTGCCAGTGGAGACACCGCCCATTACCTGATCAGTAATAAATTTCCACTCGTCTGGTTTGTCAAAATTGTCTTTAAATATAATATTACCTACAGCTTCTTGGGTTAAAATAAAAAATAGAAATATAAATTTAAAAATATTCATACTAAATAAGTAAATTAAGTTTTATAATAAAAATATGTTAATTTTATTAGTAATAAAATATTTAACAACATTTAGATTTAATAAAATATAAATCTAGTAGGGAAAAAATGAAAAAACAAATTATTGGTTGGATTATTGTTGCATCTGCATTGATATGGGGCATATTAAGATGGATAGATGTAGTTGAACCTAATTTTGTAATAAATTTTTTTGCAATTGGTGGCTTCTGCTTTGGAGTCTACCTCACTAAAAATCCAAATGAAGAAACAGATGAATTTAAAAGAGATAATTAGTTTTCAGAGATTTAATATATTTTTATTAGAGAAAAAATGACCAGAAGAGAATATCCAAAAGAAATCAGTCAAGATGAATGGCTTAAAAGACAAAATTATTTTCTTGAAGAACAAAACAAAAGACTAAAAATTGAATTATCTGAATCTAAGGAATACATAAATGTACTTATTAATAAATTGAAACTTTATCAGTCAAAACAATAATAACCTGGAGACAAAAATGACACTAGAACATATTATCATACTTTCTTTTTTATTAGTCTTAATTCAAATAACGGCACCTGTTCTTATTGGTTTGAATTCAAAAAATACAAAGGTGTCTTATTTGTTTTCTTCAAGAGACAAAAATTTAGACACATCAATCTATGAAAATAGAGCTAACAGAGCTCTAAAAAATCTTTTTGAAACATTTCCAATTTTTATTGGTGTAGTTCTTTTATCTATTACAAAAGATGTGGATAATACATCACTGGCATTATTATGGTTAATTGCTAGAGCTATTTATATTCCTGTATATGTTTTAGGTATTGATTACTTAAGAACTGGTATATGGGCAGTATCATTAATAAGTCTTATTTTAATGAGTATAAAATTTTTATAATAATTTTAGATTTAATTATTCCTTTGAACTCATAACAACTTCACCTGAGTATACTATTTCTCTAGGTGCCAACGAATTTGGCATAGAGCTATGTTTGGATAAGAAAGATCTAACTTCTTTAAGATGTTTTTCGTCATCATATGTCCAAATACTTGTTACTTGATTTTTATTTTCTTGATTTTGAATAATAGACATGTTGATTTTGAACTTGCTTTGAATTGACTTCTCAAGAATATTTTTACCAAACATTAAAAATAACTCGGCATGTTGTTCATTTTGAAATGTGCGTACCGTAATTCTTGTTATTGCCATAATTTTCTCCTAAGCCTACGATTATGATTTAATTTTATTAATGATTATTAGGATTTCAAATATTTAATAATTTAACTTAGGAAAATTATTTGATTTTTATTTATATTAATTAATAAATGTATTTAAAACATAGAGGTTAAGATGGCAAAAGCGATAGTGTTAAGAGAATACGGTAAATCTAGTGTTCTACAGTTAGAAGATATTGTAATTGAAAAGCCAAAAACAAACGAATTGCTTATAAAACAAACTGCAATAGGAGTTCATTTTCATGATATTTACGTAAGATCTGGACTTTATCAAACACTTGAGTTACCTGGAATACCAGGCCTTGAAGCTGTTGGCATAATAGAAGAGATAGGAGCAGGTATAGATGACTTTAAAAAAGGAGATAAAGTAGGATATATTACAAAAAATTATGGAGCATACTCAAGCCACAGAATTTTAGATAAAAATCTAGCTATTAAGATTCCTAATTTTATATCAGATGAAATAATGGCAACAAATTTTTCAAGAGCAATTACAGTACAAATGTTAATAGATCAAGTTACTAAATTAAATACTTCTGATACTGTCTTGATTACTGCGGCTACAGGGGGTGTTGGAAGAATTTTTTCTCAATGGGCAAAATCAAAGGGAGCTGTTGTCATTGGAACTGTTGGAAGTAATGAAAAAATTTCTATGGCAAAGTCTTATGGATGTGATCATACACTTACTTATCATCAAAAAGATTTTATAGAAAAAATAATGGAACTTACAAGTGGGAAAGGTGTAGATAAAGTTTTTGATTCTGTTGGCAAAGATACATTTGAAAATTCTCTAAAGAGCATTAAAGTTTGTGGACATTTAATAAATTTTGGACAATCATCTGGACCAATAGATCCAATTTCAATGTCTATTTTAGCCAGTAAATCACTTACGATTTCGAGACCTATTTTATTTGATTATATTTCTGACTCAGCCTTATACAAAAGAATGGCTAATTCAGTTTTTCAAACATTTAAAGATAATAAAATTACATTACCAGAATTTCAGCCTTTTAAACTTAAAGATGCTAACTTAGCTCATAATATGTTAGAATCTAGAAGTGGTGGAGGTAGTGTATATTTGGAACCTTGATAAAGTCTTTTTAAAATAGAAAAATAAAAATTATGAAATTAGATACTTGGAGAAATCCCGAAGCAATTGTTAGCTGTGAATGGTTAAGTAAAAATCTTAACAACGAAAATATAAGAATATATGATTGTACAACTTATCTACATTATAGAGATAATGACCCTACCTTACCCTACATTGTAGAGAGTGGTAGAGAAAATTATGAATTTTGTAATATTATGAATTCTAGTTTTTTAGACCTTCATTTAGATCTATCCGATAAAACAAGTCCGTATAGGTTTACCCTACCTAAACTTGAAATTCTCGCAGATAGTTTTAAAAAACAGGGAATTGGAAGTGATTATCATGTAATTCTTTATTCAAGGAATGGAGCACAATGGTCTGCACGTATTTGGTGGATGTTAAGAGCGGTTGGATTTGATCAAGCAAGCATATTAGATGGTGGATTTAATCAATGGCAAAAAAAAAACTTACCTACTTCAAAAGGTAATTTAAATTTCTCAGAATCTGATTTTGTTTTTTCACCAAGAAATAATATTTTTGTAAATAAAGATGCAGTCTTTGAAGCCATAGATAATCCAAAGTTTATAATATTAAATTCATTGACTGCCGATATCCATAATGGTGAAAATCCGAGATATGGAAGAGCTGGCAGAATTCCAACAAGTATTAATATACCATTTCATGAATTACTTGATGATGAAACAGGAAAATTTAAAAAATTTGATGAATTATTAAAAATTTTTCAAAAAAATACCATATCTAGAGATAGTTGTGTTTTAAATTATTGCGGTGGTGGTATTGCCGCATCTTTAGAGGCATTTGTATTGTATCAATTAGGTTTTGAAAATATTACAATTTATGATAATTCACTTCATGAATGGGCAGCTATTGATCAAACATTACCAATGGAGATTAATTAAATTTTAAAATGTTCTTTTGTTGAAGGTCCAATTTTACATAGATTAAAATACGGCAAAGGTAGAGGCCAAAACCTTGCTAGAGCTGTTGGTATGAAGTCTAATAAAAATAGAAATATAATAGATGCAACGGCTGGACTAGGTTACGACTCATTTATTCTAGCCTCTCTTGGAGCCAAAGTAACATTAATTGAGCGATCAGAGAAAATGCATGAAATACTTCAAAATGGTATTAATGAAGGAGTATCATTTGGAGGTGAAATTGAAAAAATAATAAATAGAATGGATTTATTATTTGGAGACTCTAAGGATATTTTACCAAAACTGTCTCCTGAAGTTATTATGATCGATACTATGTATAAAGATAGAAAGAAAACGGCTCTTGTTAAAAATAATATGAGGTTAGTTAGAGAGATTGTAGGCCCTGATTCTGATTCTGTTGAACTTTTAAAGGTTGCTTTAAATTGTGCAAAAAACAGGGTGGTTTTGAAACAACCTAGATATGCTGATCCAATTAGAGAGATTAGAAAATGCTCTCACCAGATTTTAGGAAAAACTATACGTTATGATATATTTATGACAAATTAGCTTTTTCATAAATGAAATTATTTTATTATTATAAATATAATTAAATATTCTAATTTATAGGACGTTATAATTAAGTATAGATATTTTCGGAACAGCTAATAATGAAATTATTTCTTTTAATACTACTATTTATTTTTTTGTCTGGATGTTTTCGTCAAACATCAACCATAAGTAATTATGGTCAAAGTCTTGTAAAAATTCCAAATCAAACAGAATCAATTGATGACCTTATTGCTGGTAAAAATGTAAACAATTCTAATGTTTCCTTATTAAATAAAGCCATAAACTATACCAATAAATTTGAAAAAATTAATTTTTCATCTAGCAAATTTCTAAAAGGTAATCCTAATTGTATTAGTGTAATTAGAGTTAGCGTGCTTGGTAGTTTAAGTTATGATGAATTAATGTACGAACTTAAAAAAAGAGCAGCTACTATGGGTGGTAATGCTATAGGAATTTATGATTTAGCCGAAAATAAAGAAATAATTTACGCTAATAAAGAAATTGATGTTAAGAATAGTTTGAAAGTGCGTTATGAATTTATGAAACAGACTAATCTAATATCAAAAGTAACTGCTGATGTTTTCAGATGTAAATCAGATAGATAATCAAAAGTTTTTTTCTTTTAAAAAAAATACTATTATCAAAAAATGAAATTTTTCATTTTAACATTATGTTTCTTACTTCCATTTGCGTTAGCATACTTAATAAGTGAAGGTCAATTAAGTTTTGTTGCAACTACTATAATAATAATTTTATTCACAATTTTAATAATAAGTTATCTCAGTAAAAATAATAATAATCGTCAATTTTCTTTAAAAAGTTTCTTTTTCAAAACAAAAAAAAAAATTAAGTTTAAGTAAATGAATTAACTAAATTCATTGCTATTGCAGTACAACTTATAGATGAGCCAATCATAATAGCTCTATCCCCCCACTGCATTCCTACATAAATCCAACCAATACAACTAACCACATATGCCATCTGCCCATAAAGTGTATAAGAGGCACTTATTAAGAAAATACCAGCAACCGCTAAAAGCATAGAAATCCATTTAACATACCAATCAGTTGTACCTGTTGGGGTTGTAGGTTTAATTTCATCGTACTCCGTCTGAAGTTCTTCTAATTCTTGCTTAAGTCTTTTTTTCTCGTGCGACAATTCCATAGCCAATCTTCCAGCTTTTGTCATTGAGCTTCCTGCAAGGGTAGAATTGGCATCGTTAGCTTGATCAGAAATTACAGTAATATTTTTTTCTTCCATGTTAATTACCTCAGACAATAGTTGAAATTTTTTAAAGTTAATTTAAAAATTTGTCAAAATTTATTTTAAAAGATTTTGAATTAACATATGATATTAAACATAATTAAATTAGAGGAATAGTTTATGAAATGGAATAGTGGGTCTTTACTTCATATACATATAGCTCCTAATGCTTCCGCTAACATGGTGGAATTAGAAGAAGCCGAATTAGTTGAAGGCAAAGGTATTATCAATGATCGTTACTATAACCAAACAGGCACATATTCACCAAAACCAGACATAAGAGACGTAACTTTAATAGAAAATGAAGTTTTAGAGGCATTGGCAGTTAATCAACCACCTCTTCAAGAAAAACCTATTATATTGAAACCAATCGAACATAGAAGAAATTTAACAACTTCTGGTGTGCCACTTAATTATCTAGTTGGTAAAAAGTTTAAAATTGGTGATGTTATTTTACTTGGTGGGAGGCTTAACTTCCCATGTAAATATCTTGCTGATCTTCTCAAAAAACCGCTTGTTCTACCATTATATAATAGATCTGGCCTTAATTGCTCAATTGTTAAAGGTGGTATAATTAGAAAAGGTGATAAAATAATTCAAATTGAGGACTAAATTAGACATATGTAAATATCCAACCACAAAATGAAAGAAAAAAAACAACTGCCCATTGTGGTATTTTAGTAAAAAATAAAATTAAAAATGAAATTAAAATAAGAATAAAATCATAATAATTTTTTAGACTAGAAATGATAATAGGATCATATAAAGCTGCAATCAGTAATCCTATGACACTTGCGTTAACGCCTTTAAAAATGTTAACAATATAACTAATTTTTCTTAATTCATTCCATATAGATAAAGTGCCTAAAAGTAAAAGAAAAGACGGTAGGAAAATAAAAAATAAGCAAAACATACTTGTTAACAAAGTATTAAGTTCACTATTAAAAAAAATTCCTAGATAGGATGAAAATGTAAATAAGGGCCCCGGTATTGCCTGTGACGCTCCATAACCTGCCAAAAAAATATCATTTTCAATCATCCCGCTAGCAACAAACTCTTCTTTTAATAATGGTAATACAACGTGACCTCCTCCAAAAACCATCGAACCAACTTTAAAAAAGCTATTAGCTAAGTTTAATAGATTTGAATTAAATATTTCGTTAATTATTGGAAGACCTAATAAAAAGATAAAAAATAAAATAAAAGGAAAAATTTTCCAAAAACTAATCTCTAATAGAAAATTTTTATTTTTTTCTTTTCTTTTTTGATCTTTGTAAACAAACACTCCAATTAATCCACTGATAATTAAGCACATTAATTGATTAAAAGATGACGGCAAAATTATTAAAAATAAGGCTGTCATAAATGCAATCATATATCCAAAGTTATCTTTTAATAAATTTTTACTCATCCCTATTATCGCCTGAAATACAATTATGACAACAATAGCTTTCAAGCCTCTAAGAATACCTTGTGGAATTGAACTATCATAATTTAAAATTGCGTAACCAAAAAATAAAAGAATTATTACTGAAGGCATCGTGAAACCTATCCATGCTAGAATAGCTCCTTTTATACCCTTGAAATAATAGCCAATGGAGATACCAACCTGACTAGAAGACGGGCCTGGCAAAAAATTACAAAGAGAGACAAAATCAGCATAAAGTTTTTCATCTAACCACTTTTTTTGTTTTACAAAGTAGTTTCGGAAATAACCAATATGGGCTATTGGTCCACCAAAAGATGTTAGGCCCAATAATAGAAAGGAAAGAAAAATATCTAAATTTTCAATTTTTGTTTTGTTATTTTTTTTCACTGTAAAGAAATCTTAATTAATTTATACCTTTACGGTATACTATTTTATTAATTGGCTTAACAGAGATTTAACATATAAATTCAACATCTACATAAGCTTCTTATTTATATCTACAATTGTTTTGATAATAGCTTTACTTGCTCATAAAGGTATTATGGGATTATAAAAAGAAAAGACGGATAAATTTAAGATAAACAAAATGATGTTAATGAACTCACCAAAAGTTTAAAAATGAAAAAACACTTAGAGGTATGGGATTATGAAAGGTATAGTTTTTATAGGAGATAAAAAGTTAGAAATTCAAGATTTTAAAGATCCTACACCAGGACCAAACGATGTAATTATTGAGGTTAAAGCATCAGGAATGTGTGGAAGTGATCTTAAATTTTACAGAGCAAATAGTGGCCCATCTTCTCTTGGTCTTGGTGGAGACGACAAACCAGTTATTGCTGGACATGAACCATGTGGAACAATCGTAGAAATAGGTTCCAATGTATCAAAAAGTAATTTTCAAATAAACACACGTGTAATGCAACATCATTATGAAGGCTGTGGGACTTGTTCACACTGTTCCACAGGATGGCAACAACTTTGTGTTAAAGGAGTTAAAGCCGTTTTTGGAGTTACTGGACATGGCGCCCATGCTAAATATATGAAGTGTCCTGCTAGTACATTAGTTGCTCTGAGAGATGATATATCATTTATTGCTGGTGCAGCAATATCATGCGGAACTGGAACTGCATGGGGAGCTCTAGAAAGATTAGATTTAAAGGCAAGTCAAACTATTGCTATTTTTGGTATGGGGCCCGTTGGTTTGTCAGCTGTTATGTTAGCAAATAAGATGGGATCTAAAGTTATCGCAATAGATATAAATAAAAAAAGGTTAGAGAGATCTGTTGAATTTGGAGCCGACATCCTTATAAATCCACTTGAAAATAATGACTTATTAGAAGAAATCAAAGATCTTACAAAAGGTATTGGAGTTGATGCAACATTAGAGGCATCATCTTCACCAGAAGCACGATCATTAGCAGTAAAATGTGTTAAAACATGGGGTAAAGCATGTTTTGTAGGTGAAGGTGGAGATGTCACTCTAGATGTCAGTAACGATCTATTAAGAAGGCAAGTTACACTAATGGGAAGTTGGACATTTTCAAAACATGGACAAGCCCAATGTGCAGACTTTGTCGCAGAAAAAAAGCTAAACATTGACAAATTATTTACACACACTTGGTCATTGGATCAAGCTGAAGAAGCCTACAAAATATTTGATAAACAATCCGATGGGAAAGGCGTTATAATACCCTAAATTAATTCTGCTTATAATATAATTTCCATGGTCCATAATGTAAGCTTAGACTTATAAACAAACCATAAATTATCAGACCAGACGACATTGTTATAAATAATAAATGCGGACTAGCTGAGTTATTATATAAAAAAATTGAAGTTAAAATTACAACAAAAAATAATCTCAAAAAGGTTCCTACAACTGGCCAAAATAAAGTATTAAATGCCTGACAAACAAAATAAAGACCAAGACCAAGAGCAAAAAAAGCATAAAAAGGGGCAACTACCGTCAAATAAACTTCCGCTGCATCTATAGCTTGAGGATTATGTGTGAAAAAATTAGACCAGAGTTCTGGATAAAGAGAAAAAAACAATCCTGTAACACCAACAATAAAAACAGAAAAAGCTGTGCCTTTCCAAGTCATTTGTACAGCTCTTTTTAGTTTATTTGCGCCAACATTTGCACCTACTATAGCAATTAGAGCACCTCCAACACCAAAAATAATAGGTATCAAAAGCAATTCCAACCTTATTGCAATACCAAATCCAGCAGTCCAATGTGAGCCAAAGATTCCAATCACTGCTGTACAGAATAATGCTAGCGAAATTGTCATTAAAGACTGACAACTTGCTAATGAACCTGATTTAATTAACCTAAAAAATCCATCTAATTGTAAAATTTTTGAAAATTTAAATGTATAAGAATGACTTCCAAAGAAATAAAAACCTGATATAAATACTATTCCAAAAAAATATCCAGACAATAATGAAATGGCAGACCATTCTAAGGAATTGAATAAATAATTCTCTTTTAAAAAAATTACATTATTTTTTAAAATAAAATTTCCATCAAGATAATCAAAATTAAAACTTGCTAGTAAAACATGAAAGGACAAAACAATCAGCCAACTAAAAGCTGGCAAAATTGTATTGCCTGAGCCTCTTGTTACAGCAATAATAATATTGAACAACCAAACTAAAAAAATTCCACCCAGTAAAATGTTACCATAACTTAAAGCCGCGCTACTTACCTGTTGGTCTATTTTCATAAAAATAAAAAATCTCTCTGAAAGAGAAAAATAAAGTGACATTATTAGTAATGATCCCAACAACGAAATTAATATTGCTGATCTAAAGATACATTCTGCTAGGTGTAAGTTTTTACTTCCAAAAGCTCTTGCAGTAGCACCGCTTATTGCCCCACCAAAAGCTCCATTAGATAACATGCTTGTTAACATGAAAATTGGAAAAATATAGGCTACACCAGCTAATTCAGACATGCCTATTTTTCCAATATACCAAAGATCAAATATCACGGTACTTGCAGACAAAAATGTCGCGCATATATTAGGTATAGCTAATTTAAAAAAAATCTTATTAAATGGTAATTCAACTAATTCATTAGTAATTTTCTTTTTATTCAAAACTAATCTTTCAAGATTAATTTACAAATTCCAATGTTTTTTCTTTATCCTTAACTGATTTAACAACACCACCAGGTCGTTCTTTTGTAAATTTCCCATTTTTGTAAGTAACTTTACCTGACACAATGGTAGTTACATAGCCTTTGGTGTGTTGCATTAACCTTTTTCCACCAGCTGGTAAATCTTGAGTCATAAATGGATCAGAGGAACCTACATTTTCCCAGTCAATTATGTTTATATCAGCTTTTAAACCAACTTTTAAGATACCTCTATCATTCAAACCTGCTGCGCTTGCCGTGTCTGAAGTTAACCTTCTAACAGTTTCTTCCATTGAAAATGCTTTTTTCTTGACTGACCAATATGATATAAGCCATGTTGGATAACCTGCATCTAAAATGAACCCAACATGAGCTCCACCGTCTCCTAAACCCATTATTGCGTTTTTGTCATCAAGCATTTTTTTACAAACACCAAATGTATGATCTGCATAATTTACTAATGGAGCATAAATAAAGTTGTTACCATCATTTTCTATTAGAATTTCGTAAGCTAATTCCGCCGCCGTCATACCTTTTTCTTTTGCCATTGCTTCAATAGACTCTTCTGGCTTAGGATTATAATTAGGTGGTGAGCCAAATCTATACATTTTAGTATATCCAATTCTATTTATTAGTGGGAAAGTACTTCCCTTGATTGGATCTTCAGATAAAATTTTATTTTTTATGTCATCTTTCCTCATTTCAATTACACGTCGATCTAATGGCAAATCTGAAATAGACTTGTAGGTATCTGTTCCAGAAAATGGATTTTGACTTCCATTTAATCCTAATAATAAACCAATAGGTCTAGGAGTAACAACCGGTCTGATAGGCAAACCTTCTTTCTGAGCTTGTCTGGCCATTGCCATAAGGTCTTCCCAGAAGTAGGGCCTATCATGTCTTTGTGTACAACTAAAGACAAGTGGTCTCCCAGATTTTCTCACAATCCTTTTTAGAACTTCAAATTCTGTTTCAGGATCAGGTTCATTCCAATCTGAAACAATTTCTATAAATCCAGATCCAGCATCTGATAAACCCATTGCAATAGCTGTTAATTCATCTTCGTGAGCTCTTAAAGTTGGAGTATACTCTCCTTTTAAACTTTTATGACTAATTGTACGTGATGTTGAAAAACCAAATGCGCCAGCCTCAACAGCCTCTTTTGCAAGCTTTCTCATTATTTGCATATCTTCTTTTGTTGCAACTTCGTGCTTGATTGCTCTTTCTCCCATCACATACACTCTTAATGCCGCATGTGGTAAAAGAGCACATATATCTATGTCTAATTTGTTTTTTTCAAGAGCCTTAATATATTCCTCAAAAGTTTCCCACTGCCAGTTTAAACCTTCATGCATTACCGGAGCAGGAATATCTTCAACACCCTCCATAAGTTCTACTAACTTAACTCTGTCTTCTGGTTTGCAAGGAGCAAAGCCAACTCCACAATTACCCATTACAACTGTAGTAACACCATGAATTGACGAAGGTTTTAATTGGCTATCCCAAATTGCTTGGCCATCATAATGAGTATGAATATCAACAAATCCAGGGGTTACTACTAAATTATTTGCATCTATGACTTCATTAGCTTTGCCTGAAAAATTACCTATAGCTGCTATTAAACCGTTTTTAATAGCTATATTGCCTGCTTTCGACTTAGCACCTGTACCATCTACAAGAGTGCCGTTTTTAATAATTAAGTCAAAATCATTTATTTCTCTATTTAAGCCATCCATGAATAATTACCCCCCAATTAAAATATTTTGTTATTTAAATTATTTGATGTCAATAAGTCATTTTGTTTTTAATTATTTATAATTAACTTATAATCTTGTTTTTCCTTAGCATCTGTATCTGTTTTTCTGATATGCCAATCTCTTTAAGCACAAAATCAGTATCATCTCCTAATGAAGGTGCAGAGTTTCTTATCTTTCCCGGCGTTTTACTTAATCTTGGAAAAGCTTGATGCATTAAAATATTTCCATATTCTTTATTAAAGTGCTCAATGAGAACTTCTCTGTCATGTATGTATGGATGCTCTATAATTTCTGATATGTCAAGAACAGGTCCAACTGTAATTCCTTCTTTTGAGAAAATGTTCAAGACTTCTTCTCTATTATATTTTTTAATGAATAGTGAAATAGGTTTATCCAAATCGTCTTGATTATTTAGTCTGTCACTATTAGTCAAAAACCTTGTATCTTTTATTAACTCGCTTGAACCTATTGTTTGGGCAAGTTTTTCCCACATTGACTGCATTGACGCGGATAGAGAAACATATTTATTATCTTTTGTTTTATATATGCCTCTTGGTGCTGCAACATTACTTCTATTTCCTATTCTTGCTGGTATTTTACCTGAAATTTTATAACTTGCAGCCCATGGCCCCAAAATTGAAAAAAAAGGCTCAAAAAGAGAGAGGTCAATTACTTGACCACCAGTATTATTTTTTTTAGAAGCCAAAATAGCCATCAAAATTGCGCCAAACCCTGTTAATCCAGCAACCATGTCAGCAAGAGCTAATGGGGGTAAAAGAGGAGCTTGTTTTTCTTCGCCAGTCATTGCTGCAAATCCACTCATACCTTCTACAAGTGATCCAAAACCTGGAGCATTTTTAAAAATCCCAGTCTGTCCCCAACCAGAAATTCTTAAAATAATTAAATTCTTGTTTAACTTATTTAATTGTTGTGGACCAATGCCCCATTTTTCAAGTGTACCCGGAACAAAATTTTCAATAAAAACATCAGCCTTTTTAACTAACTCCTTTAATAAATCTAATCCTTCATCTTTTTTTAGATCTATAGAAATACTTCTTTTGTTTCTTGAATAAACTGCCCACCAGTGAGAGACACCATTTATTTTCCAATTTCTCAGGTCGTCACCTTTTCCGGGTTTTTCTACTTTGACTACATCTGCTCCAAAATCAGCAAACATATGGCTTACCATATTACCTGCTGCCAACCGCGAGAGGTCCAAAATTTTAATATTTTCTAATGGTAGCAAATTTAAAATTCCTTGTTTCTACGTTTCATCACTTTCAATTTTTAATCTCCTAAGTTGTTTCAACAAGAAATTCCTTTTTTTAGCTCTTTTTTCTAAATCGTCTTTACTAAGCACTTTACGTCTTTCTAACTCAAGTTTATTACCTGCATCTTCTGACCAATCTGGGATTTTAGTTTGGGTTTTTGCCATTTCTTTAAATATAGCTCCATATCTAGCCATATAATCTTTGATACCGCCTGGGGCATTTAAATCGATTGTTTCAAAAGGTCCCATAAATGCCCACCTAAGACCTAACCCATCTTTTATGGTTGCGTCTATATCTTCTGAACTAGCATATCCTTCTGAATACAATCTCATCGCCTCATTTAAAAGGGCTCCTTGTAATCTATTAAGTATAAAGCCATCAATTTCTTTTTTAACTATAACAATTGAGGAACCTGAGAGTTTAAAAATTTCTTTAGCTTTTTCAATCGCTTTTATAGATGTATTCTCTCCTGGGCAGATCTCCACACATGGTATAAGATGTGGTGGGTTAGCAGGATGTGCTATCAAGCATCTATGTTGCCCTCTAAGATTTTCAGAAATTTTTGAAATAGGAATAGCAGAAGAAGACGACCCAATAACAACATTTTGAGGCGATAAATTGTCCAATCGTGCAAATAATTCTTGTTTGACAGCTAAAATTTCAGGTGCACTTTCTTGAATATATTCAACTTTAGAACATAATTCTTCGAGAGATACATTTTGAGAAATTTTAGTTAAACAACGTTTAACATCAATTTTGTCATCTATTGCTTTCAATTCTTCTAGAAACAAAGTCACTTTTTCTTCATAACCATTAAAAACTTCAGGATTTGGATCATAAACAAAAACATTAAAACCACTTTTAGAAAATATTGCCGCCCAACTTGCTCCAATTAATCCACCACCAATTATGCCAATATTTTTCATGTAAATTCCTTTAAAGTTAATTTCTATTAATTTTTTTATTATACATAATTCAACTAGTGAATAACTTAAATTATTTATTTATATTTTTAAAATCGTGATAGTTTTTCACTAAATTTAATTTTTGGGATAAATTTATGGGACAGTTGGTCAATGGTATTTGGACAAAAGGCTCAGTTTCAAACAATCAAAAAGATGGAAGTTTTAAAAGAGTTGATAGTGTATTTAGAAATGAAATAAGCGATAATGATAAAGTCTATAAACCTGAAAAAAATAGATATCATTTATACGTTAGTTATGCGTGTCCATGGGCTCATAGAACATTAATATTTAGACATTTAAAAAAACTTGAGAACCATATCTCTGTTGATTATGTTCATCCAGACATGCTTGAAAATGGATGGTCATTTTCAAATAACTTCCCAAAAACCACAGGGGACAGTCTTCATTTTAAAAGCTACATTCACGAAATTTATCAACTTTCAGATAAAAAAGTATCTTCAAAAGCTACAGTACCTATATTATGGGATAAAAAAACTAGCACAATTGTAAATAACGAGTCTGCTGAAATAATTAGGATAATGAATAGTTCATTTAATAAAATTACAAAAAATTATGATGATTATTATCCTTCAAAATTAAGAACAGAAATAGACAAGATTAATAAAATCACCTATGAAAATATTAATAATGGTGTTTATAAATCTGGTTTTTCAAAAACTCAAAGTGCTTATGAGGATGCAGTAACAAAATTATTTTCGTCATTAGAAATGGTTGATAATATCCTAGAGGGTAAAGAATATTTGGTTGGCAATCAACTAACCGAAGCAGATATTAGATTGATACCTACTTTGTTAAGATTTGACAGTGTTTATCATGTTCATTTCAAGTGCAACTTGAAAAAAATTTCCGAATTTAAAAATATAAGTAATTATGTAAAAAAATTATTTAATATTCCCGCCATAAATTCAACAACCGATTTTGATCATATAAAAAGACATTACTATTTTTCTCATGAGAGCATTAATCCAAATAGAATTATTCCGCTTGGTCCTGAATCTCCTTTTTAACTTACTGAAGTTATTTTTTTTTTGCATAAAGCAAGCATGCGGATCCAAATTCAGCAAATAAACATTTATTTAATTCATTTTTTTCAGGTTCATACTCAGCGTGCCATTGAACACCCACCGCAAAAGAAGGATGATTGGATATGCTAATTGCTTCAATAACACCATCGTCTGAAAAAGCTTCAATTTTCAATTTATTAGCAATAGTGTCAATAGCCTGCCCGTGTAAAGAATTAACTAAGCAAGAATCTTTATTGAGTAGCTTTGAAAAATATCCGTCTTTTACAAAATCAATCCTGTGTTTTAATGTAAAAATTTGCTCAACCGTCACATCGTCTCCTCTAGGCATACGATGATCATTTTTGTCATCTAAAAGATGTACCCGATAATGTAATGTTCCGCCATAAGCGACATTCATTTCTTGAATACCTCTACAAATTCCAAAAATTGGAATTCCTAAGCTAACACATTTAGGTATCATTTCTAAAACGATCTCGTCTCTTCCAACATCAATGGGCTCATCTGGTGGAAACGGATTACCTCCAAAATGGTGTGGCTCAACGTTTGCTCTTCCTCCTGTTAAGACTAAACCATCAATTTTTTTTAAAAGTTGATCTAGATCTTCACCTTTTATATAAGAAGGAATTAAAATTGGTATCGCATTACTAAACTTAGATACAGCATTAACATATCTTAAACCAGTTGAATGAGAAACTTGTCTACCACCAAAGTTTATCATTTCATTAGTTGATATACCAATTATTGGTTTGGTTGAAGACATTATTTATTTAAAACTTTCTATTACTTAAAATTTTCAATTAACAACTTAATTGTTTTGCTAAGTGGTTTAAATCTTTTGAAATGATGTCCCATTTTCTATTACCTTTATAATCATTTACGTCAGCAATATCAAACAACTTATCTTTGCCATACTCAAATGGTCTGTGCACATATGCAGTTTTCATTCCTTGAAGACTTGCAGCTTTCAGATCATCATCGTGCGCTGCAACCATCAAACATTCTTCTGTTTTTAAATCAAGAGCACTACAAGCTTTTAAGTAAGCTTCAGGATCAGGTTTATAATGACCAATTACTTCTGCTCCTAAAACTACATCCCAGTTGAGATTTGAAAATTTTGCCATATTAACAATTAAAGCTATATTTCCATTAGATTGCGTAGCAAGAATATATTTTTTCTTAAGAGCATTCAGACCATCACTGCTATCTGGCCAACCTGGAAGTCTATGCCAAGCTTTTACAAGTATGTTTAAATCTTTAACTGACAGATTATGCAAATTAAATTTTGAAGCAATTTTTTTCAAATTTTCCATGTGTAAAATATCAAGTATAGTAAACGACCTCCTACCTTTTCTTATCTCCTCCATAGCTGGCTGATATTCTGCTCTCCATGCATCTGCAAAATCATAAGGATCTAAAGATATATTGTTTTTTTTTGCAATATCCTCTACTTCCCTTGCTATACCAGTCCTCCAGTCTACAACAGTTCCAAACACATCAAACAAAAGAGCTTTTACTTTTAACATTTTGCCTCCAATCAATTAATATGTTAATTATATTTATTTAGTATTATTAAAACTCAAATTTAATCTACTTAAAAAATAAATAGCACGTCTTTGAATTTTAATTACATTTCTTTTTAACTTGATGAATAAAGATAAATCAAAAGAAACTAAATCATTATCTCCTGCACTTTTAGCTGTGCTCTTCATGGTTTTATCTGGCATTTTTGCTACAACAATGCATTGCTTAATTAGATTTGCAACTGAGGACAGTCATCCATTTGAAGTTGCTTTTTTTAGAACAATATTTGTTCTACTAATTTTTCTACCTGTAGTAATTAAAAATGGTATTGCATCACTAAAATCTAATAATGTAAAAATGCAATCATATAGAGCAGTTGTAGGAAGTATAGCTATGCTATGTATGTTCTATGGCCTTAGTATAACAGAGTTAGCAAAAGCAACAGCACTCATGTTTACTGTTCCAATATTTGCAACAATTTTAGCTATCTTTTTCCTTAAAGAAATTGTTGGAATAAGGCAATGGATTGCAATGTTTGTTGGTTTTAGTGGGGCTATAATTGTGTTAAGACCAGACATTGAATTAGGTTTTGGTCCTTTACTTATTTTATGTGCCTCTATGATGTGGTCAGCCTCAATGTTAATGGCTAAAAAACTTACACAAACAGATACAACAGTGAGTATAACATTTTGGCAAGCTGCAGGCCTTATACCAGCAACATTTATACTTGCTATACAAGTATGGGAGTGGCCCACCCTACAACAACTAATAATGTTCTTATTTATTGCGGTAGCAGGAACTTTAGTTCACTGGTTTTTAAATGAAGCTCTTAAGAGAGCTGACATTACTGCACTCCTTCCACTAGACTATTTAAGATTAATTTGGTCAGTGTCTTTAGGATTTATATTTTTCAATGAAATACCTCATGTTGGCTTGTGGCTTGGAGCTGCGCTAATACTTGGCGCATCAACGTATATAGGTATAAGACAAGCAAAAAAGAAAGAACAACTTAGTACGAATACAAACATTAATATATAATTCTAACGCCCCCCAGAAATAGGTACAATGGAACCTGAAATATAACTTGATTCTTTACTAAGCAACCACATTACTGTTTTAGCAACTTCCTCTGCTCCACCTACTCTTCCAAGCGGAACTGAAGGCATCAATCTATCTACTCTGGACGCATCGCCTGCTTTTGCATGAATTTCAGTATCAATCAAACCTGGTGCAACAGCATTTACTCTTATACCGTATTTGCCAAGTTCTTTTGCCATCCCATAAGTAAGTGAATGAATGGCGCCCTTCGACATTGCATAGTGAACAAATTCACCTCCACCTCCAATATCAGCTGCTATTGAAGACATATTGACTATTGTTCCTGATTTCTGACTAATCATAATTCTCGTTGCCTCTTGAGCAACATAAAAAGCACCAGATATGTTGGTATCAACAACATTTTTTAAGTCGTCTATACTAAGATCTTGAATGGGTGAAATTGGTCCTGTTATTCCAGCGTTATTGAAAACGCCGTCAATTTTTCCAGTTTTATCTAAAAATTCATTAAACATGTCTTTAACAGATTTATTTATTGCTACATCACATTGTAATATAATTCCATCACCACCTGAATCTCGAACAAGCTTAAGACATTCATCTGCTGCTTTTAAATTTTGATTATAGTTAATTCCTACAAACATTTGTGCTTTTGCTGCTTCAATTGCTGTAGCCTTTCCTATTCCTTGGCTTGCTCCTGTAATTAAAATATTTTTCATAATTGTTTCCTTTTTAATTAAATTTTTTTAAGTTTTTCTCGAAAAATACCTAATATCTCTGAATTCACTGGCCTCGGTGGATCCTTCCCATCAAAAATATCTAAAAGCTGTGTTGCAACAAATTCGGACATTTTATTACGACTATCTCTTGTAATACCTGCTGTGTGAGGACTGGCTATTACATTTTCAAGTTTTAGAAGTTTATGTGTTGACGGAGGTGGCTCAAACTCCCACACATCTAAACCTGCTCCTGCTAAATGACCTTCTGTAAGTGTGTCATATAAATCGTCTTCGTTATGGATTGAACCCCGAGATGTAGTAACAAAGTAACTACCTTTTTTCATTTTCTTAAATGTGTCTTTATTGATCATGTTATTTGTTTCTTTATTTAAGGGTATATGTACAGAAACCACGTCACTTTCAGCTAATAAAATATCCAAATTTGTTTTCTGTGCATTTTTCTTATTAAAAATATCATCAGATAAGTAAGGGTCATAAGCTAAAATGTCACAGTTAAATGCGACTTTGCATATTTCTGCAACTCTACCACCTGTATTTCCAAGACCTATAATTCCAACTTTTTTATTTAGAAGATCTTTTCCAATTAAAGTTACTCTTGGTTCGTTCCAACCTCTTCTGAGAGCATGGTCACATTCACCTATTCTTTTAAATAAATTTAAGATCATACCTACTGCGTGTTCAGCAACACCTTCTGCATTTCCTCCAGTCTGATTTACGACTAAAACACCTGCATCTGTACATGCGTCTACATCAATAGTGTCGTAGCCAGCACCAGATGAAGAAACGACAATTAAGTTAGGTGCTTTATTTAAAAATTGTTTATCGACTTGCAAATATTTGGGGACCTCATCTCTTGCTGCTCCTACTTGATAAGCGTCAGCTTTTTGAAGAATTGACATACATTTTTCTTCATTATCAGAACTATTAATCTTTAATATTTCTACCTTAGATTGAGAATATAAAATATCTAAACCATTTTGAGCAGGCAGGGTATCAAGGTAAACTATTGTCGGCATACTATTCCTCTTATTAAAAATAATAATATTTTATGTTATTCATTTTCGAAATTCATGCAAAGTAAATGAATCTATTTTTTAAAGTATATTTTATAAGATACTAATGTAGAATAATAATACTTCGAATAAATTAATATTTATGAGGATTAAAATGATTAAAAGAATATTAATACCAGATATACTTCAACCAGTAAGTCACTATTGTCATGCTGTTGAGGCAAATGGTGTTGTATGGGTTTCAGGATTAGTCGGCATGAATTTTGACGGGACAATACCTGAGACTACAAAAGATCAATTTGATATTGCCATGAGAGATTTAAATACTTGCTTGTTAGCTGCAGGAAGCTCTTCAAATAATGTTGTTAAAGTAAGAGTTTTTTTAACTGATATTAAAGATAGATCTATCATTAATCCAAAAAGAATTGAATATTTTGGAGAACATAAACCTGCATCTACTTTATTAGAAGTATCTGCTCTTGTAGATCCAAGAATGAAAGTTGAAATTGAAGCCGAAGCAATTATTACAAAATTATAGTGAGAATATTAGATGGACTTAATTAAATTAAGCGCTAGTGAAGCATTAAGAAAGATGGAGGGAGGCACTCTATCTTCTGAAGAGTATGTTAAAGCATTTTTAAAACAAATAGAACTAAGAGAGGATGACGTTGGCGCTTGGATTTTTTTAGATCCTAAACTTGCATTAGAGCAAGCAAGAGAAGCTGATAAAAGATGGAAAGATAAAAGCGCAGGTAATTTGAATGGTCTTCCAATTGGTATTAAGGACATTATTGATACGAAAGACATGCCTACAGAAAATGGTTCTTTGCTATGTAAAAACAGACAACCTTCAAATGATGCTCATTTAGTGAAATTACTTCGAGACGAAGGCGCAGTTATTATGGGTAAGTGTGTTACAACTGAATTTGCTTTATCAGGACCAGGTAAAACTAAAAATCCAAGAGATTTAGAATGTACTCCTGGCGGCTCATCTTCTGGTTCAGCAGCAGCTGTATCAGATCATATGGTCCCTTTAGCAATTGGTTCACAAACAGGTGGTTCTGTTTTAAGACCTGCATCATTCACGGGTATATTGGGCTTTAAACCAACATTTGGAACAATATCAAGATCTGGTATGTCACCAATATCTCAAAGATTAGACCACCCTGGTATTTATGCAAATTGTGTTGAAGACATAGATTTAGTTGCTTCTGTTATTTTATCATATGATAGTAACGATTTAGATATGATCCAAAATTACCAGTATAAAAGAAATGTCAATTTAAATGAGCCAATTAAATTTGGATTTGTTAGAGGACCTGTTTGGAATTTTGGTGAAAAAGATATGCAAAGTGGGATAGAAGAGTTTGTAAAAAAGACATCTCTTGATGTTGAAGAGTTAGACCTTGGAAGAGATTTCGATGATGCTGCTAGAGCACACGAAATTATAATGAATGGATCTATTGCCAATTCACTAATAAGTTATTATCAAGCTGACAAATCTAATCTTCATCCATTTACAGTCAAAAGAATAGAAGCAGGTATACCTGTATCTGCAAGTGATTACGTTTCAGCAATAGAAAAAGCAAAAAAAATGGAGCAAATTCTTGGACAAGTTTTTCTTAAATATGATGCTATTATTACCCCAGCATCTACGGGTCAGGCACCTCGCGATTTAATGAATACAGGAAATGCAATATTCAATGGGTACTGGACTATGATGGGAGTTCCAGCAATAAGTCTTCCTTTTTTAAAGGGCAAAGACAATTTACCAATTGGCATTCAATTTATTACAAATTGGAATGAGGATTTAAAACTATTGGAAATATGTAAATATATCTTAAAAAAGGAAAAGCTTGCTGACTAGAAAAGTCAGCAAGCTAAATTTTTATTTTAATTAAAGTAAACCTATCTTTTTCATGTAAGCTAGATTTGATTCTAAAGCCTCTTTAGCAAGTGGGCTTTTTGAAGCCGCAGAGTTCCACGCCTCGACAGCAATTTGTCTAAATTTGGCTCTTTCAGATACAGGCCAGTCGATAATAGTTAAATCTCCTGCGGCCTTGTCTTTAGCAACCTGTGCTCTTCCATCAAGACCAGCATCTCTTAGCTTGGCTGTCCAAGTCATATAAGTCCATACTGTTAAAGCAGTTTGATGCTGTTTACTCAACTTGTTAAAAACCTTCTTGTTTATGATAGTCTGAAGGTTAGCCATTGAGTGAATGCCTGGGTATAATGGATACTTGGCGATTTTATGAAAACCGCTAGCGTGGTTGTTAATGTAAACAGAAGCATCAGCAGCATCAACGATACCCTTTTCTAATGAAGTATAGACTTCAGAAAATGGAATTGAAGATGGTGAAGCACCAGCTCTTCTAAAAACATCAGCGGCTAAACCTTCTGGTGATCTAATTTTAACACCTTTAAGATCAGCAACACCATTGATCGGAACTTTTGAAACAAGAGCTTCTTTACCGTATGGACCACAACCTAGAACAAGAATTTTACCTGGTAGTACGCTATCATATATTTTTTGAAGCATTTCTTTTCCACCACCATGCATACAATATTCTTGATATTGTTTTGGTGTATCATAACCTGCAATCAAGTCTCCCATAATTGCAAACGCTGGGTCTCTTCCTGCAAAATACGCAATAGCATTGAAATCACCATCTAAAATGCCGTTTGCAACTGCGTCAATTGTTTCTCGGTGAGGCACGACAGACTTGGTTGGCAAACCTTCAATTTGTAATTTACCATCAGTAAGATCTGATAAGACTTTTGCCTTTTCACCCATGTAGGTGTGAGCCCAGTCACCGGCCTTAGAGCTCATTTGAAATTTAAGCTTTTTCGCATTTGCAGCTCCTGTAAAGGCAAGACCTGCTACGATTAAAGCGCTTAATAGATATTTTTTCACTTTATTCCTCCTCTTGTGAAATTAACTGAAACCATCAGCTATATAAAACATCATCCAAGTAATAAAAACCGCGAAAGCAAATCCAATAATCCACGCCCAGGGACCGTAAGTATCTACATGATCGCTTCTAACAGGTTTAGCCACAATTTCCTCCTTGGTTCTTGACATAGTCAAATTAATGTTTCTAATGATACATATATTTTATTATTCTTAACAAATTGCAAGATAAAAATTCAAACGGGGGTAAATTAATGTCAGAAGCTGTCCAAAAGCAAAATTATGATTTGGATAACATGGAAAATTTTGAGACTGGAAGAGATCGTTTTGCCTTCTTTGACCACTTCAGCAAGTTTTCTGGGTTAGCTGTAGCTCAACTTTATCTAATATGTGCTGCTGTCACAGGATATGAAGTAATATCAAGATACGTTTTTGATGCCCCTACCCAGTGGGTATTTGAGGTTGTAATGGTTCTAGCTGCAACAGCGTGGATGTTATCAGCTGCTTACGTAACTCTTCACAAACGTCATATTGGAATAACGGTGTTTTATATAATGGCATCTGATAGAGGTAAATGGTGGCTTGATCTTATAGCTTACGTCGTTGGTATTATTGCTTTATGGTTATTAATTGACGATTCAGTTATTCGTGCCCTTGATTCAGTTATGATGTTAGAAAAAGCAGGAAGTGCGTGGAACTCTCCACAACCAATGATACTCAAGTCTATGCTTACAATCGGTGCAACGACTTACATATTTCAATTAATGATTAATCTTTACAGGCATTTTAGTTCAAGTATTGCAAAAAAAATAGTTTTAGGAATTTGTGGTATAATAATTTTGAGAATCACTTGTGTCATAATAGTTCACTTCATTGGAGAAGAGAGCTTCGCTGGATACATAAACTCGCTCTATGCCGCAGTTGGAAGTCATATCAATCCACAAGATTACCTTAACATGCAGGATATGAATATTGGTACTGCAAGCATCCTAATTGTCGTATTAATGCTCGTTTTGATGATGACAGGCATGCCCCTTGGGGTAGTTACCTTGTTTGTGTCAGTACTTAGTGCTCTTTGTTATTTTGGTTATGGAGGACTTTATTTAGTTTCTACCAATGCTTTTGGATTATTGGAAAAATATCCATTAATTGCAGTGCCGCTATTTGTATTAATGGCATCTATTTTAGAAAGGGCAGGTGTAGCTGAGGATTTATTTGATGCCATGTCAATTTTTGCTGGAAAGCTTAGAGGCGGCGTTGCGATTCAAACTATTGCCGTTGCAGTTGTGTTAGCTGCAATGTCAGGAGTTATGGGTGGAGAAATTGTTATGCTTGGACTAGTAGCTTTACCGCAACTCCTGAGATTAGGTTATGACAGAAAAATGTCTATCGGTTTAATTTGTGCTTCTGGAGCATTAGCAACCCTTATTCCGCCGAGTATTATCATGATTATTTATGGTTTATCCGCTCAAGTTGCTATTGGAGATCTATTCATGGCGGGGGCAGTGCCAGGACTAATGCTTGCTGGTTTGTATGCTATCTATGTGCTCGCAAGGTGTAATATTAACCCTGCAATGGCACCTACCGCAGAAGAAGTAGCTAAAGCAAGAAAAAAAGAAATGAAAATGTCTAAAGATAAACTCTATGCGGTATTCTTGAGTATCTTTTTGATATTCTGTGTTATGGGCTCAATTTATGGTGGAATTGCATCTGTAACTGAAGCTGCTGCAGTTGGAGTTTTAGGAGCTATTTTTGTTGCTTGGTTTAGAAACTCTTACAGTTGGAACTTATTACAAGTAGCTCTTGCTGGAACAATGTCTACAGTTGGAACAATTATTTGGTTAATTTTAGGAGCTGTAGCATTTGTTGGAATTTATAATCTCATTGGAGGCGCTGATTTTATGAGATCATTGTTTTCAGGATTAGGCTTACCTGCAATAGGGATAGTTTTTGTGATGATGGGAATTTTAGTTATTCTTGGAACCTTTATGGAATGGATCGCAATTGCATTTATAACAGTTCCTGTATTTGCTCCTGTTGTTGTTGGAATGGCACCAGAATTAGGATTAGAGCCTGAGTGGGCAGCTGTTTGGTTTGGCGTATTATTTGTTATGAATATTCAGATTTATTTTCTTTCACCTCCATTTGGGCCTGCTTGTTTCTGGTTAAAGTCCGTAGCACCAGCAGATATTACTTTGCAAGAGATCTTTGTATCTGTTCTTCCTTTCATAGCGCTGCAAATAACTGGAATGTTATTAGTTATGTTTTATCCTGATATTGCTCTCTGGTTTCCAAAGTGGCTTGGATCATAGATAATTGTTAATGTAGGGATAAATTTGTAACCAACCATCTAAAGTCATTTTAGATGATAGGTAAACCAAAAAAGTAAGACCAAGATATGATAACCATTTAAATTTGGTTAATAATTTGACTATTGCTGTTGCAAACAAAGCCATTATTAAAATGGCAAATGCAATTCCTAGAATAAGTAGAGTTTTATTTTCTCTTGCTATGGCGGTTATGGCTATAACGTTATCGAGAGACATGGAAATATCAGCTATAATGATAGTTATAAGTGCTCCTTTTAATCCCTTTCCTGAGACATCTTTTTGAAGCTTTTCTTTTTCTTCATCTGATGAAGAAAATTCTTTTATATCATTGTAAAACTTCCAGCACACCCAAAAAAGTAATAACCCACCTAATAAAAGCAATCCAGGTATACTTATTAGATAGGAAGCGACAAGGGCAAATAAGATCCTCAGAATTGCGGCGGCCATCAAACCTATAAATATTACTTTTTTTCTACTTTCTTCAGGAACAGATGCTGCAGCCATGCCTATTATTAGAGCATTATCCCCAGACAGCACTATATCTGCTACTATTATTTGAATTACATCCAAAACCCACTCAAGCAAATTTAATTCTCCATTGTGTTTTGGTTAACTAACATTGTTTAAATATTTTATCAATTACGTGGTTATTTAAAAAAATGTATTTAAGAATTTATATTGATATGAAGTAATAATTATCTATTATAATTTTTCAAGGATGGATAAAAAATGAATTCAAAGTTTGACTATATTATTGTTGGAGCTGGTTCAGCTGGTTGCGCCGTTGCTAATAGATTATCGGAAAACCCAAATAATAACGTATTATTAATCGAAGCAGGTAAGTCATCACATCCCTTATCGAGACTTCCGGCAAGTTTTGCTCTTTTAATTGATAATCCATCAGCGAATTGGAGATATAGATCAGAGCCAGAAGAAAACACCTCAAATAGACAAATTCCTATACCAAGGGGGAAGTTGCTTGGTGGATCTAGTTCTATTAACGGGCTAGTATATGTAAGAGGTAATAAGCTTGATTATGATACTTGGGCTCAAATGGGTAATACAGGGTGGTCTTATGATGATGTTCTACCTTTTTTTAAAAAAATGGAAAATTATCAGGGTGAAGTATCAGAATTAAGAGGAACAGATGGACCACTAAAAATCTCAGAAGTTATTGATAGAAACCCAATTTATGACGGGTTATTTAGAGCTGCCAAAGAAATACAAATACCTTTCAACAAAGATTATAATGGAGATGATCAAGAAGGCATAGGTTATACTCAAACTACAATCTTTAAAGGTGAAAGAATGAGTGCAGAAGTTGCGTACTTAAGGCCAATAAAATCTCGAAGAAATCTTTTTATAATTACTAACAGTTTGGTAAAAAAATTACTTTTTATTGGGAAGAAATGTATTGGTCTAGAGGTGCTTAGCAAAAATAAAATAATAGAATATTCAGTTTCTAAAGAAATAATTCTTTGTGGTGGTGCAATCAACTCTCCACAGATTCTTGAATTGTCAGGCATTGGTAGAAGGGATGTCCTAGAAAGTAAAGATATACCAGTTGTACACGAACTTAATGGTGTTGGTGAAAATTTAAGAGATCATATTGCACCAAGGATGGTTTATAAAATAACAAAACCCGGCATAGCTTACAATGACAAGGCTAGAGGTATTAATCTAATTAAACAAGTTGCTAACTATGTATTTAAAAGAGATGGTTTTTTATCTTTACCGTCAGCACCTGTTGTAGGCTTTTTTAAAACTAGAAAAGAATTAGCTGCTCCAGATATTCAAGTTCATTTTATACCGTATAAAGTTGTTTTGGAGAACGGCAAAAGAAAGTTGGGTAAAGAACCAGGCATTACATGTACTATTAATCAAAATTTACCTGAGAGCAAAGGTAGTATTCATATAAAATCTAATAATCCTGAAGATCCGCCAAGTATCAAATACAATTTTCTTTCATCTCAGTTGGATAGAGACACACTAGTTGAAGGTGTAAGATTAATAAGAAAAATTATGGAATCAGAAACTATGAAAGAATTCTGTGGTGAAGAGATGCAACCTGGAGAAAGTTTTAACTCAGACGACAAAATACTTCAATATATTAGAGATAAAGCAGAAACAGTCTATCATCCGGTTGGCACTTGCAAAATGGGTTTTGATCAAGAAGCTGTGGTAGATAAAAATTTAAAAGTACATGGACTTAAAGGTCTTCGAATTGCAGATGCTTCTATTATGCCAACGTTAATTTCCGGGAATACAAATGCTGCATGTATGATGATTGGTGAGCGTTGTGCTGACTTTATTTCAAAAAATTAGCGAGTCATTTAATCCGTATGGTTGATAGTTCTGATGTAGAAAATTTTTGGACCAGAGGGGATATTCATTCAAGAATTCATAAAGCCATGTCTGAAGCTGGTTTAAATGACAAGAAATTAGAAATTGAAGATTTGTTTCCTATTGACCAATATCATGCTCGTGGTATTGCCGCTACTGTAGATCTCGGAAAACGAATGCCAATTCAAGAAAATCAGAAAATCATTGATATTGGATGCGGACTTGGAGGACCTGCAAGATATTTTGCAAAACAATTTCAATGCTTCATTACAGGAATAGACATAACATCAAGTTTTGTTGAAATTGGAAATAGGTTTAACAAGCTTACTTCAATGTCTAATAGTGTATCTCTTCAAGTAGGTAATGGAGAAACTTTAAATTTTGAAAATGAAACTTTTGATGGTGGATATTCACAACATGTAACTATGAATATAAAAAATAGAAAAAAATTCTTTTTAGAAGCATATAGAGTTTTAAAAAAAGGAACTTTTTTTGCTTTTTCAGAACACGGATTAGGGCCAGAAAGAAACCCAATTTTCCCATTACCATGGGCAGACACATCTGAAATGAGTTTTTTATTGCCTCCTGAAAGTACAATATCATTATTAAAAGAAATTGGATTTTATGACATTCAAATTATTGAAACATCTGAGAAATATATCTTAGGATATGAAAAAATGATCAATACTAAACCTGAAAAGGTAGAACCTATTCTTGGGATTCACGTTATTGGCGGAACTACAATGAAACAAAGATCTATTAACTCAATGAAGTCTATTAAAGAAAAGCGAACATTACCATTTGAGATTGTGTGCAAAAAATAATTTTTAAAAATTTAAAATTATTCTTTTGTTCATTTTACCTTTGTTCTCAATTTTTACAGATTTAACGTGTTTGATCTCAGAAGTTTTATTAACATGTGTTCCACCACATGGCTGAAAATCGATATTATCCCCAATTTTTATCATTCTTATTAGCCCTGATCCTCTTGGCGGCTTTACAGCCATGGTTCTAACCAAATCTGGATTTTCATCTAACTCTTTATCTGTGATGCTTGAAATATAGATTGAATAATCTTCATTAATTAATTCATTCATTTTAATTAATACCTCTTCTTTGTCAGGCTTAGTTTCAAGATCAAAATCTAGCCGACCTCTTCCATCACCTATTGATCCTCCTGTAACAGGATAAGGTATTATTGAACATAAGAGATGAAGTGAAGTATGCACCTGCATATAACTATATCTTTTAATCCAATTTAAATTTAATTTGACCTCTTCATTTTTTTTTAAACCATCAATATTTTTAACTAAATGAACTAATTTATTGTCGATATATCTTGTGCCATTAATTTCAATCATTTGATTATCTATTACAATTGAACCCTCATCTCCGGGCTGTCCACCACCTTCAGGATAAAAAATAGTTTCATTTAGCACTAACCCTTCAGACACAATTTCAGAGATAATTGTTTTATGTTCTTTTAAATATGAATCGTTTCTAAATAACTCAATTGTCATTTTGTTACCTTTAATATATCTTAAATTTTACTAACAGATCTCTAAGTAAAATATTATAAACATTTTCTAAATTGTAAATAAATTTGAAGGATAAATAAAATGGATATTAACGGTAAAAAGGCTATTGTTTTTGGTGGTACATCCGGGATAGGACTGTCAGCAACTCAAATGTTATCAGATAAAGGTGCTCATGTAATAGCACTTAGCCGAAACCCTGAGAAATTACAAAATGTACCCAAAAATGTTGCAACCAAAAAAATGAATGTTTTAGACAGGAATGCATTAGAACAGTTTTTTCAAGAAGAAGGCGAGTATGATATTTTAGTTAACTCTGCTACAGGAGGTGCCAGAGCTGTTGGTCCATTCTTATCTATGGATTTAGACGGATACAGAGCGTCATTTGATAAATTATGGGGATATACCAATGTAGTTAGATATGGCACTAAATATCTTAAAGATAATGGAAACATTGTTTTAGTTAGCGGCTCTCCAGCCAGAAAGTGTAGGCCCGGACAAATAGCTATTTCATCAGTTGGTGGTGCTGTTGAGGCATTTGCAAGAGGCATAGCGCCTGAAATTGCTCCAAAAAGAATTAATATAGTTTCACCTGGTATTATTGATACTCCTATGAGCCCTCTCCAAGGTAAAGAAAGAGAAGATTATTATAAAAATACAACGACCAACAACTTAATTCCTAGGGCAGGAACTCCTGACGAAGTTGCTACTGGAATAATTTTTGCGATCGAAAATGAATTTATAACTGGAACAACAATTGATATTGATGGCGGCTGGCTGATTTCATAGAGAGAATTAAGAAGAGTATATTTTTATACTCTTCTTTATCTATTTCAAATGATATTAAATCCAACAGGACTTAGTATTAAACCCAGAAATCCACCAAAAAAACCACCCCAAACCACAAGCCAACCTAAATGCTCCTTTATCATTTTTTGAATAATGATTTTTATATCTTCAGGGGACAAATCAGCTAATCTAGCGTCTAATATATTTTCAATCTTTAATAATAGAGAAGCAGTAGTATCAGAGCTATTATCGTTAGAAGTATTTTCAGTTACAAAGTCTTCAATAATTATTTTTAATTTTTTAGTAAAAGGCTCCTTAAGAGGATCAAGAGCCTTTCGGCCACCTACCATTGCAAGCATTCCACCTAATTGTGAACCCTCTATAGCCTCAACTAAACCTATAAAAACCCTATCAAAGTTAATCTTATTAATAATTGTTTCCGAAGTACTGACTTTATTATCCAATAAAAAATTGTTTATCTGAGTTTCAGTAAATAGTTCTTGTAAAATAAGATTCTTTATTCCTAGCTTTATATCTTCAAATTTATCAAGAATTACTCCAGATCCGTATAAAAAGGGTATTTTTTCAAACAACATATGAATAGCTAACCAATTTGTTATACTACCTGACAAAGCAAATACTCCTGTGATTATAATGAATGGATAGTTTTCCTGATAAAGGAAGCCAATAATTATAATTAATATTGACGATATATTTGTTATTAAAGATTTATTCATTATTTATAAATCCTCATAAATCTAATTTATAACTTTGGTGCCGCAATCACTGGGTTTTTTAATATTCCTAATAACCCAATATCAACTTCAACAATATCTCCTGGGACCATATATACAGGTGGATTCCTTTTATCTCCAACACCACCTGGAGTGCCGGTTACAATTACGTCTCCAGTTGACAACGCTGTAAATTCTGAAATGTAACTTATTAATCTTGGTATTGGAAAAATAAGGTCTGACAATGTAGCTTTCTGCATTACATTTCCATTTAGTCTTAATTCAATCGGTAACTTTCTATAATCACCTACTTCGCTAGGAGTAACTAAATAAGGACCAAATCCACCAGTACCAGGAAAATTTTTTCCAGGAGTAAATTGAGAAGTATGTCTTTGATAATTTCTTACGCTACCATCATTATAACAAGAATAACCAGCTATATGATTTAATGCATCTTCTTCGGAAATAAATCTGCCACCTTTACCTATAATAATAGCCATTTCAGCTTCATAATCAAAACGATCAGATTTGTCTGGTTTTATCAAAGGTTGTAAATGAGCAACTTGAGAATCAGCAAATCTAGTAAAAATTGTGGGATTATCTACATCAGGTCTTCCAGTTTCTTTTTTGTGTTCCAAATAATTTAAGCCAATACACATAATTTTTTCTGGATTTGGAATTACAGGTAAGAAAGTAATGTCTGATAAAGATAGATCTTCAGTTTTTCCTACTATGTATTCTTCAGCATCATTTTCCATATTAAAGGTGATTAAATCTTTTACTGTATTTATCTCGGGATCAAGCTTTCCAGTTAAATCGACAATACCTTCATTGACAACTGCTCCAAATCCCGATTTTCCTAACCTTGTAAAACTTAATAATTTCATATTATTTTCCTCTTCTTAAGATCTCATAATCGCATTTCCCCACAAATTCAGGGTTTTTTCTTCTTGAGGCCAATTTTTTGGCGGTCGACCATTTACCGTTTCTAATTCAGCTGATATTTCTATCCAATTTCCATCAATATCTTCAATAAATACGAATAAATTATTTCCTGGACCATGTCTACCAGGACCCCACATCAACTTTACATTATTTTGAGCAAAATGATCACACCATATTTTTATATTATTCCATTCACCAGTTTCATAGGAGTGATGATCTATGCCATTTTGTGAAGACTTAAAACAAGCAATTGTATGATGTTCGTGATTAGACGTCATGAAACAAGTGGTAAGTTCACCGTTACTTTTTACTACTCTGTCAGACACTTGAAACCCAAGTTTTTTATGATAGAAGTTTTGAAACTTCTCAACGTCTTTAGATGCAAAAGTTAGATGCTGTAAAGGTGCATAAATACCTTTTGTAACAAAAGTATTTTCTTTTTTTGAAACACCAAAACAAATCATATTATTATCAGGATCATGTAGTGAGAAGGAGCCCGATTGATAAAATTCTGAAACAAAATGATTAATTTCACATTTGTTTAGTTTTAAAAATTCTTTATACCTTTCTAAATTTTCTTTGTTTTTGCAAACCATTCCGGCATAGACCAATGACTTGTTTTTTCCTTTTGAAATTACAATTTTTCGATCAGGGCCTTCACACAAAAATTTTTGCTTTGTAACCTTGTTTATTTTCATTTCCATAACTTTAGAATAAAATTCAGCAAGCCTTTGCGGATCAATACTTTTGATCTCAAGGTGGTGTAAACATATATTGGCCTGGACTGCATTTAGTGCCATTTTATTAACCCACTTTTAATTGAGTTTATTATGATAATTTTGAATATCATTAAAAATCTCATTGATGTATTTTTCTACTAATAAACCATAACTTGTTAGATTTGCGTAAATTAAAGGTTTATGCTCTAAAAGAAAATCACTTGAATTAAATATTGAACTTAAAGATGCCTCAATACCTAATTTCTTATTACTAATTGATACTGCAAACCCAGTTAGTCCTTTATCTACTTGGCCTTGTGTAAAACAATATCCTTTTTTTCTATCTTTTTTTAAACCTTCTAAAAAATTAATTTTTTCATCTTCTGAATAAAAATTTTCTAAGTTTATTAATTCATCTAAACGTCTACCAGTAATTTGCATTATTATTGCCCTAGAGGTTGCCCCATACATCAAAGGCATTAATTTTCCTTTTTGGTAACTAGTATTATTCTTGAAAAAAGGACTTTTATAATCAGCAACACACATAACTTTATTACCATAAAGCCTTGCCAAAACATTAATACTTACGATAGGATTTTCATTTGCAAGCTTTTCAAGAAATGGTTGTCCTGCTCTAACTAATGGATCGGACAAATTAATTGTTCTATTATATTTAATAAATGCAGGCCCTAACCTAAAATATGATCCTGCAGCACTTTCAAGAAATTCTGCTATAACCATTTCACGAACAATTCTATAAATAGTGCTAGATGGGGTTTTAAGTTCATTGGAAATTTCTGAAACTGTCCAAGAACTTCTATCTTCGGAAAACAAATCTAAAATTTTTTTATATCTTTGGAACCCCGACATCTTTGACCTGTTAAATATAAGTTTCTTTAAGATATGACTCAGAAAATTTTTCTAAATTATTTTTATCTGAACTCCCAAAAATAAATCTGTCTGGTCTAATTATTAAACTACTTGTATTAAAATATTTTAAAACATTTTCTATCTCTGGTATTTTAGAAACATTATATGCTTTGATTTTTAATTGCTTCTGATTTATTTTCTTATTTGTTATCAAAATTGAGTTACAAGAAAACAAACTGTCAAAATCTTTGTTAATGCCTATCTTGAGTGAAGGAAAAATTTTTCCTCTATTCTTGTCTTTTATATCACCCAACCCTTTGCCAAGAGCAGGTTTAATAGAATTCATCTTTATTGTACCATCTTGCTGTACATAAACTGTATCTGATACTTTTGTTCCACCTATGGAATTTAACAATTCGCCCATTTTCATTGCAGTATTTATATAATCTCTTACATTCGAAGATCTCTCACTTTGATAGCTGTCAAGCAATCTTTCATTATGTCCATTTTTACAGCATATATTAATTTTCCAAGCTAAATTGGAAGCATCTCTTATTCCAGCACACATACCCTGTCCCATAAATGGTGGGGTTAGATGAGCAGAGTCTCCAACAAGAAACGAACGACCTTTTCTCCATTTTTTTGCAATTGCAGATTGAAATGTGTAAACAGTTTTCCTTTCAATCTCTACTTCATGTGGTAATACCCATTGACTTAAAAAACTCCAAAAAGTTTTGTCTTCAAAAAATTTTTCTGCGCTTTCATTTTCTTTTAAGGCTATTTCCCACCTCCTTCTTTTACCTACATTTCGACAATATGTTGCAGGTCTTACTGAGTTGCAGTATTGTATGGTTCTATCTGGTAAGTTTATTTTTTTTGTTTTCAAAATTAAATCAATTACTGCCCAACGTTGTTCAAAGCCCAAATGCTCCATTTCTGTTTTTATTTCGTTTCTGATAAATGAATTAGCACCGTCACAACCAACAATGTATTTTGATTTTACTGAAAAAATCTCTTCAGTCTTTAAGTCTTTGTAGTGAACTACAGAAAAATTTTTTTTATTTATTATCTTAAATACTTCAGAATTTTGTAATGTGACAACTGTTTTGAATATTTTTAATCTTTGACGAATACTTCTCTCTAGGTCAGGTTGATGGAAGCGATAACTTGGGTACCAACCATTTTCGGTTATTACTTTTGGCCTTGGCCAATCTAAAATTAAGTTATCATTTTCATCTAAAAACTTTGTTCCCTTATTAATAATTAATTTTTTTGCTATAGTTTTTGTAATTCCAATAGTTTGAAAAATCCTCATAACTTCATCATCAAAATGGACAGCTCGTGGCAAATTATATATTCCAGACTCTCTTTCTAAGATAAGTACGGATAAGTTGTTCATAGCAAGCAAATTAGCTAAAGTTCCTCCTGTTGGCCCTAGACCAACGATTACAACATCAAAATCAAAATCTTTATTTGTCATTTTTTATTATATTTTGATATAACCATGGACAATCAATTATCATTGGAGATCTGTTACCTTCCTGAGCAGTTTCTATACGTTTTTTTCTAAACTTTAATCTTTCATCATCTGGCAAGTATAATCTTTCATGCCCCCAAAAACTTGGTCCTAAATTTGTTTCGTGAGGAACCCATGTGTTTGGGTCAATGATCCGACCACCCCAACCATTTTCAATAAAAAAACCAGATGGTGTATGTGCATAAAATGAAGTCATGTAATCATTTGTATGACGACCTAATGTGTAGGCTATGCCGTTTTTTTTATATTGAAGTAAATCATAACCTTGACCAACATCATCCAAATTTTGATATTCTACCATAAAGTGATGAAAACCTTGTTTTCCAGTCCCAATCAATGCAAAACTATGATGTCTTCCATTTACGTGAAAGAAACATAAGGGGATTGGATCAAAGCTATAATCACTTACATTAAAAGCTAAAATATCTCTATAAAAGGGAATAAAATCATCAATATTAGAAACGTGCAAAACTGCATGTCCTAAACCACAGATACCTGTTTTAAAACCAGAAATTGGTCTACCCGGAACAAATGAACTAGTGTCGAGTTCCGGCCTATAAACGAGTTCAATTCTATTACCCCCAGGATCGTCAAAATATATTAACTCATCAACAAATCTCATATCAGTATGGTTTTTATTACCAAAATTAACAGCTACTCCAACATGATCTAATTTTTTTGCATACGTTTGAAGATCTGATTTATCTTCAACTTCCCATCCGAGAAATGCTAGTTTATCACCTGGCTCTCCAGATATGGTAAATCTTTGTTTTTGGTCATCCATACGAAAATAAAGAGACTTTTTAGAATAATCCATTTTTTGCATACCAAGATTTTTTGTAGCAAACTTTTCCCAGTCCTCAATTTTGTCCGAGTTGACCCCAATATAACTCAAAGCATTTATAGGCATAAAATTAATCCTCAGTTAAATATTTTAACATTATATATTATTTTAATAAAAAATTAAACTATTTATCTGTAATTTATCATATAATGATAATTATGAAAATAATTTTTAAAATA
Organism: uncultured SAR116 cluster alpha proteobacterium; assembly: GCA_902625215.1. Classification (GTDB taxonomy): domain Bacteria; phylum Pseudomonadota; class Alphaproteobacteria; order Puniceispirillales; family Marisalimonadaceae; genus Marisalimonas. The sequence continues at coordinate 120,527 of CACOAO010000003.1, forward strand.
CAATTTGATTTATCTAAATATGTAGTTAATGATTTATTGTAAATAAAAATTTATCTTTCAAAATTTTATATGGAGAAATATTAATGAACAAAATGATTGGAGTACTAGCCACTACATTAATCAGCGCTGGATTGTCATTTTCAGCATTAGCTGACAAGGTTACTTTAAAATTTCATACTATGGTTCCTATGCCAGCAAATTCGAATGCCAAATTTGTTAAACCATGGGCTGACAAGGTTAAAAAAGAAAGTAATGGAGAAATTATTACTGAAATGTATCCTTCAATGCAACTAGGTGGAAAACCTCCACAGCTGGCCGATCAAGCGCGTGAAGGTGTTGTTGACATTGTTTGGACTGTTGCGGGTTATACTCCTGGAAGATTTCCAAGACTATCAGTTTTTGAATTACCTTTCATGCCAACAAGCGCCAAAATAACAGCACAGGCTGTTCAGGAATTTGTAGAAACTGCAGGAGCAGAAGATCTTAAAGATTATAAGATTCTTGCAGTCCACGTTCATGCTCCAGGTATGATACATACAAAAGATACATTAATTAAATCAGTCAGTGACTTTAAAGGCCTTAAGCTGAGAGGTCCAACACGATCTGCCACAAGTTTATTAAAAAAATTAGGAGCTACACCAGTTGGGATGCCTATCCCTAAAGTTGCACCTTCTTTGTCAAAGGGCGTTATTACAGGAATGGTTGTCCCTTGGGAAATAATGCCATCTTTTAAACTTCAAGAATTAACTAAATCGCATACCAATGTAGCAGGAAATAGAGGCCTTTATACATCTCCATTTCTATTTGTGATGAATAAGGCAAAATACGATTCATTATCACCTGCACATAAAAAAGTTATAGATAATAATTCTGGTATGTCCTTAGCTAGACAGGCAGGAGTATTATGGGACAGCTTTGAAGGACCAGCTCGTGCATTAGCTGTAAAAGCAGGTGGTGAATTCCATACTTTAACAGGAGCACCGTTAACTGAGATAAAAAAAGCAGCAGATCAAGTAATTCAAGATTGGATTAAAGATGCTAATAGCAAAGGTCTTGATGGTCAAAAACTTTACGATACTGCAAAATCTTTAATTTCAAAATATGAAAAAATGATGTAATTGTCCTAAACATGAGCTTTGGGAAAAAAATCTTTACGTCAATACGTCCAAATAATAAATTTGGACGTATTTTAAATTTGATCTCCAAATATTTTGCAATCTTCGGCGGCTTTATACTCTTAACAGCTGCTTTAATTAGTATTTTTTCTATTTTTGGAAGAGTAGTGTTTTCATCTCCTATTTTAGGTGATTTTGAGTTAGTTGAAATAGCTTGTGCGGTTGCAGTTGGTTCTTTTTTACCATTGTGCCATCTCAAAGAGGGCAATGTTATAGTGGATTTTATAACTGCAAAATTATCAAAAAATAAAATTAATTTGTTAGATTCTATCAGTTCCCTCATATTTGGATTAATTGCTTTGTTCTTTAGCTCTCGAATGATTTTAGGAGCAAAAGATATGTACATTTATCAAGAAGAAACTATGCTTTTAGCATTTCCTATATGGTTGCCTTTCTTACCTGTAATTGCTTCTTTTTTTCTTCTAACAATATGCTGTTTTTACACATTTATAATAAAAATTAACCTTATAATAGGAAAATAAATTATGGATAAGTTTACACTTGGGATTATTGCTTTTCCTATATTATTTTCTATGATGGCACTAAGAATGCCAATTGGTTTAGCTATGCTAATAGTTGGCTGTTCAGGAACAATTATAATAGCTGGATGGCTTCCAATTTTATCTCAAGCTAAAACTAGTGCGTGGCATTTATTTTCAAATTATTCTTTATCTGTCATACCTTTATTTTTATTAATGGGCAACTTTGCTGGTAAAGCTGGTATGAGTGAAGCACTTTTTAAATTTGCTGGCGCTTGCCTTAGTCACAAAAAAGGCGGAGTCGCAATGGCAGCAATTGGTGCTTGTGCAGGATTTGGAGCTATTTGTGGTTCATCACTGGCAACAGCGGCCACTATGGGTAAAGTTGCTTTGCCTGAATTAAGAAGACTTGGCTACTCTGGTGCTTTAAGTACAGGAACTCTGGCTGCTGGAGGAACGCTAGGCATATTAATTCCACCATCAGTTATACTAATTATATACTCAATTTTGACAGAACAAAATATTGCTAAAATGTTTTTAGCAGCCTTTGTTCCAGGTATTTTAGCAGCTCTAGGATACATACTTGCAATTGCTTTATATGTTAGGTTTGTAAAAGGTTCAGGACCAACAAAAGATAGAGTTGGTTGGAAAGAAAGGTTTTTTTTATTTAAGAATATATGGCAGATTATTCTCATTTTTTTGGTAATGATAGGCGGAATTTATTTAGGTTGGTTTACTCCAACAGAGGGAGGTGCCATTGGAGCAGGTGGAGCTGGTCTTATTGCATTTTCTAATAAAAATTTTAAGTTTAAAGACTTAGTTGATGTGATAGAGAGCACAGCAATCACTTCTGCTATGATTTTTTTAGTGCTTCTTGGTGCAGAATTTTTTAATTCTTTTATAGCATTAACTCAACTTCCAAACCAATTAGGTGAGATTGCATTAGAAAATAATCTTTCACCTTACCTAATTGTTGCATGTATTCTTGTATTATATCTGTTTTTAGGCTGCTTAATGGATAGCCTAGCAATGATATTACTCACCATACCAGTTTTTTTTCCTTTGATAATGACATTGGATTTTGGAATGTCTGCTGAAGAAACAGCAATATGGTTTGGAATCTTAACTCTTATTGTAGTAGAAGTTGGATTGATTACACCACCAGTTGGGTTAAATGTTTTTATTATTAATAAAATGGCTGGGGATGTTAGCATTGCTGATACTTTTAAGGGAGTTTTACCATTTTTATTAAGTGATATGTTAAGAGTTATACTATTATTTTCATTTCCAGGGATTACTTTATTTTTATTAAAAGTATTTTAAGATGAATGAGGCTAATAAAAAATATTTATGGAAGTTAATACAACTAACTGGAGATAGTTTAATTAACAAATTACCCGACCATCCAAATCATCCTAATGGCAGAAACCCCTATGCCCACGTTGCGCTAAAGGTAAAAAACCAATTTGGAAAAAGTTATAAAGATCTACCTGATGAAAAAATTAATGAAGTTATGACTTATTTAAATTTCATTAAAAAAACTGATGGAACAAAATAATAAACATCATAGATAAGACCTGACCTTTAATAATAATTCTTCATTTATGGAACGATAATTATCACCTGATCTGTTTTTATGCCTTCTTGAACCTGGTAGTCTTACTCCATCAATAGATGTTAATTTTTGAAAAAAGTTTGTACAGTGCTCTTCCCAATTTGGATTAGATATAATTTCAGGGTTTAGGGCCATTATAAATTCTCCGCCACTTGGAGGGCCTCCGTCATTATTATCATTTTCTTGAGCTTCATAAGAAAAAACATCTCCAGTTAAACCTGCAGAAAACAATTCAACCATCAAGGAAATAGCAGAACCCTTATAGCCCCCAAAAGGCAATAGCACTCCTTTTAAAATTTCTGTAGGATCATTTGATGGTTTTCCATTTTCGTCAAGCCCTACACCATCAGGTAATGGATGTCCATCCCTTGCAGCGATCATTACTTCGCCTTTTGCCATAGTTGCAGTTGCCATGTCAAAAACTACTGGATCTTGACCGTTTCTAGGCCAAGCCATTGAAATTGGATTAGTACCAAAAAATGCTTCTTTTGCTCCCGCTGGTGCAACTGAGGGTTTGAATGCTGTGCAAGCAAAACCAACTAGATTTTGCTGAGCTAAATACTCTGTTTCTGGCCACAAAGCTGCAAAATGATAACAACCTTTTATGCTTAATACTGCCACACCATTTGTTTTTGCTGCATCTACAAGTTTTGGCAATGAAAATTCATGAGCAGTAGATGCAAAACCATTATCAGCGTCACATTTTAATATAACAGGTGTAATTTTTTCTAGTTTTGGAGATGCATTTCCATTAACTTTTCCTGATTTTAATGAAGCGACATATCCTGGAACCCGGAACAAACCATGAGAACTAGATCCATCTTCTTCGGCCTTTGTAATTGTGTTGGCTAAAGCATTAGCATTTTTTTTATTACATCCTTGTTTTAAAAATACATCAGTAACTAATTTTTTGATTTCATCTAAAGTAACTATAGAATTTGCCATTTATATTACCTCATTATAATTTTATCGATGCTCTAAGATCTATCATTACAGGAGCATTTTGGGGCAACCTTGTAACTGCTAAAACTGATCTAGGATGACTTCCATTATCTCCTAATTTTTTTATGAAAAATTCAGAAGCTTTATCTGCTAATTTTGAAATTCCATCAAATTCTTTATTACAAGAAACATAAACTCTGAGATCTAAGATAGAATGAATATTACAATTATTAGCTTTAGCTGCTATTTCAAGCCAGCTAAAAGCATGTTGAGCACAAATTTTTATTTGTCGTTCAGCTTCTAAGACCGATATTTGTTCAGTAACTCTACCTAAATTTTTAACTAATCCATTTTCTTTAGCTAATTGCCCAGCTAAGTAAACGACGTTATTATGAACTTTAAATGGTAAGTAGTTAAAATCCGGGTTGCCTGGTTCCATATTTTCTTGTTCTTTGTTTTTTAAATTTTACATTTCTTTTATTTAATTCTATATACTACATTTATTAAAATACTATAGTCTAGAAACTATATAAAAAAATTTAATTCGGAGGAATAAATGAAAAAAACACTACCATTATTATCCCTACTTTCTTTAGGGTTAATTTTCGGCGGGCCTGTTGAAAGCATTAGTAAAAAAGTGCTAGCTGATGGTCACGCAAAAAATGTAAATTGGAACCTCTCCACTTGGGGAAAAAGAAGAGCATTTACTGAGGGTATCGAAGCTGTTTCTGCATATGTAGCAGACAAGTCTGGCGGTCACTTTACAATTAAAATTAATTACGGTGGAACTTTATCCAAGCCAAGAGAGAATTTAGACGGAATTTCACTTGGTGCATTTGAAGCTGCTACATTTTGTGCATCTTATCATGCAGACAAAAACAAAGCTGTTACAGTTCTTGAATTACCATTCTTACCGATTACAAATGGAGATGTACAAAAAGCTGCTGACTTAGCTGTTTATAATCATCCAGCAACCATTAAAGAAATGAAAAAATGGAATGCTAAACTTCTTATGTCTGCTGCATTACCTCAATATGAATTCATGGGTAGAGGAAAAGAGCCTAGAAAACTTGCAGACTTTAAAGGTATGAGAGTAAGAGCTCTTGGCGGAATTGGAAAAGCAATGAAAGTTATTGGAGCAGTTCCAACAACAGTTACAGCTCCTGAGACATATAGAGCTATTGAGACAGGAACTGTTGACGCAGCTGCATTCGCGTTTTACTCACATTTTTCATATAAAATTAATGAGGTTTCAACTTGGAGAACTACAAACCTTTCACCTGGTTCTGTTAATTGTCCATTGGTTGTGAATATTGATGCTTACAATAGTTTATCTGATAAAAACAAAAAGATTTTAACTGATGCTATTGATGCAGGATATGCTGCTTTAGATAAAGCTTACTCAGCTTCTATAGACAAATATACACCTGTAGCAGAAAAGCAGGGTATTAAAAAAATCACTTACACAGAAGCAGAGCTTAATGCTTTTAGAAAAGCTGCAGCTCAACCAGTTTGGGATCAGTGGATAAAAGAAGCTAATGCAGTTGGCTTACCAGCTCAGGAACTTCTTGACCTTGTACTTAAAACTGCAAAAGAAGCAAGTAAGTAAACATATGTTTTAAAGGAGGATGAATATTTTTCATCCTTCTTTGAGGTCTAATATGATAAATATTTTTGATAAATTTCTGGAAAAGATTGAAGATTTTTTTACTGCGTTTTCTGCACTTGCAATTTTTATATTAATGATTACAGCAACAATTCAAATTATTAGTAGAAAAATTCTTAACATGCCAATACCGGGCTATATTGACTTTGCAGAACAATCTATAGCTATATTTGCATTTATTGCAATTGCTTACTGTCAAAGACTTGGAGGTCACGTGCGTATGGAAATTTTTCTATCTGCACTTAATGGTAGGCCAAAATGGATAGCTGAGGCCATTCAAACAATTGCGACTATCCTTGTAATTAGTATTTTAACTTATTACTCATTTAAGCATTTTCAAAGAGCGTGGATTATAGGTGATAGCACAATAGATATACAGCTTCCAACTTGGCCCTCAAAACTTATGATACCTCTTGCTTTTTCACTTTTAACCTTAAGACTATTTGTTCAATTAGCGGGATATATTAGATTAATAGTTGATCCTAAATTACAGCCAATTGGGGTCCCATTAATTGTAGATGTAGAAAACCAAGCAAAACAAGAAGCTTCACAATTGGATAATATTAAATAGATAAGGACTTTATTTTGGATCCACTTCAAATAGGAATAACAGTTACATCTGGAATGATGTTAATGATTTTTTTTGGAATGCGTGTTGCATTTGCAAGTGCATTGGCTGGCACAGTTGGATTAGTATGGATTTTATCTACTAAGTTAGGACTTGAAAAAGCTTTATTTGCTGGGCTTGGTATGGCTGGAACAATTCCACATTCCAAAGCTGTAACTTATGCATTGTCAATTTTACCAATGTTTATTCTGATTGGTTTTTTGGCATTTCATGCTGGATTAACAAAATCTTTATTCGAAGCTGCTAAAAGATGGCTTGGCAGACTGCCTGGTGGATTAGCCGTCGCAACAGTTTTTGCTACAGCTGGTTTCGCAGCTGTATCTGGTGCAAGCACAGCTACAGCAGCAGTTTTTGCAAGGGTTGCAATACCAGAGATGCTTAGGGATGGTTATAATAGAAAACTTGCTGCAGGAGTAGTTGCAGCTGGCGGAACATTAGCAACTCTAATACCACCTAGTGCTATTTTAGTAATATACGCAATTATAGTAGAAGAATCAGTTGGGCAACTATTATTAGCAGGTTTTTTACCTGGTATAGTATCAGCTTTAATTTATGGTTTAATAATAGTCAGTATTGTCTCGTTTAAACCTGATATGGGACCCAAAACTAGAATATATTCACTTAAAGAAAAAATTGTATCTTTACCGTCTACTATCCCAATTTTTTCAGTTATTATTATTATATTTGGCTCTATGTACTTTGGTTGGGCAACTCCAACAGAAGCTGGTGCACTTGGTGCATTTGTAGTTTTTGTAATTGCCGTTTTGAAAGGTATGAAGACTAGTGCCCTAAAATCAGCACTTTATGAAACTGCCAAACTAACCGTAATGATTTTTTCTATTATATGGGGTGTTTTGGTTTATGTAAGGTTTCTAGGATTTGCTGGATTACCTAATGCCTTCAGTAACTGGATCACATCTCTGGATTATCCTCCTCTAGCTATTTTATTATGTATTTTATTGGTTTATGCAATTTTAGGTATGTTTATGGATGCAATTGGGATGTTGTTACTAACATTACCAGTAGTCCAACCTGCAGTAATTGCACTAGGGTACGATCCTATTTGGTTTGGTATCATTGTAGTTAAAATGGCTGAACTATGTTTAATAACGCCACCCATTGGACTTAATTGTTTTGTTGTAAGTGGAGTAAGGCCCGATATTCCTGTGCAAGATGTATTCAGAGGCTGTGCACCATTTTTTGTAGCTGATGTTTTAACAGTTGGTGTTTTGATTGCATTTCCTAGTATTGTTCTATTTTTACCAAACGCTATGCAACTAAGTTAATTAAATTTAATAATCTAGTTTTCATTGATTCCATAAATGAAGTAGGACAAATTATAGTGTAATTTTCAAAACGTTTATGGCAAAGAACAAAACAATTAATTTTATTAATAGATGTTCTTAAAACTTGGTTACTTTCAAAGGCAAACAAATCAGTAGTCATTAACTTCTCAAGTAATAATTTGACGTTTTTACCACTTAAATTAAAACAAATCCATCCACCAGTTTGGTCCGTAATAGAAGATATATTTTCAAATTTTTCACTAATTATTTTTTTATCTATTTTTCCTAACACAAAATAACTATAGGTTCGAACCCAAAAAACTAAGGCTTTTTCATTCTTTTCAAAATAAGAAATATTTGGGGGTGAAAATGAAAAAAAACTTTTAAAAATTGATTTGAATTTTTTGATGTCGTTAAAATTATGATTTATAGAATAAAGATTATTAGTGTTATCCAAAGACATTTTTATTTGGGTTTTTTCTACTAGATTTTGAGCAGAATAAATAGTTGGCATTAATTTCCTTGTCTTATCCACGCAACCTATCTCCATTTGGATCAACAAAAATAGGATTACAGATTTCTGCCATGGTCTCATTTTTTAAAATTGGATTGCTCACATTTATTTTTTGCCCATAACGCCGAGTTCCATTTTTTAAAAAAGCAAGCGCTATGAAGCTTTTTAAAGTTGGTGAATAACAGGAGGATGTAACATAACCTAAATCATTTTCCGGTGATCTATTTTCGTTTTCATTAAATAAATGAGATCCTGATATCAATTGATTATTAGGGTTTATGGGCTTCAAACCAATTAGCCTTAATCCACCAGGAAGACATAAACCTTCACGTTTTGACAAAATCATTCCTATACTATCTTTTTGTGAAGAGACCATTTTTTCCATATTAAGATTTAATGCTGAAATGGTGCCATTTAGTTCTGCTCCAGCGGCATGTCCCTTTTCTATTCTCATGACACCAAGAGCTTCAGTTCCATAAGGAATAATATTTTCTTCTTTCCCAACCTTCATAAGATGAGATACAAATGAAGACGCATACTGAGTTGGTAAAGATAATTCATATGCTAATTCACCAGAAAATGAAATTCTGAATAAACGCGCATTTATACCTCCGCAAATTGTTAGCTCCTTGCAAGACATAAAAGGAAATTTCTCGTTCGAAATATCAAATTCTTTATCAAGGATCTTAGAGATGACTTTTCTAGAATTTGGTCCAGCAATTGCAATTTGTGCCCATGCATCAGTTGTTGATATTAAATGCACATCCATTTTAGGCCAAAGGCATTGATGACAAAATTCTAGATGTCTGTAGACACTTTCAGCATTAATAGTAGTGGTAGTCATAATAAAATGATTTTCACTCATTCTTGCAGTTGTACCGTCATCCATCACTATTCCGTCTTCTCTAAGCATCAATCCATATCTGACTTTACCAATAGGTAACTTTGCAAATCCGTTGGAGTAAATTTTATTTATAAAATCTTGAGCATCTCTTCCTTGTATATCTATTTTACCTAAAGTAGAAACATCGCAGAAACCCACAGAATTTCTAACTGAAATAACTTCCCTATCAACACTTTCTCTCCATTTTTTTTCACTTTTTTTTGAATACCATTCGGCTCTCAACCATAAACCAGATTCAGTAAAGCTTGCACCGTTAGCTTTAGCCCAATTGTGAGTTGGTGTTAATCTTATAGGCTTTAAATTTTTGCCAATTTGCGGACCTACTACAGCATCCAGCGATAAAGGGATATATGGTGGCCTAAACACAGTTGTCCCAACTTCTGGGATTGATTTTTTTGATAATTTAGCGAGGATAGCTAAACCTGTTACATTAGAAGTTTTACCTTGATCTGTACCCATACCTAAAGTTGTATATCTTTTTAGATGTTCTACTGATCTAAAGTTTTCATCATATGCTATTTCGATATCTTTAATTGTAACATCATTTTGAAAGTCTACCCATTTTCTTTGAGATCCATGCTCTACAAACCAAAATGGATCTATGTTATATTTGTCTCTATTAAATTTTGGAATGACATATTTCTTTGGCTTAACTTTTAATTCATTAAGGATATTTTTAATTTTACTTTCGGCGTCAGCAAAACATCCATTTAAAGTAAATTTTCCACTAGCCGATCCTGCGGCCTTTAAATGTGTAGAGATATTATTCCGTCCAGGGGTAAATGCCAAAATTTGTTGGTTCCATTCAGGTTTTACACCTGTATGACAACTTATATGTATATTAGGATTCCATCCCCCTGATACGCCAAGATAATCACATTCTAAATACGTAATTTTTCCTTCTTTATTGATAATGTTGACACCCTTAAGATTTAACTTTCCGAAAGCATTAATGACTTGAGAGCCTTTATAAATTTTTAATTTATAACCAGTTTTTTTTGGATTATTTCTAGTATCTACTATTCCAATGCAATTAATGCCATTTTCAATTAAGTTTTTAGCTGTTAAATAGGCATCATCATTATTAGTGAATAGTAATACCTTTTGTAAATTATTGATGCCCCACCTATTTACATAACTTCTAATGGAACCTGACAGCATAATTCCAGGTAAATCATTGTTTTGAAATGGTAATATACGTTCAGTAGAACCTGAACACAAAAGTGCTTTTTTTGTAGTTATTTTCCAAAAAATTTGTTCAATTTTTTTATGTTTGTTTTTTTCAATCGCACCATAAATACCATGGTCAAACATCCCAATGACTGTTGTTTTCTTCATTAACCTAACGTTAGGTAATTTATCCAAATTTTTTAATATAGATTTTACCCAATCTTGTGCAGGCATATCAGAAATATGAAAGACCTCATTATTTAAACTTCCTCCATAAATAAAATCTTCTTCAACTAATATGACTCTAACTCCAGATAAACCTGCAATATAAGTAGAAACAAGTCCAGCTGGACCAGATCCAATTATTAAGACATCGCAATGTAAAAAACCTTTTTCAGAATTTCTACTGAAATTACTTAAAGATAAAGATCCTAATCCTGCAGCTTTTCTAATTAATGGCTCGTAAATTTTTTCCCAAAAAGATGAAGGCCACATAAATGTTTTATAATAAAAACCAGCTGAAATAAACTTTGATAATTTATCATTGATAGACATTAAATCGTATTTAACAGATGGCCAACAGTTCTGGCTTTTAGCTTTCAAACCCTCATATAATTCAACAGTTGTAATTTTAGTATTTGGTTCATTGTAATGGTCACATATTACCTCAACAAGACCATTTGGTTCTTCAGAACCATGAGAAACTATCCCTCTAGGTCTATGATACTTAAAAGATCTGCCAATTAATTTTACATCATTAGCTAATAGTGCTGAGCTTAGAGTATCACCTTTAAATCCCTTATATTTTTTTCCATTAAATACAAAATTTATTTCTTTTGTGGTATCAATAAACGAGGATTTAATTCTATTTATTTTACTCATATTATTTGTCTAGACCTTTGACAACTTCAGTGGCAAGTTCAACTCTTATTATTTCGTGATTTTTTGTATTCCTTGTAACAATAAGCCAACTTCTGTCACCCTGTTGGTGAAACCATAATTCTTTATGAATACCTGCTATATTTTTTCTTAAATATAAGTATTTATAAAATTTATCTTCTGCATTTTTATTATCCCATTTAGGTCTTTTTAATAGAGATGCATCACCATAATAGATGAACTCATTCATATCCCTTGGGCCTAATAATGGATGATTAATAATCATATTTTTCAACTTTAATGTAAATTTGGTTGGGCACCTTGACCTTTTTCATCAATCATATACCCATTTTTAAATCTATCTAATTTAAAATTTTCAGATAATTTATGAGAATAATCTTTAGCAATTAAATGAGCAAAACACCATCCAGATGCTGGTGTTGCTTTAAAACCTCCGTAACACCAACCTGCATTCATATATAATCCTTTAATATGAGTTCTATCTATGATTGGAGAACCATCCATAGACATGTCCATAATACCACCCCACATTCTAAGTAGCCTTGCCTTACTAATTGCAGGCATTAAAGCTAGCCCACTCTCACAGACATCTTCTAAAGTATCTAAATTTCCTCTTTGAGCATATGAATTATACCCATCAATATCTCCACCAAAAACTAATCCACCTTTATCAGACTGCGAAATATAAAAATGACCCGCACCAAAAGTAATAACTCCTGGAATGATTGGCTTAATACTTTCACTAACAAATGCTTGTAATACGTGGCTTTCAATAGGTAGAGTCATATCTGCTTTAGATAACAATAAGCTTGTTGAGCCAGCAACAGCACACCCAACTTTGTTAGCTTCTATGAGGCCTTTATTAGTTTCAACTCCTATACAAGCTCCAGATTTAAATTTGAAATTATTCACTTCACAATTTTGAATAATATCAACACCCAATTTGTCTGCGGCGTGAGCATACCCCCAAGCGACTGCATCGTGTCGAACTGTACCACCTCTTTTTTGAAACAGACCTCCTTTAATAGGAAATCTTGCATTTTCATAGTCTAAGAAAGGATATATGGATTTTATTTTTTGAACATCATACAGCTCTGCATCAGCTCCATTTATTATCATTGAATTACCACGTCTAATGAATGAATCTTTTTGTGCATCTGAATGAAAAATATTCAAGACACCCCTTTGACTGACCATTGCATTGTAATTGATTTGTTTTTCAAGACTTTCCCATAACTTTAATGAAAATTCATAAAAAGCTTCATTTTCATTAAGCATGTAGTTAGATCTGATTATTGTTGTATTACGGCCAACATTACCTCCACCTATCCAATTTTTTTCAAGCACAGCAATATTTTTTACATTAAACTCTTTTGCAAGATAAAACGCAGTAGCGAGACCATGTCCTCCACCACCAATAATAATAACATTATATTTTTTCTTTACCTGAGGGTTTTGCCAAGTTTTTTTCCAACCATTATTATTAGTTAATCCTTCTTTTAAAATTTTTAGAAAGTTGTAATACATAATCCAAATTCGTTAGAGTTAAATTTAAAAACAAATTACTAAAGGAATATCGATATCACAACCTAAATTTTTTTAATTAATTTAAAATTTGATTCGCTTAATTACGTATTTTCTTTATAAATTACCATTATAAAAATTATGAAGGAGAACATATATGAAAAAAACTTTAGTTTCATTAATGCTATCTATGTTTTTAGTCTTTCCAACATATGCAGATAATGTAAAGATTGGAATTATTCTTGGTTTTACGGGGCCAATTGAATCATTGGCACCTGTAATGGCTAAAAGCGCAGAAATGGCTATCAATGAAGTAAACAAATCAGGTAACTTTACCCATGGTAAAATAAATACTGTAAGAGCAGACTCTACATGTGTTGATGCTGCTGCGGCACAAGCAGCTGCTGAAAGACTAATTACTGCAGAAAAGGTTAATGCTATTATGGGAGCAGATTGTTCTGGTGTAACTACAGCTGTTTTAAAAAATGTTGCAATGCCTAATGGTATAGTTATGATCTCCCCATCAGCAACATCTCCTGCATTATCAACTGAACCTGATAATGGTCTGTTTTTTAGAACAGCACCATCAGATGCCAGACAAGGTGAAGTGATAGCAGATCTTTTAATGGAAAAGGGATTTAAAACAGCGGCTCTATCGCATACAAACAATGACTACGGAAAAGGTCTAGCTGCAAGTATACAAAAAAACTTTACATCTAAAGGTGGTAAAATAACTATAACAGCATCTCACGAAGATGGCAAAGCAGACTATAGTGCCGAAGTTGCAGCTTTAGCTCAAGCAGGTGGAGATATTTTAATAGTAGCAGGCTATCTTGATCAGGGAGGTAAAGGAATAATTCAGGCTTCCCTTGATGCAGACGCGTTTAACAAATTTTTCTTACCTGACGGTATGATTGGTGACGCTCTTCCAAAAGCTATTGGTCCTGACCTCAATGGATCAATTGGTTCTGTCCCAGGCACTGATAGCCCAGGTGCTGCACAATATTCAGAACTAGCAAAAAAAGCTGGATTTAAATCAGGTCCTTATGGTCCCGAATCATATGATGCTGCTGCTTTAATTATGCTTGCTATGGAAAAATCAAAATCTACTAAAAGTAATGTTTTTAAAAAAAGCATTATGGATGTAGCTAATGCTCCTGGTGAAAAGATTTTTCCAGGTGAACTTGGTAAAGCTCTTAAGTTGATCAAATCAGGAAAAGACATAGACTATGTTGGGGCAACTGCTTTAGAACTTGTTGGGTCTGGTGAATCTTCTGGAAGTTTTGCTGAAATTTTAATAGATAACCAAAAAACAAAGAGAGTTGGTTACAGGTAAAATTATAAAGGCTTAAGATTTGTTCTTAAGCCTTTTTTGTATGTTTTTAAATGCTTGGAATAAGAAATCTCTATAAAAGTTTTGGTGGCATTAGAGCCATTAATAACGTTACTCTAGAAATTGAAAAATCTTCTATAACAGCACTTATTGGCCCAAATGGAGCAGGCAAAACTACATTATTTAACCTTATAAATGGCTCTATAAAACCTGATTCTGGGACTATAAAACTATATGATAAAAACATCTCAGGACACGAACCTCATGAATTATTTAATTTAGGCATATTAAGAACTTTTCAAATTGCTCATGAATTTTCTTCTTTAACAGTTAGAGATAATCTTATGATGGTCCCACCTGATCAAATTGGAGAATCAATATTACATACATGGTTTTCCCCCAAAAAAATTAGAATTGAAGAATCTGAAATTTCAAAAAAAGCTGATGAAGTAATGGATTTTTTACAATTAAAACATTTAGCAAATGAATATGCTGGAAATCTCTCGGGAGGACAGAAAAAATTATTGGAATTAGGTAGAACCATGATGGTCAAACCAGAAATTGTTCTCCTTGACGAAGTTGGAGCTGGAGTGAATAGAACTTTATTAAATGCAATTGGTGACGCCATTTTACGACTTAACAAAGAATATAATTATACATTTTGTATGATAGAACATGATATTGAATTTATAAGCAGATTATGTGATCCAGTAATTGTGATGGCCGAAGGATCAATTTTAATGACAGATAATATTTCAAAAGTTAGAGAAAACGAAAAAGTTATTGAAGTATATTTAGGTAAAAATTAAGTGAAAAATTAATGAGCTATGTATTTGTTATCAGGTGAAAAAATTACTTGTGGTTATGGATCAGTTGACATCGTCTCTGAGTGCAGTATTGGTGTAAACAAAGGTAACATTTCATCTGTAGTTGGACCAAATGGCGCGGGTAAATCTACTGCTATGAAAGCATTATTTGGTTTACTTCCATTAAAAAAAGGAAAAGTAATCTTAAATGGAGAGGATGTTACAAATTTACCTCCGCAAAAAAGAGTACTAAAAGGAATGGGTTTTGTTCCACAAACCAACAATATTTTCCCATCTTTAACTGTGAAAGAAAACCTAGAAATGGGTGCCTTCATAGAGCAGAATGATTTAAACAAAATGTTAGAATATGTTTACGAATTATTTCCTGTTTTGAAGGATAAAAAAAGTCAAGATGCAGGAGAGTTATCCGGGGGACAAAGACAACAAGTAGCTGTAGGCCGAGCATTAATGACAAAACCAAAAGTTTTAATGCTAGATGAACCCTCTGCTGGTGTTTCCCCAATAATAATGGAGGGTCTTTTTACAAAAATTAGAGAAATAGCTGATCAAGGAACTGCAATATTAATGGTTGAACAAAACGCAAAACAAGCTTTAAAAATATCTGACCTAGGTTTTGTATTAAGTCAGGGCAAAAACCTTTTTACAGATAGTGGTAATTCTCTTTTAGCAAATAAAGAGGTTCGCCAAGCTTTTTTAGGGGGGTAATCACTATGGATTACCTGAATGGCATTACTCTAATTTTAAATTATATTTTTATACCAGGCCTAACTTACGGCAGCCAATTAGCTCTTGGTGCACTTGGTATTACCATTGTTTATAGTGTTTTAAGATTTTCTAATTTTGCTCATGGTGAGTTTATGTCATTTGGAGCAATGAGTTCAATACTCCTAAGTTGGCTATTTATGTCTTTCGAAATAAACATACACCCTCTTCCTACTGCAATAATGGTTTTACCAATAGCCGTTTTATTAACTATTACTTATTGTTTAATTGTAGATAGATTAGTTTTTAAATTCTACCGTCAACAAAACTCTAAAAGCGTAATAAATTTAATAGTATCCATAGGTGTAATGTTTTTTACTGGTGGTCTGATAAGATTTATTGTTGGCCCAGGTGATAGAAATTTTTTTGATGGAGAAAGATTTTTTTTAAAAGCCAGAACTTTCAAGAACATTACTGGACTGAACGAAGGGCTAACTCTGAAAACTACACAGGGAGTTACCATTCTATTGAGTGTTTTTTTAGTTATCGTACTTTTTTGGTTTCTCAATAAAACTAAAACAGGCAAATCTATGAGAGCTTATTCTGATAATAAAGAATTAGCATTATTATCGGGTATAAATCCTGAAAAAGTTGTTTTAATAACTTGGATAATAACAGGCATTTTAGCATGTGTTGCAGGAACTTTATACGGATTAGATAAAAGTTATAAACCATTTACTTACCTCCACTTAGTATTACCTATATTTTCTGCTGCTATAGTAGGTGGAGTTGGCAATCCTATTGGAGCAATTATAGGAGGATTCGTGATAGCCTTTTCAGAATTAATAATAACATTTGCTTATAAAAAAATATTTTTTTACTTTCTTCCAGCTTACCTTGTTCCTGAAGGTTTATTGCAAATACTTTCCACAGATTATAAGATAGCTATTTCTTTTGTTATATTAGTAATAGTGCTTCTAATAAAACCAACTGGGATTTATAAAGGTAAAATTCTTTAAAGATTTGAAAAATGACAAATTTAGCACGAATAAAAATTTCATATTTTTTAATGATTACAGCGTTAATTGTAGTTGGTTTTTTGCAGAGTTGGAATGTTGCGCTCACAATATTTAATTTATGCGTAATATCTTCAATAATGACTCTTGGTATAAATATCCAGTGGGGTAATGCAGGTATTGTTAATTTTGGTGTAATGGGTTTTGCCGCACTTGGCGGACTGGCAAACATAATAATTTCTATGCCTCCAACTTCAAATGCTTGGAATGTTGGTGGTGAAATGATCATAATTGGTCTGATGATATTTACTTTATCTGTCTTTTTTTCAATTATATTATTTAAAAAAAGTAACTTAAATAACAGAGTTAAATACATAATTTCATTTATCTCTATAATATCCGGTTATTTCATTATGCGTTTTTTAGTTGACGTTCCTATTGAAAAAATTGAAGCAATTGAGCCAGCAAAAACCGGCTATTTAGGAGGTTTTAACTTGCCAGTTTTATTGTCTTGGCCTGTTGGAGGTTTATTGGCAGCGTTTTCAGCTTTTATAATTGGAAAAATTTCTCTTGGCTTAAGATCGGATTATCTAGCAATTGCAACCCTTGGCATTTCAGAGATTATTATTTATTTCTTGAAAAATGAAGATTGGCTATCAAGAGGCGTTAAAAATGTTAACGGCCTTCCAAGACCTGTCCCTTACGAAATTGAGCTTCAATCAAAAGAATGGGTTTTAAAAGTTTCAGATTATTTAGATATTCCTATTACTGAACTTTCATCAATTATAGTAAAATTATCTTACTCAATTTTATTTATTTTAGTTTTATTGATTATTTTATTTTTACTTGAAATAGCGGTTAAATCCCCATGGGGTCGAATGATGAGAGCGATAAGAGACAATGAAGTTTCTGCAAATGCAATGGGTAAAAACATTAAGCAAAGACACCTACAAGTATTTATTATTGGATCTACAATAGTTGGGCTTGCTGGAGCAATGTTGACTACGCTTGATGGTCAATTTACTCCTGTTTCTTATCAACCTCTAAGATATACGTTTTTAATATGGATTATGGTTATAGTTGGCGGATCAGGCAACAATTTTGGATCCATAATTGGCGGTTTTTTAATTTGGTTTTTTTGGGTACAATCTGAACCACTTGGTTTGTGGTTTATATCTCAGATAACTACGTATATATCTGATACAAATATAATTAAAAGTCACTTGTTAGAAAATGCTGCTCACATTAGGCTAATGTTCATGGGATTGATATTATTGATTACATTAAGATTTGCCCCAAAAGGCCTAATACCAGAGGTAAAACGATAACTATGGCCAAGATTAAAAGTTATCGAAATTTTGGACATGTAATGAATTTTAATTATATTAAATTAATATTAATTTTTTTAATACTGAAAACATACCCTTCCTTTGCAACCAATAATTTAATTATAAATATTAATGACACAAAAGTCATACTTGAAGGTGATTTTGTTCAAGGAGGTCTAGTAAAAGGTAAAATCAACAAAGATTTAAATATAAAATTTAAAGAAAAAGTTTTGAGAAAAACGTCCGATGGAAGTTTTGTGATAGGTTTTGGAAGAGATCACCCTAAAGAAGCTAATTTATATTTTTTTGTAAATGAAAATTGGGTTTTAAAAAAAGTAGATATAAAGCAAAGAAAATATAAAACCCAAGTTATCAACGGTCTTGAAAAAAAAATGGTGACCCCGCCCAAATCTTTTTGGGAGAGAATTAAAAATGAAAATAAAGTAATTAAGGAAATTAGAAGTTTAGATAGTAACGTAGATTTTATATTTCAAAAGTTTGATTGGCCCACTAAAGGTTTAATTTCTGGAGTTTTTGGTAGTCAAAGAATACTTAATGGAAAACCTAAACGCCCTCATTATGGAGTTGACATAGCGGCTCCAGAAGGAACTGATATACGTGCCCCCACAGAGGCTATAGTTAGAATGGCAGAGAAAGACTTATATTATACAGGAGGAACTATCATGTTAGATCATGGACACGGGGTAACTTCAGTATATTCTCATTTGTCTTCTATAAATGTAACCGTTGGCGACAAAATAAATAAAGACCAAAAAATTGGTGAAGTTGGATCAACAGGAAGATCAACAGGACCTCACTTGGATTGGAGAATAAATTGGTTTTCTGAACGCTTAGATCCCGCATTATTTATAAAAAATATGTAAATAAAAATTCCTCAATAGAATGTAATACACATCATCTTAAAACTTGACAGATTACAGTATCAAGCTATATTCCCAAGACAATTTAGGTATAATTATTTTAATAACAATTATTTAAATAACTATTATATTAACTAATTATCGGATTATAAAAAATGTATGCAGTAGTTAAAACCGGCGGGAAACAATATCGTGTTGAAAAAGAAGACGTTGTTTTAGTTGAAAAACTAAAAGCTAACGAGGGTGATCAGCTAGTGCTTAACGATGTATTGATGGTAGGCGATGGCAAAAAAGTAACATTGGGAACCCCACTCGTTAATGACGCTGCAGTAATGGCACAAGTTATTAGACAAACACGTGGTCCAAAAATTACAATGATATACAAGCGAAGAAGAAAAAATAGCAGAAGAAAACAGGGTCATAAACAAGATCTAACGCTTCTTAAAATAATTGATATAGCTGAAACTGGTGGATCTAAGTTATCTCCAAAAAAAGCCTCCACTAAAACAACAGAAAAAAAGACTAAAGTTGAGACAAAAACAAAAACAGTATCTAAACCAAAAATAGTTGAAGAAAAAGTTAAAACAGAAGTTGAAGCCAAGTCGACTACAAGCAATAAGGTTGAAACAAAAACAAAATCAGCTTCTACAAAAGTTGAAATAAAAGGTAAAACAAAAACAACTACTAAAACAAAAAAAACAATTACTAAAAAATAGTAAAGGATTAACAAATGGCACATAAAAAAGCAGGCGGCAGCTCAAGAAATGGCAGAGACTCAGCTGGAAGAAGATTAGGTGTAAAAAAATTTGGCAGTGAAGCAGTTGTTGCTGGTAACATTATAATTAGGCAACGTGGTACAAAGTATCACCCAGGATTAAACGTTGGAATGGGTAAGGATCATACAATATTTTCACTGATAGATGGTCATGTTAAGTTTAAAGAACATAGAGGAAAAAAAATGTTCGTTTCTGTAGAGCCATTAAAACAAGCAGCTGAATAACCAAATCCTTATTATTTGAACTTGGGAATAGCTTTATAAGCTATTCCTTTTTTATTTTAAGTCTTTTAATCTACAAAACTATATATTAGGATTTTGTAATGAAATTTTTAGATCAAGCTAAAATCTATATAGCTAGTGGGCATGGCGGACCTGGATCTATTTCTTTTAGAAGAGAAGCACATGTTCCTTTTGGTGGACCAGATGGTGGTAATGGTGGCCGAGGGGGTGATGTGGTTGCTTTGTGTACCGATGGTCTAAATACACTAATAGATTTTCGTTATCAACAACACTTCAAAGCTAGACCTGGAGAGGGTGGCAAAGGAAGAGATAGAAGTGGAATAAGTGGGAAAGATATTATTCTTAGGCTTCCTATTGGAACGCAGATATTAGACGAAACTAATAATTTTATATTAGCTGACATGACAGAAATTGGCCAAAAAATTGTTTTGGCCAAGGGGGGTGAAGGAGGTAAAGGTAACGCTTTTTTTAAAACTTCCGTGAATCAAGCACCAAGAAAAGCACAACCTGGAGGTCCATTGGAAGACAAATGGATTTGGCTTCGACTAAAATTAATAGCAGATATAGGATTGATTGGACTGCCAAATGCAGGTAAAAGTACTTTACTTTCTAGAATTACAGCAGCCAAACCTAAAATAGCTGATTACCCCTTTACAACACTCCACCCAAATCTTGGGGTTGTAAACCAAGATAATATGGAATTTGTAATAGCAGATATTCCAGGATTAATAGAGGGCGCTCATGAAGGATCTGGCTTGGGTCACAGATTTTTAGGCCATGTTGAACGTTGCCAAGGATTATTACATCTAATAGACGTTACTTCTAATGATATTGAAAAAGATTACCTTACTATTATTCATGAGATTAGAGCCTATGACAGCAATTTATCAAAGAAAAAGCAGATTTTAGTTTTAACAAAATGTGATGCAGTAGAAGAAAAAAAAGTTCATTCGGCGAAAAATATTTTAAAAAAACTCAATATAGAAAATGTTATTAATATTTCTTCAGTTTCAGGAGAAAACATTACTTACCTGATTAGAGAATTACAAAACTTTATATTAGAAATGAAAAATAAAGAAAACATAAAAGATCAAACCAAAAAAATTATATCTTGGTCTCCATAAAGTATAACAAAATGAAAAAAGAAAATTTAATAAAAGACTCAAAAAGAATTGTAATTAAAATTGGCTCTTCACTATTGATGGATAAAATCAAAGGTAATCTTAAAAGTGGGTGGTTAGGGTCTTTAGCACAAGATATAAATAAACTTATTAAGCAAAAAAAAGAAATTATAATCGTTTCCTCAGGATCTATCGCACTTGGTCAAAAACAATTACAGCTCAATGGTAATTTGTCTTTAGATGAAAAACAAGCAGCGGCTGCAACCGGTCAGGTAAGCCTAGCTCATGCATGGAAAGAAGTTATGGAAAAATTTGGTCTTAATATAGCACAAATTTTACTTGCACCTGATGATACTGAAAAGAGAAGAAAACATCTTAATGCAAGAGCTACATTATTAAAGCTTCTTGAATTACAAGTTATTCCTGTAATTAATGAAAACGATACAGTCTCTACTGAAGAGATAAAATTTGGAGATAATGACAGATTAGCAGCAAGAGTTGCACAAATGTGTAGTGCCGATTTACTCATATTACTGTCTGACATAAATGGTCTTTATTCTTCTGATCCCAATAAGTGCAATAATACTGTCTTAATTGAGGAAATTCATGAAATTACAGATGAAATTGAAACAATGGCAGGTCCACCACATTCTAGTATGGCATCTGGAGGTATGGTAACCAAAATTGCTGCCGCTAAAATTGCTACTAAAGCTGGCTGTAATATGATCATTTGCAATGGACATTTTATTAATCCTTTATCAAAGTTACAAATAGACAGAACGGAATTTAGTTGGTTTAGAGCTACAGAAAAACCTTTGAACTCAAGAAAACAATGGATATCTGGCGCATTACAAGTCAAAGGTAAAATAACTATAGACAAAGGAGCAACCGAGGCTGTGAAAAAAGGTTCTTCTATGCTATCTGCTGGTATAGTTAGTACAGAAGGCAACTATGAAAAAGGTGACTTAGTACAAATAGTAGATGAAAAACAAAACTTTGTTGGAAAAGGCTTGATACACTTTAACAATTCTGAAGTAGATTTAATAAAAGGATCAAAAAGTAATGATATTGAATCTATCTTAGGCTATAGAGGTAAAGACGAAGTAGTCCATAGGGATGATCTAGTATTAGAAAAAAAATAAGAGTAAAATAAATGAACAGCAAAAATATTTTTGAATATATAAAAAATATTAACAAAAAATCAAAAGAAGCTTTTGATGTTATCTCTAGAAGCAGTTCAAAAGATAGAAATTTAGCAATATTAAATACATCTAAAATTATAAAAAAAGAACAAGAAGAAATTCTTAAAGCAAATGAAATTGACATTATAAATGCTAAAAAAAAGCAACTTAACAATGCTTTTGTTGACAGGCTTTTGTTAGACGATGCAAGAATTGATAATATTGTAGAGGGTTTAAGTCAGATTTCAGAAATGAGTGACCCAATTGGTGTTGAGTTGTCAAAATGGATACAACCAAATGGTTTAAATATTTCTAGAATTTCAGTTCCGTTGGGCATTATTGGTATTATTTACGAATCTAGACCTAATGTGACTATTGATGCTGGTAGCCTATGCATTAAATCTGGCAATACAGCAATACTTAGGGGAGGATCTGACTCGATTAATTCTTCTAAAATATTAGCTAAATGCATGCAAAAAGGCTTAGAGAGTGCCAATTTACCAGCCAACACTGTACAGTTAGTTGAAAATACAGATAGAGAGGCTGTTTCAGCAATGCTTACTTCGACTGGGGAAATTGACATAATCATACCTCGTGGGGGGAAATCTCTTGTTAAAAAAATTCAAGATGAAGCAAGAGTTCCAGTTTTTGCTCACCTAGAGGGAATATGCCATATATATGTAGATAAAGATGCAGATATAAGTAAAGCAATAAAAATAATCGTAAACTCTAAAATGAGAAGAACAGGTATATGTGGTGCCTTAGAAACATTACTTGTAGACAGAGATATCTCTGAAAAAGCTGTTCCAATCATAGTCAAAAACTTAATTGAATCAGGATGTCATATTAAAGGGGACATTGAGACAAAAAACATTGTAGATGAAATTGAGTTAGCGTCAGAAAAAGATTGGCACACAGAATATCTTGACGCTATTTTATCTATCAAATTAGTTGATGGAGTTTTAGGCGCTATAGACCACATTGGCAAATATTCATCAAACCATACAGAATCTATAATTACTGAAAATACCAAAGCAGCTGAGACTTTTCTAAATAATGTTGATAGTGCAATTGTTATGCACAACGCTTCAACTCAATTTGCGGACGGAGGAGAATTTGGAATGGGTGCAGAGATAGGAATATCTACAGGTAGAATACATGCTAGAGGTCCCGTAGGAGCTACTCAATTAACTAGTTTTAAATACATTGTTAGAGGGAATGACCAAATACGTGAGTAAAGATCTGAAAGTCAATTTTAAAAACAGAATTCCAGTTTGTTATTCTTACTCTAGAAAAAGAAAAATCGGTATTTTAGGCGGTTCATTTAATCCAGCACATGTTGGACATATTCACATTAGTAATACTGCGCTCAAAAATCTTGGACTAGATGAAATTTGGTGGCTGGTTGCTCCTCAAAATAGATTAAAATCTAGTTTAGATATGGAGAATTTTGACAAAAGACTTAGTTATGCTAGGCTATTAATAAAAAGTATTTCTTATATAAAAGTCTTAGACATTGAACAAAAAAATCAGCTTTATGCCTCATACAAAACAGTAAGTTTTTTAAATCAAAGAACCCGAAAGGTAAAATTTATCTGGCTAATGGGAAGTGATATTTTAGATAATTTTAATAAATGGCTTTATCCAAATATAATAGCTGAGAACTTCCACGTTGCTGTCATTTCGAGGCCAGGTTTCATAAATTCCTTTTTAAACACTTCAAGAGTGCCATATCTTGGGAAAAAGCTTAAAACACATAAAAGTAGAAGTATATTTCATAAAAACAAACCAGTCTGGGTTTTTTTAAGGAACAAGTTATTATCTATCTCCTCATCGGAGATCAGAAAAAACACAGCTTACACTTAATGGGATTACACAATGCAAAAAACAAAAAGTTTATCGTCTAAAGAATTATTAAAATTTACATTAAAATCATTGGAAAATGATAAAGGAATAGACATTGTAAGTATAGATCTCATTGGAAGAAGCAGCATTGCTGATTATATGATAGTAGCGAGTGGAAATACTGTTAGACAAGTAACTGCTATGGCAAATAACCTAATAAAAAAATATAAAGAAATAGGACTTCGCCTATCGTCTCCAGAAGGCATATCTAATGGAGATTGGATTTTAATTGATGCTAATGACATTTTAATTCATATTTTTCGACCAGAAGTAAGAGACTTTTATAGTTTAGAAAAAATGTGGGAAAAAAAACAAGATAATACATCAAGTGACGCTGTAAAAAAATAAAATGAAGTATAGAATTTCGACAATTGGTAAAATCAAAAGTAATGATGAAGACTTAATTACAAAAAAATATCTTAAGAGAATTAAAAATATTGAATTAAAACAATATGAAGTAAAATCAAAAAATAAAGAAAAAAAATTAGATGAAGAAGCTGATAAGTTAATTAATTCAACACCTAAAAACGGTAAGTTGATATTGCTAGATGAAGAAGGTGAGAATATATCAAGCTCAGAGCTTGCTAAATTAGTATTAAATTGGAGTAATAATAATGTTACAAGTGTGAATTTTGCGATTGGTGGTGCGTTTGGAAACGCTGTAAAAATTAAAAAAACAGCAGATAAAATTATTGCTTTTGGTAAACTTACTTGGCCACATCAAATGGTTAAAATGATGATTGCCGAACAAATCTACAGAATAGAGACGATTATTCAAGGTCATCCTTACCATAAATGATTTATTAATGGATTAAATTGATGAAAGACAAACAAAAAAAACCAATCGTATTGTGTATAATGGATGGCTGGGGGATTAATGAAAATTCTGAGTATAATGCTGTAGCATTAGCGAATACTCCAAATGTGGATTTTTTAACCAAAACTTTTCCATATTCAACCTTAGACGCTTCTGGTGAAGATGTGGGCTTGCCCATAGGTCAAGTAGGAAACTCTGAAGTTGGTCATATGAACCTTGGTTCAGGAAGAGTGGTACTACAAACCCTGCCAAAGATAAATAAAGCTTTTGCCAATAATAAAATAGAAAAAAATACAAATTTTCAAAATTTTTTATTTAATCATAATAAAAACAAGATTGTTCATCTACTCGGTTTGTGTAGTGATGGTGGAGTACATTCTCATTTTAGTCATATAATTGAAATGTCAAAACTTTTAGACAAAAATAATTGTAAAGCTTGCATTCACATTTTTTCAGATGGACGAGATTGTTCTCCAAGACAATTAGGCCAGAAAATTAAACAATTTGAAATGTCCCTCCCAAAAAATATTAAGATAGTCTCATTGATAGGGAGATACTTCTCAATGGATAGAGATAATAGATGGCAGAGAATAAAAAAGGCTTTTGATCTTATCGTATATGGAAGGTATGAAAGAAAATTTTCTAATGTATCCAGAGCATTAGAAGAGGCTTATAAAAATAATGAAACTGACGAATTTATATCGCCAACTCTGATTGGAGATTATAAAGGGTTTGAAGATGGTGATAGCTTAATCATGGTAAACTTTCGGGCAGATCGAGTTAGAGAGTTATTAACAGCATTACTAAATCCTAAATTTAAAGAATTCGAAAAAGATATTAATACTCCAATTTTATCAAACAATCTAGGAATGAGTGAATATTCAACAGAATTATCAAATTATATGAATTCTATTTTTGTAAAAGAAAATATCAAGGACACTCTCGGTGAGGTTGTATCTAAAGCTAATTTAAAACAATTAAGGTTAGCTGAGACAGAAAAATATCCTCATGTTACTTTCTTTTTTAACGGAGGGGAAGAAACTGTTTACCCTGGTGAAACTAGGATAATGATACCCTCACCCAAAATATCTACTTATGACTTAAAACCAGAAATGTCAGCTAAAAAAGTTGAAACTGAACTCATATCTTCTATTAAAAATAAAACATATTCTCTAATTATAATTAATTTTGCAAACCCTGATATGGTTGGACATACAGGTGATTTAAAAGCTGCAATTAAAGCAGTTGAAACTATTGATACAGCAATAGGGAATATTAAAGACATAATAATTAAGTTAGATGGGATCATGCTATTAACATCAGATCACGGAAACTGTGAAATTATGTATGATGAGATTATGAATTTACCACATACTTCACATACATGTAACAAAGTTCCCTTGATATTAATTTCTAAAAATAGTGACTATAAGTTAAGAGAGGGAAGACTAGCTGACGTTGCTCCAACAATTTTAGAACTTATATCTATCAAATCACCTAAAAGCATGAGTGGTAAATCACTTTTAATAAAATAAAAATTTAATTAACTTTTCTATAGTTGTTGTAATAAATATATTCTATATTATTACAATGTGTTTCTACTAGAATTAAGGCCTACTTAAATGATTAAGATAAGCTCTGATAATAATATAAGTTATAATATAAATATTTTTTTCGCATTCTTTTTGGTTTTTTATATATGTTTAATTGGTCAGAATTTAGCTAGAGCTGAAAATCGTCAAGAAACTTATAAGCAACTAAATCTTTTTGGTGATGTCTTTCAAAGAGTTCAAGAACAATACGTTGAAGAAGTTACTGACAAGAAACTTATTGAAGCTGCAATTTCAGGGATGCTTCAATCTCTTGATCCTCACTCCTCTTATTTGAGTTCAGAATCATATAAAGATATGCAGGTTAAGACCAAAGGAAAATTTGGTGGCTTAGGTATAGAAATAACTATGGAAGATGGTGTGGTCAAAGTTGTTTCACCCATTGACGATACTCCTGCTGCTAAAGCAGGAATGAAATCAGGTGATTTAATTATTGGTATAAATGGTGAGTCAATTAGAGGGCTTTCAATAAATGATGCTGTATCGCAACTTCGAGGGCCTGTTGGAAGTAAGGTTGTTATAACTGTTGTTCGTGATAAAAAAGATCCATTTGAAATTGAAATAATTAGAGACGTTATAAAAATTAGATCTGTAAGGCACAACGTAATTAAAAATATAGGTTATGTTCGCTTAACTACGTTTTCAGACACCACAACTTCTGGTCTAGAAAAATCTGTAGATAAAATTAAAAAGGAACTTGGTGAAAAATTACAAGGACTCATTCTAGATTTGAGAAATAATCCAGGAGGTCTTTTAAACCAATCAATTTCTGTTACAGACGCATTCTTAAACCAAGGAGAAATAGTTTCAACTCAAGGAAGAAAAGATGATGACACATCAAGAATTTTTGCAAAAAAAGGCGATATTATTAATGGCAAACCAATGATAGTTCTTATCAATAGTGGGTCAGCATCTGCTAGTGAAATTGTAGCAGGAGCACTGAAAGATCATTCAAGAGCAATTATAGTTGGTACTCGTAGCTTTGGTAAAGGATCAGTTCAATCTATAATTCCTTTAGGAGGTAATGGTGCGATGAGACTTACAACAGCGAGGTATTATACACCAAGTGGTGTCTCAATACAGGCCAAAGGAATTGAACCAGATATTATTGTAGAGGCTGGTATGACTGAGTTGTCTAAACAAATGCCAGAAAATAGACGAGAAGAAAATTTAAGAGGAGCCTTGGACAAAAAAGAAAAAGGCTCAAAAAAAGATAATGCAGACAAACCAGAATTAACCCCAGTTGAAAAACTATTACAAGACAATCAAATATCTCGCGCAGTTGACCTTATAAGAGGCATTAATTTATTTAGTAATAAAAAGAAAATAACTTCAACCGCCAAAATTATAAAAAAAACTATCCATAATAAATTTAGTAATTTTAGAAATTGAATATAATAAAAAATAAGATTCCTCTTTTAGAAAGACCTTATCGCTCTTGTGTTGGATTAATGGTTTTTAATAAAGATGGAAAAGTGTTTTGTGGACAAAGAATTGATAACAAAGCTGAAGCATGGCAGTTACCACAAGGTGGCATTGATAAAGGGGAACTACCTATTGAAGCTGGTTATAGAGAATTAAAAGAAGAGACGAGCATGAATAATGTTGAGTTTGTGGGCGAATATCCACAATGGTTGAAGTATGATATTCCTTTACCATTAGCTGACAACCTTTGGGAAGGAAAGTATAGAGGACAAACACAAAGATGGCTCTTATTTCATTTTATAGGTGAAGATAGAGAAATAGATATTAATACTAATCATCCTGAATTTAAAAACTGGATTTGGCTTCATCCAGAATTGTTACCTGAAAAAGCAATTACATTTAAGAAAGATGTTTATAGAAAAATTAATGAAATATTCATTCCCATAATAAAAAACTTTAACGCCTCAAACTCTAATTAATTATTATGAATAAAGAGATTAACTCAGATAACGAAAAGCTTGTTAATAAAGTTTTTGAAATACTATCAAAATTTAAAGAAAATCCCAAAAAAATTGAAAATATATTTACAGAGCTTTTTGAAAAAGATTTTGAAGTCCAGCTGAATGAAATAAATAAACTTAAATATGGATTATTAAAAGGTTTGGTAATATCTGTAAAAGATTTATTTGATGTTAAAGGATATCAGACGAGAGGAGGAACCAAGTTTCTGGAACTCGATATTTCTCTTAGAGATGCAACATGTATATCTAATATAAGAAAAGCTGGTGGCTTGCTTCTAGGACATACAAATATGACTGAACTTGCCTACTCAGGTTTGGGTATAAATCCTCATTATGGAACTCCAGATAACCCTTTATATCCTGGTGCTGTTCCAGGTGGATCTACATCTGGTGGAGCTGTGTCTGTGGCTTTAGATTTATCTGATATTGCTATAGGAACAGATACAGGAGGTTCAACGAGGATACCCGCTGCTTTCACAGGAATTACAGGCTTTAAACCAACACAAGATAGTATTTCAAGAGATGGTGTCCTTACACTTTCCTCTAGCTTAGATAGCGTCGGATTAATGGCAAAAAACGTTGAACTTTGTAAACTTGGCTACCAAGCGATGCGAAGAAAGATAAATACTAAACAAGATAAATTGGAAAACAAAAACATTAAATTTATCATTCCCTCTAACTTTGGATTTGAAAATATAGATACTGAAATTCAAGAAGCTTTTGATTTTGCTAAGAAAAAAATTATTGAAAGTGGGTACGAAGTCATTGAAATGAATGTACCAGTTTTAGATTTATACAAAAAAGTACCAATATGGCAATTTGCATCAGTAGAGTGTGCAACAGAATACTTCTATTTATATGATGAAAAAAAACATTTAATTGATCCAAATGTATTAAAACGAATAGAACGTGCAAGTGAAGTTACTGCTGTTGAATATAATTTATTAAAAAATATTAGAGAAAATTTAATTGAAGAATTTAATAAATTTTTAAAAAATAATTTTTTACTTATGCCAACTGTAACAATAAATCCCCCCTTACTAGAAAATTGTTTAAATTATGAATACTATGATGAAGTAAACTTAGTATCTTTAAGAAACACTACTTTGGCTAACTATATGAATGGCTGTAGTATTTCTATTCCTTATTTTGAAGATAAAAAGCCAATTGGGATCATGTTAAACGCAACTACGAATAAAGATGATTACCTTTTAAGTATAAGCTATGATATAGAGAAAGCGTTACAGAAATAAATTAACCTATTTTATCTAAAACAGCTTTTATAAAAGACAAGTTTTTGATTGCATGATGTGCAATGTCTTGGTCATTATGGTTTTCTTGAGATTGAAAAGCTAGAAGTTTTTCCTCCAGAATTTGTTTATTAGCTTTGTCAATTTTCTCAGCTCTTTCAGCTAATATTGTAACTGATGTTTCATTTATTTCAGCTATCCCACCATCTATCATTATCTGCAATGAAATTTTATTATCATTAAAAATATCAACCAAACCTCTATCTAAAGTAGATATAACTTTAGAATGTCTTGGAAGGGCACCAATTTGTCCATCTGATCCTGGGATAACAACCATTTCTGCAGGTTCAGATATAATTATAGCTGAAGGTGTTACTACCTCTAAATTAGTTGTTTCTGCCATTCTTACCTCATCTCAAAACATTCAAAATACTAAGCAGCGTCTTTTGCTAATTTCTTTGCTTTTTCTATTGCTTCTTCAATAGTACCTACCATGTAAAAAGAAGCTTCTGGTAAATCATCATATTCACCGTCTGCAATTCCCTTGAACCCTTTTATAGTGTCTTCTAAAGGTACTAAAACACCTGGTGATCCTGTAAAAACTTCAGCAACATGGAATGGCTGAGATAAAAACCTTTGAATTTTTCTAGCTCTGCTAACAACTAGTTTATCATCTTCAGATAATTCATCCATACCTAGAATCGCAATTATATCTTGTAATGATTTATATTGTTGAAGAACTTCTTGAACTTTTCTTGCAACTTCATAATGCTCCTCACCAACAATTCTAGGATCTAGCATTCTTGAAGTTGAATCTAATGGATCAACTGCAGGATAAATCCCTATTTCTGCTATCTGCCTTGACAAAACAGTAGTAGCGTCTAAGTGAGCAAAAGATGTAGCAGGAGCAGGATCAGTTAAGTCATCTGCAGGAACATATATTGCTTGCACAGAAGTAATAGATCCTTTTGTTGTAGTAGTGATTCTTTCTTGAAGTGCTCCCATATCTGTAGCCAACGTTGGCTGATATCCTACAGCAGATGGTATTCTTCCTAATAAAGCTGAAACTTCAGATCCAGCTTGAGTAAATCTAAAAATATTGTCGACGAAAAACAAAACATCTTGACCTTCTTGATCTCTAAAATATTCTGCTAAAGTTAATCCTGTTAAAGCCACTCTAGCTCTGGCTCCAGGAGGCTCATTCATTTGACCATATACTAGTGCTGCTTTAGAACCTGGACCATCTGGAACGATAACTCCAGATTCTACCATTTCATGGAAAAGGTCATTACCTTCTCTAGTTCTTTCGCCAACACCTGCAAAAACAGAATATCCACCATGTGCTTTGGCTACGTTATTTATAAGCTCCATAATTAAAACTGTCTTACCAACACCAGCACCACCAAAAAGTCCGATTTTACCTCCTTTTGCATAAGGTGCTAAAAGGTCAACCACTTTTATTCCTGTTACTAAAATGTCAGCAGAAGTGGATTGATCAACATATTCTGGAGCATCTCTATGTATAGGTAATGTTGTCTTGGACTTAACCGGCTTACCATCATCAACTGGATCACCAATAACATTAAGTATTCTTCCTAATGTTTCTGGTCCAACAGGAACTGTGATTGGTGCACCTGTTTGAACAACGTCCATACCGCGAACTAGACCATCAGTACTATCCATAGCTATGGTCCTTACTTCGTTTTCACCTAGATGCTGTGCTACTTCTAAAATTAGTTTTTGTCCATTATTATCAACTTGAAGAGCATCTAATATTTGAGGAAGATCTGAATCAAACTCAACATCAACAACAGCTCCAATAACTTGAGATATTTTGCCATTTTGTTTAGTGGACGGTTTTTTCGCCATAATGTTTCTCCATATTTATATTATAAGGCTTCTGCACCTGATATAATTTCAATTAATTCTTTAGTAATAACAGCTTGTCTTGTTCTATTATATTGTAGAGTTAAATTATCTATCATCTCCCCAGCATTCCTAGTAGCATTATCCATTGCAGTCATTCTAGCAGCTAGTTCACTTGCTGTACTTTCAATTTGAGAACTATATAATTGTGTAGCTAAATTACGGGGTAATAGATCATTCAAGATTTCTTCTTCACTTGGTTCAAATTCATATATTGAACTAGAATCATTGTCATCGATCTCATCATTTTTAACTTCTACTGGGATGAGAGATTTAAATGTAACTTCTTGAGTAATTGCAGAAACAAATTTATTAAATATTACTCTGCATGCACCAAATTCATTATTTTCAAACAGATCAATTATTTTTTTTGCTAAAACTTCGGCATCTGAATAATTAGGTTTTGCTGAATTTCCATCTATTTTTTCAACAAACAAGTCACCAAACTCTCTATTAAGTGCATCAGCAGATTTTTTTCCTACCATTAATAGCTTAACGTTTATACCATCGTCTTTTAGTTTTTTAATTTCAGACCTGACTGTTCTTGTAATTGATCCATTAAAACCACCGCATAATCCTCTATCTGCAGAAAAAACAACTAATAGATGAGTTTTAATTTCTTCTTTGCCACTTAGTAGATCTATAGAACTTCCAATTGCTTTAGAAGAAATTTTGGATACAACACTGTCCATAAGAGAAGTGTATGGTCTTGAGGCTAATGCTTGTTCTTGAGCTTTACGTAGTTTAGCAGCAGCAACCATCTTCATTGCTGATGTGATTTTTTGTGTAGACTTGACTGAACCAATTCTATTTTTAAGATCTTTTAAAGAAGGCATTAACCTAATCCTTACTTATTCAATTATCTAAGCAAAATTCTTTACTAATTCGTCTAGTGTGTCTTTAAGAGCTTTTTCAGTATCATCTGAAATAGACTTATCTTTTCTTATTGATTCTAAAATGTTAGAGCCCTTGGAATGTAGTATTTGGATAAGTGACTGTTCAAACTCACCAATTTTTTGTGTTGGAATTTGATCTAAATATCCTTTAACTCCAGCAAAAATAACGGCTACTTGTTCTTCAACATCCATTGGAGAATATTGAGGTTGCTTAAGTAATTCAGTTAACCTTTCTCCTCTTGATAAGAGTTGTCTTGTTGAAGCATCCATATCAGATGCAAATTGTGCGAAAGCGGCCATTTCTCTATATTGTGCTAAATCTAGCTTAATTGTCCCAGCAACTTGTTTCATAGCTTTTATTTGAGCGGAAGATCCAACCCTGGATACCGATAAACCTACATTCACAGCAGGTCTAATACCTTTATAAAATAGTTCAGTTTCTAGAAAGATTTGACCATCTGTAATTGAAATAACATTAGTTGGAATAAATGCAGATACGTCACCACCTTGTGTTTCAATTATTGGAAGTGCTGTTAAAGATCCAGATCCATTATCTCCATTTAATTTTGCAGCTCTTTCAAGCAAGCGAGAGTGTAAATAAAACACGTCACCAGGATAAGCTTCTCTTCCAGGAGGTCTCCTTAAAAGAAGAGACATTTGTCTGTATGCAACTGCTTGTTTTGATAAATCATCATAAACAACAACTGCGTGCATTCCATTATCTCTAAAAAATTCTCCCATAGCTGCAGCAGAATAAGGTGCAAGAAATTGCATAGGAGCTGGATCAGATGCAGTAGCTGCTACAACAATAGAATATTCCAATGCTCCTCTTTCTTCCAAAGTTTTAACAATTTGAGCTACTGTAGATCTTTTTTGACCAACTGCTACATAAATACAAAAAAGTTTTTTTGTATCGTCTTTACCAGCTTTATCGTTAGTGCTCTTTTGATTTAGAAAGGTATCTATTGCGATAGCTGTTTTACCTGTTTGCCTGTCTCCAATTATAAGCTCCCTCTGGCCTCTTCCCACAGGAATAAGCGAATCGATTGCCTTCAATCCAGTTTGCATAGGTTCACTTACTGATTCTCTTGGCATAATACCTGGAGCTTTAGTCTCAACTCTTGATCTTTTGACGTTTTTAAGAGCACCTTTACCATCTATAGGATTACCAAGTGCATCAACAACTCTTCCTAAAAGTCCTTTACCTATTGGAACGTCAACGATAGAACCTGTTCTTTTGACAACGTCACCTTCTTTAATTGTTTTATCACTACCAAATATAACTACGCCGACATTATCTCTTTCTAAGTTTAAAGCCATGCCAGCAATACCACCAGGAAACTCAACCATTTCACCAGCTTGTATCTGATCAAGCCCGTAAACACGCGCAATTCCATCTCCTACTGATAAAACCTTACCAACTTCTGTAACTTCAGCATCGGCTCCAAAATTTTCAATCTGATCTTTTAGTATTGTTGATATTTCTGCTGCACGGATATCCATTAGTTTGTACCTCTCATGGCTATTTCAAGTCTATTTAATTTAGTTTTTAGTGAGTTATCTATCATTTTGGAACCTATTTTAACAATAAGGCCTCCAATCAAACTTTCATCAACGCTTGTTGATAATATTATTTTTTTAATACCTGTTGCTTCAGATATTGCTGCTACAACTTTTTTTTGTTGATCCTGATCAAGTGTAAAAGATGATGTTACATCAGCTTTAACCTCACCATTAATTCTAGAAACTTCTGATAAAAAGTCGTCTATTACTTCGTTGATTAATATTAATCTTCCATTACTTGCCAAAGTTCCGAAAAATTTCGTAGTTAATTTTTGAGCTTTAGCTTTATTTAAAACTTTAAGTATTGAATTTTGTTTATCAGATTTAGAGATAGCTGGTGACTTGATTAAATTAGACAAATAATCACTTTCTTTAAGCAACTTTTTGAGGCTCATAAAATCATCAACTATTTTTGTTAAAATCTTTTTTTCTTCAGCTAATTCATATATAGCTTTAGCATATCTACCTGACAAACCAGATGAAACGCTCATCTTAAAACTTTCCTTTTAAGTAAATAAAATAATATGGATTGCTACCACAGCATTCATATCATTGCAAGTAACAAGGGCACCAAATTGAATAAATTTTACATAAAAGAAAATGGGTCAATATCTATTGTTAATTTAATATGGTTTGGTATGTTGATTTTTCTTGTCCAATTCAGAATTACATCTTGAATATTTACATTTTTATCAGATTTTATCAAAAATCTTCTTCTAAATTTCCCCCTTAAAAAATATATTGGTGCAGGGGCAGGTCCAAAAATCTTAACATTTTTGAATAATGGTGCTAATTTCAACAATTCTGATGAAAAAATTTCTAATTTTCTTTCTAATCTAGATGACAATATTATAGATGATAACCTACCATAAGGCGGCATATTAGCGTGTTTTCTTGACACTAACTCTTTATCAAAAAATTCATTTCTATTATTTTTGGAAATTGCGTTAATTATTGGATTTTTAGTATCAAAAGTTTGAATTAGAACAACACCTTTATCTTCCTCTTTTTTTGAATGTCTGCCTGATCTTCCTGATACTTGCTGTAAAACCTGAAAAGTTCTCTCTGATGCTCTCAAATCACCACCAGACAATCCAACATCACTATCGACAATACCAACTAATTTTAAATTTGGAAAATCGTGACCTTTAGCAATCATTTGAGTTCCTATAATAATATCTACTTTGTGGTTTTTTATTTTTTCAACTGTGTCATTCAGTATTTTATGATTTTTCATAGTATCACTTGATAATACTATTAATCTTGCCTTAGGAAAAATTTCTTTAATCTCTTCTTCGATTCGCTCAACTCCTGGACCACAAGCTTTAATTTGATCTTCAACGCCACATTTCTTACAAACATTTTTAAATATTCTTGAATATCCACAATGGTGACAAATTAATATATTTTTAGATCTATGCTCAACTAACCAAGCATCACAATTAACACACTTAATTTTATCTCCACATGAATTGCAAATTGATAAGGGTGCATAACCTCTTCTATTTAAAAATAATAAACTTTGTTCTTTATTATTTAATTTACTTTCTAGTTCACCTACAAGCAGGGGAGATAGCCATTTTCCTTTATCAGGTGGGTGGGCAATTAAATCAATTAGTTTAATATGAGGTAAAGTTGCCCCCGTTGCTCTTTTTGGCAAAATTAAATGAATATATTTACCATTTTTTGCATTGTAAAATGTTTCTAATGATGGAGTTGCAGATGCTAAAACAATTGGAGATGAAGATCTTGCAGACCTATAGATAGCCATATCTCTAGCATTATACCTGACGTTTTCTTCTTGTTTAAAAGCTTGTTCATGTTCTTCATCAACGATAATTAAACCTAAATTTGAAATAGGAATCATTAGCGCTGATCTTGCTCCTACAATAACTCCTCCCGTACCGTTTAATGCAGATAACCAAATTTTTTTCTTTTTTTTCTTTGTTATTTCAGAATTCCAAACTAATGGAGCAAAAGAAAATTTTTTCAAAAATCTTTTTTGCCAATCTGGCGTCAAAACTATTTCTGGGAGCAAAATTAATGCTTGCTTACCTTGATCTAAACATGTCCTAACTGTTTCAAAGTAAGTTTCAGTTTTACCAGAACCTGTGACCCCATCAAGCAAGAAACAATCTGATTTTGCCTTAATAATTGAATCATTGATTGTATCTACCGCAAGTTTTTGTTCTAAATTTAAAAAGTCATAATTTTTTTTATTATCTTTAGGGATTTTTAAAAAATTAGAATCTAAATTGAGTGTTCTATAGACTCTGTTTTCTTGTATTAGGTTTTTTTTAGCCATGTCTTTCAAAATTGCTTTTGAAACGCCTGTCTGTTTAATAATATCATTTTGTGATTTTCCTATATCAAAATTTAATAGAAAATCTAAAACTAACTTACGTTTGTTGGTAATTTTTATTTCTTCAATTTCGTTTATTTCATTTTCATTGTGAAAGTTACTTTTATATAATTTTTCATAATCTGGAGAAGTGATAGCTTCTAATGGAGATAATATCATTTTCAAAACCAAACCTTTAAAGACACAATACCAACTTGCTAAAAAATTCATTAATTCAATTGAAGGTTTTGGTATTGGTTCAAGATCATAAACTTGAAGAACTGTTTTCAATTTTTTTTCAGGTATGGTTTTTGTACCATCACCAATAATCATACCTACTATTTTTCTTTTTCCAAAAGGAACTAAAACGATTTGACCAACAATAAAATTGGTATTTTTTTGTTCTAAAACGTAGTCAAATGGTTCGTTGAAAGGACCAGTAACTAA
Organism: uncultured SAR116 cluster alpha proteobacterium; assembly: GCA_902625215.1. GTDB lineage: Bacteria > Pseudomonadota > Alphaproteobacteria > Puniceispirillales > Marisalimonadaceae > Marisalimonas. The sequence continues at coordinate 157,438 of CACOAO010000003.1, forward strand.
GACAGACACTTCTTTTGAATTTAAATTTTTCATATACTATCTTTATGAAATAAGTTTAAACCTAAATATAGTTATAATTTTTAAATAGTGTATTATAAATTATTATTAATTAAATGTTTAAACTTGAAAAAAGTTAAAAGGATAAGGGATGCAATTATTTATAGACACTGCTGAAATTGATGAAATTAAGTCGTTAAATATTACTGGATTAATTGATGGTGTTACTACTAATCCGTCTTTAATAGCTAAATCTGGAAAAAATATAATCAATACTATTGAAGAAATTTGCAATGAAGTGTCAGGACCAGTAAGCGCAGAAGTCACCGCTACAGATTTTGATAATATGATTTTAGAAGGTAAAAAGCTCTCTTCAATTGCTAAAAATGTTGCAATTAAAGTTCCTTTAACATTTGACGGTTTAAGAGCCTGCAAAGTATTTTCTGACGATGGTATTATGGTTAATGTCACCTTATGTTTTAGTGCGGCTCAAGCTCTATTAGCCGCAAAAGCAGGCGCAACTTTCATATCTCCTTTTATAGGTAGATTAGATGATATTGGTGCTGATGGTATGAATTTAATCTCTGAAATTACTGAGATCTACGATATTCATGGGTACGATACTAAAGTTCTCGCAGCCTCAATAAGAAGTGTTCAAGACATTGTAGATTCTGCAAAGTTAGGTGCAGATGTTGCTACAGTACCACCAAAATTTTTAAAATCTATGTATAACCATCCTCTAACTGATAAAGGGTTGTCAGATTTTCTATCCGATTGGAAGAAAACAGGACAATCAATTTTGTAATAGATGTGGAAAAATTGAATAAAAATAGTATTTCTAAAAATGAAAATGATACCATTTTGTCCTGGATAAAATATCTAGAAACAATTCGTGGTTATGGGGAGAATACCTTAAACGCATACAAAAGAGACGTTTTAGAATTTTCAAATTTTTGTGCTGACAAAAATTATGAATTCTTGTCGCCAGATAAATATATTTTTAGAGAATTTTTGTCAGTTTTATCTGAAAGACAATTATCTAGACCATCAGTCGCTAGAAAAGTATCAAGTTTAAAAAATTTTTATAAATTCCTTATAAGAGATAAAATTATTTCTTCACTCGACATGTCCATCTTTAAAAGTCCAAAACTTAAAAGATCATTTCCAAAGTCCATAGAGTCAAATCTAGTAGCCCAGGCTTTAGAATCAATTATGAATAATGAATGTGATCATTGGATTAATTTACGAGACAGAGCAGTTTTACTTCTATTGTATGGCACAGGTTTAAGAATAAGTGAGGCGTTATCCTTAAAAAGAAAAGACGCACCCAATGGGGAGTGGTTAAGAGTAAAAGGCAAAGGTAACAAATATCGAGATGTACCTCTTTTACCAATTATTTGTGAAGGAGTAAGAGAATATATAGATCATTGTCCATTTGATACTAATGGGGATGAGCCGCTTTTTTTGGGAAAACGAGGAGGAGAATTATCTCCAAGAATTATTCAAAGAAGAGTGGAAAACCTTAGATATGAGTTGGGCTTACCATCCCATACTACTCCTCATGCTTTACGACATGCATTCGCCACTCATTTATTATCTGGTGGCGCAGATTTAAGGGCTATACAACAATTGCTAGGCCACTCTAGCCTTTCAACCACCCAAAGGTATACAGATGTAAACGAAGCAGAACTATTGAAATTACATAAAGCAATACATCCACGTTCATAAAAAAAAGCGATTTAAAATAATTAAATCGCCTTCTTAAAAAATCATTATCTATCTGATTATAACAAATCAAACCTGTCCATATGCATAACCTTATTCCAAGCTGCAATAAAGTCATTAATGAACTTCTTATTAGAATCATTACATGCATATACTTCAGAAATAGCTCTAAGTTGAGAGTTTGAACCAAAAGCTAAATCCACTCGAGTTGCCGTGTTAACTTTTTCTGAAGTGGATCTCTTTACACCTTGATAAGTACTACTGTTTATTGGCTTCCATTCAATACCCATATCAAGAAGATTAATAAAATAATCATTAGATAATTTACTTGTATCTTTTGAAAAAATGCCATGACCATCTGTACTGATACCAAGTGATCTTAGTCCACCGATAAGAACAGTCATTTCTGGTGCGGTTAAACCCATTATCTGAGCTTTATCAAGCAACATTTCCTCAGGACTAATCCCATAATCTTCTTTCTGATAATTCCTAAAGCCGTCAACAACAGGCTCAAGAACCGCAAATGAGTCAACGTCTGTTTTTTCCTGAGTTGCGTCTCCTCTACCTGGTGTAAAGTCTAAGCTTTGTCCTGATGCTTTTTCAATTCCAACATTCCCAGCTAAAACAATTACATCAGCAATAGATGCACCAGTTTTTTCAGATATTGATGAATATACATCTAGAACTCTCGATAATTCATTTGGTTTGTTTACCTCCCAATTTCTTTGAGGCTCAAGACGAATGCGAGCACCGTTAGCACCCCCACGCATGTCTGTACCTCTAAAAGTAGAGGCACTTGCCCATGCTGTTTCAACCATTTGCTTTGTAGATAATCCACTATCTGAAATTAGAGATTTAGCTACGTTGATATCATAGCTTTTGTTTCCAGCAGGAACTGGATCTTGCCAGATCAACTCCTCTTCAGGGACTTCAGGGCCAAGATAACGGGTCTTTGGTCCCATATCACGATGTAGTAATTTAAACCAAGCTCTGGCAAATGCATCTTGAAATTGATCTGGGTTTTCATGGAACCTTTTCGAAATTACCTTATAAGAAGGATCTTCCCTCATAGCCATGTCAGCAGTTGTCATCATTGTAGTAACTTTTTTTGACCCATCATGAGCATCTGGCGCCATGTCTTCTTCTTTAGGATTAACTGGATGCCATTGAAAAGCTCCTGCAGGACTTTTCACTAATTCCCACTCGTATCCAAATAACAAGTCGAAATAACCATTATCCCATTTTATGGGGTTAGCAGTCCAAGCACCTTCAATTCCACTTGTTATAGTGTCGCGACCAAATCCTGTGCCGTAAGAATTCTGCCACCCAAAACCCATTTGTTCTATTGGTGCACCTTCTGGCTCAGCACCAACATACTTATCTGGATCAGATGCGCCATGGGCTTTTCCAAATGTGTGGCCACCAGCCGTAAGAGCTACAGTTTCTTCGTCATTCATTGCCATTCTAGCAAATGTCTCACGAATATCCCTCGCACTAGCTAAAGGATCAGGATTTCCGTCAGGACCTTGAGGATTAACATAAATCAATCCCATCTGAACTGCACCAAGAGGCATTTCTAATTCACGCTCGCCTGTATATCTTTTGTTTTCAAGCCATTCCCTTTCTTGCCCCCAGTAAATATCCTCCGGTGGAGACCATATATCTGCACGTCCACCACTAAATCCAAATGTTTTGCCACCCATAGATTCAATGGCAACGTTTCCAGTTAAAATAAAAAGATCAGCCCAACTGATTTTATTTCCATATTTTTGTTTAATAGGCCATAACAACCTTCTTGCCTTATCTAAATTACCATTATCGGGCCAACTATTAAGTGGAGCAAACCTTTGATCACCTGTGCCACCTCCTCCACGACCGTCACTAGTTCTGTATGTACCGGCAGCATGCCACGTCATTCTAATAAAGAAGGGACCATAATGACCATAATCAGCAGGCCACCAATCCTGGGAATCAGTCATTAAATCATGTAAATCTTTTTTTAAAGCTTGATAATCAAGCTTTTTGAATTCTTCTCTATAATCAAAGTCCAAGCTCATTGGATTTGATCTCTTATCATTTTGATGCAATATATTAAGGTTTAATTGGTTTGGCCACCAATCACGATTTGTTGTACTTACTCCACTATTAGTTGTGACTGATCCATGCATTACTGGGCATTTACCAATATCATCCATTATAAATCCTCTCTAAGTATTGAAATTGAATACATAATAAATTTATTAATTGCGTTAGTATATGTCAAGTAGTTTAGAATGATTTTAAAGTGAAAAAGTTAATCCTGTTTTTTTAACTTTATTAAAACTTCAACGCCATTGTTAAAATATCCCTGTGGAATTTTTGGAAGACTTTTTAAATTGATTTCATCATCTTCTATATCTATTAGTTCACCAGTTTCTTCATTTAGAAAATGATGATGTTGGTGAGTATTTGTATCAAAAACAGCAGTATCCTTAGAAGTTTCGATTTGCTTTATCAAACCACAATTTCTAAATTTTTTGAGGCAATTATATACTGTAGCGATAGACATTGAGTTTCCAGAAGAATTTATTTCGTCTTGGAGATTCTCTGCAGTGAAATGTCTATTAATACCGTCTAAGAGGATATTGGCAATAATCATCCTTTGTTTAGTCGGCCTTAACCCAGCTTTTCTTAATTTTTCTTTACTAGTCATAATATCTTTATACACTAGTTGATAATAATTCTCAATAAACATTTATTTATTTCAAATTAAACTAAGATTTTGTTGTTTCTTACTTTACGACTACCTGATAAAATGTGATCTTTGTTATTAAAAATATGAGAGTGCAAATGTCTAGACCATGTGATCTTGATGCAGTTGAAGCGAGAAAGTTAATAGGAAACAAACAACTTTCCCCGGTAGAATTAACAAAAAGTTGTATTGAGCAAATAGATAAATTAAATTCTTCTATAAATGCAGTTGTAGCAATAAATAATGAAGATGTTCTAAAACAAGCAAAAAAAGCTGAAGTTGATGTTATGTCTGGTTCAGAATTAGGTCTACTGCATGGATTACCCGTTGGCATAAAAGATTTAAATATTGTTAAAAATCTTCGCTCTACATCTGGGTCTAAAATTTACGAAAACAGAATTCCTGACAATGACGACACAGTAGTTAAAGATATAAGAGATGAAGGAGCGATAATATTTTGTAAAACCAATACACCTGAGTTTGGAGCAGGAGGCAATACAAAAAACAGGGTCTATGGTGCAACGTCCAATCCATTTGATGTGACAAAAACACCAGCTGGTTCTTCTGGTGGAAGTGCTGCCGCACTGGCTTGTAATATGATGCCACTTGCCAATGGTAGTGATTATGGAGGAAGTCTAAGGACTCCTGCGGGATTTTGTGGTGTTAATGGTTTTAGGCCCTCTCCAGGTCTGGTGCCAGCAACAGAAGCAGCAGTTGGTTTAAATCCCTTTTCTGTTCAAGGCCCTATGGGAAGAAACGTGTCTGATACTTATTTACTGCTGCAAGCGCAGGTTAATTTAAATAGAATGGATCCATTTTCAAGCTTTGATAGTATTTCAATGCCTCAAGAGTTGATTGGTGCAGATTTATCTAATATCAAAATGGCATTTTCAACTGATCTTGGATGTGCTCCAGTTGATAATGATATTAAATCAACTTTTTTAAATAAAATTGACACTTTTAAAAGTAACTTTTTAAGTTCAGATCAAGCAGAACCAAATTTTTTAGATGTTCATAATTGTTTTGAAGTTATTAGAGGGTTTAATTATGTAGCTTCTCACAAAGAAAGATTTGAAAATTCAAGAGATTTATTAGGACCAAATGTAATTGATAACGTTGAGAGAGGGTTAAAATACAAACTTTCTGATGTATCATGGGCTCATACGATGCAAACAAAAATTTATAAAAATTTTCGTAATTTTTTTAATGATTATGATGTTCTAATCTGTCCAGCTGCAGCAGTTTCTCCATACCCACATGAACAATTATTTGTTGATGAAATTAATGGAGAAAAGTTACCAACTTATATGAGATGGTTGTCACTTAGTTATGCACCTACCATGGCTATTCCTTGTGCCTGGGCATTACCATGCGGTCTAGACCATAAAGACATGCCATTTGGAATACAATTAATTGCTCCAGCTGGAAGAGATATAGATTTGTCTGAAATTGCAAAAAGTTTAGAGTCAGTTTTAATTAAAAACGAGTCTACAAAAAGGCCTGTTCCACAAATAGTTTAAGGTTTAAAAATGATAACAACGAGATTAGATAAAAATTTCAAAATTCAAGGTTTTTTTGATAAGGAAACATCAACTGTCAGTTATGTAGTTTTTGACTTGAAATCAAAAAAATGCGCCGTAATAGATAGTGTTTTAGATTTTGATTTTTCATCAGGTACTATAGATTATCATAATGCAGAAAAAATTATTTCTTATATTGAAAAGATGAAGTTAGATCTTGAGTGGCTTATTGAAACACACGTTCATGCAGATCACCTATCTGCTTCACCCTACATCCAGAAAAAACTAGGTGGGAAAATTGGTATATCTGAAAAAATTTCCGATATACAAAATATTTTTGGCAAAACATTTAATGCAGGAACTGAATTTCAAAGAGATGGTAGTCAGTTTGATAGATTATTTAAAGATAATGATGAATACAAAATTGGAAATATTAATTGTAAAGTAATTAATACACCAGGCCACACACCAGCTTGCACTGCACATGTGATTGGGAATTCTATTTTTGTAGGAGACACCTTATTTATGCCAGATCTTGGTAGTGCAAGAGCCGATTTTCCTGGTGGGAACGCTCGAGACCTTTACAGATCTATTCAAAAAATATTGAGCTATCCAGACGATACTTTAATTTTTGTTTGCCACGATTACCCACCAACAACAAGGAATGTTGCATGGTCTACTACAGTGGGCGAACAGAAAAAAAATAACATTCATGTAAAAACTTCAATTAGTGAGGACGAGTTTGTTAAAATAAGAGAAACAAGAGATAAAACTCTGGCTTTGCCAAAATTAATTATACCATCAATACAAGTAAATATGCGAGCTGGTAACCTGCCTCCTGCAGAAGATAATGGAGATGTTTACATCAAAGTTCCAATTAACAGCATGAAAAATTTAATCTAATTCTTTTAAAACAGATTGAACAATTTCAAAGATTTTGTCTATATCATGATTTTCTGCAATTAAAGGTGGAGAGAATGCAAGTGTATCTCCTGTAACTCTTAGCATTAAACCTTTGTGCCAAGCTTTTTTCATAGCTTCATAACCTCTAGCGCCTACAGCTCCTGGTCTAGGAGCAATCTCTATTGCGGCTACCAAACCTAAATTTCTTATATCAATTACATTTTTGTCATTTTTAAGCTGATGAACAACATTCTCTAAATATTTAGCTGTTTTTCCAGCCTTATTAAACAAATCCTCATCTCTATAAATATCTAGTGCAGCAAGGCCAGCAGCAGATGCAATAGGATGTCCTGAATATGTATATCCATGAAAAAGCTCTATTGGCATATCTGCTTCATCCATCATAGTGTCATAAATTTTCTTAGACACTACAGCAGCGCCCATTGGAATAATTCCATTAGTAATAGCCTTTGCACATGAGATTATATCAGGCGTTACTCCAAAATACTCTGAAGCTGTTGCTTTCCCGAGTCGACCAAAGCCTGTTATCACTTCATCAAAAATTAGTAAAATATCATGCTTATCACAAATTTCTCTAAGTCTTTTTAAGTAATTTTTTGGTGGTGGCAGTACTCCGGTAGAACCTGCTACAGGTTCTACAATTACAGAAGCAATATTAGATGCATCATGAAGAGCAATAATATCTTCAAGCGTATTAGCTAGATAATCACCATGTTCAGGAGAACCCTTAGAAAACCTATTCTTTTCGGGAAGAAATGTGTGGGATATATGATCTACGCCCGTTAGCAATGATCCAAAATATTGTCTGTTTCTTGGCATCCCACCAACTGAAATTCCACCAAATCCAACACCATGGTACCCTCTTTCTCGACCAATTAATCTTGTCTTAGTTCCTTTGCCTCTAGCACGATGATAAGCTAAAGCTATTTTAAGTGTACTATCAACAGCTTCAGAGCCAGAATTTGTAAAAAAAACATGATCTAAACCTTTTGGAAATAAATCAGCCACACGACTTGCAAGTTCAAAAGATTTTGGATGACCATATTGAAAACTTGGAGCAAAATCCAAAGTTGCAGCTTGTTCTGAAATAGCAGATGTTATTTCTGGTCTGTTGTGCCCAGCATTTACACACCATAATCCAGCTGCACTATCTAAAATATCCTGCCCAGTTTCACTTTTGTAATACATACCATCAGCTGCAACAACCATTCTGGGATCTTTCTTGAAATCCCTATTTGCAGTAAATGGCATCCAGTAAGATTCTAGGTTGTTTAATCTTTTCATTATAAATCTCCAAAGCTAAATCATAAAAATTCGCTAATTAGCTATTCTGACAACATGTATTAGTAACGTCAAGTTAATCATTATTAAACTAGAAAAATTGATCGTTAATGTTTCCAAGTTTTGGAGCAGAGGCTCTTTTTTGAACTTTTCTAAATTGAATGTCTACAGGTATAGGAAGAGCAGGAATTTCTTCACCTAAATTATTTATTATTTTGTTTTCAAAAATCTTTCTTACTTTAAAGTGATTGTCATTGATTGCTTCTTCAATTGATTTTACAATTGAACAGCAACAATCTGCTTTATTAAAAACGTCTGCCCAGTGATTTTTATTTTGTAGTCCAATTATTTTTTTAATTTCATGAATAACCTTTTCTTGATCATTCTGCATTTTAATAAATTTTTTTGGAAGTTCTATTGCCTCGCAAAACTTATTCCAAAATCTATCTTCTAATGGCGCAGCAGCTACATAACTTCCATCACTTGTTTTGTAAATATTATATCTTGGAGATCCTCCAGATAAAACTCCATCACTATTACCTGGCCATTTATTGTGAGCAAAACCAGAACCTAAACCCCAAAACATAAAAGGAAAAAGATTTTCTGTCATGGAAAGATCTATGTACGAGCCTTCTTTATTTAGGTCCCTTTTTCTTAATGCTAATAAGATATTAATTACAGCAGGATAAGATCCACCTGCTATATCGGCTACAAGTGCTGGTGGAACAACGGTATCATTTTCTCGACCCATGCTTATACTCAGAAGACCTGCATTACCTATATAATTTAGATCGTGGCCAGCGACCATACTTTTTGGTCCATATTGACCATAACCCGTGATAGAAACGTAAATTATGTCTTGATTAATTTTTTTTACACTTTCGTAATCCAAGCCAAGTCTTTTCATTACCCCAGGCCTGAATTGTTCAATTATAATGTCAGCTTCTTTTAAAATTGGTATTAAGATTTTAATATTTTTAGGATCTTTTAAATCCAATGATAAACTTTTTTTACCCCTATTAAGCATAGAAAAAGATACACTTTGTTCGCCCCATTGAGGATTAGATAATCTTATTTCATCCCCAACACCAGGTTTTTCAATCTTAATTACCTCTGCTCCTGTTTCTGCTAAGAATAAACTTGCAAGTGGCCCAGGCAAAAGTGTTGAAAAGTCTATTACTTTTATGCCCTCTAAGGATCCTTTTAATGCTTCTTTCATAATGAATTCCTAAAATTTATTTTATATCAAACCTCTTTGACTTAAATTTTTAATCATTGAAGATATGCCAAACTCCCATTGTGGACAAGCTGTGGATAAATTCACATAATTTACTAATTCGCCCAAATTAGACTCTGAAATAGTTACCTTATCTCCAATTTTATGAGTAAACCCCTCACCTACTACGTCTCTATCTTCAGTCGGGGCAAACAAGGTTCCTAAAAATAACATAAAACCATCAGGATATTGGTGATGTCGTCCAATTGTTTGATTTACCAAATCTTCTGGATCTCTGCTTATTTCTGACATAGAGCTTGAACCATTTAATATATATCCGTCTTCACCTTCAACTTTTAATGTAATGTGAGCTGATTTCATTTTATCTAGTGAATAAGTATCGTCAAAAATTCTTATAAAGGGTCCAATTGAACATGAGGCATTATTGTCTTTAGCTTTACCCAAAAGAAGAGCCGAACGTCCCTCAACATCTCTTAAGTTAACATCGTTACCAAGAGTAGCTCCTTTGATTATGCCTTTGCTGTTAACCGCTAAAACAATTTCTGGTTCAGGATTGTTCCAATTTGAAATAGGATTTAGACCTACTTCTGATCCAAAGCCGACTGATGATAAAGTCTGAGCTTTAGTAAAAACTTCAGCATCTTTACCAATGCCAACCTCTAAGTATTGTGACCATAAACCTTCTCTAATAAGAGCATTTTTAACTTCAATAGCTTTTTCTGACCCTGGAATGATATTTTGCAGACTATCACCAATCAATCCACCAATATGATTTCTAAGATTTTCTGCTTTTTTAGGATCACCTGCTGCTCTTTCTTCAATTACTCTTTCAACCATTGACTTGGCAAAGGTTACACCGCATGCTTTAATTGCTTGAAAATCGCAGGGAGCAAGTAGGTAAAATTTTGATTTTTTTTTGAGGCTTAATTCAAACAATTTTTCAACTGAAATTAATTTTATGCCTTGAACGTTATTTAAATATTTTTTTATATCTTCTAATTCAAGCAAATCTCTTACAGTAGGTATCTCTTTAGATGTAATGTCATATACATTTCCATCTTTTATTCTAATTAAACATGGTCCATTTTTCGAATTGTCCCATATTCGTCCAATAAAACATCCCGTTGAGTAAACCATTCAGCTCTCCTTAAAAAACTACTGATGATAATATAAATGAAAATTTGAATATTTAAATTTAATTATATAATGTTTAATTTTATATAATTTTGAGAGGTGTAGTAATGAGTGCTTTTTTTGAATTGAGAATTTATCAAATTGCTCCTGGAAAAATGAATGAATGGGTTTCGTTTATGGAGAAAACCATAATGCCTTTTCAAGTAGAAAAAGGTATGGTTATACATGGCAGTTTTGTGATGGATAGCTCAGACCAATTCGCTTTAGAAAATGGTGAACGCGTAATGAATTCTGAAGAAAAAGGCAATACATATGTTTGGATTAGAAGATTTGAAAATCAAGAGGAAAAAGTAAAACTTTACAAGGCTGTTTATGAAAGTAAAGAATGGTTAGAAAGCATTGCTCCCACAGTTGCAAAACTTGTAGACAGAAATTCTATACTTGTTCAGAACTTAAGCTCCACCCCCCTATCTGTAATGAAATAAAAAGGATAAATTTTTGATACAATTGTATGGTAGAAGAAATTCTATAAACGTTCAAAAAGTTTCATGGGCTCTTTGCGAATTAAATATTGAGTTTAAATGGCATGATGAACATGGAAAGTTTGGAAAAGTTAACGTAGAAAATTATGAAAAAATAAATCCTCAACTAATAGTTCCAACTTTAGATCACAACGGATCTATTATTAAGCAATCAAATGCAATTGTAAGATACTTATATAGAAAATATACAGATGTATACGAAATTTCAAAAGAAGAAGATATTGCAATTGCTGAGTCATGGATGGAATTTCAAACAACTGATTTGCAATTAAACATGACACCAATATTTTGGGGATTAGTTAGAAATCCACCAGAAGAACGTAATCAAGAAATGATTGATAAAAATATTATTTTATTAAATAAAAAATTTGAAATTTTTGATAAATTTTTAGAGGATCATAAGTATATTTTAAATAATAAATTTGGTATGTCAGATATTATAATGGGTGCGGCTTCATATAGATATTTTTCTCTACCTATTGAACGCCCAAATCTAGAAAACTTAAAAAGTTGGTACGAAAAAATAAGCAACCGTGATTGTTTTAAAAATAATATTTTGGGGACATTTTCCTAGATTGATGAACATGATCTTCAGGAGATTTGTTTATGGATAAAATTGGATTTATTGGTTTAGGCAATATGGGTAAGCCACTGGCTGAAAGATTAATTAAAAAATATAAACTTTATACTTACGACCTTGAAAAAAGTAACCTTCAATATTTCACTAATAAAGGTGCTGTGGCTTGTTCATCTCCCTCCGAGATTGCATCTAAAGTTAAAC
>CACOAO010000004.1 GCA_902625215.1 uncultured SAR116 cluster alpha proteobacterium
AATTTGGCGAAGACGCAGATATGAGCAATGTTGCTCTAACCTATGAAAAATTAACTGGCGCTAAAATCCGGCCATAAAATTTATATTCTTATTAAATAATACCATCTTTTGTTGCTTTAATTTGTAATGCTAAAAACTTAGAAAAAATTCTGCACTGAGCTAAACTTCCTGCATGAAACCATAATCCTGGCTGTTTTGTTTGCATCCACATATTTCTTAACTCTTGCCTTTCGTTGTCAACCCCCCAAATAGAGCCAATTTTGTCTACAACTGATTTGCCAAATAATTCTTCTACAACATATTCTTGACCTTTATATCCGGTAGCCATAACCATCAAATCTATATCAAACTTTTCACCTGATTTCATTTCAATACCAGAGGACAAAAAATTTTCAATATCTGAAAATTGTAAAACCTTTATCTTACCATCTGCAATTAAGTCTGATGCTCCTACATTGAAATAATAACCACCGCCCCTTGATAAATATTTAAATTGCCACCCAGTATTTTCTTCTCCATATTCAAGATTAAATCCAACACTTGTTAGTTTATCTAAAAGTGGTTTATCAATTCTCTTTGTTTTTTCAGTTAATAACTGGTGTGTTTTTTTAAGAACTTGTAGAGGTGTTGAAATGGTTATCAAATCACAATCTTCAGTATTTGGACCTTCACTATATAGTTGATAAGGTAACTGTGCGCTAGGTTCTACATTGACAACCATAGATGGCGAGCGTTGTACAATTTTTACATTTGCTCCATGAACATACAAATCTTGTGCAACATCGTGTGCACTTGTTCCAGTCCCGTAAACTAAAACATTTTTTCCATTATAGGATCTTCCATTTTCATAATCTGCTGAATGAAAAACCTTCCCTTTATATTTATCTATACCAGGTATTTTAGTACGATTTGGAACTGAACTTACACCAACAGCCATCACAATATGCTTTGGCTTCATGATCCTAATATTGCCATCAGACAATTTGAGTTTTACTTTCCAGTGCTTTTTATTTTCGTTATATTCCCCTCCAACGAATTTTGTATTTGTCCATGCATTTAATTCCATACTGTCAACATAATACTCAAACCAGCCTGCTAACTTGTCTTTAGGAATATATGCTGGCCAAGTAGAAGGAAAAGGCATATATGGTAAATGATTAACATGTGTCTGATTATGCAATTTTAAAGAATGATATCTATTTCTCCAGTTATCTCCTATTCTTTCATTTTTATCTACAATAAGTGTATCTATATTTTGTTGTTTGAGCCTTGCTGCAATTGAGAGACCAGCCTGACCACTTCCAACAACAATTACTTCTGGTTCCCTGTTTTTATAAAGCCTATCTTCGTTTCTTTTATCTAACCAGTTAGGTCCTTCTGGGATATTTTGATATTGTTCAATATTTTTTGTGTCAGAAGAATTAAGATCACTTAAAGCAGTTAGTAGACTCCATGCTTTGAAAGAACCCTTTCTTTCTTGATCTTCAAATAGACGAACTACTCCTTCACAATTTCCAAATTTTGTTTTGAATCTTAAAATAACTTCTATAACATTTTTCCCAGCTCTTATGACTTCTCTAGGATGAGTTCTTTGCTGGTCAATTTGGAAACTCTTTGCAGAAACGTCCATTATTTTGTTGTAAAGATTTTCGATTACTTTCGATTTTCCTGATACAGTTTGTATCTTCCATGTAAGAGCCAAAATATCTCTCCAATGACAATTATCAAAAAACAGACTGGAAAGAATTTTTATAGTTTCATCTTTGTTTTTTTGTTGTGAAATAACATCGTTAAAATTCTGGAGCCAATTGTCCACTTCATTTCTAATATTAATGAATTGGTTGTCTAACACGGTAATCCTCAGTAAATTCAGAGTTATTAAAAGTATTTATAACATCAAACTATAATTTGTAATAATATAAATTTTTTATAAGATATTTCTACATGATTTTTGTGAAGGATTAATTATGAATAGATTAGAGCAAATTGCACAATTTATGTTAGATCAACATAATTCAAAACAAAACTTTGAAAACTTACCAGAAACATTAATGCCTAGAAATTTTGATGAGGCTTATAAGATACAAAAAATTTTTCAAGAAAATTCTGGAAGGGGTAGCTTAGGTGGTTTTAAGATTGCTTTAGCTTCTAAAGTGCAGCAACAACTCTGTGGAATAGACCATCCTGTTGCCGGTGGAATTTTTGCAAATGAAATCAAGTCAAGTCCTTCAACCTTTAAATTAAAAAACTTTCATGGATTAGGGTTGGAGTTCGAAATAGCTGTGACTATTTCAGATGATTTGAAACCTGAAATGGGACCATTTAATAGCAAAAATATTAGAAAATATATAAAATCTTTATCACCTGCTTTTGAATTAATTATAGACCGTAATGCTAATTATTCTAATATAAATCCACTCTCAATGATAACAGATAATGCTTGGTGTTCAGGTATAGTAATAGGCAAAGAACTTCCAGATTGGAAAAAATTAAACTTAGATACTATTAGATCACAATTACTTTGGAATGATGAAACTCCACAAAATGCAATGATCAAAGATGCCAATCCACTAGAATCACTAGCTTGGGTTTCAAATCTTCTTACTTCATTAGGAAGGACTATTCCAAAACATAGTGTTATAATTACTGGAAGTGTAATTAAAACACGTGCTCCTAATAAAGGTGATCATATCATATACAAAGTAGAAAATTTATCAGAAGTTGAAATCAAAATAATTTAATTTCATCAAAGATATTAAATTCTAATAATGATTTGATAATCATATTAATTGCGGAAAAACTGAAAAAAATAAGCAAGGCATTTTTAAAAGTTTTAGCATTTAATTTATTTCTAATTTTTTCACCTATTTGAAAACCAATAACTGCGATTACTGATCCTAGAGCTCCATAAATAAACATACCAGGAAGAAAAATACCAGTAGCAATATATCCAAAAGAAACAGGTATACATCCGATAAATATCAAAAAACCACTTACATCGACAAAATGTTTAGGTGTAACATTTTTCATTAATAAATACATTGTAATTGGTACGGCCCAAATTGAAGCAACTCCTCCTATTAATCCACCAAATACGCCAAGTAGACTTTGCCAAAAATTGTCATATTTGTCGTTCATTTTTAAATTAAAACCAAAAACTTGAAGACATACAAATAGCAGTACTGCTACAGCAAAAATTAATCTAACAAAATCATCTCCGAATTGAACCGCGTAAAATGAAGTGATTAGTAAGCAAAGTGATAAAAAAAATGCGAAATATTTATAATTTTTTATCAACTCTTTTGGATTATCTGCTCTACCGAACTGCCAAATATTTGAAACTGTCATTGGAACTAGATTTAATCCTAATGCAGTTAAAGGTGATACAAAAAAAGTCATAATAGTAATTGCAGTTGTTGGAAGACCAATTCCTATTACTCCTTTTACAATTCCAGCAATAAAAAAGGTCAAACTTACTAAAAGAGCTATTTCATTTGGGTTATTTGATATATCCAATTTTTTAAACCTTGGTGAATATAATTTTGTAAAATATTAAATAACATGTAATTCAAAATTGATTTAATGATTTCTTTATTAAAAATTAGTTCAGCCTTAAAATTATGACACCAGATAACAATCCTAATATTAAAAAAAATTTAGTTAGATTAATTTTTTCTTTTAAAAATAACACACCAAATAAAACTGCAAACAAAATTGAAGTTTCTCTTAAAGATGAAACCACGGCAATAGGTAGATATAGACAAGCCCAAACAACAATGCCATAAGCTAAGTAAGATGCTGTACCACCAATAAAAAAAGATGTTTTTCCAACCAAGACTAGTTTTTTAAGAATATTTCTTTCTTTTCGACACGCGAAAAAATAGAAAAAAAGTCCGTTGATTAAGGTCATTACACTATAAAATCCTATAGGATTTTGCGTAACTCTTGCACCATATCCATCCACTAGTGAATAACTAGCAATAAAACATGCAGTAATAATAGCTAGAAGAAAACCTCTAATATCAGATTGTTTGCCTAGGAATTTTATCAAACCATAAATTATTAAAGAGAATGAAATTATCAAAATACCAATAATTTCTCGAGTTGAAATTTCTTCGTGAAAAAATAAAAAACTTATTATAACAATAATTAGCGGAGATAAACCTCTTGCTGTTGGATAAATTTCTGACAGTTCCCCAAATCTGTAAGAATTTAGAAGAAAAACTTGGTAAAAAAAATGTAATAAAGAACTAACTAATATGTATTTCATACCAACTATATCAGGCAATCCAAAAACTAAAATGCCTATTATAGCGAATGGAACATGACCTAAAACAACGGAAGTCATGCTTAATAATTTATCTTCAGATCCCCTAAGAATAAAATTCCAAGAAGCGTGTAGCAATGCAGCGAACAGAACTGCAGCAATAATAAATGGTTCTATGATTAAATACCTTATATATTTAATATAAGTTTAGTCTAAGTTATTTGATGTAACAATAATTTAGTGGCTTAATATGAGGTTTTGAGTTTCATTTGGTAAATCTAACTTTTTCTCATCAATTTTAACCAGATTAATTCTCAAAACATTGTCTTTGTAAAATTATTTATTTCAATTTATTACAATAAAAATATCTAAATCAAAACTTCAATTAGAAATGGGCCTTTTTCTCTAAGACCATGTTTAAAATATTTTACTAAATCTTCAATATTATCAACTTTAACAGCATCAACTCCCATACCCTTTGATATAGATACCCAATCTAAAGCTGGATCTTTTAAAGACAACATTTCTATTGCTGATTTTCCTGGGTTATCAACACCTACATTAGTTAATTCTCCTTGAAGGATCTTATAACTTTGGTTTGCAAAAATTAGCACAACTATATCTAAATTTTCTCTTGCCATAGTCCATAAAGACTGGACTGTATACATTGCACTTCCATCACCTTCTAAAGAAATAACTTTTTGATCAGGGCTAGAAATTGCAGCACCAATCGCTACTGGCATACCAAATCCAATAGATCCTCCACAATTATTTAGCCATGTATGTGGATGTGATCCTGAAGTTTGATAAAAGAATTCTCTTCCAGTAGTTACAGATTCATCAACTATGATCGCATTTTCTGGGATTAATGCACCTAATACCATTCCCAATGACGTTGGGTTAATTGGACCTTTAGGAATATCTGGGATATCAAATTTTGAAATCGTACTAGGAGTATTATTTGATATTCCAATCCTATCTGATAACTCTTCGACAACTTTAGTGATATCATCTGACATAGAAGCCAATTCAAAAAATTTAGTATAATCTTGTGTCAAAACTCCAGGCTTATTTGGATATGCAAAAAAGGCAACTGGTCGTCTGGCTCCTATTATTATTATGGTATCAAAATCTTTAAGTACTTCAACTGCTTTATCAACAACATATGGTATTCTTACAGAATTAATTCTTCCCGCTCCTTTATCTAAACGAGCATTAAACCAGTCAGTTTTTATTGGACAACCTATTTTGTCAGCTACTTTAGCTAATTTGATAAGATTATTTTCTTCTAAAGCCTCACCACCAACAAGTATGAGAGGATTTTTTGCATTCTTCAGTTCTAAGATTGCTTCTTCAATTAATTTAGAAGAAACAATATTAGATTTCATATTTAACTCAATTGACTCAATCTTGCTTCCTTCATTCCATGCGATATCACCAGGTAAGATTAAAGTAGCAATTTGCCCAGGTTTTACATTTGCTTGTCTAATAGCTTCAGCACCATCTTTTGCAATATTTTTTGAAGATTTACTTGTTTTTATCCAATGGGAAACTGGCCTTGCTATTCCTTCAATATCTGAAGTTAAAGGTGCATTTAATCTTATATGATCAAGAGCGTGCTCACCTACTATATTAACGATTCCTGAATAAGCTTTTTTTGCGTTATGCAGGTTTGCAAGGCCATTCGCTAATCCTGGACCTAAATGCAGTAAAGTTGATGCTGGTGATCTTTTCATTCTGAAATAACCGTCAGCAGCACCAGTAGCACATCCCTCAAAAAGACATAAAATGCTTCGCATATTTTGATATTTATCTAAAGCTGCTACGAAATGCATTTCTGATGTTCCAGGATTAGTAAAACAGACGTTAACATTACCTTCTACCAAAGTACCAACTAAACTTTCTGCTCCGTTCACAAGACCCTCCAATCTTATTTTTAATTAACATATCAAAATAAAAATCTAATTGGTAATAATTTAATTTTATGTAAAACTTTATTTAATTTGTTTTGAGAATTTTATGTTTAAATCTTTAATAGAAAAAAATGAAAAACGTAGCCAACTTTATATGATGGCTCAACATCTAAATACATGCTTTATGATTAGTACTATCGAGCATGAATATTTAGTAAATATTGAAAAAGGCGTTGTAAAAAATGTAGAAGAAGGACCCTTTGTAATGCCAAGCTATGTTTTTAAATTAACTGCACCTAAGAATGAGTGGTTAAAATTTTTACAACATACTCCTCACCCGGGGTCTCATGATATAATTGCAATGCTTCGAAGAAAAGTTTTGAAATTTGAGGGAGATCTCCATCCTTTAATGTCTCACTTACTATATTTTAAATTACTTCTGGCCTCTCTAAGACCAGCGGAGAGTAAAAATGAAAATTGAAAAAGAACCTATTTCTGGTCAATATGCGAAATTTAAAATTGATGGTATTGAATATAGGATATATTGGGAAGAGGCCGGTCAGGGTATTCCTCTAGTTTGCTTACATACTGCAGGATCTGATGGGAGACAATATAGAGCTCTTTTGAATGATAAAAAAATCCTAGAAAGATTTAGGGTTATTGTATTTGATATGCCATGGCATGGAAAATCTTCGCCACCTGAAAATGCTAAAGTTGGCAATTATAAATTATCAACTGATTTTTATATTTCTCAAATTATGAGCTTCATAAATGGTTTGGAATTAGTAAAGCCTGTTGTAATGGGCTGCTCTATAGGCGGAAGAATTATTCTTCATTTAGCAATAAATTTTCCAGATAAATTTAGAGCATTAATTGGGCTTCAAAGTGCTGGTCATTTGGATCCTTATTACGATATCAATTGGTTACACAGACAAGATGTGCATGGAGGAGAAGTTTGCGGAGGCATTGCTTATGGATTAATGGCACCAACAAGTCCTGAAAGTGAAAAGTTTGAAACAATGTGGCATTACATGCAAGGTGGGCCTGGAATTTTTAAGGGAGATTTATTTTTTTATAAGTTCGATGGGAATATCGGCAATGAAATTAAAAAAATTGATAATTCAAAATGTCCAATTTATTTATTAACTGGTGAATATGATTACTCAGCAACACCAGAGGAAACAAAATCTCTAGCTGACACTATTGGTATCGAAATGATAAAAATGAAAAATGTAGGTCATTTTCCAATGAGTGAAAATCCAAAAGAGTTTTTAAAATATCTTAATCCAATCTTAAATAAAATTAGTTAACTACCAGTCTTTTCCAGCTGTCCATCCACCATCTACGATTAAATTTGTTCCAGTACAAAAACTTGCTTCGTCACTTGCAAGATATAAAACTGCACTAGAAATTTCATTAGGTTCTCCCCAACGCTTCATTGCATGCAAATTCTTTACTTTTTGAGAAGCTTCTTCATCTTGAAAATATCTTTCTGTTAATGGGGTTCTGATAACGCCAGGCCCAACAGCATTCACTCTAATGTCATAATTTGCTAGATCTATAGCTAATTGCTTTGTTATTCCAGCAGTGGCGTGTTTTGAAGCAGTATAAGCACACCTATTTGGTGCTGCGGTTACACTTAATGTTGAAGAAGTAATAACTATATTCCCCTTTGTTTTTTTGTCGATGCAGTGCTTTGCAAATGTTTGCGCAGTTATAAAAACTCCAGTAACATTTATATCAATAACTCTTCTCCATTCATCTATAGATAATTCTAATGGAGACACAATCTCCCTTATTCCAGCATTGCAAAATGCAATATCTAAACTCCCAAAATATTCATATGCATTTTTCATGTTTTCAATAGTTTCATTTTGATTTGTTACATCTAATTTAAATGGCTCAGCATTACCACCTGCAGATTTTATTTCTTTAGCCACCCTGCTAGCCATATCAAAATCTAAATCTGAAACAGCTACATTGGCGCCTTCTTTTGCAAAACTTAATCCTGTTTGACGACCAATCCCACCTGCAGCACCTGTAATAAACACAGTTTTGTTTGTAAATCTCATTGAAAAATCCCCCTGTTAGTGCAAAGTTTATTTGAATTAACCTTTTTGACAACATTAATCTTTATTGGAGTAATCGATTGGACATAGAACATTTACTATTTGAAAATGGACCTAAAAGAGTTGGCCCATTTAGTCATGCTGTTAAAGCCGGTGAATTTATTTTTATTACTGGACAAATGCCAACATTGCCAGAAAACCCTGACGTACTAGTAAGTAATGATGTTGAAAAACAAACACATCAAGTTATGAAAAATCTAATTAGTGTTTTGGATAATTGTGGCTCTTCTCTCGAGAGAGTAACTTTCGTTAGGGTGTATTTACTAAACTTCCAAGACTTTGACAAAGTAAATAAAATTTATAAATCCTATTTCAAAGAAAATAAACTTCCTGCTAGAACTTGTATTGGAGTAACTGGACTTGCTGTAGGTGCTTCAGTAGAGATTGATTTAGTAGCAAAAGTTTAAATAAGATAAATTTGTCTATGAAAAAAAAATATAGCTCTTTTAAAAAAGGTGTTTTTACTGGGTTTGGTTTCCCGGGTATAGGAATGAGTTCAGCTATGTTTGGATATGGAGTTTTTGCTGCAGAAGCAGGACTAGATCTATATCTATGCCTAGGTTCATTTTTAATCTTGTGGAGCATGCCTGGCATGGTAATATTTGTATCTCTTTTTTCAATTGGAACACCAGTATTCTTGCTATTTACAACTGTTTTATTGGCTAACATGAGACAATTTTTTTTGGTGTTATCTGCTCTTACATTAATGAATATTCATAAACATAAATTATCTTTTATTACAAAATTATTTTGGGCACACCTCATAAGTCCGACAGGTTGGGCTGAGCTTACAAAAGTAAAAAATGAAATTGACGAAAAAGACTTATTTAAATTTTTTCAAGGTCTTAGTTTGGCACTGGTAATATTTAATTCAATTACAACAGTTATTGGTTACAAACTATATGACTTTTTACCCAATGACATAGCTTCAATTCCCGTATTTATAATGCCATTATATTTAACTATTCTAATGCTGAGAGCTGTTGAAATTTATTACAGATTAGCAGTTGTTACAGGAGGGATAATCGGGCCCCTTTTATTTCCCTATATTGGTGATTGGAGTTTGATAGTTGCTGGATTAGCTGGTGGTTCTGTTGGATTATTGGTCAGTTATCTTTTGAAAAAGGATAAAATTAATGTATGAAAATTCAATAATTATTCCTGAAATAATGCCATGGATAATGCTTTTAGTAGCTAGTTCAGGTATTTTTGTTTGGAGATTTTTAGGAGTAGTCTTATCTAGCAAAATAGAAAAAGATAGTTTTTTTGCAAAATGGATCAATGCTATTGCATTTGCTATGACAACAGCTTTAATGACTAGAATTATAATTTTTCCAACAGGAGCATTAGCAGAAACTGAATTAATCGAAAGAATAGCACCTTTTATAATTGGTATAGTAATATTTTTATTTTTCCCAAAAAAACCAATTTTTGGGTTAGCAATAGGTGTACTTTTCTTTAGCGTTGGAATATTTTTATCTTAGATATTTTAATCCTCAGACACAAGTTGCTTAGCTATTATCAATTTCTGAAGCTCATTTGTTCCCTCACCAATAGCCAACAAAGGTGCATCCCTATAATATCTCTCGATGTTATACTCCGGGGAATACCCAAATCCACCATGAATTCTCATTGCTTCTGTGGAATTAAACAATGCTGTTTCAGTAGCAAAAAGCTTTGCCATTCCAGCTTGTAAATCTGATCTATTACCAGAATCATATGCCTTTGCAGCTTGTTCAGTCAATAATCTAGAAGCTTCAAGTTTCGTTGCCATCTCAGCTAATTTAATTTGAATTGCTTGGTGTTCACTAATTGGTTTTCCAAATGTCTTCCTTATTTTTGCATATTCTATTGAATCTTCTAGAGAGGCTCTAGCCACACCGACGCCACGTGCAGCTACATTAATTCTTCCTAATTCGAGGCCCGCAAGAATTTGTTTGAGCCCTTTGCCTTCTGTTTCACCAATCAAATTAGAAGCTGGAACTTTTACATTTTCAAGTTGCACTTCTCCTGTATCAATGCCTCTATAGCCCAATTTTTTGAGTTTTCTTGATACAAATCCATCTTTCTTTTCAACAAGAATTAAACTCATACCTTTATGGGCCGGTTGAATTTCAGTATTCGTTTTTACTAAAACAGCTAAAATAGTTCCTTGAACTGAGTTTGTAATCCATGTTTTTGTACCATCAATAATATATTCATTCCCAATTTTTTTTGCTTTGGTTTTTATCGATTGAAGGTCAGTACCACAATCTGGTTCCGTCAGAGCTATACCACCTCTTATCTCTCCAGTTGCAAACTTAGGAAGATAATATCTTTTCATCTCTTCAGTGCCAAATCTTTCGACAGCAGCACACATTATAAGATGAGAGTTAAAGATACCAGAAACTGACATCCACACGGCTGAAACATTTTCTACAATTTTTGAGTAAGTAACTGCTGACAAACCTAAACCACCATACTCAGGAGAAATTGTAGCACCAAAGAGACCTAAATCTGACATTTTATCAGCAATATCTTGTGGATATTTATCTTGTGACTCAAATTCTTTTACATAAGGCTTTACATCTTTTTCTAAGAATTTATTTACAGATTCTATTATTAAATTATCTTCAGAGGCTGATTTTTCATTTTCAACCTCAATTATTTTATGTTCATTCATTAATATCTCCTAAATTAATGATTATAGATCAATCTGACTATACTCAAATATTGAATTGACATTATTTGCTTGATCAATTTTAAGCATTAAATCTGTCAACTGGTTAACTCTCTCATTTGATAAATATGGTTCTGTTAAACCTTTAAACTTTGATATAAATTCTTCGTCTTTCATAAAGTTTTCTGGTTCTCCTTTTGGAATCTTTACAAACTTTTCATAAGTCTTTCCTTTTACCACCATTTTTACCTTTGCACTCATAAATTCTGGACAGCATTCCTCAGCATCTTTATCTGGCTTTACTTTTATTTTGTTACACAGTGCTAATGTATCACCGTTATTTAAGTGATCTCTATAGTCATCCCACTTTAATCCACCACTTTTAGCAGCTACAGCAGCACAAAAAGGCATTGAGAATTGCCCATCAACGATACTTTTTGGATTTTGTTTATCCTCTAATGGATAACCAATTATATTCAATGCTGTTTCAGAAAGACCAATATCAATATCATCTAAATCATCAACAGAAAAATCTAATTCTTTTTTTAAATCTATTATAGCATCAATTGCTGCATGACTATACCTACAAGAAGGATAAGGTTTTACTCCCAAGTTAAGTGTTTCAAATTTACTCCCTAAACCATCTAATGCTTTTTTTAGGTCTCCTCCTGAGGCGTATGCATGTAAATAACCCCACTGACCCTCAAATGCTTGAGTAGGACCTTTGAATCCTTCTGCAGCCATTGTCGCACAATTTAGACCATTCTGTGCTGCTTGTCCTACATGCGATCTTTTAGTCCAAGCACCATCTGTTAGAAATTGCATAGATCCAGCTGATTGACTTAGAGCTATTCCAAATGCAGAAACAAATTGATCTTTGGTTAAACCCATAAGATAACCTGCAGAAGCTACAGCACCAAACACGCCGCAAGTAGCAGTCGGATGAAATCCTTTTTTATAATGCGCTGAAGAGCCTCCAGCTAATCCAAGTCTTATTTGTATTTCATAACCAGCCACACACGCTGTAATTAACTCTTGTCCTGATGATTTATTCATTTGTGCCGCAGCCAATGCAGCAGAAAGTATTGGGGCACTAGAATGTAAAGATGCTTCTGCATGAGTATCATCAAAATCAAGAGAATGAGCTAATGTTCCATTAAGAAGAGCGGCTGCACTTGGAGAGTAGGTATTTTTATCTGAAAAAACATGGCAACTTCCGTTACTCATTTCTAATCTATCGATTGCTGCGACCAAACTAGCAGTTGATTCTGCATCATGCCTTGCTCGTATTATTATTCCGACAGTATCAAGAATTAACAATTTTGTTCTTTTTATAACGTCAGAAGATAAATTTTCGAATCTAATTTCAGCACAAAATTCAGCAAACTTTTCAGTCATATTTTCCATTTATTTCTCCCCAGAATGTATTGAAAATATTAAACTAAAATTTAATTTTACAAAACTAAAAAATAGTCATTAAGATATTACTATTAAAACCATATGGAAAAAATCATGACAAATCCTTTTGAATTAACTGCAACTGATGCAATCAAATTAATTGGTAAAAAAAAATTATCAAGATATGAATGGGTGCAGAGTTGTTTCGAAAGAATACGTGAAAAAGAAGATCTTATAAAAGCTTGGGTATACTTGGATGAGGATAAAGCTCTAGCTAAAGCTAAACAACTAGACAATGAAAATGATAAAAAACAACTTGGAATCCCGTTTGGTACCAAAGACATCATTGATGCAAGCAATACACCTACTAGATTTGGGACTAGTTTTTATCAAAATAATATTCCTATGAGAGACGCAGCATCTGTTGCTGTTGCAAAGCAAGCAGGTTGCATATTTATAGGCAAAACTGTTTCAACAGAATTAGGACACCGCGCACCTGGATTAACAACAAACCCACATAATAAAGATTTTACACCTGGCGGCTCAAGTTCTGGTTCTGCTGCTGCCGTAGCGTCTATGATGGCACCAGTTTGTTTTGGCACACAAACAACTGGTTCTGTAATAAGACCTGCTGCTTACTGTGGAGTTATTGGTTATAAACCATCTTATGGTGATTTTGATAAATCAGGAATTCTTCCAAATTCTCCATCAATAGATACTTTAGGGTTAATGACGAGATCAGTTGAAGATATATCACTTTTTCGATCAATTCTTCTTGAAGAAGAATTAGTTTTAATAAAAAAAGTAGATTTAAAAAATATAAAAGTTGGATTTGTTAAAACACCTCATTGGGATAAAACTGACAATTCTACAAAAAAAAGTTTGGAGTATTTTGTTAATTCACTTCGCTCAGACAAATTAAATGTAATTGATTTAGAAATTGACAATCTTATTTCAAAATCAGATGCACTTCATTTAGACATTAGTGGATATGAATTTAAAAGATCAATATCTCATGAAAGATTTAATTATTATGACCAATTAAGTGATCAGTTGAGAAATGGTAGGCTTAATGATGGATATCAAGTAAGTAATAAAAATTATCAATTAGCTTTAAAGGAGTTGTCAATTCTAAAAAATCAAGTAGATGCTGTTTTTGATGAGATAGATCTAATTATTACTCCCAGTGCGCCAGGCGAAGCGTTAAAGGGATTAGATTATACTGGATCACCTATATTTAACACCACTTGGTCTCTCAATGGGAATCCATGTATATCACTTCCACTTTTTACAGGTAATCAAGGACTGCCTGTTGGCTGTCAATTTGTTACAAGATTTGGTAATGATGACAAGCTAATAGATTTTTCAAATGAAATTTATAGAGCTTATTTAAAATGAGATTCAACTAAAAGTTCTGGCATTGTCAACGCTAAAGCAGGAAATAAAAGAACTATAATCAATACGACTGTATCAGAGATGCAAAATGGGAAAGATCCCTTAATAACGGTTGTTACTGGTAAGCCAGTTACTCCACTAACAGCAAACAAGTTTAGACCAACAGGGGGAATAACACTTCCTATTTCTATGCATAATGCAGTTAAAATCCCTAGGTGAATTGGATCAACACCTAGAGCTAATGCTACAGGAAAATATATAGGTACAGTTAAAACTAAAATAGCGACACCTGTTAAAAACATGGATAAGAATAACAAAGAACCCATCAATGCAAATAAAAATCCAGTTTGACTCAAACCCAACTCACCAGCCCATTCAGCAATCATTTGAGGCCACCCCATGTTCGCAAGATAAAATTGGAAGATGCCAACACAACCCAATAGGAAAAAAACAACTGCAGTAAGGTTCATAGTTCTTAATGTTGTTGGCATTAATTCTTTAGCAAAAGTTTTTCTTTTAAAGATTAATCCATAAAAAAGAGCATAACTAGCAGCAGCAGCACCTGCTTCAGTAGGAGTAAATAATCCTCCATATAAACCACCTAAAATAATTACAGGCATTAACAAAGCAGGAAGAGCTTCTTTGAAACACCTCCAAACTTCACATAAATCAAATCTCCCTCGAGGTAACTTAATGAAAAGTGAAACACTAACAATTATAACTGCATCACTCATAGCCAACATCAATCCAGGAATAATTCCTGCAAAAAATAAATCAACTATAGACATTTCTGTTATGACACCAAAAAGAATCAAAGTTATACTTGGTGGTATAAGAAGTGCTATGCCACCTGCTGACG
The DNA here is from genome assembly GCA_902625215.1 of uncultured SAR116 cluster alpha proteobacterium. Lineage (GTDB taxonomy): Bacteria > Pseudomonadota > Alphaproteobacteria > Puniceispirillales > Marisalimonadaceae > Marisalimonas. The sequence goes on from CACOAO010000004.1 coordinate 14,621, forward strand.
CAATAACTCCTGCAGCCATCCATTTTGGATAGCCTCTTTTAATTAGCTCAGGATAGGCTATAACACTCATTGCAGCAGCCATTGCTGTGGATGAGCCAGAGATTGCTCCAAATAACACGGCTGCAAGTAACGTTGCGTAAGCAAAACCACCCGGAACCCATCCAACAATTGAATCAGCAAATTTAAAAAGACTTGCAACTAAACCTGTTTTCTCCATTAAAAAACCAGCAAAAATAAAAAATGGAATAGCTACTAAGGTGTATTTAGTGAGAAAACTAAAGAAAGCTTCAAATAAGGTACTATATGTTAAAAAATCATCAAACAGTACGAGAAGACCTGTGGCTCCTGCTAAAGCTATACCTATTGGGGCTCCAGCAAATAATAGACTGAATAAAGATCCACCTAAAGCCCACATATTAATTTTCCCGTATTATTAATATTATACATCTGTGGCAGCTTCAACTTCTGCTGTAAAATGTTCACCCTTTATATAACTATGGATATCTTCAATAAATTGGAGAAAGGCAACTAAAGACATTAATCCCATACCTAAAGCCAGTATAAAATAAAATGGCCACATAAAGAAAAATAAACTCTCAGTTCTTTCACCAATCTGTATTGAATATTCAACTGTTGAATAAGCTGTATACGTTAAAGAACCAGTGAATACTGAGACAAATAAAGACACAAAAATTTTACAAAAACCTACTGTTCTATGAAAACCTTTTGCATTTAAAAGTTGTAAAACAGCACTCATCACAAGGTGATTCCTATTGATTTGTGTTACACAAATATAGAAGGCAACTGATGAAACCATCATATAAATAACAGCATCTTGACCCCATTCAAAAACAACACCAAAAATATATCTTCTAATAATTTCTGCCAACGCAAAAAGTGTAACAACAATCATTAATAAAGCAGAACATCTACCTAATATAGCAGTTATAGAAGACTGAATTTTATTAGAGATTTTGTAAAAATTATCCATGATAATCAACTAAAATAAAAAGGCCTGACATAAGCCAGGCCTTTTTAAAAATTTTATTTTCTTGACTTTTTCTTGTATAAAGCTGTTCCTTTAGCAAACTTAGCGAAGTCAGCAGCAAATGCAGTACAATCAGTCTTTTCTAGTGCACTTGACCCCATTGGATTAGCTGCAACTAAAGCTTTTGCTTCAGAAGTAAACTGGTCAACCATTTTGTCTCCAATATCATCAACTTTAGACTTAATCCAGTTGTTTGTAGCACCACCTTCTTTTGCTTGAAGAACTCCAGCTTCTGCAGGACTCATCACGTAAATTCCAGGAGCGCCTTTATCAGTTGTCTTAAACTTATCAACTAATCTTTTATCATTACAAAAGTTAATAGCCTTTTGGTAAGGGATAAAATCATTCATGATAATATCTGTTAAAGCTGCTTGTTGATTTTTATCAAGAGTAGCCCACCATTTATTTGATGCACCAATCCAGTAATAGTCACCAACGATACCATTTATACCAGCAACTGTGAAATATGGAGCTTGTTCTTTAGTAGCATTAAATCCACCTAAACTTGTTAGTAGTCCATCAATAACTCCAGTTTGAAGAGCAGGTGGAACGTCACCAAAAGCCATTGTAGTTGGGTTTGCACCTAAAGCACCTAATAATGCATTTTCAGCTGGTCCCATACTTCTAACTTTTTTACCAGCAAAGTCAGCAGGCACTAACAATCTACTTTTAACAGCACCAGCACCCATATACATACTTAAGTGACCTGAACCAAAAATAGTAATACCATGCTTGTCATTAAAAACTTTCTTTAATTGAGCAAAAGTTTTTGTACCATCAAGTCCATTGATAGCACCAGGAGATGTCAATTTTCCAGCACCAACAATTGTATTAGCATATGGCTCAACACTAGAAGTTTTTCCGAACTGACCAGTCATCATCTCAAGGTTACCCTTTGTCAAAGCCTGTGTGCCCTTAGGAACATTATAAAGTGACTTAGCCCAATAAATTTGGACCTTACTACCAGGAATTTTCTTTTCAACCTGCTCAGCAAAAAACATTTCTGCAATAGCAGCAGGATGTGGTGGACCTGAGTGGTCAGAAGCCCAACGCATCTTAATCGGTTTAACATGTCCATCAGCTAAAGCTAAATTAGTTCCAGCTGCGAATGTCAAGGCAACAGCGCTAACTGCACCTAAAAGTGATAATTTAGTAAATTTCATAAAATTTCCTCCAAATATTTAGAATCACAAACTATAACGTAATAAGTATGAGGTAAACCCTTAATTACAAGATAAAAGAATTAATTAATTAATATGTTATCTAATTGTAACTAGATAACGCCTTTATTTTTAAAACTTATGATTTGATCTTCAGTAAAACCAATTTCTTCTAATATGATATTTGTGTCTTCACCTAATTCAGGAGCTGTTTTGTCTTCAAAATCAGTATTTGAGAAGTGAACAGGTGTTTTCAGCAAACTTATATTTACACCTCTCTTTGTTTTTAGGTGTTGAATGTTTTGTCTATTTTTTAAAAATGGATTTTCTAGAGACTCTTTTAGATTTAAAATAGGAGCAGCAGGTACAATTCCCCCAAATTCTTCTAACCACTCAGCGGTATTTTTTTTCATCAATTCTTCATCAAGAATTTTGGTAATTTCATCTCTGTTTTTTTGTCTTGACGGAAAATCAACAAATTTTGATTCGTTAATAAGATCATCTCTACCTATTTTTTTACATAAAATGGGCCAAAAACTTTCCTTATTACACATCAAAAATATCCACCCATCTTTTGTTTTGTATAATTGGCATGGCACTAAAATTGGATGTGCTGACCGATCCAATCTCTCGTTTTCAAAATCAGTGTTAAGTGTCCACGCAGCCATATAACTTTGATTAAACATAGCCGTATCAAATAAATTAACGTCAACATCTCTTCCAACACCTGTAGATCTAGCCGATAATATAGCACTTACAAGGCCAAATGACATTGTAAGGCCAGACATATAATCTACAACTGACAATCCAAATCTTGATGGGGGACCATCAGGTTCACCTGTAAGAGAAAAATAACCTGCTTCTGCTTGCATGAGATAATCATATCCTGGCCAATTTTTTCTTGGACCTTCTCTTCCATAAGCAGAGCAATGTGCTGAGACAATGGCTTTATTATATCGTTTTAACAGATCATAAGTTATTCCAAGTTTTTCAGGAACATCCCCTCTTAAATTGTTAGAAACTGCATCAGAGTTCTCAACTAATTTTTGAAGAATTTTTTTTCCATCATCTGATAAGACATCTAATGTGATACTTTTTTTATTTCTATTGAGAGCTTGGAAAAAAATACTTGAAGCAGAATTTCTATCTTCTCCGTCGATAAAATAAGGACCTATTGCTCTTAAGTAATCACCACTTGTGCCTGCCGGTTCAACTTTGATTACCTCTGCACCTAAATCAGCTAAATATTGAGTTCCAAATGGTCCAGCTCCATATTGCTCAAAAGCAACTATTCTAACGCCTGAAAGAGGTAAATTCATAGTGTTGTTCTCTATTTAGCAGTGTTCTTAATAATTTCGTCAACCACACTGTGTCCACGTTTGGCCACTAGGAAAGATCTGACCATATCCATTACAATAATTTTATCTTGATTTTTTCCAATGTGTCTTACCTTTATAATACCTTGTGTAGGTCTTGATTTTGATTCTCTTTTACCCAAAACTTCAGTTTCAGAGTATAGTGTATCACCAACAAATACTGGTGCAGGTATTTTTATTTCTTCCCATCCCAAATTGGCTATTGCTTTTTGGCTTGTCCCACTAACACACATCCCAGTAACGAGCGCTAAGGTAAAAGCTGAATTCACCAAATATTTTCCAAACTCAGATTTTGAGGCATAATTTGCATCAAAGTGAATTGGATGTGTGTTCATTGTTAAATTTGTAAACCATATATTATCAGCTTCACTTACCGTTCTTCCTGGCCAATGCTCATAAACGTCTCCCACTTGAAAATCTTCAAAATATCTACCTGGATCTTCTCTATACCTTTGAGGTCCTATTTTTTTTATACCATATGAATTTTCATCCATTTAATCCTCCCTAGATATAATTTGTCTCGCAACAGCTAAAACAGGTGCATCAACCATTTTACCTTGATATTTAAAAGCACCAGAACCAGCTATTTTTGCCTCCTCCAACACACCTTTTGCCCATTCCAGTTCTTCAGGGGTAGGTCTGTAAGCATCATGAATTGGTTTAATCTGATCTGGATGTATTGCAAAACGTCCTTTGAAACCCATAGTTTTGACATATAATGTTTCTTCTCTACATCCATCTGGATCTCTAAAATCTAGCCATACGCCATCAAGCGCAATTGTGTTGTATAATGCAGCAGCGTTAATGATTTTACCTCTTCCATATGCTAAACTAGCTTTACCCATATCACCTCCAGTTGATGCACAATAATCTGCTGAACCAAATCCAATTCCAGAGAATTCAATATTTGAACAATCCCAGCTTTCAACAGTTGCGATACCCTTCGGCGTTTCAATTTGAGGTAAAATTAATATATTAGCTCCAAGATCTTTTAAAAAAGTTCTACATTCATCAGCAGTTTCTATTTTAGGAATAGCAATGGAGTAAGGAAGAGAAGGTAAAGACCTTAACATTTTTATATCTTCTTGATATTCTTCAGTATCCAAAGCATTGATCCGTAATAAAAGCTTATTTGAATGACCGTCATAATTTCTATTAGCTAAATCAGCAAAATTAGTTCGTCCAGTAGCTTTCTTGTCATGAGCCAAACCATCTTCTAAATCAAAAATAACTTTGTCCGCTCCAGATCCTACAGCTTTGGGTAACCTTTCAATCTTATCCGTTGGTAAAAATAAAATACTTCTCAAATTTATCTCCTACTTTTTTATTAAGAACTAAATTCAGCTTTAATTTTTTTCCCATGTTCATCTAATTCAGGCATTTTATTCACTTCTGGAATAAAATTGTCATGAATTGCACCTGGACCTAAAACTTTTACTTTGCCATTTTTAGTTTCAATTTCTAAAAAATTGTTTTGAGGATGATTTTTTAATTGTTCCATATCAGAAATTCTTCCATATGCGATGCGTGCTTCTTCAAGTTTTTCAATTAACCCTTCTCTTGCAAAAGTAATAAATTTATCTTGTATAATTTTTTCTGTTAATTCTCGATTAGCAACCCGATCTGAATTAGTTTTAAAGCGAGTATCAATCACCAGAGTTTCGTCATCTAATACAATTTTGCAAAATTTTGCCCATTCTCGATCATTTTGTATAGAAATTAAGATAGTTAAATTATCTTTACAATTATAAGCACCATAGGGAACAAGCATTGGGTGGGTCATACCATTTCTTTTTGGGACCTTTTTATTATAAACGTACCCAAGATAAAAAGGGTTCATCCAATCTGCGAGGGAATTGAACATAGACACTGATATGTGTCTACCTTTTCCACTAACACTTCTTTTAATAATTGCTTGAAGAATTGCTTGATAAGCTGTCATCCCTGCAGATATATCACATACTGATGGCCCAACCTTTGCTCTTCCATCCACTCCATCCTTATCTGGAAGACCCGTTATATCAATAACTCCAGTTTCAGCTTGAATTAACATATCATAAGCTTTTTGGTTTTTATATGGACCTTGATCTCCAAACCCAGAAATAGAACATGTAATTAAAGATGGATATTTTTTTCTTAATTCACCTAAATCGAGGCCAAGACGATCAAATGCACCTGGTGCTAAATTTTGAATCAAAATATCAGATTTTGAAATAATATTCTCAAAAATTTTAAAATCTTCACTATTTTTAAGATCCAAAGAGATTGACTCTTTACCTCTATTTAACCAAACAAAATAAGCACTATTTCCAAGTGCATTACTATCGTAGTTTCTAGCAAAATCACCTTCTGGTCTTTCAACTTTTATAACCCTTGCACCTGCATCTGCCAGTCTACAAGATGTGTAAGGAGCCGCTACAGCTTGCTCAACTGTTACTACTAATAAACCCTCTAAATCCTTTCCGGAGTTTTGTTTTTCCATTAGCTAACCAAACAATCTACTATAGAAGAAACTTTACTTTCAGAAGGGATATTTAACATTTTAGAAATTTCATTAGATTTATTTTTTGACAGTAACATAGCAGATTTATTAACAATTTTATTTTCTAAAATATTTTGATCAATTTTATCAGACAAGTCATGTTTATTTTTAATATCCCTAGATCCATCTTTAATTGAAATTAAAGACTGAGTGTTCGTTAATTGATCGTTAGGTATCACCTTTACTTTATCCCTAATATTATTCATTTTGTCATCAAAACAAATATCATCGTTATAAGTGCCTAAGTCCGCTGTGTCTTTGCCATAAATTGACATGGCTGCTGTTAATTTATAGGAAAATTTTGACTCTAGACCAGTTTTGGGTTTTTCAATATTACAGACTTTTAGCCATGAAGGATTAGTTTCAATTGCAATTTCTTCTATTGTCTCAGGATTAAAATTATTTTCTTGCTTCAGTTCTTCAAGGGCTTCAAGAAAAGAATGTAGGCCATGACAACAAGCATGAAATTTATACTTGATTTCTGGAAACAAAAAGTCTGTACCTAAATTTTCTACTGCTCTATTAGGCAATTTTTTATCCCAACCATGAGTTAGAAAAAAGCCTTGATCACATTCCATACCATCTTCTTTTGATACAAATCCTAGCTTTGACAATTTAGCAGCTTCAATACCGTTTGATGCCGCCATTCCAGCATGATATGGTTTACCCATTGTACCAAATTGAGATTTAATTCCTGACGCTCTTGTAGAGACTAAACCAAGTGCATTTATTGTTTCATCTTCACTCAAATTTAATAATTTAGATGCCACAATTGTTGAGCCAAACGAACCAGTGGTGGCAGTTTGATGGAAACCCGCGTTATAATGAGAATAGCCTAAGATATGACCAATTCTTGTAGAAACTTCAACTCCAGTCATATATGCAAGTAATAATTCTTCTAATGAGGATCCCAGTTCTTCACCTAGTGCTAGTGCTGTTGGCAAAGCACTTGCTGTAGGATGGCCAACAAAAAGAAAATGTGTGTCGTCATAATCTAGTGCATGTCCAGTGGCTCCATTAGCTAGGGCAGCTCCTCTTGAAGAAACTCTATGACCAGTTGTTATTAACCTCGCTTGATTAACTCCATTTTCCTCTTCAACCATTTCAGATACTATTTTAGAAACTGGTTCCTTTTTTGCTGCGTATGCTACACCACACCAATCTAGTATAGACATCTTTGCAAAAAACTTCATCTCATCGTTAAAACTATTTAATTGAGTATTAAATCCATAACTACCAAATAACTTTGTAATAGACACAATATATCCTTTCTATGTAAATTATTCGAAATGTGCTTCAGCTTGCATGGTCATGCCTGATCCTTTTACAGCACCCCAACAACTTACAGTGCCATTTGGGTTTTCCTTTGCACCAATGATATAATCACTATTAGCAAAAACTGGAGCCATAACCTTATGACTAAAGGAAGTAACTGCCTTTCCTTTGAGTTTTTCAGCTGCTCTAAGTAAAAAAGTGGCTTGTAAGGGACCATGTACTATCAAATCAGGATAGTTCTCTTCATTTTTTGTATATGGGAAGTCATAGTGAATTCTATGACCCACAAAACCAATTGCTGAATATCGAAACAATATTGTTGGGTGCATAAAAATTGTTTCAGTAAAATCTGCATCATCTGGTATTACGTCAGATACACCAGAACCACCTGTAGCTTTGGTTATATCACGATATACAATATTATGAAGCTCATGTAGCCTTACTTCTTCATTAACTAAGTATTCATACTCAGCTGTAACAAAACATAGTTGTCCTGTCCTTCCTTCTTTTAATTTTATATCAGCCACTTTAGATTTTTTTATAACTTTATCACCTACTCTAAGAGGGTTATTGACTCTAATATGGCTTCCTGCCCACATTCTTCTTGGAAGTGGGACAGGAGGCAAAAATTCACCTCTGGCAGGATGAGAATCAACTCCAAGCTCGTCATTTTTTTTCAGATTCCAACCCAACATCCAATGTAGACCTGATGTAGCAACTTCTCCAATTTCAGGATCACCTGGATCTATATTTAATGTAGCTCTATACCTTTGTTCAACAATAGGTGTAAGATAATCAGTGACGGTTTCTATGTTACCAACCCATTTGTTTAAATGATTAATATCAAGCACTTCATTATCCATTTGCTGAACCTCTAATTTTTTTTTAAAATACTTAAAACTATTTAATATAAAAAATAAACTATTATCAATGAATAAAATATTTATATAAATTTAATTTCAAAATGCCTTCTTTAATTCTACATATAGACGAAATCATAGAAAATACTCTCAAAAATTCTGTAGTTAAAGCAATTGAAAAAAATATGATAAAAATAATAGAAGAAGAATTAGAGGCTGAAAAAAATAACTGTCAAATTATTTGGGTAAGGAGCAAGATATTAAGTTCAAACTATAAAATTTTTGGTGAATTGAAGTTTAGAGAAAAAACTACTAGAAACCTAAAAAGAAGAAAAGATTGTTTAAAACAAATTAGTGAAATTTTACAAAAAAAGTTTAATGTTTCTGTTAGACTAAGAGCGTTTTCTATAAAAGAAGAAACTATTACTGCACTAGATTTTGAAAATTAAACAAGATATTTGAGACTAAATTATAAAGGTTAGATATGAACAGCAATATTGTTATAACAAATGTTGATGAAAGAGGAATAGCAGAGGTTATTTTAAATCGTCCAGAAAGAAATAACGCATACAACACAGACATGATTATTGGGTTAATTAAAAGTTTTGAAGCTTTATATGAAAATAACTCTGTAAGAGTGGTGCTTATAAAAGGTAATGGAAAACATTTTCAAGCAGGTGCTGACTTACAATGGCTTAAAGAAATTGGTAATCTAAGTCAGAAAGAGAATATAGAAGTTTCAAAAAAAACTGCCTCAGCGATTAAAGGTCTTACTGAATTCCCCAAGCCAACAATAGCATTGATCCATGGCGGATGCTTTGGAGGTGGGACCGGAATTGCTGCGGCCGCTGATATCGTGATAGCTAGTGAAGATGCTATTTTTTCTATTTCAGAAGCTAGATGGGGTGTAATGGCAGGAATAATAATTCCTCATTTAAACGCAAGTATTGGAGTAAGAAATGTTAGAAGATATGCTCTATCTTGTGAACGTTTTAATGCTAGTCAAGCCAAGGATATGGGTTTAATTCACCAGGTTTGTAAAACTGGTGAGCTTGAAAGTGCAGTCAAGCCCGTTATTGAGGACTTATTGATGTGTGCTCCTGATGCCCTGAAAGCAACAAAAAGAAGAACTTTAATTGAAAGTGGTTTAATGTTATCAGACAAAAAGTTTGATGAACTTGTTTTTGAACATTCTCAAAAAAGGATGTCTGGTGAAGCAAAAGAAGGCCTTAATAGTTTTCTCGAGAAAAGAACTGCATCTTGGTACCAAAATTAAATTAATAGGAAATACTTAATGCCTGCCTTAGTTACAAATTCAAAAATATGGGGAGAAATGTTTGGAACAAAAGAAATGCATTTATTATTTTCTGATGAAGGTACTACACAGTTATATTTAGATGTAGAGGCAGCCCTAGCAAGATCACAGTCAAAGCTAAATATTATACCAAAAGAGGCTGGGGAGAAAATTACCCAAGTAGCAAAAGTAGAGATAATTGATTGGGAAAAACTTGAAAAAAGAACATCTATTGTTGGATATCCAATTCTTCCACTAGTAGAGCAACTAAGTGAAAAAGTTGAAGGTGACTTTGGGCAATTTTGTCACTGGGGTGCCACAACACAGGATATTATGGATACAGCTGATGTCCTTCAAATAAGAAAAGGTCTTAAATTATTAGCAAAAGACCTCAAATCAATATCAGAAGCATTAGTAAATATTATTGAAAATTACATTAATACACCCATGGTTGGAAGGACACACTTACAACACGCATTACCCACATCTTTTGGTTATAAAGTATCAACTTGGTTATCTGGTATTGATAGGCACCAAAAAAGGTTAGATGAAATGGAGCAACGTATTTTTAATGTATCATTTTTTGGAGCAGCGGGTACGCTTGCATCACTTGGAGAAGATGATGGACTTAAAACACAGTCAGCCTTGGCAAAAGAGTTAGATTTAAATGTGCCAGAAGTCAGTTGGCATGCTATTAGGGATAATTTTTGTGAGGTTACTGGTTGGCTTGCAATGGTAGGTGCCTCTTTAGGTAAAATAGCATATGATGTAATGTTAATGATGCAAACAGAAACACAAGAAGTAGCTGAACCATTTCTTCATGGACGAGGATCATCATCAACAATGCCTCAGAAAAGGAACCCTATTTCTTCTGAAATAATGCTGGCTTGCTCAAAGTTATTAAAGGAAAATCACGCGTCTATGCTTGATGCTATGGTCCTTGATCATGAAAGAGCAACAGGCCAATGGCATGTTGAATGGCATGCTATACCTAACGCCTTTTTAGTCGCTTCTTCATCTTTCAGCTCAGCTAAATATCTTTTAGAAGGTTTAGAAGTTTCACCTGAAAAAATGAAAGACAACATTTATAAAACCAATGGATTAATAGTCGCTGAGTCTGTCATGATGGCGCTTGCACCTAAAATGGGAAGACAAATTGCACATGATTTAGTATATGATTGTTGTAGAGTATCGATCAAAAAAAATATTTCTTTCATAGATACATTATTAAAAAATAAAGAGATTTCTAATATTTTCAATAAGACTGATTTATTAGAAATAATAGACCCTTCTAATTATTTGGGAGCAGCTCCCGCAATGGCAAAAAGACTTTTAGATAACAGGAAGTAGTTCTGATAAAATGCAACAATTAATGTCAAAAGAAAGTCTTGATGACTTTTTGAAAAAAGAATTTCCTCAAGTTAGCAAAAACTTTAAAATATTAACTGCTAGTGATCAGTCTTTATCAATGTTAATGTATATTACTACAGAGCATTTGAGACCAGGAGCAACAGTTTCTGGCCCAACGATGTTTCTATTGGCGGATGTAACTTTTTACTTAGCAACTTTAAGTATTATCGGACCTAAAAGCCTCACTGTTACAACTAATTGTTCAATAAATTTTTTAAGAAAACCAAATGAAAAAAATTTAATAAGTGAAGCTAGAATTTTAAAATTAGGAAAAACTCTGAGTGTAGGTGATGTTTTAATATATTCTGAGGATATAGATAAGCCTGTTGCTCACGCTTCACTAACATACTCAATCCCTCAAAAGTAAAATTCAAATTCTATCTCTATGCCAAATCAAATGATCCGACATAAAAGTTGAAATAAAATAATACGAATGATCATAATTATCCTGAATCCTAAGTTTCAATTTAATTTTTGATTTTTTACAGGCATCTTCTAAAAGCCAAGGTCTTAATCCTTCTTCTAAAAAACTGTCAGAACCTCCCTGATCTACAAGAATTTCAGGGAAATAATAACCGTTTTTTACTAATGCTACACTATCATAAATTTGCCAATCACTTTGGTTAAGACCAATATATTTCTTAAAAGCCTCAGAAGACCAACTTGCCGTTGTTGGTTCAACAATTGGTGCAAATGCAGAACAACTTTTAAATTTTTTAGGGTTTCTTAAAGCCACTACTAGAGCCCCATGCCCACCCATTGAATGCCCAAAAATACTTTGTCTAGACATGTCAAAGTCAAAATTTTTCTGAATAACGCTTGGGAGTTCTTCAACAATATAACTGTACATATTGTAGTTTTTATCGTAAGGAGGCTCAGTTGCATCTATGTAAAACCCTGCTCCAGAACCAAATTGCCAGTTTTCTTTTTCATCCGGTACATTGTCACCTCTTGGACTAGTATCTGGACAAATGATTACCATTCCTAATTCTGCTGCTTTTTTTCTATACTCCCCTTTTTCCATTACATTTTGATGACTACAAGTCAAACCAGATAAGTACCATAACACTGGAGGTTTTTTGATCTTAGGAGGAATAAAAACGGCAAAAGTCATTTCACAGTTATTTACAACTGACATATGATTACAAACTAACTGCTTGCCTCCAAATGAAAATACTTCGGATATAATTTTCATTAGAAGACTACAACAGATCTTATTGACTCACCAGCATGCATTAAATCGAAACCTTTATTAATATCTTCTAGTTTTAAATTATGGGTGATCATTGGATCAATATCAATTTTTCCTTGAAGATACCATTCTACAATTTTAGGAACATCTGTTCTTCCTCTAGCACCGCCAAAAGCTGTACCTTTCCAACTTCTACCTGTAACAAGTTGAAAAGGTCTAGTTTTAATTTCTTGGCCTGCCCCAGCTACTCCAATAATGATGCTCTCTCCCCAACCTTTATGGGCACATTCAAGAGCTTGCCTCATTACATCAACATTTCCAATACATTCAAAAGAATAATCTGCACCACCGCCTGTAAGATCCACTAAATAATCTACTAAATCACCTTCTATTTCTGAAGGATTTACGAAATGTGTCATCCCGAATTTTTTACCCCAGGATTCTTTCTTGTTATTCAAGTCAACACCAACAATCATATTTGCTCCAACCATTCTTAATCCTTGAATAACATTGAGGCCAATTCCACCCAAACCAAAAACAACTGCGTTACATCCAGCAGACGCTTTAGCAGTATTTATAACAGCTCCAATACCTGTGGTTACACCACAACCAATATAACAAATTTTATCAAATGGAGCTTTTGTATTTACCTTAGCAAGCGCAATTTCTGGCACAACTGTAAAATTTGAAAATGTAGATGTGCCCATGTAATGTAAAATTTCTTTACCATTAATGGAAAATCTACTACTACCATCCGGCATTAAACCTTTACCTTGCGTAGTTCTGATTGCTTGACACAAATTAGTTTTAGGATGAAGGCAATACTCACATTCTCTACATTCAGGGGTATATAATGGGATTACGTGATCACCTATTTTTAAAGTTGTCACTCCTTTACCAATTTCTCTAACAATGCCAGCTCCTTCATGCCCTAATATAGAAGGAAAAAGACCCTCTGGATCTGCCCCAGAAAGTGTAAATTCGTCTGTATGACAGATACCAGTAGCTTTTATCTCCACCAACACTTCTCCGTGACGAGGGCCTTCAAGGTCAACCTCCATAATTTCAAGTGGTTTTCCTGCTTCAACTGCAACTGCTGCTTTAGTTTTCATAATTTTCAACCCCCAAATCTTTATCTTATTTAATTAATTATGATTTTATCCCAATGACTTGCAAGACTTTTTAATATATACAATATTATCATAGCACAAACACAAGTAGGAGTTTTGAAAATGAGTTTTGTTGAAACAGAGATTAATGGACAGGTTTTTACTATAAGGCTAAATCGTCCGGAAAGACTAAATGCCCTCAGTACTGTTATAAGAGAGGGTATGGCAAGAGCTTTTACTCGTTTTCATGAAGATAATGATTTGGAAGTTGCTATTCTGACAGGAACCGGAAGAGGATTTTGCGCCGGTGAGGACATGAAAGAGTCCGTTGAAAGAGGAATTGCCGGATCTCCAAAAGAAATGGTTGAAAAAGATTTAGTTAATCCTTTTCAAGAAGGGATTCTTCAAAAACCTGTAATTGGAGCCGTAAACGGATTTGCTATGGGTGGCGGCTTTATGCTTGTTGAAAGAACTGATTTAAGAGTTGCTGTGAAAAGTGCCATTTTTGAAATGTCAGAGGCTAAAAGATGGCTGCTTGGAGGATATAACCATGGACATTATGGTAACCTTCCTCATCCAATTGCTACTGAGATGGCATTTGGTTACAGAATATCAGCTGAAAGAATGCATCAAGTAGGCTTTGTTAATCGCCTAGTTGAAGATGAAATTGAGTTAATGGAAGAAGCTCATAAAATGGCAGAACATTTATTAACTCTTCCTCCTGCTTCAAGGGTTAATACATTATACATGATGAAACTAATGGCGCCCAAAATACCAAATAATATTGCTGAATTAGCTGAGAAACTTCATCTTCATGGTGATACAGAAGATAGAATGGAAAGTAGAAGAGCATTTGCAGAGAAAAGAGCGCCTAATTATAATGGCTGGCTTAAACCTGAAGATCGATATAATATGCCAAAATTAAAAGAGAATTAGAGGATAAAATGAGCGAAATTAATGGAGCACTTTCCGGTTTAAAAATTGTGGCTTGTTCAACGGCTCAAGCTGGAACGGTACCATATATGCTTATGGCTGATTTAGGTGCGGAGGTAATAAAAATCGAAACTCCTGGAAAAGGAGATATGAATAGAAAATCCGGCTTCTTGGAGGGGTCAACTGGTTCTTTTTTTGAGACAAATAATAGAGGTGTTAAAAGTTTAACACTCAATCTTAAATCACCAAAAGGACAAAAAATACTTCATGATTTGATAAAAGATGCTGACATATTTGGCCAAAATTTTAGACCTGGAGTGGCTGAAAAACTAAATTTTGATTATGAAACGCTTAGCAAAATAAACCCAAAAATAGTTTATGCTTCAGTTTCTGCTTATGGACCTGATGCGCCAGATGGACATTTGCCTGGAACTGACGCTGTAGGACAAGCATTGAGTGGTATAGCTGAAGCATATTCAATACCTGGAAATAATTTAAGAACAGGAGTTGCCTCTGTTGCAGACGAAAGTTGTGCAATTCTTACTTTTGGGGGTATCTTAGCTGCATACGTCAATGCTCAAAAAACTGGTAAAGGTCAAAAATTAGAAACCTCTTTAGTGGGGAGTGCATTTAGACTTCTTGGCTGGACAATGACAACTGCAATGTGGAGTAAAAGACCACCAATTACAGGTGCTAGAATCAACGGAACAAGAGAAAGACCAGGAATTGCTGCATGTTTCAATGATATTGACGGCAAACCTTTTGCTTTACAACTTGATCCAGATGACTGGCAAGAGGCTATGAAGGCCCTTAATTTTTTTGATACACTGAAAGAAAATAATTTAATTGATCTCGGGTTAGCATTTGAATCCGATGATAAGAAAACAGAAATTTTAAATAAACTTTCAGAATTATTCTCAACAGATAAAAGAGATAACTGGATATCTATTTTAAGAAAAGCAGATATGATATCTACTCATGTTAACACAATGCTCGAAGCTTCAGAAGATCCAAATATAAAGAAAAATAATTATGTAACTGAGGTGTGGTATCCAGAGCTTAAAAAGAACATGAAAGTTCACGGTACACCATGGAAATTTTCAAAAACACCAGCAAAAATTAAGAGGGCTCCAAAATTAGGTGAACACAACGAGGAACTTTTATCTAATTTGGGTTATACCACCAAAGAAATTCAAAATTTAAAAGACGATAAAGTTATTTAATTTCTTCCATCTCTTTTACAAATTTTTTGAAGTTGGCTACGTAATGCTTAGAAGATCTAGTCATATTATCTATCATTTCTTGATTAAGTTTTCTAACAGCCTTCGCCGGGGAACCAACTATAAGCCAACCATCAGGAAACTCTTTGTTTTCAGTGACTAAAGCGCCAGCTCCGACTAGACAGTTATTTCCTATTTTAGCATTATTAAGAATTGTCGCACCCATCCCAACTAGAGAATTATTGCCAATTGTACAACCATGTATAATAGCATTATGTCCAATTGTGCAGTTATTGCCAATAGTCACTGGCGTATCCGGATCTACGTGAATTATTGTATTTTCTTGAATATTTGTTTCGTTTCCAATTCTAATTACGTCATTATCACCTCTTAAAACTGACCCAAACCAAATTCCAACATCCTTTCCTAAAATAACATCTCCGATAACGTGTGCATCAGGAGCAACCCAATACAATTCATTTTCAGGTAATTGAGGTTTTTTTTCACCTAAGCTGTATATTGGCATTTGCTCTCCTTCATAAGAAATTATTTTAAAAATATATTATATAATTTTTTCTTATTGTTAATATATTTATTACCAAGTCTGCGAGGATTTTTTATGAATTATAAAGATAGTATTATTTCTAAAATTAAAATTTATAGACTAGACGTACCTCTAATCAAGCCATATAAATTGTCGTATAATACCTTTCATTCTTTCGAGCCCTTATTAATTCATATAGTTGATAATGAAGGTAATAATGGATGGGGAGAACAACACATATCTCCAGGATCTAGTTCTGAAACTCGAGATGGTGGGTGGACATTTGCTAGAATTATATCAAGATTAATTTTAAATAAAAAATTGAGTGATGCAAAAGAAATAATTTTGTCTCATTCCAATATCAGCATTGTTGCTTCAAGCGCGATTTATACGGCTATTGAAGAGCTAGAAAAAAAAGATGTTTTAAATAATAAAAGTTCTATCAAACTTAAATTACTAACATCATTTAATGCAGAAGAAGAAGCTGAAATCAAGGATGAGTTAGACAAAGTAACTGATCAAGGTTTTACAACAATAAAAGTTAAGGTTGGTAAAGACGTTAATTTAGACCTTAAAAAAATTAATTATATTCAAAGTAATTTAAACGGCAGGGCTAAAATTAGGATAGACGCAAACAGGGGATATACAGAAAAAGAAGGGTGTAAATTTGTTGTAGGATTGCAACCTGATAACATAGAATTATTTGAACAACCTTGTGATGCAAATAACTGGGAAGCAAATGCTGCTGTTGCTAAATTATCAAGCATCCCGATAATGTTAGATGAACCTATTTGCAGTATTAATGACATTAAAAAGGCATCTAAAATTGAGGGTGTTGGATTATGTAAACTGAAATTAAAAAGATTTGTATCTGTTACTAAATTGATAGATGCTATAAAATTTGCTCATTCGTTAGGATTAAAAATAGTACTTGGTGACGGGTTAGGTTCTGAAATTAACTGTTGGATGGAAGCTAAAATCGCGTGTGGTTTAGTAGACAATGCTGGTGAATATAATGGATTTTTAAAAATTGATCCACTAGCAAGAATTCTATCAAATCCCCTTAAATTTAGAAATGGTTTTTTAATAATCCCTGAAAATTGGAACCTTGAAATTGACAGAGATAAATTAGAAAAATACAGTATTTATGAAGAAACAATTCATAAATAAAATATAACAGGAAATTTATTATGAAATTATTAAATAGCAATAAAAGTTTGGGTGGAGAAATTATTGGATTGGACATAAGTAAAAAATTAACTCAAGATCAAATTAATTTTATTAATGAATCATGGAATGAAAGATTAGTTTTAGTATTTAAAAAACAAAATCTTAATGATCCTAAATTGATTAATTTTAGTAAGTATTTTGGGGAACTTGATCCACCTGGACCAAATCCATATGGAATAACTTTTTTACCAGAATTTCCTGAAATTAATGTTATTTCAAATGTTAAAAACGAACAAGGTACTCCCATAGGTAATTTAGGAGATGGAGAAGCTGTTTGGCACGCTGATATGACATATTTAGATCTACCTCCTAAAGCAGGAATTTTATATGCACTTGAAGTTCCTGAAAATCAAGGAAACACTCACTTTGCGAATATGAACCTAGCTTATAGTGAATTGCCTGCCGCTATAAAGGAAAAAATCGACGGTAAAATCCTAATTCATGACTCTGCTCATAATAGTGCTGGTATGCTTAGAAAAGGTTACTCAGAAGTCAATGATCCAACTGAGACACCTGGAGCCAGACATCCCATTGTAATTACAGATAAAAGTACAAATCAAAAACTCCTTTTTCTTGGAAGACGTCCCCATGCATATATCATTGGGTTAGAAGTTGAAGAAAGTGAAAATTTATTAGACGAAATTTGGGAACATGCAACACAAGAAAAATATACTTGGACACAGCAATGGGAAAAAGGTGATTTATTAATGTGGAAAAACTTAAATGTACTTCATAAGAGAGATGCATTTGACCCAAATACACGAAGAATAATGCATAGAACCCAGTTAAAAGGGGAAATTGAAATTACTGCTTAACTCAAATTTGTGTAGAATTTGGAAACTCTTGTTGATTTATTACAAAATCAATAGCAAACTTAATTATATTTTTAATCGGGAGAGTAATATGACACAACTTAAAAATTCTTTTAGAAGAAGCATTGTGAAGGCAAGTTTGGGTGTTATTGCTATTGCAGGAATTAGTTCAGTTGGTCTAGTTTCTGTAGCAAGTGCAGACAAATATCCTAACAAACCAATAGAATTAGTAATACATGCTAAGTATGGTGGGGGAACTGATACAACTGCAAGAATGGTATCTATTAGAACAAGAAGAAATCTTAAGACTGACATTTCTATAGTGGCTAAAAGAGGTGGTTCGGGGGCAAAGGCTCAAAATTATGTTTTAACAAAACCTGCTGATGGCTATACAATCATGGCGTTAACACAATCTCATCTTTACACAATGGCTAGAGGTAAGTCTAACATGAAAATTGATGACATTGTAGGTGTAGCTAGAGCGATGGATGATCCAACCTTCATCACTGTCTCTGGAAAAGGAAAATTCAACACTTTAGAGGAACTTGTAGCCGCATCAAAGAAAGCACCTCTTAACTGGGGAGTTGCTCAAATAGGAGGAACTGAACATATAGGATTAGCTCAATTTGCAAAAGAAGCTGGAATTAAGTTTAAAGTTGTACCTTTTGGATCAGGTGCTCAAATGGTGCAGGCGCTTATGGCTGGTAAAATTGACGCCACATTACCAAATGTAAGTGAGGCAGCTAACCAAGTTGCTGACGGTAGCTTTAAAGCACTTGCAGTTATGGCAGAAGATAGACTTAAAGATTATCCAAATGTTCCTACTACTTTTGAAAAAGGAATTAAGGCAAAATGCTCAACAACTAGAGGTTATGCTGTATTAGCATCTACTCCACAGCCAATTATAGATCAAATTTCAAAAGCTATGGTTAAGGCAATGAAACATGACGTTTTTGCTAGTTATCTTGCTGGTGCTGGACTAACAGTTGAAGGCAGTGTTGCTGGAACAAAAGTTTGGGACAAACAACTTAAAGCTGAATATAAAGTTGCAGCGTCTGCTCTTAAAGAACTTGGTTTAATAAAATAAATTTAAGGTTTTCTAAGACATGAAAAAAAAAGAAAATGCACCCAATTCATTGGGTGTATTATTAAATAAAAGTGACACAATTATTGCAATTATATTAACTTTAATCATTGCTTTTTTGTGGTTTGAAACAACTAAATTTGAAAAAGTCCCTGACTTATTTTCTAATAATATTCCTCCAGAAATGTTTCCTCAAATTTTACTTATTATAATTTTTGGAATGGTTTTAATAATACCTTTTGAGCATATTTTCTTAAAAAAAAATGGGAAGAATATAGATTCATCTAGAAAAAACCCTGTGCAGATTTCAACTATTGGAACCATGATAATTTTATCAGCAATTATAGCTTCTTCACAAGTTTTAGGAGCCGCTCTGACAATAATTGCAGTAAGTATTTCCTTACCATTATATTGGGGTGAAAGAAGATTAAAAGTATTGATAACTTATGTAGTTGGATTCCCATTATTTGTAATAATTTTGTTTAATGTGATTCTTGGTGTGCATTTTGAGCCAGGATTGTTAGATCTTATCAAAAATTAGAGAGGTTTAAAATTTGGAAGATATTGTAAAAGGCATAGGATTATTATTAGAATTTCAGAACATACTTTTAATTTTGTCAGGAGTTTTGATTGGTGTCTTAGTTGGGGCATTGCCTGGCTTAAGTTCTCCTATGGCAATTGCACTGCTTATACCTTTTACAATTTCATTAGATCCAGTAGCGGCAATAGCTATGATGGCAGCACTATATTGTGCAGGAACTTTTGGTGGCTCCATAACAGCTATACTTATTAATGCTCCCGGTGCTCCACCTGCAGTTGCAACTGCATTAGATGGATATCCAATGGCAAAGAATGGTGAGCCAGGCAGAGCTCTTGGCTTAGCTGCTGTATCAAGTGTTTTTGGCGGTATTTTTAGTTTAATAATTTTTATATTTGCTGCTCCTCTGTTAGCAAAACTAGCTTTAGAATTTGGTCCAGCAGAGTATTTTGGACTTGCAGTATTTGCTCTTTCCATGCTTGCTTCTATGAGTGGAAAATCTTCTTTAAGGAACCTTATTTCAGGTCTTGTTGGTGTATTGATTGGAACTATAGGTATTCATTTAACCACAGGTGTTGAGAGATTTACTTTTGACATTCCTGATCTTGAAGAAGGTATTCATTTTGTACCAGTACTTATTGGTCTGTTTGCAGTAAGTGAACTTTTTAAACAATCGGAAAAACTAAATGCGGTAGTCGAGAGAATACAAGCAAAAGCTCTTAGATTACCTTCCTTATTTGAGTTGAAAAAACTAAAATATACTATACTTAGATCATCCGGTATTGGTACATTTATTGGAATTCTACCAGCTGAAGGTTCAACAGTTGCAGCAATAATTGGCTATAATGAAGCTAGAAGATGGTCAAAAGATAAAGATAATTTTGGAAAAGGGTCTCCAGAAGGAATAGTAGGACCAGAAGCAGCCAACAATGCTGCTGCGGGTGGCGCTATGGTTCCTACTCTTGCTTTAGGTATACCAGGAAGCGGATCGACAGCTCTCATACTAGCTGCGTTAATTATGCATGGTTTTAGACCTGGACCATATCTTATAAGTGAAACACCTGAGTTCGTGTATGCAATTTTTGGAGCGATGTTAATTGCTAACTTAGGATTCTTATTTATTGGTTTAGTTGGTGCAAAATTCTTCTCTTTGGTTGCTTTTATTCCAAAGAAACTTCTCTGGCCTGCTGTGTTTATTTTTTCAATGATCGGTTCTTATTCATTTGCATCGTCAATGTTTGATGTATGGGTAATGCTTGCCGCTGGATTGTTAGGGTATTTTATGGACAGACACGGATTTTCTGCTGCACCACTTGTTATGGGGCTAATTCTTGGAAAATTAGTCGAAGAAAGCTTTTCTCAATCAATGATCATTCATGATAATAATTTTTTTGCACTTCTTGAAAGTCCTGTTGTTTTATTGTTTTTTGTCCTCACATTTTTAAGTTTGTCATCTCCTTTTTGGACAAGATACTTTTCAAAGAAATAACTGTTTTTGATGATAGAAAAATGAACAAAGTAGATGTTTCTCTTGCTGAAATCTTTTCAGAATGGGTGTGCAAGCTAAAAATTGAAGACATACCAGAAGAAGTAGTAAATAAATTACAACTTATTGTGATGGATTCTTTTGGTCTAATGATATCTGCTAAAAAAGAGCCATATATAAAAAGTCTTATAAATACACTACATGATAATGGCGAATGCACATTAGTTGGGCATAATAAAAAGGTAAGTGCGTTTAATGCATCTATCATTAACGGTACAGCAATACATGGTGAAGACTTCGATGATACTTTTGAAGGCACGCCCGTACATGTTGGTGCGGTAATGGTTCCTGCAATATTATCTTCAGTACAAGCAAAAAAATTAGATGGGGAAAGTTTTTTAAAGGGCTTAGTTGTTGGATCAGAATTAATTTGCAGATTAGCTTTAGTTGCACCAACAGCAGTACATAGACAAGGATTCCATCCAACTGCAATTTTTGGAGCATTTGGCTCATCGATAGGTGTTTCATCTGTGCTCAAAAATAATGTAAGAGAAATGAGTTCTGGATTAGGTATTGTTGGGAGCATGGCTTCTGGGATTATAGAGTATTTAGCTGAAGGCACCTCTACAAAACGTCTTCATCCAGGCTGGGTTGCTGGTTGTGGATGGCAATCTGCTAATTTTGCAAAATCTGGTTTCTTAGGACCCAGAACAGTCTTTGAAGGTCAACATGGTGTTTTTAATAGCTTTGCTAAAAGCACCATAAAACCTGATCATTCTCATATAATTTCTGAATTAGGAAAGAGATGGGAGACTAAAAACCTTGCTTTAAAGCCTTACGCTTGTGGCACAATGGCACAACCCTTCATTGATTGCGCTATCAAACTAAAAGACAAAATTGATAATATTGAAAACGTAGATAAAATAATTGCAAGTGTGGGTGAAGGTACAGTTCATAGGTTATGGGAACCACTAAAAGAAAAACAAAAACCATCTACTCCATATGGTGCAAAATTTTCCGTCCCTTACTGTATTTCAATTGGATTGATTAATGGATCTGCTGGCTTAAATGAATTTACTGACAAACACTTAAAAAAATTAGAAGTAATAAAACTAGCCTCTAAAGTTAATTATGAAATTAATCCAGACGATGAATATCCTAGAAATTATACTGGTAAAATAAATGTTATAATGAAAGATGGAACGATTTACTCTTCATCCCAAAAATGCTTAAGGGGAGGAAAACGTAATCCGCTTAGTCAAAATGAAGTTAACGAAAAGTTTGAAGCAAATTTAAAGTTTGCAAATATAAAATCAAATGAAATTAATAAACTACATAATTTTTTAAAAAATATTTTTAAATCAAAAAATTTAAATTTCTTAAATGAAATTAATTTTTAATTAATAAATTTTGACAATTTTTTCCTAATAACAAGTCAAGAAATCTGTCCCATTTTTTTGTGTAATTACTTCTATTAACCACCCAATCAACGTGTTCGTTATCGTCTTTTTTTTGATTTATTTCAATTCCCCACAAACCATCAACTTCATTTGGAACTGCTGAGTATCTAACATCAGTTATTACATTACTATTAATTTTTTTTCCTAAATAACCTTGAGAAAACCATTCAAATCTTTTTATATCTTTATATTGTTGACTTGTCTTATTGAGTGCCAAAAATTCATTTGATAGATCAAGTTTTTTTATTATTGTCCCTTTACAGAACTCTGAAGTGTGAAATAATCTTACTGCATCAACATAATAAAAACCATCAAATTCATAAATAGTTTTCCATAGAAATAAGTTGCCTAAGCTTGGCTTGACAGTAAGATTTTTACTTACATGCCCTCTTAAGTTTGAAATAGCTTGTCCTACCTTTTCTGCTCTATTTTCTTGAAATGCACCAATAGATAGATAGACAGCTATATAAAAAATACCAAAAATACTAATTAATTTGTTCTTCATTAATATTGTAAAGATTATAGTAAAGATAACTGGAATAGTTAAAAATGGATCAACTACTGATATATAATTCCAAGAAATTCTGTCATCTGAGAATGGCCAAAAAAGTTGTGTACCATAACTTGTGCAAGCATCTAATAAGCCATGAGTAGCAAAACCAAAAAGGCTAAATAAATAAGTTTCACCCCAAGTTAAATGTTTTTTGATGAATATCCTTGAAATCATCGTAATTATCAAAGCACCTATCGGAATAAAAAAAATGGAGTGCGTGAATTGTCTATGATATTCTAATTTTAGCAAAGGGTCTGTGTTTGATCTAATCAAAACATCTATATCAGGAACTAAACCAGCAAAACAACCTATCATTGAACCTAATAAAAGCTTTTTCTTATTTGAAATTGTCTGTGCAAAAATTGCTCCGAAAGCACCTTGAGTAACTGGGTCCATAACTTAAACCAATAATGTTAAATAAATTGTTTATACACCAAGTTTCCTTGACTGTTTATATTTTTCTATTAGATTATCTTATAAATTATAGGTATTTTAAATGGATAATTTTCATTCTCAAGATAGAGAATATGACGCCATAATCGTAGGCGCTGGTTTTTCAGGGTTATATCAATTGATCTGTTTACGTGATCAACTTGGTCTCAATTGTGTAATTTTAGAAACAGGAGATGATGTTGGGGGCACATGGTATTGGAACAGATATCCTGGTGCTAGATGTGATACAGAAAGTCACGCTTATTCTTATTATTTTTCTGATGAATTACTAAAAGAGTGGACATGGTCAGAACGATATCCGGGTCACGCTGAAATTCGAAGATATATGAATTTTGTTGCAAATAAGTTTGATCTCAAAAAAGATATTCTTTTCAAACAAAAAGTTACTAGCGCGTGTTTTAATAATAATAAAAATAATTGGGATGTAATTACTAATAATGAAAATGCATTTAAAGCTAAATTTCTAATATCAGCTGTTGGATGTTTATCAAATACTAATATACCAAATATAAAGGGACTAGAAGATTTTGAAGGTAAATACTACCATACTGGTGATTGGCCTAAAAACGGTGTTTCATTTGCCGGTAAAAATGTTGGTCAAATTGGCACTGGGTCAACTGGTATACAAGCTGTTCCAGTTATAGCTGAAGAAGCAAAACATTTAACTGTTTTTCAAAGAACTGCAAATTACAGCATTCCCGCTAGAAATAAACCACTAACCTCAGAATTTAAAAAACATGTAAAAGAAAATTCAGATTTATACAAAAATCTTGTTAAGCGTACACCTAATGCTCATCCTTTTGAAATAAGTAAGCGAAATGTTGCTGATGTAGATCCAGATAAATTAAACGAAATTTATGAAAAGGCTTGGGAAATTGGTGGCCTTCAATTTAGGGCAGTATTTAACGATTTGGTAACAAATGTTGAAGCAAATAAAACAGCATCCGATTTTATAAAAAAGAAAATTAGAGAAACTGTTTCAAATAAAAAGTTTGCTTCAATATTGTCAGACATTGACCATCCCTATGCTGGGAAACGTCCACCTATCGATAGTAATTATTTTGAAACCTTCAATAGGGACAACATTAATTTAGTAGATCTTCGCAGTGAACCAATAGAGTTGATAGACAAAACTGGAATTAAAACTAAGAATAATCATTTTGACCTCGATATTATTGTTTTTGCTACAGGATATGATGCAATGACTGGACCTTTGATAAATATGAATATTACCGGAAAGAATGGCCTAGAACTTAATGATGTATGGAAAGAAGGCCCAAAAACCTTTTTAGGGCTTCAAATTCCAGGATTTCCTAATTTGTTCACAATAACAGGACCAGGCAGTCCTTCAGTGTTAACGAATATGCCAATGGCTATAGAACAACATGTAGAATGGATTCGAGACTGTATTAATTACATGAATAGAAAAGACTACTCAACAATTGAAACAGATATTAATTCTGCTGAAAAATGGGGAGATGAAGTCAATTCAGTAGCCAACAAAACACTGTTGCCAACTGTAAAACATTCTTGGTACTTGGGAGCTAACATTCCAGGTAAACCAAGAGTTTTTATGCCTTATGCAGGTGGGCTTCCAAGATATACTGAGGTATGCGACAAAATAAAAAATAATAACTATAAAGATTTCATTTTGAATTAACGATCAATCATCGATAGTAGTTTTTATTTCATTAATTTTAGTTCTAATTTTTTTCATTCTTTCTTCAAGAACATTTTTCTTTGGAGGGTTATTTGAATCAAATTGATCTAATAGATTTGACATCTCGTTGGCTAACTCATTGCTTTGTCTGTTCGAATCTAAAAGTCTTATCTGTGTCTTTCGGATCAATGCACTCAACACAACATTAGACTTAATCATTTTTGTGAAATATGACTTAGGTATCTTTTTGGCAACCAACTTTTGAGCACACACCTTTGCAGTGACAGTTCTCGGAACATTTAATAAAATGGACGTTTCTCCAAATATTTCTCCCATACCAAGTCTATTTAGCTTTAAACCATCTTTTGTTTCAATATTAACATACCCTTCTAAAATCAGGTATGCCTCTGTCGCTTCATTACCAGCTTCATATATTACTTCGCCAGGTTCCCAAATTGCTGACTTACCGTTGTCTTGCATCTAATAAACACCCACAAAGAAAAATTAAAAAAATTATACTGGAATATCTAATGGCTTCATCCAAAAAATGTATCCGTAGAAGATTAAATAACAATAAAATAGTAAATAAGCCCACCAAGGTTTCGGTTTAAAAGTTTTACTTTTTTCTTCTATTACCTCTAGTTCTTCTTTGTAATTTTTATAATAATTCATCATAAAATTGGATCTGCCCAACTAAATTCTCCACCATAAATTTAAATTTCATATGTCTAAAAAAATTGTTTCTTTATCGCCTTGTAAAAAAATATCAAATAAATAGCTATTTTTTTTAATTTTTTTAGCAATTAAGCTATTTACATTGTTTGAACTTAATATAGACAGAAGTGGATCATTTTTCAATTCGTCATCTTCAAAATACACACGAGTATTTAATGTCATATTTAAACCCCTTGCAGAAATTGATAATGAAACATGCGGGCTATGTGTTTTTCCATCAAAACCTTTATAGGATCCAGGTTTAACAGTTTTCAATTTAAACTTTTTTGTTAAGTTATCTGGAATTATACGTGCAAATCCATTATCTCCATTAAATTGTCCTTTTTCATCACACTGCCAGGTTTCTATCATTACGTCATCTAAGGCAAAACTATTACCATCAAACACTGAACCTTCGATGGTTATTAATTCGTTTTCTTGCTTATTCTTAAATGGAATTTCTCCTAAATCATTTTGATAAATTTTGTTAATTTTTATAGCATTAGGCATACAACCTATATGAACAAATGGACCGGCTGTTTGAAAAGGGGTTTCATCAAGCTTTTCTTTTATAGTTTCCAAATTAAAGACCCTCTTTTCTATTTTCAAAATAGGTTTGTTTTATTCCTCTTAACACAATATCAAATTTATAAGATAATAGATTTTGTGTGTTTGATCTAGATGTATCTAGAACCCCAATTAAACTATTTTTTGCTTTTTCATTTCCAATGGAATTGACCATTGGGCAAAGTTTGATTAGTGGATCGCCTTCAAAATACATTTGCGTTATTAATCTCTGTCCAAAGCTTTTTCCAAAAATAGAAAAATGAATATGCATTGGTCTCCATTCAATTCCACGATTTGGATACGGATATGGTCCAGGTTGAATGGTTAAAAATTCATAATAGCCACTTGATGAAGTTAAACACCTTCCACAACCAGCAAAATTTGGATCGATTGGTGCAGGGTTTTCATCTTTGTCATGTAAATATTTACCAGCTGCATTAGCTTGCCAAATCTCTATTAGCGCGCCTTCTATTGGATTAGTAAATTGATCAGAAACAGTTCCATAGACAATAATTTTATGACCGAGTGGAGATATTTTATTTCTAGAAAAATTTAAGGTTAAATCGTTGTCTAATTTACCAATAATATTTTTGTTAAATATTGGTCCTATGATCTCAGTATTCGAAGATGGAAATGAGATTTTTCTATTTTTAGGTGCTCTAAATATACTAGATTTATAATCAGGAAAATCTATTTTAGGATGTTTTTCATAATTTCTTTTGATTAGCGATTTAGCATTCATATTTTTACCTAAATTTACCGAATTATTTATGATTTAGGGTTAATAAGGTAAACCAACATAATTTTCTGCCAAAACTTTCTGAGATGCAACTGAATTTTCTAAATATTCTATTTCAGAATCCTGTATTCGTTGATCAAAAGAAGATTGTTCAGGAAATTTATGAAAAGTTGTAGTCATCCACCAGCTAAACCTTATTGCTTTCCAAACCCTAGAAAGGGCATTAAATGAATACTCTTTTAAACCCTCCTTTGTATGATATTGGTAATATTTTTTTAGAGCATCGTGCAAATAGTATACGTCTGAAACTGCTAAGTTTAGACCTTTAGCACCAGTTGGGGGGACTATATGTGCGGCATCACCAACTAAAAATAATTTTTCCCAACTCATCGGTTCACAAACATAAGACCTCAATGGTGCTATTGATTTTTCAATGGAGCTTCCAGTTATAATAGTATCTGCAGCTTCAGTTGGAAGTCTCTTTTTTAACTCATCCCAAAACTTTTTGTCTGTCCAATCTTCAATTTTTTCATTCAACGGAGTTTGTATGTAATATCTACTTAAATTTTTGTTTCTCATTGACGCCAAAGCAAACCCATTACCATGATTGGCATAGATGAGTTCATCACTTACGGGAGGAGTTTCTGATAATATACCCAACCATCCAAAAGGATACTTTCTTTCATAGCTTTTGATTATTGATTTGGGTATTACAGTTCTACTTATTCCATGAAACCCATCGCAACCTGCTACCAAATCACATTTTATTTTATTTTCAACACCGTCTTTTTTAAATGTAACAAACGGAAAGTCTGTATTAATATCTTGTGGTAAAACATCTACAGCATTATTTATTACGTCACCGCTTTCTTTTTTGATTATACTATATAAATCTTTCGTTACTTCGGTTTGTCCATAAACTGTTACGTGTTTATTTGTTAATTCTTTTAAATTTATTCTAAATCCGTGATTTTTGAATGATAATTGAATACCATCGTGATCAAAACCTTCTTTTTCAAGCCTATCAGATACTCCTGCTTTTTTGAGCATTTCAATGGTACCACTTTCAAGTACTCCAGCTCTAATCCTACTTGTAACATGTTCTTCAGATTGTTTTTCAAGAACTATATTATCAATGCCATCTATCGACAAAAGTCTTGATAATAGTAGCCCTGAAGGTCCCCCACCAATAATAACTACGTTTGTTCTCACAAAAATTATTCCTCACCAAACATTATTTTAAATAAATTACTAATAAAAATACACATCCTATAATCTGTAAAAAATTTATAAATACTGATAACTTATGCAATTTATTAAACTTTTTTTCGTTGTTCAAATCTTTTGCTTTATTTACCAATGGCATCAAAATTTGCCTTGAAAATAAAAAACCAAACATTATCAGCGAATAAATTAAAATTGATAATTTATTTTCAAAATAAATGGAAAAAATTACACCCAAAAAACTTAAAGCAAAACCATAAAGGTAGTATTTTGGAAAAAAAATTCTTAGAAATTTAGATGATTGTTTATCATCTAAAACCTTAAACACGGATGTTGCTACTACTAATGGGAAAAAAATCATAAAGCTTAATGTAGCTGCAGCTACTAATGTTAACAAGCTTAACTCCTTATAAAATTAATAATTTTATTTTCTTATAACAATTATTATCATAATGTATACTTCGTTTTAATAAAGTTTTCATGAGTAACAATAATGAACAAAAATATCATATCTTATTCTGTAGATACATTAATTTCAGAAAAAGAGATAAAGAAACGTATTGTTGAATTGGGTAAAGAGGTTAATCTCTTTTACAATGATACACAGAAACTATTAGTTGTTGGATTATTAAGAGGTTCTTTTGTATTTATTGCTGACTTAGTAAGAGAACTTAAAATACCTGTTGAAGTTGATTTTATGACTGCCTCTAGCTACGGAAACTCTATGCAATCTTCAAATAATATAAGAATATTAACAGATTTAAATACCGATATTAAAAATTTAGATGTGTTACTGGTAGAAGATATTATTGACACTGGGCACACTCTTAATCAAGTGATAAAGTTACTTAAAAGTAGAAAACCAAAAAGTTTAGAAGTTTGTTGCTTATTAAATAAATTTTCACGAAGGGAAACTGATATTGAAAGTAAATGGATAGGTTTTGACATTCCAGACGAATTTGTTGTTGGCTATGGAATTGATTACGCACAAGATAATCGTCACTTACCATTCATAGGAAAAGTTGTCCAAGAATAAGTGTGGGAATAGCTTAATTATTTACCTTATTTAGGATAATCGTGGAGATTTTGAAAGCTATTCCCTACAATCTAGTGACTGCAATTAGCATGCCAATTTTGCGAATTACGATTATTCAACCCTATTAAAATTGTTCAAATCTAATTTTGGTGAATATTCAACCTCACATTCTCCTTCTAATCCGGAAACTGTACCTCCCATTTCTCGAATATCTTGCCAAAATTGATTTGTCCATGAAGATCTTGCTTTATTAACATATTCTTTGTTTTCAAAAATATGGAAAAGCTCAATTGAATTTTCAGTTACATGCATAAAACATCTAAGGATCATGCCTTCTACAAACAAAGTTTTGCTTTTGGCTCTTAAAGCATTAAGGATTGCCTCTTTGGCTAATTTATTCTGAAATTTTATTGACTTTGTAGTTGCATACATTTTTTTCTCCTACGGATTAAAAAATTAAAGTTATTTACCCAATGGTTTAACTAGTATTTTATTTTGTCATCTATTCCAAATAAAAATTATATCAAATCTTGTCTTTTAATTTATAAGCTCGCCAAGTGGTAAATAATCCTGATCCAATTACTATTAGTGAACCTATAATAATCATCAAGTCTATAGTTTCAGAAAAAATTGTAACGCCAATAATTGAACCAAATACAAGCTGTAGGTATGAGAATGGTTGTACTACTGAAGCCTCTACTATTTGCAAGGTTTTGACCATCATAAAATGAGAACTTGCACTCAAAAGACACATTATGAAAAGCCACAAATAATCTTCTTTTAGAATATTGTCCCATATGAAGAGACTTATTATACTCATCGTTATTGTGCCTCCGACACCAGTCCAGAAAAAACTCGTTAATGCTGTATCTGATTTTGAAACATATCGTGTTAAGATTAGGTAAACTGCAAACATAATTGCCCCAATGATTGCAAATACTGATCCTTCTGAAATAACATTTGTAGTTGGTCTTAAAATTATAATCACACCTATAAATCCTGTGAATATTGCCAACCATCTCCTCCACCCAAACTTTTCTCCAAGAAAAGGAACTGATAAACCTGCGACTATTAATGGGTAACATGCTATAATTGCATGCGTTTCAACCAAACCTAATAAAGTGAATGTATAAACAACTAAGCAATTATTTAGAGAAAGAATCACACCTCTAGAAAATTGAATGTAAGGTTGTTTGGTTTTTAAAATTTTTGATATTGGATTTTTAATAAACAAACATGCAATTATCATAATTATAGCAATAAACCAGTAACGCATAGTTACAAGTGTGAAAACATTATTATTTTCAGCAAGATATCTGGAAAACCCATCCATGCTCGAAAACATAAATGTTGTAATAATCATTAGGCTTATTCCATAAAGGACATTATTTTGCATTAAGAGAACTCAAAATGTGAGATAAGGTTTCTATATGTTAACAAATAAAGTTAATAATAACAAAAAAATAGAGACCTATAGGTCTCTATTTAATTAAGGAGGAATATATAATAATTACTTTCTAACATATAGAACGACATACCAAAAAAATGTTTAATTATTATTTATAGAATTTTGTAGATCTAAAATTTTTTTTATATGCAAGTTTGCTTCTTCTATTTGAAATTGATCAAAGTTTTTTATAGGTTCTCTACAAAAACTTGTATTAAAAATTCCTTCTTTTACTCGCAACATTTTTGAAAATTTTATAGAAATATCTATATGCTGATGCGTAAATGATAAAACTGGCATTATTTGGGCAAATAATGTTCTTGAATTTTCAATGTTTTTTTCTGAATATAAATCATAAATTTTGTTATAAATAACCTCCATAGTTGATGGAATAAAAGCATGAACTCCTCTGTTTAAAGCTTCAATCATACCCATAATTGCCCAACCTCCACTAAGATGTAACTGCTTATTAGTTATGTCTAAAATTTTAGTATATTTTGGACCTGAATTTAGGACTTCTATTTTCAAACTTTTAAATTTTTCTATGTTTTTAAATAATATAAGTATATCTTCATCTCTCATTCCGTAACCTGTCCATGATAAATCTTGTATCATAAGATTGTCTGGGCCATTTTCTGCAATTTGATTAAAACATTTAACTAGTTCATCGGCAAAAATATTTTCAGGTGTCTGACATAATATCCATTCAGCTCCTAATTCCTTTGCATTTTTGGATAATGCAATTCTTTCCTTTTGAGTTTTAGCAGTACAACTTACAATGATTGGTATTCTATTATTATTATAAGTGACACATTCATTTAATAGGATATTTTTTTCATCAAAACTTAGACTTGAGTTTTCTCCAGCAACTGCTCCTACGAGCATACCAGCACATCCAGATTCAATAGTATGATCTATTAATTTTCTTAAGCTAGGTATGTCAATTTTATTTTTTTCATTAAATGGTGTATGCAAACTTGGTATAATACCGCGCATAATTGAAATATCTTTTTTCACTTCAGCCAATTAATGTACCATTTTCAAGTTTGACATCAGGACATATTAAATGCACGTCATTTCCAGAGATTGCACCAAGCACAAGAACTTCAGATTTAAAACCAGCGATTTTTTTTGAAGGTAAATTACAAACAGCAATAACTTGTCTACTAACTAGTTCTTCTAATGAGTAATTAGTAATCTGAGCAGAAGTTTGTTTTATACCAATAACTTTACCAAAATCAATTTTTAAAATATATGCTGGTTTTTTTGCTTTTGTATTCTGTAAAGCTTCTAAAATAGTTCCTAAAACAATATTTAACTTTGTAAAGTCATTAATAGAAATTTGTTCTTTGTGTGATGAATCCATTATTTTATTTTTTTATTTAATTTAACTAAATTTTCCATTTTAGACATATTTTGAACCATTTGAGATTTTAATATGCCACCCGAATCTATAATTATATTTCTATAAAAAACGTCACCATCTACTATCCCAGTTGCTTTTAAGTGTAGAATTTCTGTTTCAATATCAGCATTCATTTCTCCTTCAACAAAAATATTTTCAGCTGATACAGCTCCATTAAAGATACCTGTTTTTTTTACGAATAAGTTTTTCACATTCAGGGAACCGTTAAAACTTCCCAAAAGCTCCATATCTTCTAACCCAGAATAAGATCCTTTAAATGACGAGTTTTTTGCTATTCTAATGAGTTTATTCAATTTATTTTTCCAACTAGCTTGTTTATTTTGGAGATGATACCGAAATAAATCAACTTTTAGTTAATTTTTTTGATCATTATTTCCAATACATTTTAAAGTTATATTTTTTGTAAAAATTTTATTATAATTATTATTTATAGATCTTAAATTAGCATTGAATGCTAATGATTTGTCTTTGATTATAAATATGTAATTGAGAATTGGATTTTCATTAGTTGAAACCTTACTTATAGCCATTAAAGCTATTTTTGAATTCTCTACAATTTTATATTCGACTGGCTCACCCTTTTGATCTTCATATTTTACAAATTCATCCTTTACAGTCATCTTAGACAAATGGCCATATTTTTTTTCTATGCATGAGTATTCAAGAGCATAACTACTAGAAGAGAAAAATAATAAAAAAAGTATAAAATAAAAAATTTTCATTAAACTTTCCATATTGAAACTAGATTAGTACAAACTATTTAAAATAATAGATAAATATAATATTGTTTTTATAACATAAATCTGCAAAAAATTAAAAATAATGAATAGCAAAAATTTATTATTATTTGTCTTTTGGAGTCTCGCTTTTATAGTAATAAGCTGGTCACTTCCTTTTTTAGCTAGAGAAAATCAAATTTTTAGTAGTATCTTGTCGTACTGTATATCAATTATAAAGTGACAAACTTTCAAAAAAATGTAATAGGAAGTATTTTAAAATTACAAATTGATTTCTAATGAATTTTGCGAGAAAAAAATTTATTCTACTTTCATCAATAATCATTTCTTTCATTATTATTTTAGCCTTAACTTTTCTTTTTGCAGAATATCTTTCGCGTAAAAACGCTCCACAAAAAATGTCTGAAATAATCGATAAAGTTCATTTGATTGATCATAATGGAGAACCTTTTAGAAGGACTACTCTAAAAAATAAACCTTCATTGTTGTTTTTTGGGTTCACAAATTGTCCAGAAATTTGCCCTACAACATTAGCTGATTTATCAGAAATTACCAAAAAAGTAAGTTCAAGTGACGATGCAATAAATATAATTTTTGTTACTTTAGACCCCAAAAGAGATAATAAAGAACATCTTAAAGACTATGTTCAATATTTTGACAGTAATATTATTGGTGTGACAGGTGATAAAATTGAAATAAAAAAATTTGCTGAGAATTGGGGAGTCTTTTATGAATCTATCAACACTTCGAATAATAGTTATACTATTAACCATACTGCTACTGTATTCATGATTGATGCATTGGGAAATTTTAGAGGAACAATATCCTGGGGTGAAAATCAAACTTCTGTAATTCAAAAAATTAATAATTTGAAAAATTAATTAACGTTATACCCTAAACTATTTAATTTTTCCTTTACACTCTTTGAAGATAAAAATTTTAAGAATAGCCTTGCCTCTGATTTTTTTTCTCCACCTTTTAGTAAAATAACATCTTGTTTTATGGGTCTGTATAAATTCTGAGGAATATCCCAAACCTTGCCTTTTTCATTTTTAATAATAAAATCAGATTTTGCTATGAAACCTATATCTAAATTGCCATAATAATTCATAAGAAAAACTTGATTGACATTTTTACTTAAAACAAATTTTTTTTCTATTATTTTTGAAATTTTCAGAGACTCTAATACTTCCTTAGCAGCCATGCCATAGGGTACATATTTTGGATTTCCTAACCCAATATATTTAATTTTTTTTGATAAAATTATATTTGGAAATGTAAGATTAAAAAGATCCTTTTTTGTACTAAACAAGAGTAATTTACCAGTTGCGTATGTAAATCGTGTTCCTTTAATTCCTTTAGTTGTGTTTTCAAGTTTTTTTGGAAGCACTTGATCTGCTGAGAGAAAAATATCCAACGGTGCTCCGTTTATAATCTGAGAGTATAAACTTCCACTTGAACCACTTGAAAGAAAAATTTTAGTATTATTTTCACTTTCGAAAGTTTGTTTTATAGCATTCATAGGCATTAAAAAATTTGAGGCTACACCGATGTGTAATTCAGCAGTAAGACAATGTTTGTAAGGTAGGGTTACTATAAAGATCAAAAAATATAACTTAGTAAAAAATTTTATTATTTTTTTAAGATCAAGATACATTAAATTAATTAAATAATGAGACTAAGTAATAAGTAATAAACGTTATTATTGATAAACATAAAATCAAAATAATAAACATTGTTTGAATATAATCTTTGATTAAAACTATCACTAACTGCTTTGTTTCATATAATCCAAGAAATACTAAACAAAATATAATTGATAAAGGAAAGGTTAAAAAAAATAGTGTAGAGAAAAACAAGAATTTTATAAAACCCATTTCTTTAAATCTGTTTTTTCCTTGAATTGATTTGATTTCATTCTCCATAGAAGTTTGCAAAAAATTACTAGGGGAAAATTAATTTATAATTAGCTCATCGTTAACTGAGATAATCCCAGTTTTTTTAACATAAGCGTAAACTCCTAAATCTAAATGACCGAAATGGTTTTTAATTTCATAGGGTATATTTACATCTCTGATAGCATTTTCTGGATTTACATTTGTTGCTGCACACCTTTGAGTTCTTCTAAAAACTCCCAAAATAGTTTCCCCAATTTTAAGGTTCTTACCAATCCAATCAAATTCTTTCCATGGTTCACATTCATCAATCAATAAGTTTGCCCTAAATCTAGAAGGATCAATTTTTTTATTTATTTTTTTTTCTAAGTCATAGACTGTATTTAAGTTAATGATGGATACAACTTTATCTGGAAGATCTGAAAAGGAATGTTTTAAATCTTTATTATTTTCATTTTTCTTTCCCTGTACTAACTTTGGCTTATTTTTTTCACCTAAATCTAGATGCCTTTGGAAAAAAAGCTCAACTTTGTGAAAGTTCGTCTCATTATCAAGAATTTCATCTAGAACTGTTTCTTCTTTAATTTTTACAATTAATCTTTTTAATTTATTGTCATATGTTGTTTTTAATTCTGCTAATTTTTCATCTTGAACTAGAGCTAAAAAATTTGTTTTTCTTAAATAAACAGGTTTTTTCTCATCAAATAAAACATTAGATCTAGCAAATGCAAATTCTCTATCACCAGATAAAACTTGATTTTTTTCTAATAAAATTTTTTCAATATTTTCCCCTGAAAGACCTTTTATTGGGTATCTTGTTATCTTCTTTAATACAGGCATTTTTTTCAGTTTAATAATATTAAAATAAAAATTTTACAAATTTGAAAAATATTTTTTATATATTTTAAGAATCCATATAAATATGTTATTTATTAAGATGCAGTTTCAAATAATACTTCAGGATTTGACATTGTTTTAATTTCTAGGATATTTCCATTAGGGTCTTCAACAAAAAAAGTCTCTTGTTCAAATTTTGATCCTATAAATCTTCTGTAAGGTTTATCAAAGTAATCAATATCACTTGCTTCTATTCTTTTTTTAACTTCCTCAAAATCATCCTCTTCTAGATGTACTCCGAAGTGGGGCACACAAACGTCTCCCATATCGACATCGTGCCTTTCTCTAAATTGCTTTGATTTAGTTTCGTGGAGAGTAAGTTCATTACCCCAAAAATTAATATCAATCCACCGTCCTTCTTCTTGGTTACCAGTTTTACAGCCCAAAATATCACAATAAAATTTTAAAGCTGTTTTGATATTACCTGCGGGTATTGCTAAGTGAAAACAGTTTGTCATCTATAAACTCCCAAAAAACGATAACTAATGTCTAAGATATTTATATCAATGACATTAGTTATAATTAAAATTAAATATAATGTTATTTTATAAGCAGAGTTATGTCAAAACTAGCTTATTGTTTTTAGCAAGGTTTTCAATAATTTCTTTGACTTACCATAAACTTTAACCTTTTTAATTTTGTCTAAGTTACTTTTGTCATTGCCAACAACAACCAAACCTATCATTCCCATAGCCTTATGGGGTGTACATTGGTATAAATATATACCAGGTATACTAAATTTATATTTAGCATCTTTACTAATTTTTGATTTATATTTAGTAGCACCTTTAGGCATTCCTATAAATTCAACATTATGACCTTTATCTACAGATTT
Source organism: uncultured SAR116 cluster alpha proteobacterium (assembly GCA_902625215.1). Taxonomy (GTDB): domain Bacteria; phylum Pseudomonadota; class Alphaproteobacteria; order Puniceispirillales; family Marisalimonadaceae; genus Marisalimonas. The sequence goes on from CACOAO010000004.1 coordinate 51,377, forward strand.
CCATGTTATTTCATCATTTACTTTCACAGATATTACCTTTTCAGAATAGACCATTCTATCCTTTCCAAGTTTATTTAACATATCAATTGTGAAACTTTCTGCAAATGCAAATTTTGAAAATATAACACCTGAGAATATTGTAAATAAAAAAAGTTTAATATATTTGAACATTTGTTTTCCTTGTTTTTATGAGTTATGAATATTATATATGCATCAAATAAGCTGATTTAAACCCAATTCAAAAAATGCATATTTTTTTTTGTTAATATCAATATTAGGTATACATATGAATATATATTAAAATTTCATTTCAGAGAGTAGAACAGCTAGTTGAGCACCATGCATATCTCTGTCAAAGATGTCTCCTTGTATTGTCTTCCTAGGAAAAGAGAATTTTATTACATTTAAATTATCAATCTCAAATCTTTTTAAATCTTGCTCACTTATCATAAATAAACTTGAAATTTTTGAATTTTTTAATTTATTACGAACATCTTTATATACCTTTTTATCTCCACAAAAAACATCAACAGTGATCCAAAAAGGTCCTGCATTCTTGGATCTTATTTTTTTAACTTTTTCACCTAGAGTTGACAAATTATACCTCTAAAATTTTAATTTGAAATGCATCCATTGGGTCATCCAATTCTAAAATATGGTTCAATGTAAACTCATAAACACACCCCCTATCTGAATGAACTGGAGAAAATGGAAATGCAAAGGTTGGGAGTTCTTCATTAGTAGAAAGTGGAAAATGTAATAAAAATGGATTTATTAATTTTGCTATTTCTGTTGATATTTTATTTTTTGATGTGATTAAACACAATACACCTACTTCAACGGGACTTTCTTGGTTTTTTTCTAGCTCTCCCAAGATTGAGTTAAAACCAATATGTCTGAATTCAAGTGAATACTCAGAAGTATTTATATTCATTCTTTCATCAATTTCTTTTTTTAAGAAAGTTGATAACTTATCTGTCCATTTTTTTATATTTTTCACATAATTAGCGTCTCTTAATAATACTAATAAAGAAGTTTGATATCCTGTAATCTTAGCTCCTTCTAATTTAACTCTGTAATTTTTTGATGAATTCCAGGCTGCACCCTCAACTCGGACCTTTTTTTTATCAATATTATAATAATTTGAGTTAGTTACATCCATAAATCCTCCTGGTTCATGTAAAATATAAGGATCGGCATTTTCATAAAGCATATGGGCAGCAACTGTTTCAGAAGTGCAGTATGCATTTTTAGACATTGGCTCAACTGTAAATCCAGCTTTGTCAAATTCTACCATCACAACTCCAGATGTAGGGTTTGTTGAACATAACGCACCACACTCTGCAACTTTGGCTCCGTGCCAAGAAGAACCAGGATCAGCACCTTTCATTAATGGCAATGCAGAAATAATTGCAGTATCAGTTGTTCTGCCAGCAAGAATAATATCAGCACCTGTATTGATACACTCTTGTATTTGTTCTGCACCAGCAAGTGCAACTATATTTGTCATTTCATCAATTAATTTATTATTTAGCTTTAGGGCAGGATTTAAAGGAAGAATTTTTTTTAATTTATAACTTTTTTTAATATAGTTTTTTCCTTGATCACAATATAATTTTGCTATTTTTAAATGTTGCTTTAACTCTTCAGCTAATTCAATTGTAATATTTTCCATCCAATCAACCATCCCGTTAGTTCCACAGGTACCACAGGAACCAATTACCAGTGGCACATTAGCTTTTTCTCTTGCTATCATAAGAGTTTTCCATTCTGCTTTTATAGCAGCACGTGAATACTTTGATGTCCCTGAACCTAAAGAATATGGACCACTATCTGTAGAGCCTCCATCAATGCTAATTATATCGGGATTATTTTTAATGCCATGACTTAGAGCTTGAATATCAAAACCTAAACCCAGAACTCCTGAAGGAACTAATACTTTAATAGGTATCATTGCATTACTATAATTATATTTAATTTATCTTTATAACTTACATTTATATATGATTTATAAAACTACCTTAATTAATACAATACATCCAATTTTTTTCTTTAATAACTTCACCAATAAATAAAAATGGTTCATTTCCAGTTTTTTCAGCATAATCTATTAAATCAGCGCTTTTATTTGATTTAATGGTTAATCTATTATTTTTAGACAATCCTTTTGATCCTGCCAGCACCACAAATTCAGATGACAAGTCTACCAGACCACTTCTCGGTTGTTTTGGAACCATTATCTTTTCGTATTTATATCCCCATGAATTCAAGCAATTAACAGAAATATCAATATATTTGGCTTTAATTTTCATTAAGCATTGTTGAAAAATATTTTTATTTATATTTTTTAAATCACCTATGGGGTAATCAAAATTAATATCTTCTATAGACGAAAGATTTTTCCATTTGTTAATCTGATTATCTGTTGGGAAAATAATAATCGTATTAAAATGTAATTTTGATTTGACTAGAATACTTAGCTTTATTTCTGAATTAAATTTTGGATAACCTAAAACTGTAGTCTCAGTATTTTTAAGATTGAGCTTTTGTTTATGTAGTTTTATAATTTTATTTATATCATTTCTTTGAGATAAGGGAGTTACAATTTTGTTTTTAAAAAGTTTAATAAATTTTTTAGCACCATTTTCTTTTCCATAATATTTATGATATTGATTATCTAAAATACTTAATTGATATAATGAGTCAAAAGATGGGGGGGCTAATTCTCTTATTGCCATTATATTATTATTAGAACCAATTGAATGCCATTTTGAAAGAGTACCTCTTGACATGCCAAGTTTTTGTGCTAGCTCAACTTGCCTATTTTCTAACTGATTTAAGGCGTTCGTTATTGCTTCCGCCATCTCAAAAATACTATTTTTGACTTTATTTTTGGCAAGATTAATTTTTATTACATGATCATCAAGTGACATTATGTTTGGAAGTTGTGTGTTCATTTTTGATTTTATATATGTTTTAAGTTAGATAAATATTTACTAAAATTTCTTACCACCTTTTTGAAGACGATTTGCAAGTTTATGATCCGCGCGAGATTTATTGTACTCTAATTTTTCGTAAATTGTTTCACCTAAATTAAAACTTTTCGATTCAGCTAAATCAAATATTCTAATAACAGCATCAGCCAGTTCAACTTCCATCATAGATTTGTGTTTTAAATGATTATCCATTAATCCTTTTCTTGCACCTTCCATAGCTTCACTAATTTCTGAATGAATTAAGCATAATAATTCTCCAATATTTCTATCTTTTTTTTTGCCTTCAGCATCATGCCACCAACCACTCTTAACTGCAGCTTCATGGCAATCTTTTGCACAACCATTTACGCCCAAGATTTTTTTATTCATTAATTAATCCTTCAAATAATTAGGTTTAAAAATTAGACATTATCAAAAAACTTGCCATACCTATGGATATTGTAGCAAGAACATTATTCCAAATTAGTGCAGCTAATGTTGCTATTAGAGCCGCATATAATTTGAAATTGTCAATTATAAAAAAATTCTTATTTTCCATAATTGATAAGTCACTAACAATAATGGGAGTTAGAACCGCTAAAGGAATATATTTGAATGACTGTTTTACGGATAATGGTAAATCACTTGAAATTATACCTGAAAGAGGAACAAATCTTATCAAAAAAGTAATTACACCACATAAAATAATTAACGACCAAATCATTATTTTTTGTCCAATCTAATTGTAAACATACCTGCTAAAACACCAAAAAGCCCCGACAAAATTATCCAGAAATTTATATCTAAATTTTTGAAGATTAACGCTGAAATTCCTGCTGTAATTACTGTAAGAAGGGTTGATTTGGATTTAATCATTGGAACAATTATAGCAATAAAAGTCAGTGGAATGATAAATTGTAAATCCAAAAATTCTGGTAAATCATTACCTATTAAGACCCCAAATAATGTGGAAATTTGCCAAGATACAAATAATGTAAGACCAGAACCTAAAAGATGATAATGAAGTATAGAATTATCTGAATTATTTATAAATTTTCTGATTGATACAGCATAAGCTTCATCAGTAAGTAAATAAGCAAGCATCACTCGCCAACTTAAGGATAATTTATTTAAATATTCTACCATTGAAATACCATATAATAGATGTCTTGAATTTATTGCTCCTACAGTTGTGACTATCACTCCAAATGGAGAAGAATTTGATAGAAGTTGAACAAATGCTATCTGACTAGCTCCGCCAAAAATAATCGAAGACATAAGTAAAGCTTGCAAGAAAGTTAAACCACTTTCAATAGCCATAACTCCATAAATGACGCCAAAAGGGAAAACACCTAATTGTAGTGGTAACTCCTCAAGAACACCTTGTTTAAATATTTTCCACTTTTTCATAACATTTATTATAATTTTTATGATTAACAAAACTGATATATAATTATAATTTTAAAAATTATAAACCCAAAATTTTGAGAATTAAAATTTGTTAAAATCTGAACGAGCAAAATTTATAGTAAAGTTTTTGGAACAAACATACCCAAGGACCCCAGTTCCACTCAACAATAAAAGTGTGTTTGAGTTATTAATAGCTGTATTGCTTAGTGCACAATGTACAGATGAGCGTGTAAATAAAGTAACTCCCTCATTATTCAAAATTGCCAATAATCCTTTTGACATGGAAAAAATACCTGTTGAAAAAATTTATAAAATTATAAGACCTTGCGGACTTGCTCCTAAAAAATCCAAGGCAATTTCAAATCTTTCTAAAATTCTTGTTAACAAATTTGATGGCATCGTTCCAAGTGATTTGAATGAATTGGAGAAATTACCAGGCGTTGGGCACAAAACAGCAAGTGTTGTAGTTTCTCAGGGATTTGGTATCCCTGCATTCCCTGTAGATACACACATTCACAGACTTGCTCAAAGATGGGGTTTAACTGATGGTAAAAACGTAAAAACAACTGAGAGTGATCTGAAACGACTTTTTCCAAAAGAAAAATGGAATAAACTCCATCTACAAATTATATTTTATGGGCGAGAATTTTGTTCAGCTTGGGGTTGTGATGGTACAGTGTGCGAAATATGCACTACCTGCTATCCTAAAAGAAGAAAGCCAGTGAAAACCAACAAGAGTTAAAAACTATATAAGTTGAAGTTGACTACTTTTTGTTTTTGTAGATTTTGTTTTTGTCCTACTCCCTAATTTTTTGAATACCATGGTGGATTTATTTCTGTAACCATTTTTTTTAAAGATAGATGATATCTTTGTTTTAGCATTTTTAATTGCTATAGTATGGTTTACAATTGGTTCAGGATAGTCTGTTCCAATAAAACAATTAATATTTTCTTGTGTCTTAAGATCCATTTTCCAAGGCTCATGTATCCACGCTTCAGGCACTTGTCTAAGTTCTCCAACCCATTTTTTTATAAATTTACCATTTTTGTCATGATCCATAGATTGTTTTATTGGGTTATATATTCTTAGGGTGTTTATACCTGTAACTCCAGATTGCATCTGTAATTGGCTGTAGTGTATTCCTGGTTCATAATCAGTAAAAGTTTGTGCTAAATGATGTCCAGTTATTCTCCAATCAAGCCAAAGATCATAACTTGCAAAGCTTACTAACATTGCTCTCATTCTGAAGGTTATCCATCCATTAAAATTTAAGCTTCTCATGCAAGCATCTATAAATGGATAGCCTGTTAAACCTTTTTTCCAAGCCTCATAATATTCGTGATTAAAATTTTCCTTTCTCAGTTCATCGTAAAAAGGATGCATACAAGAAGTTTCTATTGTTGGTTGAGATTCTAATTTCTGAATGAAATGACATCTCCAAGATAGTCGAGATTTTATTGCGTTCAGGTTTTTGTTCAAAAGCTTTAGTTTATTTTGCTTTAATTTATCTTTTTCTAAATTTAATAATTTTATAATTTCTTTTGAAGTAATTGTTCCCCAAGTCAAATGAGGAGAAATACGAGAACATGTTTTTTCAGATATCCCTGGTTTAGAAATATTATATAAATAATTTTTACCTCTATCATTCAAAAAACTATTTATTATTTTGAGAGCTTCATCTCTCCCACCTTTTTGAACTTTACCTATGAAGTCATTTTTAAAAATGGGATTATTTTTTTTTGGTATAAGACCATCTCTAATTCCTTCAATAGGAGTTAATGAATGAGGCTTAGGAGTTAAATCCTCCTTCATTCTCAAATTTCTAATTTTTGACCAATCATCACGATTTTTTAAACATCTTACAATTCCATTTGTAGGGAACTCTTTAAACGAAATTTGTTTCTGATCACACCAATTTTTGACACATTTATCTCTATTATATGTCCACATATTTCCTGTTTCTTCATGAGCATATATCGAAATAATATTAAAATTAACTGCTAACTCACTGAAAATATCTTTTACTGAGCCTTGCCTTATTATCAATGATTGTCCCAATTTCTTTAGTTCTTTTCTTAACTCCATTAGGCTGTCATGAATAAAACACCAATGCCTTCTATTAGAAAATGACTGTTGCCAGTACTCATTTTCTACAACATAAAGTGGTAAAATTGGTATCGAAATTTTTGAAGCTTCAAAGAGCGGTTTATGGTCTGTTATTCTTAAGTCTCTTTTAAACCATACAATTTGTATTTTAGATTTTTTCATGTTTAGCTTTGCGGCCGTAGACCCTTTGTCTCCAAAGTTTAAAACTGGTCTTTTTTAAATTAGATCTCATGATTTTAATAACTTCTTTTTCACTCAAATTTGTCTGTAACTTTATGGACTCAAAACTAGTTTTATCACACCATGCCATTTCAATAATGCTATTTATGTCATAATTTTTACTATTTACTTCCATTTGGCCTTTTTCCTATTTCTTCTGCATTTTTCACTACAATATTTAACTTCATCCCAAACTTTTTGCCATTTTTTTCTCCATGAAAAAGGTTTTTCGCACATAATACATATTTTTGAGGGTAAATTTGACTTATTAAGCATATATGATCTCAGTTAATTTTTATCAATATCTGTTGTTTTAACCAATATTGCTGTATGTAAACCAGTGGCAGCTATTTTTCCAGGTGAAGAAAACAATCTACCTTCCACAGAAACTATTTGTTTACCTAATTTAATTATTTTTGCGGTTCCAATGATTTTTCCTTCAAACAGCGGTCTATGAAAAGTAATATGAATATCTGTTGAGCTAGGTAGATATTCATCTTTTGTGTATATATTTACACTTATCGAAGTAATTTCGTCTATTGCGCTTGCAATCATTCCTCCCTGGACGGTTTTGAATGGATTTAGACATTGTTTTGAAAATTCAAGTTCATATTTGTAAATATCATTTTCTACATTTAAAAATTTAGTATTTAAAAATTTATGAGTACCACCTAAATTAGCCCTTTGTAATGAATTTTCTAAACTTTTATCTTCCACGTTAATATCCTTTATTCTAGAATTAATATAATGTTTAATTATTTTAAAAAAAGTAAATATTGTAATTATAAACTTAGAAGGAGAATTTATGCCTAAAGGTTATTTTTTAAGCGCCCACCGATCGCCAGCTAACCCTGAAAAAAGACAAGCATATCTTGACCTTGCTGGACCAGCTATTGCGAAATATAATGGTAAAATATTAGCTAGCACTAATGACGTAGATGCACATGAAAATGGAGTATCAGAACAGACCGTTCTAGTCGAATTTGAGAGTTTGGTAAAAGCAAAAGAATTTTATTATGGTTCTGACTATCAACTAGCATTAAGAGCCCTCGATGGCGGTGCGGATAGAGACATTAGAATTTTTGAAGGCAAATAAATTTTTTTAAAATAATTACTTTTGATTTGTCATTCTGTCATAGGTTTTAAATAAAGACTGGTTTCCATTTTTTCCTTCATTGTGAGCCTTCGATTCTAAGTATAGCGTTTGAACAAGAGACAAACCAGGTAATGGAACACCGCTTTCAAAAGCAGCTTCACTAGCTAACCTCAAATCTTTTAATTGCAAATCTATTCTAAATCCGGCTTGTTCATTTTTATCAATTACTTGATGGCCTAAATTCTCTAACATCCAGGAATTAGCTGATCCACCAATTAAGGTTTCTCTTAAAAGGTTTAAATTACCTCCTTTTGATTTACATAAAGCAAAAGCTTCACACATAGCCTGTATATGGGAGCCAACCATAATTTGATTACACATTTTAAAAATTTGACCCATTCCAGATTTTCCAGCATATATAATGTTTTTTCCAAAGCAATTAAGTATATTTATTGATTTTTTAAAAATATCTTTTTTCCCACCTACCATTATAGATAAGTTTGCATCTTGAGCTCCTTTTACACCACCACTTACTGGAGCATCAAGAAAATCTACCTGTATTTTTTGAAGATTTTTGGCAATTTCAGTTGCTGATCTTGACGAAATAGTACTCATATCAATAACAATTGTTCCAGGTTTTAGGTAAGAATTAATTCCAGTCCTAGAGTTAAAAACACTTTCGACATCATTTGTATCGGGTAAAATAGAAATTATATACTGATTATTTGCTATTGCTCTAAGATTATTTACAGACTTTATTCTTTCTTTTTCTAATTTTTTTGTAATCTTTGGATTTACATCATATACTTTTACTTCGTAACCTTGCCTAATTAAATTTTTCAACATTGGCAATCCCATGTTACCCGCTCCAATAAAGCCAATAGAATATGATTTTTTATTATTAATTTTCATTTTTTTAGACCAGGAATTTTAGTTGAAAGTATATACTATAATAAAATTACTTTTATCCAACTCAATTCTGTTATTTTGATTAAATTTATATAAGGTAATGTAAATTTAACATTTTTTTATTAATAATTCTTAATTTTTTTTTGGCAAAGCACCTAGATCTATGTAAAAATTTATTGAATATAAACTTTTTTAATTTTATTAAATTTTGTATTTAAAAAATGTTGCAAAAATATCACATCAATTGATAAAAATATCAAATTAACATTAATAAGCTTTCTATTTTATGCTTGTTATAGTATCAGAAATTAGTTGGTTAATTAGTAATATACTATTTAGTCGCTAAATCTTAATAATCTTTAGGATTTAAAATAATAAACGTAAAATATCTTATAAGGAGAATATTATGAGAAAACTACTTTTAGGAACAACTGCATTGGCAGCTGCTGCTACTCTTTCAGCAAATGCATTAGCAGATGTGTCTATCTCTGGTTATTATGAGTGGAGATACGAATCAAGAAGTTCAAATGTAACAGCTTCTGATGGTACAACATTTGGCAGTGATTCTGAAATTGCAATTAAATTTTCAAACAAAACTGATAGTGGTCTTGATGTTGGTTTGAAATTAGAGCTTGAGACAGATGCAGGAAACAGTGCTGTTCAAGAAAGTGCTATAACAATATCAGGTGGCTTCGGTAAAGTTCAACTAGGTGGAGATGATGGTATGAACGATCAAATCCCTGTTGCAGCTCTTGATCTAATCGGTGAAGAAATGTTGAGTACATCTGGTGCAGGTGGTACACTTACTGGTTTAAAAATTACTGCCGCTGACATGGCTAATTTAGCTGGTAACACTAATAAAATAGCATATACTCTTCCTGCTATGGGTGGATTAACTGCTGGTGTTTCACACACTAATGCCACTGCAGCTGGTGACTCAGACACAACAGATTTTGGTGCAAAATACACAATGTCTGCTGGTGGAGCTTCTGTTACAATAGCTGGTGCAACTGGTACTACTGAAAATTCAACTCAGGACATTGATTCACAAGTTATCGGTATTAAAGTTGTTGCAGGTAATGTTAGTGCAATTGTTTCCCAGGCAGAGTACGAAGCTTCAAGTCAAGATGAAGAAAGTACAGGTGCATCACTTAGTTTCAAGGTATCCGATGCTATGAAAGTTGGTGTCTTTACTGTTGAAACTGATGATGATAGTACAAGTGAAGAGTACACAAACACTGGTGCTGAGCTAAACTACCAAATTGCACCTGGTTTAAATGCAATTATAAACGTTGAAGACTACGAATATAAAGCAGGTACAACAGGTAATACTGCTGATAGTGGTACACATTCAAAACTTACAATTAAAGCAACATTCTAATTGCGATAATTATTAATATTAAAAGGCGGCTAAGCCGCCTTTTTTTATTTGCAAGTATTAGCTTTTTGTAAAATATTTAAATGATTTTTTCAAATTCATAAATATTTAATTATAATCTGCAACCAATTGATTATATGAGTGATAATTATATTTTTAAATTGAAGTAATTGCTTTTTCAATTTCTTTATAAAGATCAAAATCTTCTTTATACTTAATCAACATACCGGCAAGTACACTTGCTTCGACAAGCGCCATTCTTCCAGGGAATAATCCCTTAAAACCTCTGTTTCTATGCTCAACATATGTTTCCCTTTTCCATCCCATACAACTGTATATATACCTTTGAATAGGCTCAAGATCTTGTGTTTTTTCAAAAGAATTATTAGGATTAAAATTGAGAGGTACATTTCCAATACAACAATGCTGATATAAAGTGTTTACGGCCATAACACAGTCTACTTCAGGATCATTTAAACGAAGACCACAATTTTTTATGTCTTGTATTGACTGTAAAGGACTTACACTGTTAACCCATAAAATAGATTCACAATAAGAAAGCTCTTGAAAGAAGTAATCAATAACTAAATCCGTTGTGGCATTATCATCGGCTAAATTTTTATCCCTTAATAAAAATTCTACTTCATTGCAATTTATAAGTTTTTCAAAAAAAGGGTCATCACTGCTAATAATTACTTTATCAAAAATACCCGCAGCTAAGCACTTGTCTCTTGCTATTTGGACTATGTTTCTCGAATTAAATAATTTATAGTTTTTTTTTGGTAAACGTTTACTTCCAGATCTTACAGGTATCACAGCAATTCTACTCATTTATGGCTCCAATCTTTTTTTAATTGTCGAATATCTTTTGCTATAAGTGTAAAAACATTATCCCACGACTCCCATGTATCCCGTTCAAATATATCAACGGATGGACCACTCGGATTTAATAATATATTATTCCACCAACTCTGTTTCCAATTAGCAAGTTTAGTTGGTGTACCAACTGCCGCTGATATAAGAGGAACTGTTGTCTTTGTTGATACAATCATATCTAATGCAGCAATAAGTGCTGCTACATCATCTAGATTGTTGAAGTGATCTAAATCTTCAAAGTTATTAACGGTTACACCATATTTATCTTTAATTATATTTAGATCTTTTTCAAAATCTACATATTGTAGATTTATAAAAGTTACGTTTGGTATTCCTAGAATAGGAGATAAATCAGATACTGAAGCGTAATTTGGCAAACGCATCATTTCCAAATTAGCACTTTTCCAGCTTATACCTATAAAAGGACCTTTTCCTAATGACTTTAGTCTCTTCTTCCAGTAATTAACTCTTTCTGGATTAGGAACCAGATAAGCATCAATTTTTTGATTTGCACTAAGTTCTTTGATAAAATTTTTATAGAGACTTCCCAACGGTAAGTGGTAGTCAAAGTCATTTCTTTGGATATCCAAACATCTATCTTCTGCCTTTATTTCTATATTAGGAAATGAACGTTTAAGTAATGGTACTAGTTTTGGCTGACATTCAAGAATACAGTGTTCAGCATGAGATGCTAAGAGAGATAGACGAGAGACCCACATGATTGTATCACCAACTCCTTGCTCACACCAAATAAGTATTTTTTTTCTATCTAGACTGTACTTACCATTCCACACAGGTTTAGAAAACTTTCGCTGTTGTGTTACATCTCTAGTTTTCCATCGCCATTCAAGTTCATCAAGACCTTCTTTTATTTTCCCATCGTTTAGAAGAATAAAACCTAAGTTTTGATGTGTTTCAAAATCATTAGGGTTTAAGGAAATAGATTTTTTATGAGCCTTTATTGCTTCATCCAACTTGCCTTGATATTGAAAAGCAACACCCAAATTACGATAGGCTTCAGGATTATTGGGTTTTAATGAGATAGATTTTCTAAAAGAATCAATTGCTTCGTCTACTTGACCAAGGTCTTTAAATACTACACCAATATTACAGTATGCCTCTGAATAGTCAGGTTTAATTGAAATTGCCTCTTGGTATAATTTTAAAGCTTTGTCAAGCTTACCTTGTTCTGAATACAAATTAGCAAGATTGTAATAACTAACAACATAAGAAGAATTTATTGAGATTGCTCTAGTGTATGCCTCTATTGCTTTATCTGTCTTATTTTGCTTTTTAAGAACAATTCCAAGGTTATTGTAAGCTTCAACATAATCAGGTTTTAGTGAAATTGCTTTTTTGAATGAGTCTATTGCTTCTATCATCTTGCCTTGGTCTGTCAATACTTCACCCATGTTGTTATAGACTTCAGTATAATCAGGTTTTAGTGAAATTGCTTTTTTATATATCTCAATAGCTTTAACTAAATTACCTTGATCATGCAAAGTAATAGCAATATTATTATATGCCTCTACAAAACTAGGCTTAATTGAAATTGCATGATTATAAGCCTCCAACGCCTCTTTTTGTTTACCCTGCTCTTTCAAAATGTTACCCATGTTGTTATATGATTCAGCATTACCAGGGTCTAATAAAATCGATTTTTTACAAGCCTCTAATGCCAGATTTAATTTTCCTATTTGTGCTAAAGATATACTAAGAATACTCCAAATTAATAGTGTATTTGGGTATTGCTCAGCAAGCGCCTGAGCTTGCTCAATTACAGTTGAAAGTTCACCATTATTATAAAAATGTACAAGTTGCTTAATTTTTTCAGGCTGAGGGTTTTGTGAATTATCATTTTTTTTAAACTTTTTTAAAACAAGTAATCCCTGTCGCGCTCTTAAATTTTTTGGATAAACATTTAGTATATCCTGATATATTTTTTGCGCTTTTTGAACCTCACCTTTTTTTAAATACAAATTAGCTTTTCTAAGAGATTGGTCTAAGGATAAGTTTGTAAACATTTAAATATCCACCTGTAATTTATATATTTTTAAAAAGTACACATAAACTTTTTAACGTTATAATTTGAGGTCAAGTCTAGGCTTCCAAAAAGGTCTGAAAAGTTCAATTTTTGGACAACGGTTCATAACAACTTTTAAACCTGCATTTTCAGCTAGACGAGCAGCTTCGTAATTAATAACACCAATTTGTCCCCATAGAACTTTTGCACCAATCTCAATTGCTTCTTCAGCTATATCAAATAAGTCTTCTGATCTCCTAAAAACTTCAACCATATCTACGGGTTGATTAATTTTTTTTAAATTTGGAAAAACTTCCAACCCTCTTATTTCTCTTAATCCAGGCTTTGGGTTTACTGGTATCATATTATAGCCCGTTTCATGCAATACTCGTAGAACCCCATAGCTAAACTTTGTTTTATCTGGGCTAGCTCCTACCATTGCAATAGTTTTTACAGAACTTAAAATTTCTTGAAGATAATTATCTTCATATGGTTCATCATGATTCATATTAGTCATCTTTAATTTCTTTGGCAGTTGCAATATCAGCTTTTAATTCATGTGGCTCAAGTGGATCAATAAATGGATTACGATATAACTTATCGTGACTTTCTACACCAACATCAAAAGTACAATCTGATTTTGCTCTTGCTACACACATTATTACATAACCATTCTTAATTTGCCTGTTATTTAGTGCCACTTGGGATTTTTGATTAACTTTACCTTTAATTAATTTAGCCGCACATGAAATACATACTCCGTACCGACAACCATAAGGTAAGTCAAGACCAAGTGATCGTAATTCTGTCAATAATGGTTTATTACCTTTCACTTCAAAAGTAACATTATTACGATTTGCTATTGTAATTTTTTTCATAACCAAATATCACTTGTACAATCGCCACCAGGGTAACGACTTTCGTGACACCTACTAGGACCATTAGGTTCTTTGCCAAAATCTATAAGAAAATCTTTATTTATTTTCATACCTCCATTTTCAACATCACAATCAATCATGAGCATTACACCTCCTTTAGTTCTAATTTCTGGATAAAATTGATTATCCCAGGTTGAAAAAAGTGATGTAGTTACATACATACGCCTTCCATCTAATGATAATTGGTACATCTGTGGCCCTCCAGCAACTTTTACACCATTTACAATTGGTGCTTTTCCTAAAAGACCTCCCATCCATACTTGACCAGTTAAAATCGGATTGTGTGGATCAGTAATATTGTATTGTCTCATGTCACCATGAAGCCAGTTATTAATATAAAGATATTTATCATCCATAGAAACTAAAAGAGCTGACATAACTCCAGGAATAGGAATTGGCCAATCTGGATGAGGCTCATTATCTATATCAATTATTTTTTCCCATTCCCAATTCCCATTTTCATTTTTCCAAAAATGAATAACATTTGTACTTAAAGCTGCGCCACAAAAACCATGACTACTATTCGGATTGTGTAAAAACTTTACTTCTAACGGTATAAGACCATCTTCTCCTAAATACATTGTTTGAATTGGCTTTTTCTTCTTAAAATCCCAAATATGTAATCTTCTTCCATATTTGAGATGACCTACTTCTTCAAGGTCAAAACCTGGCATAAATGTTTTTGGAGCCGCCCACTCAGAACTAACCATTACATTATGACGTGGTTGATACCAAAAATCATAACTAAAAGGAATGTCGCCCATTGAATTTTCCCAGCGACCTATAATTTCAAAGTCTTTGTTAAGATATAGATAACCTCCTGGAGCCTCACCTTTAGCGTCTCCAAGAAAGGAAATAATTATTTCAGAGCCCAAACAGTGAACCGTATGGGGTCCTGATAGATTGGTTTTTGTTTTTATTTCGGTTCCTTGTATAATTTTATGTATACTGGGTTCTTTTGGATTTGTTGCTGTATTAACAACATAAATATTATTAGATCTAACTCCTGGAACTAAAAGATATTTTCTACTCATACTTTCATCATCATGACAAGATGAACACGCATTCCACCCCATGTGATGTAATTCATCTCCTATTCCTGGCATTTCTAGTCTGTGTATTACTTTTGAATAATTTTCACTATTTGGGTCAACATCAATTGTTGCCAGATAATCTGGTTTTTGAATACCAGTGCCAGTGTAAATAGCTATGGTGTAAAGTAATTTTTCACTAGGTGCCCTAATTGCCTCGGAAGGACTCGCGTATCCTGGGCCACAACATAATCCTTCCATATAAATTCTCCAAATAATATGAATGTAATATTGGTAATCATAACAAATTCACTAGAAGGTAAAAAGGTAATTTTTAGACTAAATTACCTATATAATCTCTAATACCTTTTGCTATGGAGTACTTAGGTTCCCAATCAATATCTTTCTTTACTTTTTCAAGACTAAAAAGGTTTCTATAACTTATAGAATTATGACTTGAAAATTTTACTTGTGAAGTGTCTATATACAAACTTACTTCGTTAACTATATTTTGGTATGAAGGAAAATCAGGTCCAGAAATATTATAGTCATAAAAATGTTCTTTTTCATGAAATAAACACTTTTCTATACATGAAACAACGTCATCTACATAAATGTAAGGCCAACAAAAATCTCCTTTGAAAGGTAATATAATTTTGTTATTTTTGATTCCAGAATTTATAATATCATTAATAAAACAGCTTGTAGATCTTCTATGTCCGTAGATTGTTGATAACCTTAAAGACATTATATCAAGTTCATAATTTTCAAAATACTTTTTTAGTATTAAATCACATGAAGCTTTTGTTGCACCATATAAATTTTCTGGAGCAAATCGAAATTCTTCCGTGGTATTACTCTCGGCAAGTTCTCCATATGCCGAAATGGAAGAGCAGAAGATAAATCTATTGATTTTTTTTAAAATTCTAGCAGCTTCAATTAAATACATAGTAAAAAAAATATTATTTTGGATTATTAAATTTGGCTTTTCATTGGCTAACATTGGACCAGAAATTCCCCCAGCATGAATAATTTTTGTAATTTTATATTTTTTTAATAAATACGAAACATCATCAACATTTTTCAAAGGTTTTGAAATATGTTTATACTTATTGTTATTTTCTGAATTAATCACTGGGTCAACACCAATAATAAGATTACTTTTATTTAAAAGTTTTTTAACTAAGGGAGCACCAACTAATCCCGATGACCCTGTAATAAGGATATTTTCTAAATTCGTCATTTTTCTCTACATCTCTAGATAATTTTCTATTATTTTATAATAAAATAAATAAAAATCTTTTTTATTACTAAATAATTAATCATTTTGTATTGGAGATTCATATGAAATTGTATTTTGCCCCTAACTCACGTGCAGTTAGAATAGCTTGGCTTCTAGAAGAACTTAGCATAAGCTATGAAATAGAGAAATACTCCGTTGGAGATAAAGCCCTTAGAACACCAGAATTCTATAAATTACATCCAATGGGTAGGGTTCCTGTTCTAGAGGATAATGGTACTACAATATATGAATCTGGAGCAATTGTAGAATACTTGCTAGCCAAATATGATAATGGAAAATTTAGACCAGATTTAAATGATCCAACATTTCCATACTATCTTCAATGGCTTCATTATGCAGAAGGATCTATAATGGGACAAGTTAACACTATTGTAGTAGAGACTATTCTACTACCTCCTGAAAGAAGAAATGATGTTAATGTGAAAAGAGCTTTTAAACTTTTAAATACAGCTCTTTCTAACGTCAACGATAATTTAGAAAATAAAGATTTTTTGACAGGCACTTTTACTGGTGCTGATATAATGACAGGTCATGCTTGCATTGGTGCGAAAAGAGTAGGTGCAAACATTTCAAATATGATCAATATAGAAAAATATATAGAAAGATTATTATCTAGACCTGGACTACAAAAAGCTATGAAAATTTAATTCAAATATAATATATCAATTTTTAGTTAACTGATATACTTCATGAGATAAACCTAGTGATTTTTCCATTTGTTTAAATTCGTCTGATGACATGAATTGTTCAACCATATCAGGATCGAAAACTTCTGTACTAATCATTGCGGTATTATCGTCAACTTTACCTACAATTGTATTTTTCATCATTTGAGACTGGATTTCTGCATCTAAGTCAAACTTTTTTTTCCATTCATCATAAGTTGTATTTTTTATCTTTACAATTATAAGAGTATTCATGTGCTAAACTCCAAATATTTTAAATTTAATCAGTAACATCCATTACATTTGACATCTCTTTTATATCATTATGAAACATGCTAGCCATATCACCTAAAGTATCTAAAATAGCTTGAGGAGAGTCAGCTTTCCACCAACAGTACATAATCATATCATTCTTTTCGTTATTCCAATTCATTTGAAAATTTGCATTTTCATTTTTCATATTTTTTCTTACATCTTCGAGCGTCATATCTTTCATTGCTTCGAAATACTGTTCTCTCATTTCTTCTGACTTGAATTTGTGCTCTACCATATAATCTTTCATTTAAGTCCTCCTAATATTACTAATGTATTATGATTATTTTTTTTTTTATTTTGAAGCCTTATTTTTCATTAATTTCTTTAAGTATAAATTTTGATCAATTTTTTATTTAAAATTTAAAGTTAAAATTAATATTATTTTTTCTTTACCTTCCACCTAGGGGAAGGTTTAAGTATTTTATTATGATGAAAACATTGTTTCAAGATGTCATAAAGATAGACTGGTCCTGTCAACATACTTGGCTACAGTCATCTAAAAACACTTTGTGGTGTTTGCTGGGATGCTGTATTGGAGATTTTGGTACAATTGCCTATTTTCAATTTATGGGTATTGAATGGCCGGTTTTATCAATAATGTCTTTAGCTATTATTAATGGAATATTAACATCTATTGCGCTTGAAACATTTGTACTTTCAAAACAAATGTCCTTACAATTAGCTTTTAAAACAGCAATTGGAATGTCTATAGTTTCTATGGTTTCTATGGAACTAGCTATGAATTTAACCGACGTTGCACTTACTGGTGGGGCTATTTTAACATGGTGGGTTATTCCTTTTATGCTTGTAGCAGGATTTTCAACACCATTACCATATAACTATTGGCGACTAAAAGCACTAGGTAAAGGATGTCATTGAAGTTTAGAAGCTTGGAAAACAGAGGATTTAAGGAAAAATTATGCTAAAAATATTTATAAGTTTTTTATTTATTTTAATTCCAACACTATCTTATTCACACTCACAACTAATAAAAATATTACCAAAAAACAATGTTGTTTACACAAAAATTCCTACTGAAATAAAATTGAAATTTAGATCAAAAGTAAAACTTGTAAAAATCGATCTAAAAAAAAATTCTGATAAAGGCAAAAAACTAAAATTAGATTTATCTTCATTTAAACAAAGATCAAAGAATTTTACCATACCTATTCCAAGTATTTCCGAAGGTAAATATAATATTTCATGGCGGGCATTAAGCCCTGACGGCCATATTATTAAAGGTAGGTCGAAATTTGAAGTAAAGTAATATGATTTTAGAAATATGGACTATTTTAAACCCAATTATTAAGACATTGATTTATTTAACAGCTTTATATTCAATAGGCTCTGTATTATTTAAATTTCACTTTCAACAATATTTTAATAAAGAAATAAGTTTATATTGTAGAAAAATAATAAAAAGTAATTCTCTTTTAGGTATTCTAATTAGTGTTGCAGGGTTTGTGTCAATTTCTGGAAATCTTGGGGGTGATATAGAAAGCATATTTGAATTAGAACTCATTGTATTATCTTTAGAGTCAATGCTAGGAAAATCTTGCATATTATTAATAATAGGTTTTATCTTTTTAAATTTGTCATATTACTTTCAACCCTTACTAACAAATATTCTTCAACTTACTGGTGTAATAATATTGATATTATCATTTATTATTGTCGGTCATTCACTATCTAAAGGAATCTATTCTCAAATTTTATTGTTAATACATTTATTTTGTATATCTTATTGGTTAGGTTCTTTTTTACCATTAAGACATATGTGCATTATTAAAAATTACAAAAATCTGCATGTGGTAGCTCATAATTTTGGGGTATACGCAACTTTCTATGTTGTTTTATTAATTTTAACTGGTTTAATTTTTTCCTATTTACTTTTAGGAGGTATTTCTCCAATCATAACTTCGACATATGGCAATGTGTTATTAGGGAAAATTTTAGTTGTATCAATTATATTATTACTTGGGGCAACAAACAAATTTAAGATAGTCCCAAATTTAAAGACAAACTTAACTGTTGGTCAAATTAAATTGAAGCGCTCTATTGATGTTGAGCTTATATTAACTTGTTTTGTTTTATTTCTTACAAGTATACTTACAACCTCACTCCCAACTCCTACTGCGATGTGATATTCTCATTAATTTAATTATAACTTTATTTCAGAGAAATTTCTTATGAATGTTTCATGAAAATAATTTTTTAATTATTTTTTTCTTTCTGATATTTTCCCAATCTATTTTTAATAAAAATTCATCTGCAATATTTGCAATTAATTCTTCTGAATTCTTACGCCCAACTATTTGAAACCCTATTGGAAGATCCGTTTTAGAAATACCACATGGAATTGAAACTGCTGGATTACCAGAAATATTAAATGGAGATCGAGCATGTCTCATATAATATTTATTAATTTGGGTTAAATCCCCAAGGTCAAAAGGAAGATCAAAGTTTGTAGGTGTTAATAAAATATCAAAGATTTTTAATGCTTCATAAATTTTTTGAGATAATTCTTTCTTTTTTTTAATAGAGTTTCGGTAATCTTCGTCTGAGATATGTTTACCCTTAAATAACCTCTTAAAGGTTAACTCGTCTATTTGATCTTTATGTAATTCTAATTGTTTTTTGAATTGTAAATAACCTTCTTTTGCCATTATCGTACCATTTACTCTGTGGTAAGTTTTAAGGTGATCAAGATGTATTTTTGAAAGCGATCCATTTTCTTCGAATATTTTGACTGCTTTTTCAAAAGAAGCTCCAACTTCTTGGTTAGCTATAAAGTCATTATTATAAAAATGTTCAATAATTCCTATCTTAAGATTTTTAAGATTGTGATTATATTTTTTAAAATTTTCTTTTAATACTGAAAAAATAAGTGATATATCTTTTCCAGTTCTTGCCATAGGCCCAACAGTGTCAATTGTTTTTGCAAGAGATTGTACACCTCTCATTTTTAAAGAATTGTAGGTTGGTTTAAGACCTAATATTCCACACATTGAGGATGGGTTTCTGATAGATCCACCTGAATCAGTTCCTAATGCAAATGGTACAAGATATCCTCCTACTGCAGATCCTGATCCACTCGAAGATCCACCAGCGGTTTTCTTCAAATGCCATGGATTACTAGCAGGTGAGCTTAAACCTGTAAATGTGGGGGCTCCAATTGCTAATTCATGTGTATGCAATTTTCCAATATAAATTGCACCTTCTTGGATCAATTTACTAACTATAAAAGAATCATTTTTTTTTGATTCAGAATTTTCAAAAAGCTTAGAACCATTTATAGTTTTTTCTCCCTCAACATCGATAACGTCTTTTACGCCAAAGGGGATACCTTCTAATTTCCTATTTGTGTTATTTAAATAATGTTGTTCTGAGAGCTTGGCTTGTATCATCCCCTTTTTCTCTGAAATTGATATAAATGCATTAAGCTTTGGGTTTAATTTTTTTATTATGTTAAACGTGTTTGTTAAATTTTCTACCGGTGATAATTTTTTTAACTTGAATAAATTTATCAAATCACAAACTGACAAAAAACTTGGATCTTGCATTTTCAAATAAATTTCTTTTCTTAGTTTAGAATAACAATGACTTTAAATGATAAAACTTTGTAGATCATTTTTTTTAATTAACCCCTAGGCCTTGCCGATAATGAGCATCCGCCGTCAACTACCATTAGATGTCCGGTGATATACCTTGCCCAGTTTGAAGATAAGTATACTACCGCTTTTCCAATATCCCAGCCATCACCTTCTATTTCTATCAATGAGGCATTTTGTCTCTGAGAACGATGATCTTTAGACATCCCATTAGAATAAACCATTGGAGTATAGACAGGACCTGGAAGAATACAATTAACTCTTATCCCGTCTGCACCATGATCCACAGCCATAGCTTGACTAAGTGACAAAACAGCCCCCTTTGAAGCAGAGTATGTTGTAAGACCCTTTGGTCTAGTAGCAGAAATAGAGGATATATTTACGATTGATCCACCATTACCTGACTTTATCATTTCTGGAATAGCGTATTTTGACATTAGAAACATTGGTTTAAGATTAATATCCATAATATGGTCCCAATTTTCTTCACTTTCATCAACTACAGATAGCTTACTAGCAATACCAATATTGTTATCCAATATATCTAATCTGCCCCATTTACTTATTGCAAAATCAACAACTTTTTTACATTGATCCGACTCTGTTAAATCCCCACTTATCCATGATGCTTCCCCACTTCGTTCTTCAATCATTTGAACAGTAGTTTCAGCTAACAGTTCGTCTTTATCAACAACTAATACTTTTGCACCAGCCTCTGCTAGTAATATTGAAGCTGCTCTTCCATTACCTATATCTTGTCCTAATGCACCACCTCCGGCAACAATGGCAACCTTATCTTTAAGACCAAAATCAAGAGAACCATTCATTTCACTTACTCCAAAAAAATTTCAATTAATTTCACTTTAATTAAACGTAGTGAGTTTGAAATCAAAAAAACTTATTTATTTAATTTACGTTTAAATTTAATGTTAAAAAATATGAAAGATAATAAAAAAATATGTGTTGTAGGTGCAAGCGGCCTTGTAGGATCAAGCATTGTTAGACATGCTTTAGAGAAAGGCTATTTTGTCAATGGAACTCTTAGAGACAAATCAGATACTAAAAAAGTTAAGTATATGAAAAAACTTAATAATTCTCAAAATCTAGAATTATTTAGTGCTGATATGAAAAACAAAAATGATTTTAAAAATCCAATGCAGAATACAGATGCTGTTTTTATTACCTGCCTAATTCCAACTTATATAGGGAAAGATGGAACTATGGCAAAAGACATGGATGATAAAAGAGGGTATGAGGAAATCATAAATCCAACTGTTAATGGATGTTTAAACATAATCCAAGCAGCTAAAAATGCAGGGATAAAAAATATTATCATATGTTCTTCTACATCTAGCACAAACCCAATTCCGTCAGTAGAATTTAAAAATGAAATAGAACATTGGTCTGATGAAAGAGAGCAATGTAAAGCTAAAAAATATACATCTGCTACTAAAACAGTCATGGAGAAAATGGCTATCAAATTTTGTGCAGAAAATAATATTAGGCTTTCAATTATTTTACCTACTGGCTTATACGGTGATCCTATCTTACCTACTCATCTTAACCATAACCCGTTCATTTGGCTAAAAAGAGTAATTGATGGTGGTAGTCCTAGGCATGAGAAAATACCTAACGATTCTGCTTCAATGATACATTTAAGGGATCTTGCAAAAATATTTTTAGCAGTTTATGAGAACCCAAGTGCCTCTGGTAGATATTTTGGAGTTTATAAAAGTCTACATTGGCAAGATATTTATAATGAATGTAAAAAGCTAATACCAAACATGAAAATGCCACAAGGTATTTTAGGAATACCAGTAAAACCAACTACGTTTGATTTTACAAGAAGAGATAAGCTGAATGTAAAAATAAGAGATTTTTCTACAACTTTAAAAGAAACTATTGATTGGCTAAAAACAGATCCTTTTTCAGAAAAATAGGAAATGAATAGATTAGAACTTATTTTATTTTCATTGTTCATTCTTTTTTTACCAACAATATTATATTGGGTTGATATTTAATTCTTTTTTTCTTAATGAAATGAATAGGATGTAATTATGAATGATTTCAAAGAAAGGGATTTTTTCCATGTTGGTATGAGAGAATTTCAAGATCTTTTTGATGGCAGAAGAACAGCTGAAGCTATTGAAAAAAACCGAAAACATTATGAATTTTGGGATGATGAAAAAAAAATAATAAAAAATTCTAGTTTTTTCTTTATTGCTAGTTCATGGAAGGGATACATTGACTGCAATATAAAGTCTGGAGACCCAGGTTTTGTTAAAATAATTGAAAATGGGGTTATAGAGTACCCAGAGTATGATGGAAATTCAATGTATCGAACTGCTGGCAACATTTCTAAAAATCCAAATGTAGCTCTGCTCTTTTTAAACTTTGATGGGAAAAGTCGCAGAATTAGGATAAATGGCCATGCAACTATTCATCAGGACTACAAATCTCTAGAAAATCATTTTGGTGCCAAATTTGTAGTAAGAATTAAATGTGAAATTTATCCAAACTGTCCTCGGTATATTCCAAATCTAGAAAAGGATGAACCGTCAATTTATGTTCCAAGAAAAGGTAATGGTGTTCCACCTTCACCAGAGTGGAAAAAAAGAAAATATATAAAAAATATTTTACCTAAGAATGACCCTCATAAAAATTAAAATTATTATGAAGAAAAGTCCTTAAAATTGATTCTTATTAGAATTAAAAATGTTTTTTTATAATTTTTATAAAACAAAGCAATGTCTATCAGATTTATAATCAAATATATTTATTACATTGAATTTTTCTTTTATAACGCGAATAAACCTATATAATTGAACGAAAATTTACAAATATAGAATTGCCTATTTATTAAGCAAAAATATATCTTGCTAACTTTTAATTGACTCATGATTTTATTTTATCAATCCTTATATACTCTAGATAATTATTGGGGAATAACATTCTAGAAATAAAATAAATTGGAGGATAAATAATGAATAAGATTTTTAATTATATTTTTTATAGTCTATTTTTTTTATTATTTTCAAATATAGCTAATGCTGAAACGATAAAATTTTGGACTACTGAAGAACAACCTGCGCGTCTTGCAAAACAAAATGCAATGGCTGCAGATTTCTGGCAAAAAACTGGGCACGAAGTAGAAGTTATACCTGTGTCAGAAAAGGACTTAGGTAAAAGAGCTACAGCTGCATTTGCTGCTGGCGATTTACCTGATGTAATATATCACACATTACAGTATGTTCTTCCGTGGTCAGAAGCCGGTATTTTAGATGTTGAAACTAATGATGACATTGTTAATTCTCTTATGAAGAGGACTTTTGCACCAGGCGCAATTAAAATGGCTCAATTTGATGGGAAAACTGCTGCAGTACCTGTTGATGGTTGGACACAAATGGTAGTTTATCGTAAGGATATTTTTGATGAAGCTGGATTAGCCCCACCAAATAGCTATGCAAACATTGAAAAAGCAATAGATAAATTACACAACCCACCTAACATGTACGGTTTTGTTGCTGCAACTAAGGTTGATGAAAATTTTATGAGTCAAGTTTTAGAACATGTTTTTTTAGCTAATGGGGTATCGCCTGTAAATAAAAATGGTTTCAGCCCACTGGACGAAAAAGCAACTTCCGAAGTTTTAAATTTTTATAAAAAGATAGCAAAAGCTTCACCAGCTGGTGAATTATACTGGAAACAATCTAGAGCAATATATTTTGCTGGCAAAGCAGCTATGATTATATGGTCGCCTTTTATTCTAGATGAACTAGCTGGTTTGAGAAACTCAGCACCGCCAACAATAAATGATGATCCAACTTCAAAGGCTTTAGCAAAGAAGACTGGAATTGTAACAACGTTTGGAGGTCCATCAAATCCTGCAGGAGCTGCTTGGGCAGATATACGTTATTTTGGGGTAACCTCAGACGCAAATACTGATGTAGCTGCAGAGTTTGTTAAATATTCTATGAAAGAAGGTTATACTAAAACACTTTCAATTGCACCTGAGGGAAAGTTTCCAGTTCGTAGAGGTGAACCATTTGACACAGCAAAATATGTTAATGCATGGTCAAAGTTACCAGTTGGTGTTGATAGAAAGGCTCCTCTATCAGAATTATATTCAGATGTTACGATTAATAAAATTGTTTCAGGACTTCAAACTGCTGATAGATGGGGTGTAAAAGAAGGTCAACTATCTTTAGCATCAAAAATTATAAATTCTCAAATTATAAATAGAGTTGTACGTGAGTTTATTGATGACCAGATTGATGTTAAAACTGCTATAAGCAAGTTAAATAAAGAACTTTCAAAAATAAATTAAATTATTTGTTAGACGATCTTTATAAGGTCGTCTAACTTAAAATTATAGTTTTAAGTATTTTTGAATGACTGATATCATCAGAAAAAATAAGAAGACTTTATTAGAAAAAGAAAAAAAACTTGGCCTGATACTACTACTACCAACTATACTAATGGTATTATCAGTAGTAATATTTCCACTCTTAGCTAATTTTTGGATCTCCTTTAAACCAGTATCTTTGGGAGACTTACGTCCACCCAATCTTATTGTAAAAGAACGCATAAAAGAAAGATTGTCTGACAACATTCAGCTCGCAGAAATTCAATATAGATTTAGAAATTCGTCGATTAAATATGATCTTGAAAATGTTATATTTAAAGACATAATTCCCAATGGTTACACGGTAAAAGATATTCAACCAGCTCAATTTTGTAGATTAAAATTAAAAGAGTTAACATGTAATTTAAATAATGTTTCCTCAAGATCCTCTGGAAAGATAATCCTTAAGGTTCATAAAAATGATCAATGGCAAAAAGATTTAGATAATCCCAAAAAAACAAAGCCTGTAGTGACTTTTTCAAGTAAAAATGTATTAACCTCTTTTGAGTTTGACACTGAGAATTTTAAAAAAATTTTTTCTGCTTCCGAATTTTTTGAAGTATTAAAAGTTTCTTTTTACTATACCATATTTGGAACTGCTGGAGCATTGTTAGTTGGTCTTTTAGCAGCTCAAATTTTACAAAAATCTTTTAAAGGGAGGTCAATTGTTCGTGGTTTACTTCTTTTTCCTTACGTATCACCAGTGATAGCAGTAGCTTTTGCTTGGGTAATATTATTTGATCCTTTTTCAGGTATTATAAATTCAATGTTAGTTCAAATGAATGTTATTGATAAACCAATTAATTTTTTTGGACAAAAATATACCGACATAATAATTTTTGGTTATGTATTTAAATTTCCTTTAGCTTTGTCTATGGTTATAGCTTTTGAAATTTGGAGATATTTTCCTCTTTCTTTTTTATTTATTCTTGCTCGTATGCAGTCATTTCCAGAGGAAGTGTATGACGCAGCCAAATTGGATGGAGCGTCACCATTCCAACAATTTTATTACATTTCACTTCCTTTTTTGATTGGTATTATGTCTATTTTATTTTTACTAAGATTCATATGGACCTTTAATAAATTTGATGACATTTTCTTACTTACTGGAGGGAATGCAGGAACAAGAACCTTTACTGTGAATGTCTATGAACAAGCATTTGCAATTTCTAATCTTGGAGCTGGTGCAGCTGTGGCAGTAGTAATTTTCATATTTCTACTAACATTTTCTTTACTTTTTATTCGATTTTCAAAAAAGGAAACATTTTAATATGTTTTGGAAATATGGCTTATTTTTTTCTATTTTATCTGGAGGCATTTGGGGTATTTTTTGGCAAATATTTTTTACTATAGTTGGCATTTTAACCCTTGGAACTCCTCTGAGTTTAGAGTTAAGTCAAATTATGATTATTGGCCCATTAGCAGGAATTTTCTACATCAAAAGTCAGAAATTTTTATCTTTAAAATATCATATAATCGCGATAATTATAATTAGTTTTCTTATTTTTATTTCTCACTTAGGAAACTCGTATCAAGGCAAAGATGAAAATCGTCTAATTATATTTTTATTAATTTTATTAACTTCATTTTTTATTTGGATAAGCTTGAACCATTCTTTAAATAATTTAAGCCCCGGAAAACTGTCAAAACACGATATTGAAAGTTTTTACATAAAATTCATGTGGGGGATAGGTTTAATTGTATTAATTTTGATAACCTTAATACCCTTTTATATAATGATTATGACTAGTTTAAAAAATCAACAGAGTTTGATTTTAAACCCCCTAGATTTGTCTGTAAATTTAAATACAGATTTTAAAACTCTCTTTAGCTCTTATATCGAATTGTTTACTAATTTCAATTTTCATTTGTTTTTATTTAATTCTTTTATAGTATCCTGTGCGACAGTAATGATAACCTTATTTTTTTCAATTCCAGGAGCTTATGCACTTGCTAGGTTAAGAATACCTAACAAAAAAATTTTTTCAGGTACTGTAATTTTAATTTATTTAATTCCTTCTATAGTTTTAATTATACCACTCTATGCAATTTTTACTTATATGGGCTTAAGAAATTCTTTATTTGGTTTAATACTAGTTTATCCTGCAACTACAATTCCTGTTGCACTTTATATGCTAAGAGGTTACTTTAGCGCACTATCAAGCGAAATTGATGACGCTGCATTAATGGATGGGCTTTCTCGTATTCAAATAATTTTAAAAATAGCTATACCTCTCTCAAAACCGGCTATTGTTAGTGTTGGGTTGTATGTATTCATGATTGCTTGGAATGAATTCTTGATTGCATTCATGTTTTTGGATGATCCAAATATATTTACCTTATCTAGAGGTATCATGTCTTTAAACTCTTCAGAGATACCTCAACAACACTTAATGGCTGGTGCTGTAATTGCTACAATACCTGTCATGGTTATTTTTCTTTATTTAGAAAAATTCCTAATATCTGGACTTTCTACAGGTGGAGTAAAAGAATAATGATAAAAGAAATACTTCAAAGGGCAATAGATATAACAACTAAAAATGATAATGGTAAATTTAAAATTCTAACTATTAAAGTTACAAACTTTGATGGTATATATGAATATTTAGACCAACATAATGTAAAAGAGTGTGGGGCGCGTGACTTATCATGGACTGCTGTAATTAGGATAGCACTTTGTAGAGAAAATATTAATTTTAAATTTGTAAACAATTATTGAGCATAAAATGGCTTCTATTATTCTACAAAACATCTCAAAATGGTTTTCCAATAATCAAGTTATAAAAAATGTTAGCCTTAACATAAAAGATGGTGAGTTCATTGTTTTTGTTGGTCCCTCAGGATGTGGAAAATCAACACTTTTAAGAATCATCTCTGGTCTTGAAGAGTTAAATGATGGAATTATTTTAATTGATGATTTGGATGTAACAGATAAAATTCCATACGATCGCAACCTATCAATGGTTTTTCAATCTTATGCACTTTATCCCCATATGAATGTTTTTGATAACATTGGTTTTTCTTTGAAAACATCTGGTGTAAACAATGATATTTTAAAGAGAAAAGTTGGAGAAGTTGCCAAGATACTTCAATTAGAAGATCTGTTAAATAGACTTCCTAAACAATTGTCTGGAGGACAAAAACAAAGAGTCGCAATTGGAAGAGCAATTATTAGGAAACCGAAAGCATTCTTGTTTGACGAACCACTTTCTAATTTGGATGCAGCTTTAAGAGTTGAAATGCGTTTAGAAATTTCAAAATTGCATAAAGAACTTGGAGTTACCACAATTTATGTTACTCATGACCAAGTGGAAGCAATGACACTTGCAGATAAAATAGTTGTTCTCAATGAAGGAAGAATTATTCAAATTGGCTCTCCACACAAACTTTACAATTATCCAGAGAATTTGTTTGTTGCAGAATTTATTGGCACACCAAAAATGAATATTTTAAATTGCATTAAAAAAGAAGGATATATTTACTTAGATAAAAATAAAAAAACTAATATTAAAACAAAAAAAGAAAATATATCCAAACTTGGAATTAGACCAGATAATATAGAAATTTGTAAATATGAAAAAAATATATTGAGTGGGCTAATAAAATTTTGTGAATACTTAGGTTCTGAACAGTACGTTTATGTTGATTGTGGAATTAATGATGGGTTGATTATAGTAAAATTAGACCCAAATATTAAAGTTGTTCTCAATGAAAAGGTAGCCTTGAAATTTAATTCTAATTCTATGCACTTTTTTTCTAAGGAGGGTCTAAGATTAATTTAAGAGTAGACTTAAATATTTCTAAAAATATAAAGTGATCTCTTCTTTTGAGGGAATGTTGGACAAAATAAAAATCGATCTTAAATTATTTATATTAACACATAAATATTATAAATCTTTATTAGAGAATTCAAAAACCTTAATTACTATTATTCGCAATAAATTTAATTTTTTTTCTTTAAATTTTTTAAGACTTCTGAAACTAATTCTATTGCAACCTTGTCATCTTCAATTTCAGACATATCAAATGATAAAGACAAGCCTGGGATACTTTTTTCAATTAAATTTTTGTTTTTATCTGAGAAACCAATCACTTCATATGTTTGTACGGGATATGAAATACCTTTAACATTAATTGCATCTTTTTTTTCACACATAATTTGATTTTTTATGAGTAGATAAGTATCTTCAGATAATAAAATTTTATTGATATTGGAATTTGATTCAAGTCTAGATGCTAAATTAACACCATTTCCAATTATTGTGTAATCTAATCTATCTTCTGAGCCAAAATTGCCTACAGTACATACTCCAGAATGAATCCCAATTCTCGCATTTAAGGGTTTTGCTAATCCCTTTTTTTTCCAAAACAATCTTAGGTTTTTTAGTTCCTCTAACATTTCTAATGCCATTGATACACAAGCTACTGCATCTTCGGTGTTGCCCTTTGTATTAGGGTCACCAAAAAAAATTAATATCGCATCTCCAATAAATTTATCAATGGTACCACCCCATTTTATTGCAATATTAGACATTTTTGTTAAATATTGAGTAAGTAATTCAGTTAATACTTCAGGTTCTAATCTTTCAGTCAATTCCGTAAAACCTTGTAAATCTGAAAAAAATACTGTGAGTGGCTTTCTCTTGGTTTGAATTTTAACATCGAGCTTGCCAGAAAAAATTGAATCATAAACTTGTGGAGAGAAATATTTTGACAACTTTTTTGAAAGTTTCTCTAATTCAGATGTTCTTTCTTCAACCTTCTTTTCAAGATTTGTATTGAGATTTTCTAGTTCTTGATGGGCATCATTTAATTCTTTTAATCTTTTTTGCTCCAGCTGATAAAGTCTTGCATTTTGAAGAGCATTAGCTGTTTGGTTTGCTAGAATACCAATTAAGTTTTCATCTGATTTATCAAAGATATTCATCTCTTCACTTTCTACAGAAAACACTCCTACTAATTCATCATCTATTAACATAGGAATTGCAACTTGACTTTCTGCATTTTTAAGACCTGGCAATTCAACTTCATCTTGCAATTGATTTTTATTTGTTATTTTTACTTGTTCACGGACAGCTTGCATATAACTTCTTTGCATGCCTAAATTAGCCATTCTCATAAGTTTTTTCTTTTCCGCAACAATCCCAATAACACCAACACCAAACTTTACTCTTGCACCAACACCTTTATTTTTATATCCAAAAGTTTCTAAAACATTTAGATGTTTTTTGTCTTGAGAAACCAACAATATCATAGAGTGCTTAAACCCAAAAAATTCGTTCATTAAATTGAGCATGGCATGGGCAATAGAATTTAAATTAAGTGATTTATTGATTTGATTTGAAATTTGTTTGATTATTTCAACTTCATTTGATCTTCTTTCTAGAAGATGTTTAACTTTTTCTAATTCATTTTTAAATTCTGAGTTGTTATCCATCAAGTCCGACATAAATTAAAAAATGTTTTAAAATATTTATCTTAAATAATATTATTCACTTATTGATAAAACTTTATATACGTCGGCGGCTTGTAATTTAAATATACCAGTCATACCAGTCATAGACGCAATTGCCTGTAACTTCATGTCCATTTCATCAAACAAATCGCCCGCAGTCTCTTCATGATCAAACTTTAATTCCATATTATACTGTTTAAGATTGCTAGGATCTGAAATGGTAGCGTATGCATAAGGATTTTCAGAAATATTTTTTTTTGTTTTATTAAAAAATTGAAATGACAAAGCCACATGATTTTCATCTACATACCATATTTGAGAAATGACTGTTGTATTTGGTTCACCACTTAATGAGCAACTAGTAATCCAGCTTGGAAACATTCCTTGTAATGCAGATAGATGTTTGTCCTTAATCATAATATTTATCCATTTATAAGTTTACCAGCATCCGGTCCAGGTGTTTGAACAAAAACTTTATCTACTTTAAAAGTTATTCCTATATCTGGAACTTTACCATATTTTTCCATAGCAGCTTCTTTAGGCATACCAATGTTAGTAATAATATTAATTACATTACTTCTATAATTTTCAGAAACTTCTAAATCACTTTCACTTAATAAATTAAAATCTTCGAATTGACCTTTAAAATTATAAGCTTCATGGCTTATCATCCCAACAAAAAAACTGATCCTTCCAGATTCTTTTAAATAATCGAAAATTTCTTTACAATCTGATTTGACTACAAAACATGTTAATACTGAATTGGATGAATTAACAGTTACACCTAAAGTATCAACATGTCTTGTTTTATTACTTTTAGAAGCAACTCCAAAATGTCCAAATCCATTTTGCAATGCGTTAAGAGTTAAGTTAGGTATCAAAATTCTTCCATAAGTTAAGTTTAAATAATAACAATATTTTAAAAAATAAAAAATGTAAATTGTATGATTAGGGAATTAATAGAATATTTTAGTTTTTGAGCACAAACTACTTCCAGTATAAATATAACAATTATGATGAGAAATTTCTTAAAATATAAACAAAGGTTGCTGGCATTTAAGTTTTTTATCTGGCCAACTTTATAAAAATATCACCCATTCCAGATCTTAATTCATTTATTGGAGTTCTGTTTCTAAACGGGCAAAATCTGCCTGTAATCTTATTTGCCGAAATCTTTCTTAAATCAGAGGGATCGCAATATTTTGCCTCATGTAATATTCCAATTATTAGCTTACCATCTTGCGTTTCCACTTGATCATTATCCAAAATATTTCCTCTGCAAAAATAATTCTTGTTTACTTTTTTTGGAAAATCTTCTTTTGTACAAGGATTGTCTATAATAAGTACATAAATATCCTTGAAGCCTTCTTCAAATTCTTTGGTTATTTTTTTAACTCTAGCATATTTCATTAGGTCGCATACACACGGCCAACAACATTTATAGTAGTAACCACATATATTTTTATTTGTTATATCCTCTTTCATGTTTATATATTGAGGAGTTGAATTTGATCTAATTAATGATCCAGAGACCGCACAGTAATGTTTATTGTATTCTTGAAAGTCTGAAAAACTTTTATATTTATCAGAAATATGCTTATAAAATTTTGGTCCGGCTGCATTTCTATTTCCGTCTGGAAAAATCGATCTCCAGTCTTTTGACAAACTTTGGTAATATTTACCTTTATCGTCATTTGCAATTGAAATAGCTACGTTAGTAAAAAAAAATACTAAAAAGATATTAAAATAATGTATTAATTTTAATAGCAAACTAAACACCTTTCTTAAAAATGTAAGTTTTATTTAATTGATTTATTTTAAAATTATCTAATGAACCGTCAGTCCATTTAATTGTAACACTTTTAACTTTTTCACCCTTTCTTAAACCATAATGAGCAACAGGCTCCATTTGACATAAATAACCAGAGCCAGCATCAATAGTTTTTGCGTGATTTCTCATATTAGTATTTAATATAACAGTAGCTCCTCTTGCTGGTGCATTAAAAGCAGTTTTTGGTAATATCCTTAAAAACCTAAAAGGCTTTTGTATATTTGCCTTATATAATGATAGTGGTTGAAACCCAGACTCGCCATGTGTAACAAGTAATTCAAGGATACCATCATTATCTATATCTGCTACAGCGGCACCTGTACCTAATCCAAAAGGTTCTAATCCTTTATTTAATTGAATTTGTTTTAATTCTCCATCACTTAAGATTTTAAAAAGTTTATTTGGTTCTCCAATGTTGTTTATAAATATTTCGTCAAAACCGTCATTGTCAAAATCGGCTGAAATTACAGTTCTTACTCTGGATGGAACTTTGAATTCTGAATTAGCAATATCCTTAAATATTTTTTTATTATTTAAAAAAATTCTGTGTTCACCATTCCAGTTACCACTAACAATATCTAATTTACCTCTATATAAAAAATCAGTCAGTGTAGTACCACGACCATTTTCAAATGTATCCTCAACGCCTAAATTGTCTGCAACATCTTTAAATGTGCCATTTTCATTTACGTAAAGAAAGTTCGGTCCTCTCTCATTTGCTGCAAATATATCCATAAAATTACCTAAGATGTGACCAGAAACAACCGCTCTTCCACCAGTAATTCTATTTATGTTTAATAACGGTGCTTGATCTACTATAATTCCTTTTTTCATTTCATAAAAGCGAGTTGGTCCACCATAATTAGCAACGTAGATACCATACTTACCATCACCATTTCGATCGACACATACAACTGATCGTCCTGCTGTCAAATTTAAAGATTTTAAATTTTTATCAAGTTGAAATAAATCAATTATATTTTTGTCATTATCAAGTAATCTGTCTGAAAACTGTTTTTGACCGCTATATGTGTCTGTATTGAGAAAATATAATTCTTCAAAACCATCATTATCTATATCGCAGGCAGCAACCCCAATGGTAGATCTGGTTTCATCAGCAAACAATTTATCTGTGTTAATATTTTCTAAATAACCATTCTTATAAGATAGAATTAAATTAGGAAATCTAAATCCAGTTACAATAAACGCAAAATTTCCATCTTTATTAAAATCAGTTACAGAAACGCCGTAACTTAATCTTTCTTGATTGTTTTTAATTCTATCTGACATGTCTTTGAAAAACTCAGCAAATGCAAAATTGGACATTAGTATAAAAAAAATGGAGATTATAGTTTTCATTGCATTCATATATTGTTTTAATAATATTTTTCAATAGGTTTAATTTTTAGTACTATATTATGGTTCATTAAATTATAATTAGTAGGATAAAGATTACATAAAGCGAAAGTTTAAAAACAATACACCATTAATTCAATTATTTGTTACATGAAAAGTTTCAAGAATAAAATTCCTGCTTGTTTAGTTCATTTTTTGACTGGATCAGGAATAATTTTTAGCTTTATGGCATTAGTGTCTGTAATTGAAGGTTATAAATTACAAACTTTTATGTTTTTGGGTATTGCATTAATAATCGATATTATTGATGGAACCTTAGCCAGAAAATACGAAACTGAAATAGTGTTTCCAAATATTGACGGCAAAACTCTAGATACAATAATTGATTATATTAATTACATTTTTATACCATGTATAATGCTCTATAAATTTGATTATTTACCCCTTAACTTCACCATAGTTATACCAATTGTTATCTTATGTATTTCTCTATATTCATACATTAATCTGAAGTTAATAGACACATCGTTTTCCTATATAGGATTTCCTTCTATATGGAATGTTATTGTTTTATATCTAGAAATTTTAAGTTTTGATAAATTGATTAATTTACTAATAATCTTATTTTTTATTTTTCTTAAATTTTTTCCATTTAAAGTTATTCATCCAATGCGATTTCCTAAATTTAAAAAAGCTAATATAACATTATTATTTGGAACACTTCTTACGAGCACCATTTTGTTAATAAATAAATTTGAATTTACATTTATGAGTGAAGTATATCTTTATGTTCTGATTTCATGGTTAATATTTAACAGTTATTTTATCTTTTTTGTTATATTCTCAAATCTAAATTTATTAAAATTTTACCGAAAATAATATTCCTATTTTTTTGAAAAAAAAAATCAATTCATTATATTATATTCATGCAAAAATTTTATATTATTTTTACATTTTCGGTGATTTGGTTCTGCAATGTTTCTTTTGTTAAAATTGCCGATGCAAAAACAACTTTTAAAGGAGGTATAATAACTCAGACTAAGAACCTTAAAACGGCGACACCAAAAACAAGAGAGGATTTAAAATTTGATTTAAGTACTTTTGATTATAGCCACTTGAGTAAAGTTATTGAAAAACGTGACGCAATAAGGTTTGAGCGAAGAATTGGTTATGGGGCACCTTTGAATAGGGTTAGACTTCATATTAACAAAACAAGAAAACAGGCTGTTGATGATGTTATTTCAGATTTAAAAAAATATGAGGACAACATTAAATGGCCACTATGGACAGAAAAAGCAATACCAACAAGTTTTATGGAACAAGGATTGAGAGCACAAAAAACTTTTTGCGAAGATGGAGCATTTCTAAAATCGCTCAAAGGTGTTTGGTTAGAAAAATTATCATTGTCTGATACGCCACAATTTGAAAGATTAACTATTTTTTGGTTAAATCATTTTTCTGTGAACTTTGATATGTATAAACAAAAACATGCTTTCTTTCAGCACTTAAAATTTATTAGACAAAATGCTAATAAAAGTTATTTAGGGTACTTAAAAGGAATACTTAAAGACCCTGCGATGATTACCTATCTAAATAATGAGAAAAGTTATGCTCAAAATCCTAATGAAAACTTAGCAAGGGAATTTTTGGAGTTATTCAGTTTAGGTCAAGGTCATTATTACGAAAATGATATTAAAAACCTGGCAAGACATATTTCTGGTAATTCTATAAATTTTGTTACTGAAGAGTTTAAAAAGTATAATTACAAAACATCAACTGAAAATTATTCAGCGTTTGGAAAAAAATATAAAAATGATGAAGATTTTTTTGATATATTAAAAAAACATCCTTCTTTTGGAGAATTTATTGCCAGAAAGTTTTATAGAGAATATGTAGAATTGGAAGATCCGTCCAAAGAAGATTTAGCGTATTTAGTAACTTATTTTAGAAAGTTTAATTTTGACATTCCAGAAATGGTTCGAGCTACATTATATTTAAAAAAATTCTGGGACAAAAAATTATCATTAATTAAATCACCTTTAGAACTTTTTTACGGGACAGCTAGAACTTTAAATTACTCAGGTGAGGACAACGATCATGTAAGCCTTATAGATAGTATGGAGGAGAGCGGTCAAAGGCTGTTTAATCCTCCAAATATAGCAGGATGGCCTAGGGGAAAAGAATGGCTTGGGGGACAGAAATTAGAAAAAAGAATAA
Organism: uncultured SAR116 cluster alpha proteobacterium; assembly: GCA_902625215.1. Lineage (GTDB taxonomy): Bacteria > Pseudomonadota > Alphaproteobacteria > Puniceispirillales > Marisalimonadaceae > Marisalimonas. Next base: position 87,497 of record CACOAO010000004.1, read on the forward strand.
ATCTTTTGAAAAAAAATTTTATTAATATCCCCGCAAATAACAATAATTTAGAAGATAAAAGTTTAAAGGATGTTAGCGAAAGACCAAATACATATGAAATTAACTTAAACAATTTTTTTAAAAACACCTCAAAAAACCAACTTGCAGTTGAAACCATTATGTTAGGTTATATTCCTAAAGATTTTTCAACTAAAAAGTATGCTAACATTAGAGTATATTTCTATAATCTACAATTTTTAGAAAAAAAATGGAAAGGTATAGAACTTGTGTTTGGTACAGATAAAAATACCAAAAAACAATATAAAGAATTGAATAGGATAATATTTTATGACGGCTTTAGCTCTCCTCAAATAATTACAAATTGGCAATGGAGTTGGTTTTCAGACTGGCGTGCTACTCGAGGTATATCAAGCTCCTTTCCATCTGGTCCGAAAATGGAAAGATTTTATAACCAGTCTAAAGAAACACAAAAATTATTATACTACCTTTTATTGTCTTTAGAGCATGTATTAAATAAACAGAAAATTTTTTATACCAGATTATATGAAAATAAAGATGCAAGTTTATTTCTAAAAGAACGAGTACAAGAAGTTAAAAGAGCTCTAAAGTTAGATAGAGATAAAGTTCATACAAAATTATTTTCATATCCGCAAAATGGTTACATTACTAGTGAAAAACAAAAACATAATTTATTTAACTGTGGAATAAAGCGATATGGATTAAATTTTTTTAAAATATATCAAAGTAAAACTTTTAATAAATTTTTTAATTTTGATAAATTAAATGATTTTGGAGTTAATATATCTCAATTATTAATTCCTGACTTAAATTTCAATATTAAGACAGAGAATTATATTGATCTTTTAAAGCATGAGGGATATCAGTTAAAATGAAAGTAAACAGAAGAAATTTTTTATCGCTTTCAGGTTACACTTTTTTGTTTTCACAGTTTCCATCCTACTCATGGTCTCAGATTAATAATAATAAAATCTTAATACTAATTGAGTTACAAGGAGCTAATGATGGATTAAACACTGTAATTCCCTACAATCAGGATTTTTACTATAATTTAAGACCTACAATTGGAATACAAAAAAGTAAAATATTAACTATTGATAATGAAAATGGTCTTCATTATAGCTTAAAAAATCTTGCTAATCTTTTTGAAAAAGGTGAATTAAAAATTATTCAAAATTTGGGTTATCCGCACCCAATTTTATCACATTTCAGATCAATCGATATTTGGGAAACAGGAGGTGACGGAAAATCTCAAAATAGGGATGGTTGGTTAGTTAAATCACTTGATGAATATTCAAAAAAAATAAATCTTGATGCTAAGGCAATCTTTTTAGATGATTCAAACTCAATTTTTAGAGGAGGTCACGAAGGTTATTTGGGACCTAATGCTCTTGGGTTAAAGGCTCAAAAACTAGAAATCAGAGATACTGTGTTTCCTGAAAGTGAAAAAAAAAATTTTGATTTATTAAATGAATTAATTCAAAAAAGGAAGGCTAGCAACATATCCCTAAATAAATTTGCTCATAAACTTGAAAATAAAAAAAGATATTTTCAATTCGGAGGACTTAGAAATAAAGGGGGTCAGTTAGCCATTCAATTGTCAAATGTATGTAATATGATCGGAGCTGGAATAAATATTCCAGTGTTCAAAACTGCTTTGGGTAGTTTTGATACCCATAATGACCAAGTATCAACCCATAGGCGTCTTTTACAAAATCTTGATATTTCAATTTTATTAACTACAAAAGCACTAAAAAATCTTGGTGTTTGGAAAAATACAATCATTATGACATATTCAGAGTTTGGTAGAAGAGCTAAGGAAAATGGTTCTAGAGGAACAGATCATGGTATGGCTGCCCCACATTTTTTGATTGGAGGTGATATAAATGGTGGCATTGTCGGTGAATACGAAGACCTTAGTAATTTGTGGAATAATAATATAAATTACAAAGTTGATTATCGTTCTCTATATGAATTTGTACTTCGTGAACATTTTAAAATTAAAAATAATCCATTCTCAGAGTTTAAAGATAATATAATAGTTTAAATAAATGTGAAGACGTTTGTGATAGTTATATTTTTATTTTTTAATTTTGTGCATAATTTTTCATTGTTATTTATTCTACTTGTAATCATTTCAAATTTCTTTTCATTTAATGGTAATAAAAAGCTAAAAATGTTAATCAAATTAATTTTTAAAAATATTTGAATATCCTACATAATTAATGATTTATCTCTCATGAAATAATTTAAATTAGGGAGATTAAAATTCTCCACAAGATCCAAATAATTTATGAAACAACACAAAAGTAAAAAAGGAGTATTAAACCCCTTTCTTACTATTCGATATTTAATTTGAAATTATTTGTCAGATATTTAATAACACTCTCGACGAAATCAAAGTACCAGCATTACTTGCTTTAACTACAATCTTTTGAAATTCTTCTGACATACCAACCCTATCGATTTGTTCTCCCATAGAAGTCATATCACGGAAATAATAACATGCAATTAGTCTATCCATGTTTGTTGCTAACAAGGGTACTACTGCCATAAAAGAAGCGTCTTCATCTTTTAAAATAGCATCTATTTCAGGAAAGATTTGAACAGCTTCAGACATATTATCTCTAGATAACTGGTATTCCCTCATCATTATTACTTTATGTTCAGGTGAAATTTTACCATAGATTGTTCTAAAAACTTCAGGTCCAATTAAGTGACCTCCAGGGTCAGCTTCTCTCTCTTTCATTAGAGCAACTCTAGAAGGATCTTGTGACATTTCATTAAATGACTTACAACCCTTTTCCATATTTTCATATGAAGCAGTTAAATGAATTGATCCCGCTAAATCACCAGCAACTATTCTCGCAACTCTTGCTTTTGCTCCATGCTTAGTCATTATATCTTGCATAGATTTAGCACGATTCAATACTAAATCACTTTTGCCTAATATTGGTGTCAATATACGTCTTGAAATTATCATTTTATCTCCTTTTTATAAAATTATTAAAGCTTTAATTACTTAAAATACAATTAAATATTTTAAGGTAAAGATAGGTTAATAGTTATATTTTTTTTCTGTGTATAACTATCCAACATACCTTCCAAAGAAAATTCTTTTCCTAAGCCAGATTGTTTAAACCCTCCATAGGAATGACCAGGGACTTGGCCTGAACCTTGATTTATTTGTATCCAACCAGATTCGATTCTGTTAGCAATATTTATTCCTTTAGTAAGATTTTTTGTCCAAATGTAAGCTGCTAAGCCATAGTGACTGTCATTGGCCATATTTATAACATCTTCTTCATTTTTCCATTTAATCGCTACCAATACTGGCCCAAATATTTCTTCCCTGGCTAAACGCCAATTGTTAGAAGTATTTGCAAAAATTGTTGGTAATGTAAAATATCCTGAATTTAAAGTTCCATCTTTGTTTGGAAGACCACCACAAATCAACTTTGTATTTTTATCATCTAATCCTTCTTTTATATAAGAACATACTTTATCATATTGTTTTTTGTTAATTATTGTCCCGATATCAGTCTCTTCGTCTAAGGGATCACCAATTTTAAGTTTGGAAAGTTTAAGTTTTAACTTTTCAAGAAAATCATCAAATATGTCTTCATGTATAAAAAGTCTAGATCCAGCCGTACAAGATTGACTTTGTCTTGTAAATCGCATTGCAGCAATTATGCCTTCAACAACCCAGTCTTCATTTGCATCTGGGAAAACTATGGAGGGACTTTTACCACCTAATTCAAGAGAGATAGGAAGTATTCTTTCTGATGCAGCTCTCATAATTAATTTGCCAACTTCTGTTGACCCAGTAAATGACAATTTACTAATTTTTTTACTTTCAGAAATTGGGGCACCACATTCTGGTCCTGTACCTGTAAGTACATTTAATACCCCTTTTGGTAAAAATTTTTGACATAATTTGGAAACAAACAAAATTCCAAGAGGCGCATCTTCAGCTGCTTTAATTACAATAGTGTTACCAGCACATAATGCAGGTGCAATTTTTAATGCCCCCAACATTACAGGTGCATTCCAAGGAATAATTGCTCCTACAACACCTAAAGGCTCTCTTTTAGTATAACACAAATTATTTTCTCCAAGAGGAATAGTTTCCCCTTTTAATTCACCACCCAGTCCCCCAAAGTATCTAAATATATCAACAACTAAATTTGCTTCTGGTCTAGCTTGAGTTCTTATTGCGTTCCCAGTTTCTTTTGCAATAATTTTTGATAATTCTTTGATATTTTTTTCAATTTCCTCTGCTATTTTTACTAAAATCTTACCTCTATCTCGAGGAGCAACATTAGCCCAATTTTTGAATGCTTCAGATGAAGATATAATAGCTTTGTCCACATCATTGTAGTCACCTCTCGGCACATATGCGAACTCAGTTTTTGTGCTTGGTTCTTCAATTGGTATATATTTTTTTGAACTAGCCTCTACTAATTCACCATCTATAATCATTTTATGGTATTCTCGTGATTTCATTTCTACCTCAAAAAAATATTTGTTGTATTGATGTATAATTATATGAGAGTGATAATTATTATCAATAAGTATTAAATTATTATAAATTTTAATTTACTGTTAGTTAATTCATTTTTAATATTTATAATTATGATTCAGAAAATTTTTTTTATTAATTTTATTAATTAGAACCATTTTATGTTTGATACTTTAACAAAAAATTTTACCAAATGTATATGCCAAAATGATGGGGAAGGTTTGGCTAATTTGTTTTCAAAAGATGGCTGTTATCATGATTATATCTATGGAAATTTTAGAGGTAGGGAAAATATCTCAATTATGCTATCGGATTATTTTCATCGAGACGGTGAGGATTTTTTTTGGGAAATGTATGATCACGCATTGGAAAATAACTTAGGTTATGTAAAATATAGGTTTAGTTTTATATCTAAAATACCAGATTACAAAGGCCGCAAAGTTGTTATTCCAGGCATCGGTTGCTTTGAGTTTGAGAATGAATTCATTAAAAATTATAGCGAGGCTGTTAATGGTGGACTTGCTATGGTTCAATTAGGTGTAAATCCATTAAAAATGGAGAAAGTATTTTTAAAATGGTTAAAAAGATCGTTTAACGATGATCCTAATTTGTCAAAGATAAAATGAAGAAAAATGATTTACCGGAATGGCTTTCAAAAGCTTCTTATAGAATAATTCAACATATGAATGATGATCATTCTAATTCAATAGTTTCAACTTTAAATGCACAACACGGTATTAAAGATAAAAACGCTAAAATGGAGAAACTTGAAGTTAATGGGTACTTTGCATCATCAAATGGAAAGTTTTATTTCTTAGAGTTTGAAAATGTTTGTAACTCACCTGAAGAATATAAAACGGAGCTTATAAAGCACGCCAAAAAGTATAGAAATCATGAATTATAATAAAAAAAAATCAATATTGATTGGAGGCATTTGGCACGAAACAAATACCTATTCGAAGAAAAAAACCTTTATTAAAGATTTTAAATCATACCAATGGCACGAAAATGATAATTTAATTAAGAAAAGTCTAAATACTAATACCGAAATTGGGGGTTTTTTGGATGTATTGAATCAAAAAAATGTAAATATAATACCTTCACTTTTTACAGCCGCTGTTCCAAGTGGTATAGTAACTAAAAAAACTTTTTTGAAAATTGTTACTAAACTAGTTAGTTATATAAGAAATTTTCAAATTGATGGCGTAATTTTAGCTCTTCATGGTGCCTTAGTTGTTGAAAAGATACCACTAGCAGAACTTTTTTTGGTAAATAAAATTAAAGAAAAATTGGAAAAAAATATTCCTGTCGTTGCCACCTTTGATCTCCACGCAAATCTGTCATTTGAATTGTTTGATGTATGCGAGATGTTAATTGGATATGATACTTTCCCCCACGTAGATATGAGACAAAGAGGTAGGGAAGCAGCGCAAAATTTATGTGCAATAATAGAAAATAAAAAAAAACCCAAAAAGTTTTTTAAGAAATTACCAATTCTTACTGTACCACAGATGCAATCCACTAGTGAAACTCCTATGAAAGAAATCATGAGCAGTGTTTTTCACGCAGAAAAAAAAATGGGTATAGACACAATTTCAATTTCACCCGGATTTCCTTACTCAGACATAGAAAATCTTGGATTAACAGTTATCGGTTATGGTTCAAATACAAATGTTCTAAATACAGAATGTAAAAAATTACTAAACCTAATTATACTTAATAAAAATAAATTTTCCCCCCAATTCCTTACAATAAATGGTCTAGAAAAAAAATTGTTGGATATAAAAAGATTAAAAAAACCAATTATTATTACTGATGCATCAGATAATGTAGGAGGCGGGGCATTGGGTAATAATACGGAAGTATTGGAAATTTTAAAAAAATATAAATTATCTGGTACAGTTGTAATATGGTCACCTTATTTAAGAAAAAACAAATTTATAAATAAGTTTTTTTCTAAAAGCGTTGGTACAAAAATTACTTATGAGGACAATAATTTACCTATAATTGATGGTTATATTATTTTTAAAGCTACTAACTTTTCTTACATAAGAGATGGACTTTATATGACTGGTCAAAGAGTTAATGTTGGAAATGTGTTAGTTTTAGAGACAGAATTTAAATTAAAAATTATTTTAACAGAAAATAGGGTTATGCCATTTGACGATAAACATATTAAAGTTTTTGGGATCGAACCTAAACTAGAAGATATTATAGTCACTAAATCAGGATCAGCATGGAAAATTGCGTTTGGAAAAATTGCTAAAACTATTTTAAACGTTGATACCAATGGAATATGTTCTTCCAATTTAAAAAAAATTACATACTCTAATGATTATGTTAATACATTTTGGCCTTTAAATGAGTGAATTTTTAACTTTTAATAAATCTAAAGCATATATCGAGGAAAGTTCTCAACATCTCGCTGGAGGTGTAAATAGTACCTTTCGAACAGGAATGCAACCTAATGCTCTTAGCTTTACTTCTGGAGAAGGAGCATATCTTACTGATTTAGATGGTAATAAATTAATTGATTATTATCTTGGTATGGGACCAATGATCCTTGGTTATAATCCAACTTCAATAAAACAAGCCATTCAAAAAGGTATCGAAGAAGGAATATTTTTTGGAGCACAAAATAAACATGAATTAATTGCAGCACAAATGATAAATAAATTAGTTCCTTCGTCTGAATTAGTAAGATTTTGTACCTCAGGATCTGAAGCTGTTCAAGCATCTTTGAGGCTTGCAAGAGCAGCTACTAAAAAAAATTTAATTATTAAATTTGAAGGCCATTATCACGGATGGTTTGACAATGTTCTTTGGTCAAACAAACCTTCTCTTCAACATGCGGGAAGAAGGGACAATCCTAATTTAGTTGCTTGGACTGAAGGACAAGATGTTCATTCTGGTGATAGTATTGTGGTATTACCTTGGAATGATATTGATCTTCTAAAAAAAAGATTGTCTAAAAATGATATAGCTGCTGTTATTATGGAACCAGCTATGTGTAATTCTGGTGGCATATCACCAAAAGCAAATTATCTTAAAAAAACAAAAGAAGCATGTAAATTACATAATGCTCTATTAATTTTTGACGAAACCATAACGGGATTTAGATTTGCTCCTGGGGGCGCTCAAGAATACTATGGAATATTACCTGACATAACAATTTTAGCAAAAGCCATAGCAAATGGGTTTCCAGTAGCAGCTATAACAGGAAATAAAAAATTAATGTCATTATTAACTCAAGGAAAAGTTGTCCACGGAGGAACTTATAACTCTCAATTTCTTTCAATGATTGCAACTGTTAAAACTCTAGAAAATTATTCTAAATATAATTTTCATTATGAACTGAATAATAAAACAATTTTTTTAAAGGATGGTATAGAAAAAGTTTTATTTGATGAAAAGATTACTTCTATTTTGTCAAGTTTTCCTGGGTTTATGTTCTGTGGATTTGGGACTAATAAACAACCGATAGAATATAGAGATCTTCTGAATTTAAATAATGAAATGTATTCATCATTTTGTTTAGAGATGATAAAGAGAGGTGTAAGAACACTTGAAAGAGGAGCGTGGTTTATTTCAATTGAACATTCGCAAGATATTTTAGAAGAAACAATAGAAATTGCTAAACACGCAATAGTAGCGTTAAAAACAAAATAAATGCCTTACGACAGTTGGTATTATGGTTGGTAAACACACATAAAATTATAATAAAAAACCCAAAAGCCAATGTCTTTAAGGACGATACAAGTAATTGATTTTATTAATGTAGTTGGTTGCAGGGGTAGGATTTGAACCTACGACCTTCAGGTTATGTGCCTGACTCTTTTCGGCAGAACTCTGCCAATTATAAATAATGATTAGTATAGTGGTTGGTATAAATTGTTTTTACATAGCTCTTTGTGATTGAGTAAGTAAACCTATCTTAAAATAAAGAATTATATTCCTACTTGCTTTGTTAAATGCAATGTTATAACATTGCATTTTGAATATTAATAGAAAGAATTAAATTATGAAAATTGCTTATGTATTTAAAACTGACCAGTCCAGTACTTTTCAATTAAACTCTATGATTTTACCTCAATTAGAGCAAGGTAACCACATGGTTAATGTAATAGGTATGTTCTTCTTTGATGATAATATTTTATGTCTTCAAAAAGGAAATGAATTTGGTGAACGCTTAGCAAAAATAGCTAAGGAAAAAAATATGTTATTAATGGCTTGTGACCAATGTGCTGTAAGAAGAGGCTTTGCTGAAGGAACATTAGAACAATGTGGTAGTGGAGATGTAAAACCTAAAGGAATGGTTGATGGTGTTCAAGTAGGTTGTTTTCCACAATTATATCAAGCTTTAGGATCAAATCCCCCAGACCAAGTAGTAACTCTCTAGATAATAAATCAATTACACCTCATATCTTGTTTTTTTTATTTCTAGTTAAAGTTATACTGGATACTAATTGAAATTTACAATTAAACCAAGAGGATTATTCTAATTGAATTATAACTTTAAGGAATTTTGAAATGCCTATAGCTAATATTAATGGAAATAAAATTAACTACGTGGATACGGGGGGCAATAATGATGTAATTATTTTCAGTCATGGTTTTTTTTTAAACCTTACAAGTTTTGAAAGCCAACTAGAAAATTTAAAAGATAAATATAGATGCATTGCTTGGGACGAAAGAGGTTTTGGCGGTTCAATAACTAATGATTATTTTAATTATTGGGATTCTGCTAACGACGCAATATCTCTTTTAAATTATCTAAAAATAAAAGAAGCTGTATTTGCAGGAGTAAGCAAAGGTGGTTTTATATCACTAAGAGCATATTTGACAAAGCCTGAAATGGTTAAGGGCATAATTATGATTGGAAGTGATTCAGGAACATTCACAAATGAAGAACAAATTGAATTTTCAAATTTAACAGATGATTGGTGTAATTCTTCTTCTTTAGGTGAAACTGGAGAAATTGTTGGTGAATTATATTTTGGAAATGATCCGCAAAAATCAAAATGGATTAAATATTGGGAAAATTCTGATCGAAGTATTATTAAGTATCCTGCTCAAGCACTTCTTTTACGTGACAATATAACTCACAAATTGAAAGATATTAAGTGTCCTTTTCTAGTAATTCACGGAAAATATGATAATGCTATAACTATTGATAAGGCTAGAGCTTTATCGGAGAGAGTTCCAAACTTATTTAGACTTGTTGAAATAGATGGTCCTCATGGACCAAATTGCACTCATCCAATAGAAACGAATGAAGCAATTAGAGAGTTTATGGAATCCTTAATCTAATCTAGATACAGACAAAAGCCTGACGAACGGTTGGTATAACAGTTGGTATAAAGAGTAAAAATAAAAACAAAAAACCCCAAAAACCGAAGTCTTCGAGGGTGATCTAATTCATTGATTTTATTGATATAGTTGGTTGCGGGGGTAGGATTTGAACCTACGACCTTCAGGTTATGAGCCTGACGAGCTACCGGGCTGCTCCACCCCGCGTCATGCTTTTGAAAATTTGTAAGGCTAAAAGGCCTGGCAACGACCTACTCTCCCACACCTTAAGATGCAGTACCATCAGCGCAACAGAGCTTCACGTTCGAGTTCGGAATGGGATCGGGTGGTACATCTGCACTATAATCACCAGGCCATTTAGCCTCACAAATATAAACGAAAATAATCCATAATAAGCTTACATATTGTCATAAATAAATAACCGATTTCTACTTTCATGACGGTCACGATCAAGCCGATCGAACTATTAGTACTAGTTAGCTTCACACATTACTGCGCTTCCACACCTAGCCTATCAACGTGGTAGTCTTCCACGGTTCTCGGCGAATCCTAGTTTTGAGGGAGGCTTCCCGCTTAGATGCTTTCAGCAGTTATCCTTTCCGCACATAGCTACCCAGCGATGCCGCTGGCGCGACAACTGGTACACCAGAGGTGCGTCCATCCCGGTCCTCTCGTACTAGGGACAGCTCCTCTCAAGATTCGAACACCCACGGCAGATAGGGACCGAACTGTCTCACGACGTTCTAAACCCAGCTCACGTACCACTTTAATTGGCGAACAGCCAAACCCTTGGGACCTGCTCCAGCCCCAGGATGTGATGAGCCGACATCGAGGTGCCAAACACCCCCGTCGATGTGAACTCTTGGGGGGTATCAGCCTGTTATCCCCGGCGTACCTTTTATCCGTTGAGCGATGGCCCTTCCACGCAGAACCACCGGATCACTATGACCGACTTTCGTCTCTGCTCGACTTGTCAGTCTCACAGTCAGGCAGGCTTTTGCCATTGCACTCAACAACCGATGTCCGACCGGTTTGAGCCTACCATCGCGCGCCTCCGTTACCATTTGGGAGGCGACCGCCCCAGTCAAACTACCCACCATGCAGGGTCCCGGACCAGGATAACTGGCCACGGTTAGACAACAGAAAGCAGAAGGGTGGTATCTCAAGGATGGCTCCCTCATAGCTGGCGCCACAAGTTCCAAGCCTCCCACCTATCCTGCACATCGGCTTCCTGATGCCACTGCAAAGCTGTAGTAAAGGTGCACGGGGTCTTTCCGTCTGACCGCGGGTACCCCGCATCTTCACGGGGAATTCAATTTCGCTGAGTTGATGTTGGAGACAGCGGGGAAGTCGTTACGCCATTCGTGCAGGTCGGAACTTACCCGACAAGGAATTTCGCTACCTTAGGACCGTTATAGTTACGGCCGCCGTTTACTGGGGCTTCAATTCGCTGCTTGCACAGCTCCTCTTAACCTTCCAGCACCGGGCAGGCGTCGGACCCTATACGTCGTGTTGCCACTTTGCAGAGCCCTATGTTTTTAATAAACAGTCGCTACCCCCAATTTTATGCTACCTGGCCCTGGTTGCCCAGAGCAGGCCACCCTTATTCCGAAGTTACGGGTGCATTTTGCCGAGTTCCTTCAACATCATTCTCCCAAGCGCCTTGGTATTCTCTACCTGCCCACCTGTGTCGGTTTCGGGTACGGTCTTAATGATGGAGCTATTTCCTGGGACAATTTCACTGCAAACACAATCCAATAAGCATTTACAATTTACATCATCCGTCACTACCATCAGGTCACGGAATATTAACCGTGTTCCCATCGACTACTGCTTTCGCACTTATCTTAGGGGCCGACTAACCCTGCGTGGATTAACCTTGCGCAGGAACCCTTGGGCTTTCGGCGAGAGTGTTTCTCACACTCTTTATCGCTACTCATGTCAGCATTCTCACTTCTGATACCTCCAATAACACTCACGTGTTAACTTCAACGGCTTACAGAACGCTCCGCTACCATGCCTTACGGCATCCACAGCTTCGGTGTATGGCTTTAGCCCCGTTACATCTTCGGCGCAGGCCGGCTTATTTAGACCAGTGAGCTGTTACGCTTTCTTTAAAGGGTGGCTGCTTCTAAGCCAACCTCCTGGCTGTCTTGGCCTTCCCACATCCTTTCCCACTTAGCCATAACTTAGGGACCTTAGCTGGTGGTCTGGGCTCTTTCCCTCTTGTCCAAGGACCTTAGCACCCATGGACTGTCTGCTATACTGTACTTACCGGTATTCGGAGTTTGGTTAGGTTTGGTAAGGCTCGCGCCCCCCTAGCCCATCCAGTGCTCTACCCCCGGCAGTAATATATAACGCACTACCTAAATAGTTTTCGCGGAGAACCAGCTATCTCCGGGTTTGATTGGCCTTTCACCCCTAGCCACAGGTCATCCCCGTCTTTTTCAACAGACGTGGGTTCGGTCCTCCAGTGCGTGTTACCGCACCTTCAACCTGCCCATAGCTAGATCACCCGGTTTCGGGTCTAATCCATCGAACTAAAACGCACTATTAATACTCGCTTTCGCTTCGCCTACACCTAACGGCTTAAGCTTGCTCAATAAATTAACTCGCTGACCCATTATACAAAAGGTACGCAGTCACTACTTAATGTAGCTCCTACTGTTTGTAAGCATTCGGTTTCAGGTCTGTTTCACTCCCCTCATAGGGGTTCTTTTCACCTTTCCCTCACGGTACTTGTTCACTATCGGTCACAGAGTAGTACTTAGGCTTGGAGGGTGGTCCCCCCATATTCAAGCAAGATTTCTCGTGTCCCGCCCTACTCAAGGACCAAATTGAAAAATTACCCATACAGGGCTATCACCTACTATGGCTGACCTTTCCAGATCATTCTGGTTGTTTTCAAATTGGCCACTGGCCTGGTCCGCGTTCGCTCGTCACTACTAACGGAGTCTCGGTTGATGTCCTTTCCTCCAGCTACTTAGATATTTCAGTTCGCTGGGTTCGCCTCCCTTGCGGGATAAACCAAATTGGTTTGGGTTTCCCCATTCGGAAATCTGCGGATCAAAGCCTACTCACGACTCCCCACAGCTTATCGCAGCGTGTCACGTCCTTCATCGCCTCTCTGTACCAAGGCATCCACCAAATGCTCTTCAAGACGCTTGATCGGACCGTACATGAAAGTAGTAACCGGTCAGACAACCATTACTACATTTAAAAATAATCTTGAAATATTTTTAGAGTACAATCCGTAAGCTAGATAACATATTACATGTTACCATATTATTTGGGATCATTTCACCAACTATTTCAAACAGATAGAAAATTAAGAAAACTATCGTTGTGTTAATTTTGAACTTTAACAGACAGTGGTAGGCACGGGCAGATTTGAACTGCCGACCTCACGATTATCAGTCGTGCGCTCTAACCAACTGAGCTACGCGCCTTCAGCTGTAGCAAAACTATAATTTATAAGTTCAAGAAGAAGAGATACAAAGACGGCGGATAATAATTTCATACTTTCCTTAGAAAGGAGGTGATCCAGCCGCAGGTTCCCCTACGGCTACCTTGTTACGACTTCACCCCAGTCGCTGACCCTACCGTGGCCGGCTCCCTCCAAAAGGTTAGGATACCGTCTTCGGGTAAAACCAACTCCCATGGTGTGACGGGCGGTGTGTACAAGGCCCGGGAACGTATTCACCGTAGCATGCTGATCTACGATTACTAGCGATTCCAACTTCATGCTCTCGAGTTGCAGAGAACAATCCGAACTGAGACGGCTTTTTGGGATTTGCTCCAGGTTACCCTATTGCTTCCCTTTGTCACCGCCATTGTAGCACGTGTGTAGCCCAGCCCATAAGGGCCATGAGGACTTGACGTCATCCTCGCCTTCCTCCTGGTCATCCCAGGCAGTTTCTCTAGAGTGCCCAGCCTAACTGATGGCAACTAAAGATGAGGGTTGCGCTCGTTGCGGGACTTAACCCAACATCTCACGACACGAGCTGACGACAGCCATGCAGCACCTGTGTTGGAGCCAGCCGAACTGAAGGAAATCATCTCTGATAACCAAACTCCACATGTCAAGGGCTGGTAAGGTTCTGCGCGTTGCTTCGAATTAAACCACATGCTCCACCGCTTGTGCGGGCCCCCGTCAATTCCTTTGAGTTTTAATCTTGCGACCGTACTTCCCAGGCGGTGTGCTTAGTGCGTTAGCTGCGACACTGAAAGGTAACCTCCCAACATCTAGCACACATCGTTTACGGCGTGGACTACCAGGGTATCTAATCCTGTTTGCTCCCCACGCTTTCGCTCCTGAGCGTCAGAAAATAGCCAGAAAGTCGCTTTCGCCACTGGTGTTCTTCCCAATATCTACGAATTTCACCTCTACACTGGGAGTTCCACTTTCCTCTCTATTTCTCTAGCTTGCTAGTATTAAACGCAGTTCCCAGGTTGAGCCCGGGGATTTCACGTCTAACTGTTCAAGCAGCCTGCGAGCCCTTTACGCCCAATAATTCCGAATAACGCTCGCCCCCTTCGTATTACCGCGGCTGCTGGCACGAAGTTAGCCGGGGCTTCTTCTACGGCTACCGTCATCATCTTCACCGTTGAAAGTGCTTTACAACCCTAGGGCCTTCATCACACACGCGGCATTGCTGGATCAGAGTTGCCTCCATTGTCCAATATTCCCCACTGCTGCCTCCCGTAGGAGTCTGGGCCGTGTCTCAGTCCCAGTGTGGCTGATCATCCTCTCAGACCAGCTACTGATCGAAGCCTTGGTAAGCCATTACCTTACCAACAAGCTAATCAGACGCGGGCCCCTCTTTCAGCGGCTGACCTTTCCCCCGGAGGGCGTATACGGTATTAGCGTTCGTTTCCAAACGTTGTCCCGTACTAAAAGGTAGGTTCCCACGCGTTACTCACCCGTGCGCCACTAGATCCGAAGATCTCGTTCGACTTGCATGTGTTAGGCATGCCGCCAGCGTTCATTCTGAGCCAGGATCAAACTCTTAGGTTTGATGGGTATGAATTAAAAAATTCAACCGAAAAGGTAATCATACCTTCACACTCAAGTTACTGACAAACAAATATGATTTGTTTTAATCATTATGGTAAATTGCGCGATTCAGTAGACGACCAAATATTAATATACAAAATACATAACCGCCGTCTATGAATCTCTTCTTAAAATTAACAATTTCAAACAGATAACTCAATAAATCAAAGAGTATTCGATTAAAATTTAACCGAAAGGGGTTTATACTCAGCATATTAGCATATGTCAAACCTAAAAGATAAAAATAATAGAAAAATTTTAATTTTTTTTTTAAACATTTTCTCAATTTTAATCTTTTTTAAAAAACAATTACTAAAATTGAAATCTTGACTTTTTAAAAATATAAGTTCAATATCCAACACATTATGAAAAAAGTATTTAATAATAGTTTGTTAGCCCAATTTCTTACAGTAATAGGTTTGCTATTTTTATTGTTATTTTGCTTTTACACAAATAAAACATATTCAACACCAATAAAAAACAATTTAGAAAATTTACCTAGTAAACGGCCATCAAACCTTTTAAATCTTGACGAATCAATTGACACAATTTTCAATTTAGTGCAAAAAGTTGGTGCAAAGCCAGTTGTTAATACTCAAAAAACGAGACTTAAAAAAAATGAAACTCTAAGTTCTGCATTAAAAAGGATTAACTTTACAAATTATCATATCAATAAGATCATCAATACAATCAGTAAGCTAAGCTCAGGCCCAAAAATACTAAGTTCTCTTCCTGTTGGAATGATAATTGAATACTCAAATCCATCAGACCTTACAGGTGGAGCACTAAAGTTAAATTATACTAAAACTAAAGATATATTTGTATGGCAAGATATTGAAAATAATTATAAATCACAAGTATTTTTAAGACCTACCAGAACCGAAAAAACACTAATTAAAGGTATAATTAAGAACAATTTATATATTTCTGCTATTAAATCAGGAATTCCTGAAAATACTTTGTTAGAAATGATAAGTTTACTTGGCTTCTCAATCGATTTTCAGAGAGAAGTTCGTTCAGGTGATAGCTTTGAAGTTTTATTTACAAAAGAAATTGATATTTTAAGTGAATTAGTTATTCAAACAAAACCAATACAATATGTATCTATAAATTTATCTGGAAATAAGTTAAATTTTTTCAAATACGAAGATAAATTCGGATACCCACAATATTACGACGAAAATGGTAAATCTGCGAAAAGAACAATAATGAAAACACCTATAAATGGGGCAAGATTATCTAGCAGATATGGAAATAGAAAACATCCAATTCTAGGATATACCAAAATGCATAGGGGACTTGATTTTGCAGCACCCTCTGGAACTCCAATTTTTGCTGCTGGAGATGGAATTATAGAAAAAGCTGGTTGGAATGGATCATATGGTAAATATATTAGAATTAGACATACAGGGACTTACAAAACTGCATATGCGCACTTATCAGGATTTCATAAAAATATAAGTATCGGAAAAAGAGTATTACAAGGTAAAATAATTGGTTATGTGGGGACAACAGGCAGATCTACAGGACCACATTTGCACTACGAAGTGATAAAAAATAATATTCAAGTTAATCCAATGACAATAAAGTTACCTGCAGGCAAGAATATTCCTAAGACAGATATTAATAATTACAAAAGCCAAGTTCAAAAGATACTTAGTCAAAAAATTGCTATTGAAAAATCAATTCAAGGTAAAAAATTAGCAATAAATGAACATGATATGTCAAAAACATTGATTTTAAATTAATTATCGCAAACATGTCGTAATGTTATTATCAATTACATCCACAAATATTGTGTTACCATCTTTGACATCATCAATTATAATTAATTCACTTATTTTATCTTCAATAATATTTCTTATTTCTCTTTTTATTGGCCTAGCTCCATATTCTGGATCATAACCAGTTAATGCTAATAAATTATTTACATTTGGTGTCCATTCAATAGAAATATTATTTTTAGATAATCTTTTTCTTAAGTTATTTAGTTGTATTTCAACAATTTTAAAAATATGAGATTTTCCTAATTTCGAAAAAAATAAAATTTCGTCTAATCTATTTAAAAATTCAGGGCTTAAAATTGATTTCACAGAACTCATAATCTCTTTTTTTATAAATTTATTTTTTTCACTTTCTAAACTAAAGTCTACGGTAGATTTGAAATGTTGTGCCCCAATATTGCTTGTCATTATTATAATCGTATTCGTGAAGTCAACGGTCTTTCCATGACTATCTGTTAACCTACCATCATCCATAACTTGCAAGAGTAAATTTAAAACATCTGGATGTGCTTTTTCAATTTCGTCAAAAAGTATTACTCTATAAGGCCTTCGCCTAACGGCTTCAGTTAATATTCCTCCCTCATCATAACCAATATAACCAGGTGGGGCCCCAATAAGTCTAGATGTAGAATGTTTTTCCATATATTCAGACATATCTATCCTTACCAAAGATTCAGTTTCATTGAATAAAAATTGAGCTAGAGATTTAGCAGTTTCTGTTTTACCAACCCCAGTAGAGCCTAGAAACATAAAAGTACCGATAGGACTAGAAGGGTCACTTAAACCTGCCCTTGATCGAATAATTGTTTTAGAAATTGCGGATAAGACGTGGTCTTGACCCACAATTGATTTTTTTAACTCACTTTCTATTTTTAATAATTTTGCTCGTTCATGCTCCATCATTTTTTCAACTGGGATCCCCGTCCATTTAGAAACAACAGAAGCTACATCCTCTTCAGAAACAATTGTATTTAATAAATTATCAGTATTTTCGATTTTAGAAATATTATTTTCTAAATTCGGAATTATTTGATATGAAAGCTCACCAGCTTTTTCCCAATTTCCATTTCTTTTTTCAATTTCTAGCTGATTTCTTGCATTTTCTAAGTTAATTTTCTTCTGTTGTTCTTCTTCAAGAATTTTTTTGCTTAACTTCCATTTTTTGGTTTGCTCTTTGGACTTTGATTTCAGTTCTTTTAATTGGTTTTCAACTTTTGACAATCTATCGACTGATGTTTTATTATTTTCTTTGTTTAGAACTTTTTTTTCAATTTCTAGTTGCATAATTCTTCTATCTATTTCATCAAGCGAGTCAGGCTTAGAGTCAATTTCAATTCTTTTTCTACTGGCTGCTTCATCTATAAGATCAATTGCTTTGTCAGGTAAAAATCTGTCGTTAATATATCTTGAAGATAAATTTACAGATGCTGAAAGCGCTTTATCTGTAATAGTTATACCATGAAAAAGCTCATATTTTTCTTTAAGACCTCTCATCATTGATATGGAATTTTCTTTATCTGGTTCATGTATGTAAACTTGTTGAAAACGTCTTTCTAAAGCCTTATCCTTTTCTATGTAATTTCTATATTCTTCTAAAGTTGTTGCACCAACGCAATGAAGCTCACCTCTTGCTAAAGCTGGTTTAAACATATTTGATGCATCAAGCGATCCATCAGCACCACCTGCTCCAACTAACGTATGGAGTTCATCGATAAATAAAACAATTTTTTCTTTTTTCTTTTCAACTTCTTTTAACAAGGATTTTAACCTTTCTTCAAAATCTCCTCGAAATTTAGAACCTGCTAAAATACTAGCTAAATCAAGAGAAAATATTTCTTTACATTTCAATTTCTCAGGCACATCGTTTTTGGCAATTCGGATTGCCAACCCTTCTACAACAGCAGTTTTTCCTACTCCAGGCTCTCCAATTAAAACTGGATTATTTTTAGTCCGTCTTGACAAAACTTGGATAAGCCTTCTTATTTCTTCATCTCTTCCAATAACAGGATCTAACTGACCTTTAGAGGCTTTAATTGTTAAATTATCAGCAAATCTATTTAATGTGTCAAAACCAGACTCAGCATTATTATTCATAGCTTTTTTACCCTTCCTAAATTTTTTTATTTCCTCTAGAAGCGTGTTGTAGGTAATATTATATCTTGATAAAATTTCTTTAGCTTGATCATTTATATAAGTAAATGACAGCAATAATATTTCTTGTGTTATTACCTGGTCGTCGAACTCTTTCAACAACATTTTTGAAGTTTTTATTAGAGTTACAACACTTTTATCAATCTTTTGAGGACCACTTAATTTTTTATTCTTTTCTAATAAAACAAATATATTATATTTTAATTCATCAACATTAGAAGTTAAAGAACTTACTATATCACCAATATATTCTTCTAAGTCTTCTAAAATAATATATAAAATATGAAAAGATGTTGTATCTGTTTCATATTTATTAGCCAAACCAAATGCAGAGTTAAAAATTACCTTTGATCTCTCAGAAAACTCTCTAATTAAATTATCTATTTTGTAAACCTATTGTTAATGCATATAGGTACATGTGTTAATTATCAGGGATTTTTCAATATTATTTATAAAATAATGATAAGGATGTTAATTTAATAAGTTATCACCTTCAGCGTTATCATTTTTTGAATTGCTAATTTCATTTGCCACTGTTTTGTTTTCAGCTGATGATAATTCTGCTTCCCTCAATTGAAACCCCCTCTTTCGTCTAGAAGGCTTTTTTGAATTTTTGTCATTATCTTCTAATTCAAAGTCAGACGAATTTTTTGATGCAGGTTTCAATTCAGTCTTGATTTTGACTTCTTTATTCTCACTATTAAGTTCTATTTCTTTTTGAAGCCTATAATAGTGGTCTGCAAATTGTAAAAAAGACTCAGATAAAATTCTATCATCGGATGAAGATGCATCTGATGCTAAAGAGATATATTTCTCATTTAGTTGTGCTACTGAGCCTCTTTGACGACCATCAGGTCCAGAACTATCAATAACAGTATTTTTGTTAATATTGCCATTTAAGTTTCCACTATTAAAATTTCTACGATTTGATCCACGATTTTGGCGTCGACGCCCATTATTTTGTTGTCTCATAATTTTCCTAGAATTTATGCTAATTGATATTTACTTACACAAAGCTTTTTGTAATTGGTTAAGAATCCTTATTTCAACCTACGGACTCAATTAATAAATATTTAAGGTTTTAATAATAAGTATTAACTTATAATTACTTATATAAAGTTTTTTCTTTTAAGCCAAGCACAAAAAAAATTATTTGACTAAAAACATTATTACTCTTGTTATGCTAGATAAATCTTTTACATATTCTTTTGCTAGCAATCCATGATCTTTAGCTATTGATGTAACAAGCTTTTCTTGACCCTTACCTATTTCAACAAAAATTTTACCATCTGGTTTAATTATACTTCTCACCTTAGATAAGATACACTTGTATGCTTTAAGACCATCTAATCCACCATTTAATGCAATAAACGGATCATGTTCTTTTACCTCTTTTTTTAATGTTTTAATTTCATCGGTTGGAATATAAGGAGGGTTTGAGATCACAATATCAAACTTCATATTATTTTCAATAATCATTAATTTTTTGTCCCAGTTTCTAACTTCCCAGTCTGAATTTACATACTTTGATCTGTCTAACAAACCAAAATTTTGTGCATTTTTTTTATTTATTTCTAGAGATTTTTTTGATTTTTCAAAAAACGAAACCTCTGAACAAGGAAATTCACCCAAAAGCGATAAACCTAAACATCCTGAACCAGATCCAAGGTCAAGAATTTTTAATATTTGAAATTTGTCTGGAAAATGCTCTATGACTGTTTCAATTAACGTTTCTGAGTCAGATCTCGGATCTAATGTTGCTTCGTTAAGCTGAAATTCTTTTTTCCAGAAACTCCGTCTGTTAATAATTCTTGAAACAGGTTTTCCACTTAATCTTTGTTTAATAAAATTTTTAAATTTTTTAATCTCATTTTGTGAGATATTTATATTTTGATGATTATATAAAGTTTCACGTTTTTCCAAAGTTTTAGTGAGTAATAACCTACAATCTAAATTAGGATTTTCTACACCTATGTGTCTTAGTTTTGAAATCTCTGGCTTAATAAAGGTATAAACATCAATTTTTTTAAAGGTCATTTGGAGCTAACTTCAACATTCTATCTTCAACCACCAATGCATCTATTAAATCGTCAAGGCCCTCACCATTTAATATTTTTTCTAATTTATGTAATGTTAAGTTTATTCTGTGGTCAGTAACTCTTCCTTGGGGAAAATTATAAGTTCTTATTCTTTCTGACCTGTCACCAGTACCAACCTGATCTTTTCTTGTTGAAGACCTCTCATCTTGCTGTTTTTGTCTTTCAGCTTCATACAATCGTGATTGAAGAATTTTCATGGCTTTTGCCTTATTTTTATGTTGAGATTTTTCATCTTGTTGACTTACTACAATGCCTGATGGAACATGAGTTATTCTAACGGCAGAATCTGTAGTATTAACTGATTGCCCTCCTGGTCCACTTGACCTAAAAACATCTACTCTTAGTTCCTTTTCATCAATTTGTATTTCTAAATCTTCAGCTTCAGGGAGAACTGCAACAGTAGCGGCTGAGGTATGAATTCTTCCACTAGTTTCCGTGGACGGCACTCTTTGGACTCTATGAACACCTGATTCGAATTTCAATCTCCCAAAGACTCCATTACCAATAATATTAGCTTGTGCCTCCTTATATCCCCCTACGTTTGTTTCTGATACTTCCATGACCTCAAATCTCCATTTATTTTTAATAGATAGCTTTTCGTACATTGAGAAAAGATCAGAAGCAAACAAGCCAGCTTCATCACCTCCCGTGCCAGCACGAACTTCCAAAATTACATTTCTAGTATCATCTATATCTTTAGGTAATAATGAAAATTGAATTTCTGTTTCAAGGTTATTAATATCTTCTTTTAACGCATGGAACTCATTAGTTGCAATATCTTTAATATCTTCATCTGCGTTTTTATCATTAATAATTTCACTTAGATCTAAAATTTCTTTTACTAAAATATCCTTTTTATTAACAAGGTCGGTTATTGATTTAATTTCAGATAATTCTTTTGACAAATTAGCTAATTCAGATGGTTTTAATTCAATAGAATTAACAAGTAAATTTTCAATCTCCTTTTGCCTAACTATGATTTTGTCTATTTTGTTTTTTATACTCAAATTTCACTCCAAACCTTAACTTATTTTTTTTATTTTTTTTATTGCTTGATTCAAATCTAAAAATTCTTCACTACCAAGCTTCATGTCTTTAAATCTGATTAGTTTTTTATTTATTTCTTCTTCACCTATAATTATTGCGTATGAAGCTCTAATTTTATTGGCTCTTTTAAACTTTTTTGATAAACTTCCAGTATATATAATTTCAGATTTAATTTCTGTTTGTACTAATTTTTTCATTATTGGCATTAATAAATAATTAATATTTTCAGATCGAGCAATTAAAGCTACATCTATTTTATCATCAAAGTTACTCTGAATCATCAATGCTAATCTTTCTATACCTGCAGCCCACCCAACTCCAGGCACATCTGGGCCACCTAACATTTTGGATAATCCATCGTATCTACCACCTGCAAGTACAGTTCCTTGTGAACCAAGTTCATTTGTTGTGAATTCAAACGCAGTATGACAATAATAATCTAGTCCTCTAACAAGATTTTTATCAATAGTATATTTTATATTTAAATGATCTAAGCCAATACAAATATCGTCAAAATGTCTTTTTGAGTGAGAATTTAAATATTCTATAATATTTGGAGCATTTTCAACAATTTTCTTATCTCCTTCGTTTTTAGAATCTAGTATTCTGAGAGGGTTTACTGATAATCTATTTAAACTATCTTTAGAAAGTTTGGACTGATAATCATTTAAATAATTAACAAGCGCTTGTTTATAGTTCTTTCTACTTTCAAGATCTCCTAGGGTGTTAATTTTTAAATCAATTTTATCTAAAAGGCTTAACTGACTCAAAAAATCGTAACCTAAAGATATTACTTCAACGTCGGCCATTGAGTTACTTAAACCTAAACATTCAACACCAAATTGTTTAAATTGTCTGAGCCTTCCCTTTTGGGGTCTTTCATACCTAAACATCGGACCACAATATGAAAAGCGCTGGGGTACATCTTGAACTAAACCTGCATTTAAAAATGCCCTAACTACACCAGAAGTACCTTCAGGTCTTAACATTAATTCATCTTCACTTCTATCTTTAAAAATATAATTTTCCTTTGTTACGATGTCGCTTGATTTACCTAGTGGTTTTGTAAAAACTTCAGCAAATTCAAATATAGGTATTTCAATTTGGGAATAATTATATTTATCTGAAATTTTTAATCCGGTATTTACAACAATATTATGATTATGTAATTCGTTGGGCAACAAATCATGTACGCCTCTTACTTTTCTTAATTTTTCCATTATAAGCCTATATGACTAAAAATTATTTTTATTGATTATTTTTTCTTTGTTCAATTTCTTTTTGAACAAAATTCACTATATAGTCGGCAACATTTTCATTTCTAATTATATGATCTGTAATGCCATTTACATATATTTGATGATTACCTTTCCCACCGCCTGTTAAACCAATATCAGTTTCTTTAGCTTCCCCTGGACCGTTTACAACACAACCGATAATTGAGACCGTAATTGACTCAGTTATATGCTCTAACCTTTCTTCAACTTCTTGAACTGTTTTTATAACGTCAAATTGCTGTCTTGCACATGAAGGACAAGAGATTACAGTAACTCCCCTTCTTCTTAGACCCAGAGATTTTAACATTTCATAACCAACTTTAATTTCTTCAGCAGGGTGAGCTGACAAAGAGACTCTTATAGTATCACCAATACCTGCCCACAATAAATTTCCTAATCCTATAGAGGATTTAACTGTTCCGGATCTTAGACTTCCTGCTTCTGTGATACCTATATGCAAAGGACAATCATCTAAGTCTGCTAATTGAGTGTAAGCAGCTACTGCAAGAAAAACATCTGATGCCTTTACGCTAATTTTGTACTCGTGAAAATCGTGATCTTTAAGAATTTGAATATGACTTAAAGCAGATTCAACTAATGCTTCTGGAGTAGGTTCACCATATTTATCAAGAATACTTTTTTCTAGAGAGCCTGCGTTTACTCCAATTCTTATAGAAGTTTCGTTTTGCTTGGCGGCGTTTATAACTTCTTTGACTTTTTCTGCATTACCAATATTTCCAGGATTTATTCTTAAACAGGCTACTCCCGCATCTGCGGCCTCTATAGCTCTTAGATAATGAAAATGTATGTCAGCTACAATAGGAATTGGTGACAATTTAACTATTTTTTTTAGTGCTAAAGTAGACTCTTTATCAGGACACGAAACCCTTATGATGTCTGCACCTGCTTCTACCGTTTTGTTTATTTGTTCTAATGTAGCATCTACATCAGTAGTAAGAGTATTAGTCATTGTTTGAACGGTTATAGGAGAGTCTCCACCTACAAAAATATTTCCAACTTTAATTTTTCTTGATTTTCTTCTTTCTATTTGCCTGTAAGGTCTAATGCTCATTATTATATCCTACAAAATGAAATATTGAGAAGTTAAATCAATTTCAATATGAAATTAATCTGGTGAAGATGGTTTTGAAGAAAAAGTTTTGATATTTAAAGGTCGAGCAGTTAATATTTCACCTATTTCCCCTAATTTTGGAATAATCATATCACCTTGTGATAAAGATAAAGCGCCAGCATTTCCTGTGTTAAACGTTAATCCATTTATATCAGGAACAACATACGTCTCACCTGGCCTCATAAGTCTTGTCATAAGAATATTACCATCTAGATCTTCGATTTCCACCCAACTATTACCTGTAGCTTTTAGTACCATTTCAGTACTAGGGTCTCTTTCATTTGCAGTAGCAGACATCTCACTGGTTTGATCATCCATTAAATTATTATCAATTAAATCATTTTTAGTTGTTTCAATTTTAGCAATTTCAACATTTTCTGAAATATTGTTTTCAATTTTTTTCTTATTCAAGTTTATTTTATGATTTGTCACTTCATTATTTTTATCACTATACTCACTAGTAGAAGAGGGCAAACTGGTGTAATTGAAATTTTCTTCTATTATAACATAGCTATTATTCTCAATTTCAGCTCTTTTTTTGGACAAATCAACTGTTCTAATGTCTGATATCTGTTCTACTTGATTACTCCTGTCACTATAATACCAACCAGTATAAGATAAAATAGCAATGAAGACAGAAACAACTGCTCCAATAGGAATAAAGTTGTTTTTATTGAGCTCTGGAGTAAGAAATCTATATTCTTCTTTAAAGGTACTTAATTCTAAACTTTCTTTGAATTCACTTACTAATAAATCACCATCAAGACCCAACAAACGAGCATAAGACCTAACAAATCCAACCTTATAAGCTAGTCCAGGTAAATCAATATGCTCTCCGTCCTCGAAATCTTTTATAATTTTGACTCTAACTTTC
This sequence comes from uncultured SAR116 cluster alpha proteobacterium, assembly GCA_902625215.1. GTDB lineage: Bacteria > Pseudomonadota > Alphaproteobacteria > Puniceispirillales > Marisalimonadaceae > Marisalimonas. The sequence goes on from CACOAO010000004.1 coordinate 112,767, forward strand.
AATAAAGCTGCAGCTTGTTCTTGGGTAAAGCCTTTATTTAATCTTGCATCAAGACACAATTTACCGACTGTTGAAAGTTCAGCATTATCAAATGCTTCACTAATAGCGTCTGATACAGAATTATCTACTTTTTTTTCTTCATCAAAAGGTGAGCTTACCTTTTTTTTTTCATCTTTAACAGACATTAATACTCCTCACGAGGTCGTAGTTTATAATGAGTTACTTTTTAAATCAACATTTGTTTTAACGGCACAAATCTACAAAAATTTACTGAATAATAATTAAACATCTAAACCAAAAGCAGTATGAAGTGATCTCATGGCAAGTTCGTAATAATCTGATGAGATAAGTACAGAAATCTTTATTTCACTAGTCGAAATAACATGGATGTTAATTTGATTATTGGCTAATGTCTCAAACATTGTTTTTGCAATACCTGACTGGGTTCTCATAGCATTGCCAACAACTGAAATTTTAACTACATTTGTATCAGTAATAAATTTTTTAAATCCAATCTTTTTTTGTATTTTTTTTATTATACTTTCACCCCTTATCAAATCAGTTTCTGGTATAGTAAAAGTAATATCAGTAGCTTCATAATTTATAGAGGAAGATTGTACAATCATATCTACATTTATAGAGTGTTTTGCTAAAGCACCAAAGATATCTGCCGCCTGACCAGGTTGGTCTGGAACACCAGACAATGTAACTTTAGCTTCATTTAAGCTATGAGCGATTCCACTTATTTCAGATTTCTCCATATTTTTTCCCTCTTTAATTATGGAAGTTCCAGGCAATTCTTCAAAGCTACTAAGAACTCTCAATTTGACATCGTATTTCATTGCTAATGCTACAGACCTAGTTTGAAGAACCTTTGCACCCTGAGAAGCTAATTCTAGCATTTCTTCATAAGTAATTATATCAAGTTTTTTTGCACTTTTCACTATTCGTGGATCAGTCGTATAAACACCATCTACGTCAGTGTAAATATCACAACGTTCAGCTGAAAAGGCAGCAGATATTGCTACTGCTGAGGTATCTGAACCACCTCTTCCAAGAGTTGTTATTCTATTTTCTTGAGACACACCTTGGAATCCTGATATTATTGCAACATCATTTTTTTCTAAAAATTTTGATATTTGTTCTGTCTTAATTTCTTCAATAATGGCTTTACCATGAGATTTGTCAGAAATTATTGGCACTTGCCATCCTAACCAAGAGCGAGCTTTTATATTTAAATTATCTAAAGCAATTGCTAACAAAGCAGAAGTAACTTGTTCCCCTGTAGATAGAACTACATCATATTCTGAGTAAAGAGGGGTTTGAGATGTGCTTTTAACTAAATCTATTAAATTATTAGTAACCCCAGCCATCGCTGAAACTACAACAATGACTTTATTACCTAAATTTATTTCTTTTTTAATTTTTAAAGCAATTTTTTTTATTTGAGGCACATCTGCAACAGAAGTTCCTCCAAATTTTAGTACCACAAGTTTCAAATTTCTGTTATCCTTTTCAATCATATCCTATCATTAAAAACACAAAAATTAATAATGACTAATACCGTAGACAAAAAAGAAATAGAACAATTTTCTTCATTTAGCAACAAATGGTGGGATAAGTCTGGTCCATTTTCGGCTTTACATAAAATGTCAGATGCAAGAATTCAATTTATTAGACAGAATGCAACAAGAATTTTTGATACTCATCAAAAGGGGTTTGGTTTTCTAAATGGTATTGACTGTTTAGATATTGGTTGTGGTGGAGGAATTTTGTCTGAAAAATTAAGAAGATTAGGTGCAAATGTAACTGGTATTGACGCCTCAAAGAGTGCAATAGACGTCGCAAAAAAGCATGCAAAGAAAAGTCGTTTAGAAATTAATTACAAATGTATTACAACTTCAGAACTCCTTAAGCTTAGAGAAGGAAAAGATTTAAATAAGTTCGATTTAGTTATTGCTTCTGAAGTAATAGAACATGTAAATGATAGAAGGATTTTTTTATCAGATATATCTAAACTATGTTGCTCAGGTGGGCTTGTAGTATTTACTACAATCAATAAATCTATTTTAGGAATATTATTCGGAAAATTTTTTGCAGAAAATGTTTTAAAAGTTGTACCTAAAGGAACTCACGATACTCAAAAGTTTCTCACCCCAGAAACCTTGAGCAAGGAGGCCGAACAGCATAATATTATATTAGACAATTTTGTGGGTTTTGCTCCTACATTTGAATTAAAGGATATAATTAACAAACAATTTGGAGATTTTATACTAACGTCAAATTTGGCAGTTAATTATGGAGCAGCAGGTATTAAAATTTAATCTAATGATCATCAGATATCCAAGGAATATTTAAAACATCTATACCATCATCTCTTAATTCTTGTATTTCTTTGTTTGAACCATGACCATGAATTGGCTTTTCTTTAATTTTGCCTTCTTTCATTGAACGGACTTGAGATACAAATTCTTTACCAACAAAAGTGGAGTTTTTTTGAATCTCTTTTTTTATTGTTCTCAATATAGTTGAAACATTTTTCAAGTTAGTGTTGGCCATTAAATTATCTTCAGCAATTAGAGTTGAATTAATTTTATTTTTGACATCTTTAAATTTTTTGGTTGTGTTGAGGCTTGGAGTTGTTAATAATTTTACTATTTTATCACTACCACAAATTGGACAGGTTATTAAGCCTTGTTTTTTTTGGTTTTCGAAAGCTTCTATATTTTGAAACCAACCATCAAATTCCTTTTGGTTAGAACAAAACTCAGTTTTACACTTTAATTTATATTTAATCATTATACCTAATACTTACCACAACAGTGTTTATATTTTTTCCCAGAGTCGCAACGAGGACAAATTGCGTTTCTTGGAATTTTGTTATTTAGAACCTGTAATGGTTCATTGTCCGTTTCATTCTCTAAATTTTCCTCTTTTTGTATTTCAATAAAAGATAGAACAGATGTAATTGTTTTTCTTAATTTATCAAGCATTTCTTCAAATAATTCAAAGGATTCTCTTTTATATTCATTTAAAGGGTCTTTTTGGGCATAGGCTCGTAAACCTATTGACTGTCTCATTTGATCTAACATAAGTAAATGATCTTTCCAGCCTTGATCCAATACTTGCAATAGAAGTGTTTTTTCCGCTTGCCTAAAAACTTCAACGCCAAAATTAACTGCTCGCTCCGCCATATATTTATCAGACAAATCGGTAAGACGAGCTATAATTTCTTTTTCAATAATTCCATCTTCTTTAACCCACTCATTAATTGGTACAGTAAGTCCTAAATAGTTTTTTACATCTGAAGACAATCTTTTTGCATCCCATTCATCATGGTAACTTTGATCAGGTATTGATTGATATACAATTGTTTCAATTACTTCATGACGCATGTCACTTATCATGGTACTTATATCATCTGATCTCATTATATCTTTTCTTTGATCAAAAATTACTTTTCTCTGGTCATTCATAACATCATCAAATTTTAATAATTGTTTTCTTATCTCAAAGTTATGTGCCTCAACTTTACCTTGCGCTTTTTCTACAGCTTTATTAATCCAGGGATGAACTATAGCTTCGCCTTTTTCCAACCCAAGTTTACCTAACATTGATTCTAGTCTCTCAGACCCAAATATTCTCATCAAATCATCTTGAAGTGATAATAAAAACTTGGATCTACCTGGGTCACCCTGTCTGCCTGTTCTTCCTCTCAGTTGATTATCAATTCTTCGACTTTCATGGCGTTCAGTTCCTATGACATACAAACCTCCTGCAGAAAGTGCTATTTTTTTCTTTTCCTCAATGTCAATTTTTAAATCATTAACCTCCTTAGTTTTATCCAAAGCTGTTTTGATTTCTTTAGCCTCTCTAATTTCTAAATTTCCACCTAGTTGAATATCAGTTCCTCTACCAGCCATATTAGTGGCTATAGTAACTGCCCCAGGCATACCAGCATAACCAATAATTTGCGCTTCTTGTTCATGAAATTTAGCATTAAGTACTTCATGTTTAATTTTTTTAGCAGTTAACAATTTTGATAATATTTCTGACTTTTCAATTGATACTGTTCCAACTAAAACAGGCTGATTATTTTTTTGACAACTCTCAATTAATTTGATTACGGCCTGGTCTCTTTCTTCATTAGTTTTATAAATTTCATCATTTTTGTCCTTTCTAGCAATTTTCAAATTTGTAGGAATTTCTAAAACTTGAAGGTTGTAAATTTCAGAAAATTCTCCTTCTTCTGTCAAAGCTGTTCCTGTCATTCCTGCTAGTTTAGGATACATTCTGAAATAATTTTGAAAAGTTACGCTAGCAAGGGTTTGATTTTCTGGCTGTATAGTAACATTTTCTTTGGCTTCTATTGCCTGATGCTGTCCTTCTCCAAAACGCCTGCCTTCCATTGCACGTCCAGTGAACTCATCTATTATTATAACATTATCGTTTTTAACCATATAATGGGTATTTTTTTTGAATAACTTATGTGCTCTCAATGCTTGATTTATATGGTGTAATAAAGAAATGTTTTTTACATCAAATAGGTTTCCCTCTTTAATAACATTAGCTACCCTTAATGCTTTTTCTATATTTTCAATTCCATCATCAGTAAGATTACATGTTCTTTGCTTCTCATCTAATTCGTAATCATCTTCTTTTAATGACGGGATGAATTTATTAATTGATTTATACAAAATTGAAGAATCTTCAGATTGTCCAGAAATAATTAGGGGTGTTCTAGCTTCATCAATTAAGATAGAATCAACTTCATCTACAATAGCAAAGTTAAATGGTCGCTGAACCATGTCGGCTAGATTATATTTCATATTATCCCGAAGATAATCAAATCCAAATTCATTATTAGTCCCATAAGTAATGTCAGCATTGTAGGCAATTCTTCTTTGGTCATCGTCCATGGACGAGACAACGCAACCAACTGTCATTCCTAAAAAATGATATATTTGACCCATCCATTCTGAATCTCTTCTAGCCAAATAATCATTTACAGTAACTACATGAACACCTTTACCTTCTAGAGCATTTAAGTAACATGCTAAAGTTGCAACTAATGTTTTTCCTTCACCAGTTTTCATTTCAGCTATTTTGCCTTCATGCAGGACAACCCCACCAGTCAATTGAACATCAAAATGCCTTTGCTTTAATGTTCTTTTTGAAGCCTCTCTGACAGTAGCAAATGCTTCTGGTAAAATGTTTTTTAAACTCTCATTATTTGATAATCTATCTTTAAAGGATTTTGTCTTTAATTTTAATTGTTCATCCGACAAATTTGAAAAATCGTTTTCTAAGTTGTTAATTTGATCAATTATAGGTTTATATTTTTTTATCTGCCTCTCATTAGAAGAGCCAAAAAATTTAGAAGTAAGTTTGCTTAACATATAAAAGTGCTCCAATCATTTACAGAAATATTTTATAAAATCTACGAATACGATAAATATTGAACATCATTCCTTGTGTTGACTTAAAAAAACCTGTAAAAAATAATCTTATAATTGGATTATACCAAAATGTCTTGCTATAAAATAATTTTTATTCTAACAAATTTTCTTTTAATTTTAACTTTACCTATTGCAGAGGCTAAAGAACCAAAACAAGTTACAGTAGCCACAGTTGATAATCATGTTATTACAGCACAGGATGTACTAAATGCAACAAATAGATTGCCAAAAAAAATCAAAGATAAACCTCTTTCTGAAATATATCCAAAAATTGTAAATGAATTAATTAACCAGCACTTAATTACTAAACAGGCTTATAAGGATAAATTCGACAAGCAAGAAGAGGTTATTGATATATTAAAAAAAAATAAAGATCAAATAATAGCGCAATATTGGCTTAACAATTTTCTACTAAACAAAACGTCTGAAGAAAAAATTAAGAATTTCTATACAAAATACCTCGAAAACTTTAAGACTTTCAAAGAATTTAATGCTAGCCATATCTTGGTAAATGAAGAGGATGAAGCATTTCAGATAATAAAAAAATTAGAAAATAAATCAAAATTCTCAGAACTAGCAAAATCCTACTCTGTTGGACCCTCAAAAGAAAAAGGGGGTAATTTGGGATGGTTTAGATCTGGTCAAATGGTTAAAGAGTTTGAAGAAGCAATATTAAAATTAAAAAAAGGAACAATTACAAAAAAGCCGGTTAAAACTAGATTTGGTTATCATATAATAATGTTGAATGATATTAGGAATTCTAGACCAAAAAAAATTAATGATATTAAGCAAAACATTGTTGAGAGAATAAAACAAAATTCTTTATCAAATCTTGAAAAACAACTCAGAAAAAATAAAAGCATAAAAATTTTTGATTTTAGAAAAGTTGTTCAAGAAATTAATAGTTAGTATCAGTTAAAATTAGGTTATGGAAAAAAGTACCAGATATCATCTTTTGAAAGACATCAAAGTTTCAACCATACACTCTGGCATTAAAAAAACCAAAGATAATGAAGACGATCTTCTTCTAATAGAGCTTGAAAAAAAATCAGCTATTGCTGGAGTTTTTACAAAATCCTTAACCTCAAGTGCTTCTGTAAATCAATGTAAAAAAAATCTCACCAAATACAAAGACCCAATTGCACGAGCAATTTTGGTTAATTCAGGTAACGCGAATGCATTTACTGGGAAAATAGGTGAAGAAACAGTTTTGAAAATTTCAAAATATCTTTCGGTAAAGTTAAATTGCAAAATTAATCAAATATATACTGCTTCTACTGGAGTTATTGGGGAACAATTAGATCCTGACGTGGTTATAAGAAGTATAAAATTAATGTCCCCATTGAAATATCCAGATTGGGTAAAAGCTGCTACTGCAATCAAAACAACTGATACATTTACAAAAGTAAGCAAAAGAATTTGTAAAATCGACGATTCTGAAATTGAAATTGTTGGAATTGCAAAAGGTTCAGGTATGATCGCACCTAACATGTCTACTATGCTAAGTTTTATTTTTACTAATGCTAATATATCATCAAATATTCTTCAGAAATTAATTGTATCTAGTAATGAGTTAAGCTTTAATTCTATAACTGTAGATAGTGACACATCTACAAGTGATACTGTTTTATTGGTGGCTACAAGAAAAGCGAAACACAAGCCAGTTAATAAGTTTAACGATGCGCGCTTGATTCAATTCAAAGAAAATTTATTTAGCTTAATGTTAGAACTTGCTAAATTAATAATTAAAGATGGAGAAGGTGCTTCAAAATTTATAACTATTAAAGTTACAGGTGCTAAATCTAAAAAATCAGCAAAAATAATAGCATTTTCCATTGCAAATTCACCTTTGGTTAAAACTGCAATTGCTGGAGAAGATGCAAATTGGGGTAGAATTATTATGGCTATTGGAAAGTCCGGTCAACCAGCAAATAGAGATAAAATTAAAATTTATATTGGTGATGAACAAGTTACAAAAGATGGAATGATTTATGAAAACTATTCAGAATTACGAGCAACAGAACATTTAAAACAAGATAGAGTTTTTCTTGAAATTGACGTTGGGATAGGTAAATCAAGTGCTGTTGTATATACATGTGACCTAACGCATAAATATATAGATATAAATGCCGATTATAGGTCATAAAAAAATTAAAATTGTCGTTTCATTAGCATTAATTAATGATGCTGACGAAATTTTATTGACAAAAAGGCCTAAAAATAAACATTTAGCAGGATTTTGGGAGTTTCCAGGTGGAAAAGTTGAGACTGGTGAAGTGCCAGAGAATGCACTAGTAAGAGAAATAAAAGAAGAACTTGATATTAACATAAATAACAAATGTATTTCGCCGTTATCTTTTAGTGAATTTGATTATGAAGAGTTTCAGTTGCTTTTGCTTTTATACGTATGTAGAAGATGGGAAGGCCAGCCAAAATCTATGGAAAATAATGAAATTATGTGGGTTAAACCAAATATGCTCAGAAAATACAGGATGCCACCAGCTGATGATGCTCTCATTTATTGCATACAAGACTTATTTTGATAAATTTTGGGGTTTATAATGAAAAAAAATATAACAATTTATACCAGTTCATTATGTGCATTTTGTTATCGTGCTAAATCTCTTTTACAAAAGAAAAATATTCCTTTTGAAGAAATAGATATTGATTTAGATTACAATAAGAGGAATGAAATGATAAAAAAATCTGGTGGAAGAACATCTGTACCACAAATATTTTTCAAAGATAGTCATATAGGTGGATGTGACGATTTATATAAGCAAGATGAAGAAGATAACTTAGAAATTTTCATGAAATAATATGAAACGTAACTTATCAATTTCCTGTCTTCAATACTCATCATCTGAAAATGAAAAGAGTACATTAAAGACAATCAAAGATTTGGTTAATAAAGCACTTGATGTTGAATCAGAATTAATTACTTTGCCTGAATGCGCTACATCACTTCAAAAAAATTCTATTTTAACAAAAGAATTGGCTAAAACTGAAAATGAAAATTTTAGTCTGCAAACTATAAGAGAAATAGCAAAGATTAATTCAATTTTTGTTTTAATCGGCTCCTTACCTATTAAAGCAAGTGATAAGTTAGTAAACAGGTCCTTTTTAATTGGACCTGAAGGAAATATTTTATATAAATATGACAAGATCCATTTGTATGATGTAAATCTACCAAATGGTGATATTTTTAGAGAATCCGACACTTATCAACATGGAAATAAAGCAGTAATTGCAAAAATTAAAAAAAATAAAATTAAAATTGGTTTGACAATTTGCTATGATTTACGCTTTCCAAATTTATATCAAGACTTAGCAGTAAATGGAGCTGAAATAATTGTTGTGCCATCTGCTTTTTCCAATTTGACAGGAGCTGTTCATTGGCACACATTATTAAAGGCTAGAGCCATAGAAACTGGTGCCTTCATTGTTGCACCTGCTCAAACTGGTCACCACGAATGTGGTAGAATTAGCTATGGACATTCATTGATAGTGTCTCCGTGGGGAGAAGTTTTAGAAGATGCGAAAAAGGAAATTGGAATAATTCATAAAAATATTGATCTAAATGAAGTAGTTAAAACAAGAAATGCTATACCTTCTTTACATTCAAAAAGATATTACTCAACCAATTTCTAAATATTTTTTTTCCTTTAATTCAAATAATTCTTCTTCGCCCATAAGTAACAACTCATTAAGTCTCTTTTCAATAACATCTCCTATTTTTTTTATGGTTTTTATTGGATCTCTATGGGCACCTCCAGTAGGTTCAGGTATTATCTCATCTATAATATTAAATCTTTTCATATCTTGTGCTGTCAATTTTAAGGCTTCGGCAGCTTGATCTGCGTAATCAGAACTTCTCCATAAAATTGAGGAGCAACCCTCTGGAGATATTACAGAGTAAACTGAATGCTCTAACATTAAAGTGTTATTAGCAACTGCTAAAGCAACTGCTCCTCCGGAACCACCTTCGCCAGTTATAACTGAAATAGAAGGGACAGTAATTTCTAGGCTTTTTTGCAAGCATTTTGCAATAGCTTCCGCCTGACCTCTCTGTTCTGCACCTTTTCCTGGATAGGCGCCAGCTGTATCAACAAACATTAGCACTGGTATTGAGAAGTCATTAGCTAGTTGCATTAATCTTTCAGCTTTTCTATAACCTTCAGGTCTAGTCATACCAAAGTTTTTGTGAATTCTATCTTGCGTATTTTTTCCTTTGTCAATACCAATCAAAACAACGCTTCTTCCTTTAAAAAAAGCTGTGCCACCTGTAAGAGCATTATCATCAGAGAAATTTCTATCACCAGACAAAGGAATATATTCCTCAAACAAATTTTGAATTATGTCTTGAAAATGAGGTCTTTCAGGGTGTCTTGAAACCAAAACTTTTTGCCAGGGGCTTAATTTGGAGTACGTAGATTTTAACTTTTCTGATACAGTAAATTGAAGTTTACCTATTTCCTCTGCAATATTTATATCATTTCCAGAAGATAAATGACGAAGCTCCTCTATCTTTCCTTCAAGATCTGCTATTTGTTTTTCAAATGCTAAAAAATGCTTAATCATTTTTAAAACTTTCTGTTTTCTTCAAGTTAATTTTATTTAATGGGTGGATGTCATTTAAAAGACCTGCTAATCTTTTAGACTGAACTTTGGTATAAACTTCTGTTGTACTGATATCAGCATGACCAAGAAGTTTTTGTAAAGACCTTAAATCAGCACCACGATTTAACATATGTGTAGCAAAGCTATGCCTGATTTTGTGCGGTGAAACATTTAAAGTTTTCATATTCCCAATATTTGATAGTTCGGATAAATCTTTATGTATTTTTTGTCTACTTATGTGTCCTATACCATCGTTACTTGGAAAAATATACTTATTATTTGCAAATTTTTTTACTGAGGACCTTAGAAGCAGCCACATCTCTATCATATTTTTTGCTTCTTGATTAAAAGCAACATATCTATATACTCCACCTTTACCTTTGATTTGAAGTAAATCATTTA